>JAJZBU010000033.1 GCA_021851865.1 Pseudomonadota bacterium | reverse complement strand
GTGATGCTCCAGGACTCCGCTTGCAAGGCTTCTCTCAAGTCCTGGCGGTCCGCACGTGAGCCCTGCCATCGCCACACCAGAGCTTTGACCATGCTCCGCGCTGTCTTGCCATGCAGGTACGCTACCCGCACGTTCAGGCGTATCCCGGTATCAGCCAGAACCTTATGCAGACGATTCTTCTCCGCCGACAGCATGCCTACCACCTTTTGACGATAGTGGGCGATCAGACTCGCCTCCCGAATGGCCGCCTCAGGAATGTCGGCCTGCCCTCATGGCAGTTAAGAGAGGGCAGCGAAGGCACTGACAGCATCGAGTCCATCTCCACAAACACACAAAAAGGCATAACAATATCTTTTTTTATTATTTCCACTGCTCGATCGATCCGACTACAGTGCCCAGCATTGATCCCGTCGCGAGGACCGTTCGTCATGTCAGATGCCAGCCCAGCGCTGACCCACCTCAAACAGCTTGAAGCCGAATCCATCTACATCCTGCGTGAGGTGGCAGCGGAGTTCGAGAACCCGGTCATGCTCTACTCTATCGGCAAGGACTCGGCCGTCATGCTGCATCTGGCGATGAAGGCCTTCGCCCCCGGGCGTCTGCCCTTCCCCCTGCTGCACGTGGATACCACCTGGAAATTCCGTGCCATGATCGAGTTCCGCGACAGCCTGCCGCAGCGCTATCCGGTCGATCTGCTCGTGCACGTCAATCAGGACGGCGTGCGTGACGGCGTCAATCCCTTCAGCTCCGGCTCGGCCCGTCATACCGACGTGATGAAGACGCAGGGCCTGAAGCAGGCCCTCGACGCCCACCACTTCGACGCCGCCTTTGGTGGCGCCCGGCGCGATGAGGAAAAGTCGCGCGCCAAGGAACGCGTCTACTCCTTCCGTGACCGCGCGCATCGCTGGGATCCTAAGAACCAGCGCCCGGAGTTGTGGAATCTGTACAACGGCCGTATCCATCGCGGTGAGAGCATCCGCGTCTTCCCGCTCTCCAACTGGACGGAACTGGACATCTGGCAGTACATCTATCTCGAGAACATTCCCATCGTGCCTCTCTATTTCGCCGCACCACGGCCGGTGGTGGAGCGCGATGGCACCCTGCTCATGATCGATGACGAGCGCATCCTGCCCTATCTGACGCCGGAAGAAAAAGAGCGCATCGAGATCCGCTCCGTGCGCTTTCGCACCCTCGGTTGCTACCCGCTCACCGGCGCCATCGAGTCGACCGCCAGCACCCTGCCTGAGATCATCCAGGAGATGCTGCTGACGCGCACCTCCGAGCGTCAGGGCCGCGTCATCGATCACGATCAGTCGGGATCCATGGAAAAGAAAAAGATCGAGGGGTATTTCTGATGTCGCACCAGTCCGATCTGATCAGCCAGGACATCCTGGCCTATCTGCACCAGCACGAGCATAAAGACCTGCTGCGCTTCATCACCTGCGGCAGCGTCGACGACGGCAAGTCGACCCTCATCGGCCGTCTGCTGCACGACTCCAAATTGATCTTCGAAGATCAACTCGCCGCCATGGAGCGCGATTCGCGCCGCTTCAACACCACCGACCAGGCAGTCGATCTCGCCCTCCTCGTCGATGGCCTGCAGGCCGAGCGCGAGCAGGGCATCACCATCGACGTCGCCTACCGCTATTTCTCGACCGAGCGACGCAAGTTCATCATCGCCGATTGCCCCGGCCATGAGCAGTACACGCGTAACATGGCGACCGGCGCCTCGACCTGCAACCTCGCCATCATTCTGATCGATGCCCGGCATGGCCTGCAGACGCAGACCCGCCGTCATAGCGCCATCGTCAACCTGCTCGGTATCCGTCACGTCATCGTGGCGATCAACAAGATGGACCTAGTCGACTACCGTGCCGACGTTTTTGCCCGTATCCGCCAGGACTACCAGGACTTTGCCGCGCACTTGAACATTCCGGACATCCGCTTCGTGCCGATCTCGGCTCTGCGCGGTGACAACGTCGTCCACGCCAGCACGCAGATGCCCTGGTATCAGGAACCGACCTTGATGCAGCTGCTCGACCGCGTCGAGATCCAGCATGACGTCCAGCTCGACGCCCTGCGCCTACCCGTACAGATGGTGCAAAGACCGCATCAGGACTTTCGTGGCTTCGCCGGCACCCTGGCGGCGGGCCGGATCGCCGTCGGCGACCGCCTGCTCGCCCTGCCTTCGCGCCAGGAGGCGCGTGTCCAGCGTCTGCTCGTCGCCGGTGCCGACGCGGAGCGCGCCCAGGTCGGCGAGGCGGTGACCGTCACCCTCGACCGCGAGATCGACGTCTCCCGCGGCGACATGCTGGTGCACGCCGGCGAGACTCCACCCTGGGTGACCGACAGCTTCGACGCCCATATCGTCTGGATGCAGGAAGAACCCCTGCGCCTCGGCCGCGAATACCTCGTCAAGTCGGGAGGCAAACTGCTCCCGGCGCAGGTCGTCGCCATCCACCATCGCAGCGACGTCAACAGCCTCGAGCAGATCGCCGCCGAGCAGTTGCAGCTCAACGAGATCGGCCTCTGCCGCTTGCGCCTGAGCGCCCCCGGCATTTTCGACGCCTATCGCGACTGCCGCAGCAGCGGCAGCCTGATTCTGATCGATCGCGACAGCCACGCCACCGCCGGCGCCGCCATGATCAGCAACATCGCCAGCAACAGCGCCGAAAGCGTCGACCACGATCGCATGCGCAGCTTCGAGCTCGAGCTGAACCGGCTGGTGCGCAGCTACTTCCCGCACTGGGGGGCGCGCGATATCAGCCTGGCCTGAGACCTCAGAGCGCGTACTGATGATCGAGATAGGCGAGTATGTCCGCGGACTCGAACAGCTTGCGACCGCTGTTGGGGTCCTCGAGATAAGGCACCTGGACTCGGCCGAGGCGGGCGAGCATGGCGGCACGCGGACCATCCGGCAGCGGCTTGTACGGCCCCGGCCGCACGCGCAGACGCGCCGGACCGAGATCGGCGAACTGCTCCTTGCCAAGATTGTGCAAGAGATAGGGCAGTTCGAGTTCGCACAGGCGCTCACGCACCAGACGCGAATAGGGGCTCGACTCGAAGCTCCACAGATGCAGCGGCTGCTCGGCCGGGCGCGCCGCATGCGCCTTGAGGCCGCGCAGACCGCGGCTCAAACTGGCCAGCTCGCTGAAGCGCGTGGCGAGGCGTGTCGGACGCATCGCCGGCGCCGTCCCGGCGGGTGCGTAGGTGGCGAAGAGGTAATCGATGATCGCCGCCGACTCGAGGAGAACCTCGCCGGTGTTGGGGTCGATCAGCAGGGGAAATTGCTGCTTGCCGCCGCGCGCCTGGGCGAGCGGACGAAAACGCGTCCCGCCCTTCGGGCAGGGCTGGATGAGTACATCCAGGCGCAGGGCGGTCAGCGCCTGCCGCACCGCACGGCAATGCGGGCAAGCCTCGATGTCAAAGAGGACGAGCGGCTCCGCTGCCGCCTTGACCGATGCCAGCGCGCGCGTACCGCGCCAGCCGGTCAGGGTCGACGCCGCCACCGAAGCGAGTACTTTACCTTGATGTCGCAAAGACATGAAAAACTCCTTGTGTCCTTAATCCCGCCACACAGACTACGCCCATCGGCGATGGCGCGCCATGACCGCTGACACCACGCCAGCCGGTGCTACAGGTCATAGGCTCGATCTTTCTTCTCCCCTATGCTGATATCGCCCCCCCTTGACCGTCAGGAGATCGCCGCCGATGACGTCTTTGACCCCCGCCCGCCCATGGAGCCACGCCCTGCGTGTGCGCTGGACCAATGCGCGTGACCGCCTGCTGACGGCGGCGCAGCTCTCCCGCGCCGGACGTACGCCCTATACGGTCATCCATCGCGACGGCCTGGTGCAGGTGCGTCACTATGCCCGCCACAATGGCGCCGCCACGACGCCTCTCGTCCTGGTCGCGCCGCTGGCTGTCAACATGCTGATCTACGACCTCTTCCCCGAGCGTTCTTTGGTCCAGTACCTCACCGCCGCCGGCCGCGACGTCTACCTCATCGACTGGGGACGGCCCAGCCGCCGCCACAATCACTACGATCTCGCCTGCTATGTCCTCGACTTGCTGCCGCCTTGCCTAGCGGCGGTGCGCCAGCACGCCGGGCAAAAAGCCCTCGATCTGCACGGCTGGTCGATGGGCGGGCATTTCATCCTGTGTTACGCCGGGCTCGGTCGCGACGCCGACCTGCGCCGTCTGGTCATCCTCGGCACCAGCATCGACAGCCACGCCTCCGGCACCCTCGGCCAGATCGCCCGCCGTCTGCATCAAAGCACGCGCTGGCTGCAGGCACGCGCCGGCATCAACATCGAGCACTGGCCGCAACACTGGTTCTACAGCCCAGGTTGGCGCAACAGCTTGAATTTCAAGCTGACGACACCGCGTGCCAGCCTGCGCGCCTACACCGATCTGCTACGCCACCTCGATGATCGTGCCTACATCATCGAACACGCCACCTATGGCGCCTTCCTCGACCACATGGTGGCCTATCCTGGCGGCATCGCCAAAGAGATGTTTCTCGGCGCTTGGCTGAACAACAGCTTCCGCCAGGGACGCCTGCGCCTGCGCGACCAGGACGTCGATTTTCGCCGCATCCGGCAACCCCTGCTGGTCATGGCCGGCGCCGAGGACAGCATGGCCAGCACAGCGGCGGTCGGCGCCCTGATGGCGCTGACGCAATCGTCCAAGCAACGCTTCGTCGTCGTCCCCGGTGGCCATATGGGCATCCTGGCCGGACGCGAAGCGGTACAGACCGCCTGGGCGACGACCCTAGCCTGGTTGCAGGCATGAAGACGCCGCATGCATCGGTAAAACTGCTGAGCATGATCAGTATTTTCTACTGTTCGCGGCGAAGTGATCCTGATCTAATAAGCCCCTTTCGCACCATGTCTGGATATGCAAGATGACCTCTCCCTACATCTCTGAAACCGTCCTCTCCGTGCATCACTGGAATGACACCCTGTTCAGCTTCAAAACCACCCGTGATCCCGGACTGCGCTTCAAAACCGGTCAGTTCGTCATGATTGGCCTGCAGGTGAACGGCAAACCGCTGATGCGCGCCTACAGCATCGTCAGCGCCCCTTACGAAGATCATCTCGAGTTCTACAGCATCAAGGTCCAAGCGGGGCCCCTGACCTCGCGCCTGCAGCATCTGCAGGTCGGCGACACCTTGCTGGTCAGCCGCAAGCCGACCGGCTCTTTGATCATGGACAACCTCAAGCCCGGCAAGCGCCTCTACCTGCTCTCGACCGGAACCGGCCTCGCGCCTTTCATGAGCGTCATTCGTGATCCTGAGTTCTACGCCGCCTTCGATAAGATCATCCTCACCCATGGGGTACGCATCGTCAGCGAACTCGGGTATCACACGGCCATCACCCAGGAACTGCCGAACAACGAGTTCTTCGGTGAGGAAGTGCGCCAGCAGCTGATCTACTATCCGACGGTGACGCGCGAGGACTTCGCGCACCAGGGACGCCTCACCGATTTGATCGAAAACGGCCAGCTCTTTCGCGACATCGGTCTGCCGCCGTTCGACCCGATCGAGGATCGGGTGATGATCTGTGGCAGCCCCTCCATGCTCAAGGACCTGGTGCAGATCCTCGAACAGCGCGGTTTCAGCGAAGGCACCAGCAATGCCCCCGGCGACTACGTCATCGAGCGCGCCTTCGTCGAGAAATGAGGAAATGCCTCAGGCCAGCGCACCGATCTGCGGCAGATACAAAACCTGCGTCGCCAGCTGCTGCACATCCTCGGGCTCATGACTGACCAGGATGAGGGGGATGCGCAAACGCTGCAACTGCTCATCGACCTCGCTGCGCAGATGCTGGCGCAGAGCCGGATCGAGCGCTGAAAAGGGTTCATCGAGGAGGAGCAGTCGCGGTTGCGCCAACAAGGTGCGCGCCAGGGCGACGCGCTGCCTCTGTCCGCCCGACAATTGGTGCGGATAACGATCCGCCTGTGCCTGCAGCTGCAAGCGCTGCAGCCATGCCTCGACGCGCTCATCGCGCCAGGAACGCGGCGGGTTGCGCCAGCCACGACGCAGGGCAAAAGCGAGGTTCTGACGCACATCGAGGTGCGGAAACAGCCGCGCGTATTGATCGAGTAGTCCGATCTGCCGCCGCTGCGTCGCGACATCGATACCCTGACGCGTGTCGAGCAAGACCTGATCCGCCAAACAAAAATAGCCCTGTTCCGGTTTTTCGAGACCGGCGAGCAGGCGCAGAAGTAGGCTTTTGCCGACGCCACTGGCGCCGACCACGGCGAGGCGCTGCACCTCGCCGTGAAAATGACACTGGAAGTCAAACCCATGCCGGGCACCGCGCAAGCGCAAGGCCAACTCCCAGGCCAGCTTCATCGCGACTTCTCCACACCCGCCGCCAAGCTGCGCCGCCACCACCAGGACGCCGCCAGCATCAGCGCCAAGCCGACCAGCAAGGCGAGAAGAACGCGCTGCTGCGCGCCGGCGTCATCCCCGGCCTGCACCGCCTCGTAGATGGCCAGCGACAGGGTCTGCGTCTCGCCCGGCAGATTGCCCGCCACCATCAGGGTCGCGCCAAACTCACCCATGGCGCGGGCGCCACCGAGCAGACAGGCACTGAGCAGACCGGGCATGGCCAGGGGCAAGGTCACCCGCCACCACAACGCGCAGGGGCTAAGACCGAGGGTCAGCGCCTGTTCTTCGAGCGCCACCTCGACCGCCGCGAAAGACTGCCGCAGTGGCTTGAAAATGAGCGGAAAGACGACCACAGCGGCGGCGATCACCGCCGCCTTGAGGGTAAAGAGGAGCTGCACCTGCCAGTGCCGCCAGAGCCAGCCGCCGAGGCTGCCATGGCGCCCGAGGACGACCAGGAGGTAGTAACCGAGCACCGTCGGGGGCAGAACCATGGGCAAGGTGAGGAGGCTGTCGAGCAGCTCACGGCCTGGAAATCGTCGCCGCGCCATGACGTAGGCGAGAGGCAGGGCGAGCAGCAGGTCGATGAGACAAGCGGCGACGGCAACCTGCAGGGACAGCCACAAAGCCAGACTCACCGACTCCACGCCGCATCTCCTGGGACGATGAAGCCTTGTCGTTGCAGGCTCGCCTGGCCGGCGCGAGCGAGCAGCAGACCGATGAAAGCACGGGCAGCGGCGGCGTGCGTACTGGCGCTGACCAGAGCGAGAGGGTAGCGTATCGGCGGCTGCAAGGCGTAAGCGCGCACGACGCGGATGCGATCGGCATCGATGCGGGTATCGCTGGCGTAGACGAAGCCGGCGTCGACTTCTCCGCGCGCCACCTCATCGAGCACCTGGCGCACATTCTCGGCCCGAATCAAGCGTGTCTGCAGCGCCGACCAGCAACCCCGCTGCTCGAGCAGGCGCTGGGCATAACGCCCTGCCGGTACGCTGCGTTCATCGCCGATGGCGAGACGCGATACGCCGACCAGCGCGCACGGGCGACCGGCGCCGGGCAACGGCGGGGCGCGGCGCGGCACAATGAGCACCAGGGTATTGCCGGCGAAGTCCCGGCGCGTCTGGCGCAGGATGAGACCCGCCGCTGCTGCTTGGTCCATGCTCGTCTCATCGGCGCTGAGAAAAAGATCGATGGGCGCGCCGGCGCGTAGCTGCTGCAGCAAGGTGCCGGTCGCCGCCAGATCGAGTTCAATGCGCTCCCCCGGATGCGTGCTCTCGTAGTCGGCGACGACTCCCTGCAAGGCCTCGCGCAGACTGATGGCGGCGGCCACCACCAGGGTTCCCGCCTGCGCCTGAGCGCCGGCTAGGAGCAGGAGCACGACCAGCCCGCACCGGGAGCGTTCAAGCCATTTCATCATAAGTCCCCAGAATGATCGCCGACGCCGGACAGAACGCCCAGACCATGGCCCCCGGCTGCAAGGCCAAGGCGGTGTACTGCGCCGCCGCGCAGACGGCGTAATAACGCTGATGCGCCGTGCCGGCCAGGGTCATTTCGATCTGCTCGGCGATCGCCGTCACTTCCTCCACCCGTGCCTGCAGCCAGGTTCCCGGCGCCTCTTGCGGATGGCTCTGCGCTGCCAGACACCAGGCGGTGGCCTTGAACATGAGGTGCACTTCCCGCCCGACTTGCAGCGCCATACGCTGCCACGACGCCCGGGTGATGCGGGCGAGCAGGATCTGACCACCCGCCAAGGTGCAGGACAGATCGCACTCGAGGCCGCTGTCATACACTGCGTCGATGCGGCCAAGAAAGTGATTGCGCGCCGAGGTCTGCCAGCGCAGGCGCCGCCAGGGGTCCTGCGCTGCCTCTTGTGGCAGGCGCGCCTGCAGTTCCGCTTCGAGCCGGCGATAGTGCTCGACAAGGGCCAGACCAGCAGCGGTGAGCGCGCTACCGCCGCCGTGCCGGCCGCCGGTCTGGGTCCGCAACAGGGGCTCGGGACTGAGATTATGCAGGGCCTCGAGGGTGTCCCAGGCGGTCTTGTAAGCCATGCCCAGATGCTGCGCGGCACGCGTGATCGAGCCCGTCGTCGCCACCGCCTCGAGCAGGGCGATCCTGCGGTCACCCTTGAAAGCCGCCAATTCGCGCCATAGTTGCATGTCGACCTCAGAACGGTAAGCGTGCCGTGGCGATGAGTGTCCGATCCTGGGTCGAGAACCGCGTCACCGATTTTTGGTAACCGAGGCCGAGCACCAGGCCGATACGCCGCCGCAAGGGATGCCGCCAGAGGATGCCCGCCGTCGCCAACCCCTGTCGCTGGCCTGACCAGGGGCCATCGCGATAGGTGGTCTGATTGTACTCCAGCTCTGGCCAAAAACTGCCCACCTGCCATTGCAAGCTGGTGTTGGAGAGCAGGCTATGCCCGAGACGGTTCACCGCCGTCACCGGCAGGGTATAGCCCAGGGTCGACTGCAAGGCCCAAGGCCCCCAGCCCTTGCCCACCGCCAGAGTCGGCGTGTAGATGGCGGCAGCATTACCGAGATAGGCCGAACCCGTCGGCAAAGAGCCGCCGATGAAGGCGGTTACGATGTAATTGCCCTCACCCTCAGGCGCTGCGCACAGACGCCACTTGAGCAGGAAGGAGCTGTCGGTATAGCCCTGATGGTGATGCACATCGGTGGACGAAATATAACCTGGACCGCTGACCGCAAGCTCGACGGGTAGACCCGGCGCGATCAGTTCCAGCCCCTTGCCATTGCCCAGGTTGTTGACCCAGGCTCCCGACGCTAGGCGGGTGTCGAGATCATCGACGCGATACTCCTGCTCGAGGCGCGGTGTCACCGTCACCAGGGGCGTCACCCAATGCGGCTGCTCGGCCTGCTCGGCGCTCACCGCGTCCAGCCAATCCGCCCGGGCGGCGAGCGCCGCCAGAGACAACACCACACTACCGATGGACCGACTTTGCATCGCCGCACTCCTTATATCAGAAACTATATAACGACAGATGGAAAAAAGAACGATCGCCGCCGCTCTTATAAGATGCGCCTTATATGAATGGAAAGAGATCAGCCAGCATCTGTTTCAGGCGACGGCACGTTCCTCCGTCCCCATCGCATCGCTGTCCATCCGGCTCACCATGCGCCGCCGCGCCACGAGGGCAGCGGCGGTCGCTGCGAGCTGGGCAAAGAGTGCGAACCCGGCGGCATAGGAACCTGTGGACTCATGCGCCAGTCCCATCAGCACCGGCAGATAGAAGCCACCGATGCCCCCGGCACAGCCGATGATGCCAGTCATCAGGCCGGTCCGCCCCGACCAACGCTGCGCCACCCACCCGTTTTTGCGCGCGGGGCTCCATCCAATTTTATGATTGGGTGGATTGGGCTCGACCCTGGATGAAACGCCGGTGGCCCTGATCTACCATGATTTTCGTGCCGATCAGGGCGGCGCACACTTCGGCAGCGAGATCGACGCCCAGGTGACGCAAATTTTGGACGCCACTATGTTCTGGGCGCGGCACTCGGCGCCTATCACAACATCGACCTGATCAAGGCGACGGCCTACGCCCCGGCGACACCCTCGACCACCAAGGCCTGGATCTGGGCCGAGGTCAAGCTGTAAGCGCGCCCGTGACGCAGACGCGCGTGGACGGTGCCGACTAGGCTCGAGCGTGGTTTTTCAGCTAGTATCGGGCCTGACCCTGACCATGGATGGTTCATGCACTTCACCCTCGCCTCGGTGGCACGTTTCTGGTTCTTCTGGTTCGTCGGCTGCCTGCTGATGAGCTGGTTCT
Organism: Pseudomonadota bacterium; assembly: GCA_021851865.1. Taxonomy (GTDB): domain Bacteria; phylum Pseudomonadota; class Gammaproteobacteria; order Pseudomonadales; family Moraxellaceae; genus JAJZHK01. The sequence goes on along the minus strand of JAJZBU010000033.1, from coordinate 21,389 downwards.
CCGGCTGGTGGCTCCTGGCGCGCCGTTATGGAGAGGCCGCACCGCCACAGCGCTGGCGTCACATCTTCGCTTCCGGCTCGCTGGCACGCGCGCACTGGCCGGCCATCCAGTACCATGCCACTTTCTTTCTCGCCTGGAATGAGCAGGGCCTGACCCTCGCCGTCTTTTTCCCGGTGCGTCTGGCGCATGCCCGCCTGCATCTGCCCTGGCCCACGGTCAGTGCCGTGCGGCGTGTTCCCTGGCTGGGGCTGTGGCAGCAGACCGAGATCCAGTTCGAGCAGGGCCGCTACCGTCTGCGCCTGCGTGGGCGCGCCGGCACACAGGCCTTCAACGCAGCACAACAACAGCGGGCCGGCTGCGGCTCTTAGCACCCGGGTGCCGAAGCTACGGCGAGCTCACAGCGGCGAACGGCCGCCAACGCCGCCCATCAGCACCAGGAACAGCGGCTGCGCGGTTATCACCCAGCCGGCAGTGATAGTTGCTGGACGGACATGGTCACGGCGGGCAAGCTAGTCCCCGAAAAATCAGCGTCAGCCCCTGCTGCAAGCTCTCTTCGAAATCCAGTTGCAGCGCGCTGAGACTCGGCTGCTGCAAAGCCTTGCGCACGGCCTCGGACGGGTGGCTCTGGGGCCACAGGCCGGCTATGAGCACCAGCACATAGTGTATCGACTGGCCGAGATCATGCAGCGGCACTCTCGGCAAGGCACGATGCAAGGCCTGCACCAGCCGGCCCAGCACCTCGAAGCTGTGCTGCTTGAACGCGAGCACCGCGGCATCGGAGGCATGCTGCTCCAGGACGCTGGAACCTTGGCTCAACAGCTGGCACATGCGGCTTTCAGTGGCGGTGGTGGTGGCGATCGCGGCGGCGGCGGCGGCGATATCGTTGCTGCCGTCAAGGCCGCTCAGGGCGGCTTCGATGTTGTCGATCCAGCGCCGACCATCTTCGCGTAGCAGCTCCAGCAGAATGGCTTCGCGGCTGTCGAAATAGCGATAGAGGTTGGATTTGGCCAGGCCGGCGCGGCGAGCCACTTCATTCAGACTGATGTGCTCAGGCTTGGCCTCCTGCAGCAGTTCAGCCATGGCGGCAAGTATGCTGTCCCGGCGCTGCGCCACTTGCTCGGGTCTGCGAGCGCGCACGAAGAGGCAGCAGTCATCATATTTCATGGCGGTCCCCCCGGGGTGGGCGGCTGGTCGATTGACAAAAGACCATCGGTCTCTTAAATTGAAGACTGTTGGTCTGTTATTGATCTTAACACACTCCGCCAGAAGCCGCCTCCGGCCTACCCCGAGGATATCGTCATGACCTGGACTCCCGCACAACTTCCTGATTTATCAGGTAAAACCATTTTGATCACCGGCGCCAACAGCGGCCTAGGCTTGCAGACGACACGCCATCTCGCCGCTGCCAAGGCCAGAGTCCTGATGGCTTGCCGAGACGCCGACAAAGGCGCTCGCGCCATGGATGACCTTCGCGCCCAAGTTCCTGGGGCCAGGCTCGAATTACTCGAACTGGATCTGGCCGACTTGGCCTCGGTCGGTCGTCTGGCCGATCGCCTGTTGGCCCAGGAGACCCAGCTCGATGTATTGATCAACAACGCCGGCGTCATGGCGCCGCCTTTCCAGCGCACACAAGATGGCTTTGAGCTGCAGTTCGGCACCAATCATCTGGGACACTTCGCGCTGACCGGCCGCCTACTGCCGCTACTCCATGCCGCACCCGCACCGCGCGTGGTGACCGTGAGCAGCATGGCCCACCGCTTTGGCGGCATCCGCTTTGATGATCTGAACTGGCAGCAGCGCCGCTATTCTGCCTGGCTCGCTTATGGCCAGAGCAAGCTCGCCAACCTGATGTTTGCGCTGGAACTGCAGCGTCGCAGTGCTGACCTGGGCGGCCGGATTCAGTCTTACGCGGCGCATCCGGGCTATGCCGCCACCCATTTGCAGGACGATATGCCGGGAGGCAAAATCTTCAATGCCCTGTTTGCCCAGTCGGCAGAGGCCGGAGCCTATCCCAGCCTGTTGGCCGCCACCTCGACGGAGGCGGAGCCGGGGAGCTACTACGGGCCTCGCATCCTCGGCACATGGGGCGCGCCGACCCGTGCCAGCATCCGGCCTCTGGCAAAAAGAACGGCCGTTGCGCGCCAACTGTGGCAGGTCTCAGAGCAGCTGACCGGCGTCGTCTATCAGCGCGCCTGCGGACCGGCTCGGTGACGACCACGGAGAATCCGGGACGCGCCATGCTTGGCCTGATGCGGCCTAGGACCATGGCCACCCGCATCGATGGGACGACCATGAAGGCCATCGCGCAGGCATCAGCCAACTGAGCCGCTACACAGCACAATTTCAGGAGACTCAGCGTGAGCACGATTGCAACGACAAAATCCATGCAGCTGTTGAAGTTCGGCCGCAGCAGCCAAGGCAAACTTCAGCTGCGCGAGGCGCAGATTCCACAGGCTGGGCCTGATCAAATCGTGATCAAAATCCAGGCCAGCAGCCTGAACCCCCATGACTGGAAGTATTACGAAGCCTTGCGGCGCATCTATCACCTGCCGGCACCTCTGCCTGCGCTCACGCTCGGACACGATCTGTCGGGCACCGTCGTTTCCGTGGGCGCCAAGGTCAAGCGGTTTCGGGTTGGCGACGATGTCTTTGCCATGAGCCTGAAAACCGGCGCATTCGGGCAATATTTGGCGGTGGCGGCGGGTCAGGCCGCCCCCAAGCCGCGCAACTTGCCTCATGCCGAGGCGGCCAGCCTGCCGATGGCAGCGCTGACGGCGTGGCAGGCGTTGTTACTTGCAAGCTTACAAGACGGCGAGCGCGTCCTGGTGCTGGGGGGATCAGGTGGGGTGGGATCGCAAGCCATCCAGATCGCAAAAGCGAAAGGTGCGCATGTCGCCGCTGTTTGCAGCACCTCCAACGTCGCTCTGGTCAGCTCTTTGGGCGCCGAACAAGCCTTCGACTACAAGAAGATCGACGTCCTGGAGAGCGGCCAGCAATTCGATGTCGTGTTGGACACCGTCGGCACTTTAACGCCCACTTCCGTCAAGAAAATTCTTGCACCCGGTGGAAGATTTGTCAGTACCGTGCCCAATGCCGCCATCATCCTCGCGACGCTGTTATCATACATTCCCGGCATCACGCTCCACGCCACCCGGACGCTCATTGCATTGCCGATCGGCCGGCACCTCGAAGAAATAGCTCGTCTCGTCGAAGATGGAAAGGTCAGGCCGGTGATCGACCGTGAATTCCCGTTGGAGGATATCGACAGCGCCATTGCCTACAGTAAGACGGGTCGGACGCGAGGAAAAATTGTGCTGTCCATTCGATGAACGTCGGCGATCCAGCGAAAAACCAGCAACGACGACAGTACATCGGATGGCAAGAAGGAGGAGCGCGATGGCCACCAAAGCCACCCCCGGCTGGGGCGATGTCAAAACCAAGTTGGCCGCTTTCGACCGCGTTGGCCTGCTGGCTTTGGTGCAAAACCTGTATGCCGCCAGCACGGACAACAAAATCTTCCTGCACGCTCGCTTGGGTCTGGGCGACGACCCCCTGGAGCCGTACAAGGACGTCATCATCCGCTGGATCAATCCGCCGGATTTCCGCAATCCGATCTCGGTAGCCAAGGCCAAGAAAGCCATCAGCGATGACAAGAAGGCGCTCGGTCAACCCGAGGGTTTGGCCGAGCTCACGGTATTTTACTGCGAAGAGGTATTCGACTTTTTGGCCGGATGCTACATCGACGCCGAAGGCTTTTACGATGCGCTGATGCGGATGTTCAAGCAGGCGCTGGAATATGTGCTGGCCTTGCCCGCCGCGCAACAGACCGCATTCCTTGTACGCCTCGACCGGGTGCGGCAACTGGGGCAAGAGCTTGGCTGGGGTGTGGGCGGTGACTTCAACCATTTCTGGTCGACAGCAGGTTTGGCGTGCGGCAGATGAAATTCTGTTGGCGCCATTTTGGCGCCAGTGATAGAGTGAGCCATCAGATTCTTGCAGGAGGTGATGATGAGCAATACCCTTGCCAAGCAGGATCGGATCGGCGCTCGAGTGCCTCATGAGGTTTATGAAACCCTGCGCCGTGCCGCTGAATTGACGGGCGCTACGGTCAATCAGTTTCTGGTGCAGGCTGCCCTCAAAGAGGCTCAGGAGGTGATCGAGCGCGAGGAGGTCATCCGCCTCAGTCCGCGCGACTGGAACTGGCTCCTCGATTTGATGGAAAACCCGTCCATGCCGAATGCCAAGCTGAAGGCTGCCATGAAGCATTATCAGAAAGCCAAGCGCGACTATGCGGGTACTATCTTTAACTGGGAGCCATGACCGGCAGGGCTTCGACTGTGGCTGCCAGGAACTGAACGACTGGCTGCAGCAGCTCGCGCGCCAGCATCAGGACAAGGGGCTGTCGAAAACCTTCGTCGCCATCTGTGAGGACGAGCCGTCACGCATTTGCGGCTACTACGCGCTGACCTTGGCCGAGCTGGAAAACCGGCATCTACCGGAGGCTTGGCGCAAAAAAATGCCGCGCCGCATTCCCGGCGTGCGACTGGGCCGGCTGGCGGTCGACCGGCCATGCCAGGGCAAGGGGCTGGGCGAATTGCTACTGGTCGATGCCCTGACGCGGGCGCGGCGTATCTACGCCGAGGCGGGAGGGATAGGCCTGTTCGTCGACGCCATCGATGAGCAGGCGGCAGAGTATTACCGCCGCTTCGGTTTTCAGTCAGTGCCGGATAATCCGCTGCTGCTATTTCTGTCGGCAAAGGTCACAGAACGAGAATGATGGCCGGATGAGATGGCGAACAACAAAGAAACCGAATGGGCGGGTTCAAGCTGAACCCGCTGCGCAAGCGCTCATCTCTGGGCCCAGCCGATGACCTCAGCGCGCCGGCATGATCCCTGCTCATGCACGCTGATGATTGTATCGCGGCGAGTGTGGCGCTAGGATCGCCTTTCTTTCCCTCCCAGCTTGCAGGAACTGCCCATGAGCACTCTCGTCCACTATGAACTGCGTGATGGTATCGCCCTCCTCCGTCTCGATGACGGCAAGGCCAACGTCATGTCGCTGGCGATGACCCAGGCCATCGACGCTGCCCTGACGCGCGCGGCGGCGGAAGCGAGCGCTCTCGTCCTGACCGGGCGCAGCGGCGTCTTCTCCGGCGGCTTCGATCTCGGCGTCCTGCGCGCTGGTGGCGAGAATGCCCTGGCCATGCTCAATGCCGGCTTCGCCCTCAGCGTGCGCCTCGCCGCTCTTGAACTGCCGGTGGTCATCGCCTGCACCGGTCACGCCATGGCCATGGGCTGCTTCCTGCTGCAGGCCGGTGATGTGCGCATCGCCAGCGCCGGTGCCTTCAAGATCGGCGCCAATGAGGTCGCCATCGGCCTGCCGGTGCCCTACACCGCGCTCGAGCTGCTGCGTATGCGCCTGCTGCCCTCGGCTTATCAACGCGCCCCCCTGATCGCTGAAGTGATGTCGCCCGAGGCCGCCCTCGCCGCCGGCTTCGTCGATCAGGTGGTGGCGGCGGAAGCTCTCGCCGACAGCGCCTGGCGCGCCGCGCAAGGGCTAGCCCAGCTGCACCGCCCCTCCTTCGTCGAGACGCAGCGCCGCCTGCGCCGCGAGTCCCTGCTGCGCCTCGAACAGGCGCTGCGCGACGACGCTGCCGACTTCGCCCGCCTCCTCGCCGTCCCTCAGTCCTGAGCGAGAGCGCCGCGCAGGTGCTCCATCCACGCCGGCATGGCCCAGGCCATATCGGCGGGCAGACCGGCGATCAGCTCGACGCCGTCGTCGAGGCCGAAAAGAAAGACGAAAGCATTGCCGGCGATCGGAATACCGTAGAGCTGGCGCGCCTGAAAACCCTGACCGCTGAAGGTCGCGGCATGCTGACGCCCGAGATTGGAGATGACCGCCGTCTCAAGCAGGGGTGGCGGCTGACGGCGGTCGCTGCGCGCCGAGAACAGACCATCGATGCTGCGCAGGGGCAAGGCTTTGCACACACCGAGCCAGGGCTGCCAGGCCGTCTCCGGTGCGTCCGCCAAGGTGGCGGCGAGACGCGCGCGGATCTGCGCGGGCGTGTCGCTGGCGTGCACCGCCAGATGCAGCATGCTGCTCAGATGGTGGCTGGCGAGAAGGTCAGGGTGGTGGCGGCGCAGATCGACGGGCAGAGCGAGGCGTATCTGTGCCTGCCCGTGACGGGCGCTGAAAGCGGCGATGGCGGCGGCAACTTTCGGCAACAGGGCGGTGCGCGCGCCGCTCAGGCTGAGACGGCACCAGTCGGCCTGTCCCCCGGGCCTACGCGGCACCAGGGGAGACGGCGCTGATGTCGGGCGCGGCGCCGCCTGGCCGGCGCGATGCCGCATCAGCTCGGTGTCGGCGAAGACGGCATTGACGCCGAGCGCCGCTTCACCGCGCAGCACCCGAAAGACGTCGGCGAGCCAGTGCAGACAACCACGCCCGTCGCTGGCGGCGTGCAGGATGCGCAAAGTGAGACGACTGCCGCCCATCCCGAGACGATGCACGACCAGCTCCGCTGCGACGCCACGGCGCAGGTCGAGGGGACGCACCGAGAAGTCCGGCGCCCCCGCTGCCTGGCGACCGTCCCAGAGCGACAGGCCGGCATCGATCACCACCGGCGTCTCACCATCGCTGCGCCAGCGCGCCCACAGGCCATGCCCGACGAGACGTAGACGACAGGCCGGATGCTGCGCCGCCACCACGGTCACCGCACGCTGCAAGGCCGCGACGTCGAGCCTGCCCTCGCCTTCGAGCACGAAGACGATCTCGCGCGCCGGCAAGAGCGAGCGCGGATGGGTGCCGATGGCGCAGTGGTAGTACTCCGGCAGGGACAGGCGGCGCTGCATCTCATGCTGCACTTGCAAAGGCGGCAGTCTCATCTCAATAAGCCCTCAGGGCGTCGATGATCTCCAGGCGCGCCGCCTGCAGCGCCGGCAGAACACCGCCGACCAGGCCCATGGCGAGAGCGAAGAGCAGGACCTCGGCGACGATGGCCGGCGTCAGCACCAGGCGAAAGCTGATCTCGGAGAAGGTCTGCACATTGGTGGTCGAGATCTCCAGCGACTGCAGACTCGCGGCGATGAGGATGGCGACGACGCCGGCGATGAGGGCAAGGAGCATGGCTTCGCGCAGAAACGCCAACACGATGTCGCGGCGATAGAAGCCGAGGGCGCGCAAAGTACCGATCTCACGGGTGCGCTGCGCGACGCTGGCGTACATGGTGATCATGGCGCCGAGGGTGGCGCCGAGAGAGAAGACCAGGGTGATCGCCTGTCCGAGCACGCGGATGAACTGCGCCAGGGTGCGTGACTGGCGCGCGTAGAAGTCGGACTCGCGCTGGCCATGCAGAGGCAGACGCGGATCGGCCGCGACACGCGCGAGCATCGCGACGCGGCCCTGTTCATCGCGCAGGCGCCCGACCCAGGAGGAGTCGTCATCGCGGCGAAAAGCCTGGCGCATCTGTCCTTCATCACCCCAGATCTCCGACTCGAAACCGCTGCGCGCCGAGCTGAAGACGCCGACGACACGCCAGTCGCGCTGGCCGAAGTGCAACAGGTCTCCAAGGCCGACACCAGCCTCGCCGCGCGCGACACCAGCACCGACGATGACCTCCGAGTGCCCTGGGCGGAACATGCGTCCGGCTTGCAGGCGCAGGGGAGCGTGCACCTGCCAGCCGAGCGGCGTGATGCCGCGCACCACCACATTGACCCAGGCGCCGGCCGCCTTTTTACGCAGATTGACGAGGACGAGAAGTTCACGCGACACCAGCGCCTGCCCATGCGCATCGGTCGCCCAACCCGGCTCGCTGGCGAGGATGGCGCTCTGCGTACGGCTGAGCGTGCTCTGCACCTCGGTCTGCGCCCCCTGGCGCAGGAAGATGAGGTTGTCGCGCGCGCCGGTGCCGGCGAGGGTGTGGTGCAGCCCTTCCGCCATCATCAGGACGAGGGCGAAGACGAAACAGACCAGCATCATGCCGATGGCGGTGAGGCTGGTGCTGATCTTGCGCGCCCAGAGGTTGCCGGCGACGTAGGTCCAGGACAGCGCACTCATGTCATCGCCCTCAGGCCTTCGCTGATGCGCACGCGGCGCATCGACAGGATGGGCAGCAGGGCGGCGGTAAGACCGACCAGGACGGCGGCGAGCAGCTGCAGGCACAAGGTCCAGGGGGTGACGCGAAAGATGGCGAACAGATGGCCGGTGGCATGATGAAAAAGGGAGGCCGCCGGGAAGGTGAACAGGATGCCCAACACGGCGCCGAGACCGGCGAGGAGCATGGACTCGCCGAGAATGAGCAGACTGATGAAATTCGGCGAGAAGCCGAGGGCGCGCAGGGCACTGTACTCGCGCACGCGCTCGCGTGCGCTCATCACCATGGTGTTGGCGAGGACCGCCATGATGATGAGAATAACGACGTAAGCGACGGTCTGCAGGGCGATGAGGATGGTGTCGACCATGGCGACGAAACCGAGCTGGAAGGCTTTCTGGGTCTCCGTGCGCGTCGCCGCCAGCGAGTTGCGAAAATGTGCATCGATGCGTGCCGCCACGGCGCCGGCCTGGTCGGGATGATCGATGGCGATGACGAAGATGCCGACCTTGTCGGCGAAGTCAGGCAGGACCTGCTTGATCGTATCGTTGACATAGTCCCAGTGCAGGATGAACTGGCTCTCGTCGACCTGCCCATCCTTGCCCTGATAGATACCGGCGATGCGAAAACTCCAGTTGCCCGGGTAGATGGTGCCGCGCAAAGGCACCTGATCACCGATCTTCCAGCCATAATCACGCGCCGTCTTGCGCCCGACGATGACCGCCTGGCGATCATGCTGGAAGGCGCGCAATTGCTCGGCGGGCACATGATACTCAGGATAGAGCTTAAAATAAGTGGCGGCGTCGACGGCAAACTGCGGAAAGAATTGATGCTCATCGATATAGATACCACCGAACCAGTTGGCCCAGCTGACCCCGCGCACGCCTTCGATGTGGCGCAGACTGGCAGCGTAGCTGACCGGTAGCGGGAAGGTCAGAGAGATGTCGTTGCGGCAGATCAGGCGCCCGGCGCTGCCGATCTCGGCGCCGGCATACCAGGAGTCGACCAGGGTGCGCAGCAGGCCGAAGGCGAGGATGGCGACGGCGATACCGAGACCGGTGAGCAGGTTGCGCAGGCGATGGCGCGCCAGATTGCGCAGGATCAGGTGCAGAACGGGACCCAGATCGATCATCTCAGGCCGCGCCTCCGCCTTGCAGCTCGCCTTTCTCGAGATGGATCTGCCGATGCGCGCGCGCCGCACATTTCGGGTCATGCGTCACCATGACGATGGTCTTGCCGAGTTCACGGTGCAGGCGGTCCATGAGCGCGAGGACGTCGTCGGCCGCCTGCCGGTCGAGATCACCGGTCGGTTCATCGGCGACGATGAGGGTCGGATCGGTGACCAGGGCGCGGGCGATCGCCACCCTCTGCTGCTGCCCGCCTGACAGCTCCTGCGGCCGGTGGTGCTCGCGGTCGCTGAGGCCGACCATGGCCAGGGCCATGCGCGCATGCTCGCGCCGTGTCTTGCGGTCGAGACGGGTGAGCAGCAAGGGCAGTTCGACGTTCTCCAGCGCGGTGAGCACCGGCAGCAGGTTGTAGAACTGGAAGATGAAACCGACGTTGGCAGCGCGCCAGTCGGCGAGTTCGCGCTCGGACAAGGCGACGATGTCGACGCCATCGACGCGCAGGCTGCCGCGGCTGGGCTTGTCGATGCCGGCGAGCAGGTTGAGCAGGGTGCTCTTGCCTGAGCCCGAAGGCCCCATCAGGGAAACGTAGTCGCCACGCTCGATGTCGAGATCGATGTTGAGCAGGACGGGAATGTGCTGACCGGCGCGTTCATAGCTCTTGCCAAGATGGCGCAGGCTGATGAGCGCCGCCATCAATGCGTGCCCTGCGTCTGGATCAGCTCACCGTCGCGCAGACGCGCCGGCGGATCGAGCACCACCACGTCACCGACGTGCAGATTGCTGCCGTCGACCTGCTGCACGTCGCCGAGCAGGGGGCCGCTACTGACCGGCATGCGCGCTACATGTTGATCCGGCCAGCGCACGAAGACGACTTCCTGACCATCACGATGGGTGATGGCGGCGGGATTGACCGCCAGCACCGGGCGCTCATCGGCGTCATTCACCGTATGGGTGAGAAAACTGACACGTGCGCTCATGTCGGGCAGGATGCCCGGCACGGTCTCCAGAAAGGCGACCTTGGCGGTGACCGTGGCGCTGGCGCGCTTGACCGTCGGGACGATGGCGCTGACCTTGCCACGAAAGCGTTTCTGCGGAAAGGCGTCGAGGGCGATCTCGCAGGGCTGACCGACCTGGAGGCCGGACAGGGAAGACTCGGCGACATCGGCGTCGACCTCGAGACTGCTCATGTCGGCCATCACCGCCACCGCGCCCTTGGCGTCGGCCGCCGACGACATCGGCGTGACGATGTCGCCGACATTGGCAGCGCGCGCGATCACCACGCCATCGAAAGGTGCGCGTATGCGCGTGTTCTCGACGGCGTCACGGGCGTAGTCGGCATTCGCCTGGCTCGCCCTGTAGCTGGCCTCGGCGCTGGCCAAGGCGGCGCGCGCGTGCAGGACGCGCGTCTGCGCATCCTCATACATCACCGTCGACACATAGTGCTGCGGATAGAGTTTCTGCATGCGCCAGAAATTGAGATCGGCGGCTGACTTGTCGGCGCGCGCGCTCTCGATGGCGGCGGCGGCCACCGCCGCATTCGCCTGCGCTGCGGCGAGATTGGCTTCGACGTCGCGGCTCTCGAGGCGGGCGATGATGGTGCCGGCCTTGACCACGCTGCCTTCCGAGACGCCGAGCCATTCCAGACGTCCGGTGCCCTTCGAAGCGACGGCGGCCTTGCGGCGCGCCACGACATAGCCGGTGGCCTCGAGGCTGACGTAGCGCGCCGAGGGATAGGCGAAGACCACCCGCCCGGTCGCCACCTCGGGCAGGTGCTGGCGCTGCCAGGTGATGGCGGCGATGAGCAGGAGCACGCCACCGCCCACCCACCACCAGCGTCGCTGCGTGCCGCGGCCACGTGTCAGTCCCGGCAGGGTGTGCTGGCGGTCTATCTTCAGCTTGCTCAGATCGATGTCGTTCACGAAGCGCTCTCCAGTTCGGCGCACAGCGCGGCGCCGGCAAAATGTTCACTGAAGGCGGCGATCATGCGATCGAGCTGACCTTCATGGTTATAGGCGCGCGGCGCCGCAAAAGTGACAGTGGTGAAACCCGGATACTGCACAAAGACGACGTTGAGCTTACCGACTGCGCCGGGAATGGCAAAGGCCTGGCGGCCACGAAAACCGGGAGCGTCGAACCAGTCCGCGGCGAGCTGCCCCATGGAGACGATGCCACCGCTCGGCAGATGTGGGTTGCTGGCATAGAGCACCTGATCGAGCTGAGCACGCAATTGCCGCACCATATAGGCCAGGGGCATCCAGGGCACGAAGCGCAGGCCGCCGATCACCCGGCAGTCGGCATAGGCGCGCAGGCGTTGCTGCAGCTGTCGCATGAGCGTGCGCGGGGTATCGTCAGGGGCGATGTTGAGGCGCAGATAGCCGGTCAGATTGCCGAGACCCATGGCCTCATCGCGCAGGGCACGAAAGTCCACCGGAATAGTGAAACCCACCGCGCCTTCTCCCTGCTGGCGCGCGTAAGCGGCGAGAAACTGGGCGGTGCGCGCCAGCATGTGCGCGGGCTGGGCCGGGATCTCGAGCCGCCGCCAGACATAGGCCAGTTCACCTGCTGGCGTTTGCGCCGGCAGCACCGCCAGACAGCTCTGCGGCGCCGGCGGCTGATCGGTGACGCGCTGCTGATGCGTCATCTGCACCTGCAGATCGGTACGCCGGTTGTCGGAGCCGAGCAGGGCCTCGCCGCGCAGGGCCCGAAAGAGCTCGCGCATCCAGTGCAGCATACCGCGGCCATCGAGAGCGGCGTGCACGGCGCGCCCGATCAGCCAGCAACGCCCGCTCGGTGTGCGCAGCAGGATCATCTCGGCGACGGCGCCACCGCGTGCCGGATCGAGGCTGGCGAGGGCATAGGGCGCTCCGGCCTCACTGCATGCGTCCCACTCGACGCCATCGATGACGTGCAGCGGCGGCGCGATGCCGCTGTCGACCCAGCGACAGTATCCGAGCCGGCCACGCAGGCGCACGCGGATGGCGGGATTGGCGGCGGCGGCGGCGGCGATGGCTAAGCGCAGCTGCTCGGGATCGATGCTGCCCTCGCCCTCGACTACCGCATCGACGTGATAAGGATGCAGGGCGTGGATGACCAGGGCATAGCGTTCCATGGGCGAGAGTCGGCGCACATAGCGTCCGGGATCTTTCATTGCGGCCTCCGCACCTGACAGACATAGATGAGGGTACGCGTCGGAACCGCCGCCTGCGGCAAGCGCCAGGCACTGGCCACGGCACCGGTGTCGATGATCTCCACCTGTGTAAAACCAGCGCGCAGCAGATCGGCGCGCACGCCGTAGCGATCGCGTTCATCGTAGGTGAAATCGCCATGCAGACGCAGAACGTGCAGGCGCAGGAAGTGCAGGAGACGTCCCGGCAGGCTGCGCCGCGGTGCATCCGGCAGCGGGATGTAGTCGAAGAGATAGACGCCGCCGCTGGCTTGCAGCAGGCGGACGATGCCCTGCCACACCTGCATCTGCTGGGCGCGGGTGAAATACATCATCAGGCCTTCGCTGATCACGCTCACCGGCGTGCCGGAGAACTCGGCGGAAAGATCGATGTGCAGGGCGTCAGCGGCGCGCAGCTCGAAGTTCTGCCGCGCCAGCACCGCTCGCCCGGCAGCGCTGGCGAGCAGCTGACGGCGCTTGCTGTGCACCATGTCAGGTAGGTCGAGCTCGATGTAGCGCAGCGCCGGATCGCGACTAAAGCGGCTGCCGCGCGCCGAAAAACCCGCCGCCAGCTCGAGGACGCGGGCGTGACCGGCCTGCTGCACGAGATGATCGATCGCGGCGTGCCGATGCAGGAGCTGGTGCGGCAGGGAATAGCTGGACGGGTTGATCCAGCGATACAGGCGCAAAAAGGCATTGACCTGACGAAACAGGCGCCGACTCTGCGTCGGCGTGACGAAGTCGGCGCACTCGAGACCGGCCCACTGCCAGGTGGCGGCTGTGTACAAAGCTGAGACGGCGACATTGTCGCGGTTACGATCCATCGTGCATCTCCAGCGCGTCCGGCGCGAAAAAGTCCTGCAACTGCACAGCCACCTGCGCCGGCGCCTCCTCGAGCAGATAGTGTCCGGCTTCGATCTCAAAAAGCTGCGCCGCCGGCAACTGCGTGAGCAGGCTGTCCGCTGCCGCCCGGCAGGGCGAATGACGGCCATAGAGCAGGCGCAGCGGCATGTGCAGGCGCGCAAAGCCTAGCATCTCATCACCGTGCATGGCCTGCACCGCCGCCACCAGCGAGGTCTCCTGCAGCAGCGCCTGCAGGCGTGCGCGCAGACGCTCGCGTCGTCGCCCCGGTGGCAGATCGAGACCGGCGGCGAGGACCTGCGTCAGGGCTTGCGGCGTCACCTCCCTGCATAGACTGGGGGCGATCCAGCGTGCCGCCGGCCAGGGGGCGTCGAGCAGACAGAGACGTTCGACGCGCTCCGGATGGCGGCAGGCAAAAGCCAGGGCGATCAGCGCTCCCATGCTATGCCCGGCGAGGGCGACACGGGCGATGCCATAGTGGGCGAGGACGTGTTCGAGATCGTCGACCTGGGTAGCGAGATCATAGCCGTCGCGGCTGCAGCTGCTCTCGCCATGGCCGCGCTGATCATAGAGCAGAACCTGGCGGTGACGCGCCAGCGGCAGGGCGAAACGGCTGTACCAGCTCGCCATATTGCCGAGGGCGAGGCCATGCAGCAGAACGACCGCCGGGCCTTCGCCGAGGCTGAGGGTGGACAGGCTGGCACCAGCGACGGCGACGGTCTGCATGCTCAAGCTACCGGCTGCAAGGCGTGCTGGCGGGCGACGATCTGCCGCGCTGCCGCCTCCTCACCGCCCTGCGCCCGCAAAATGTCGCCGAGGGCCTGCGCCCTCTGCCGGAGTGCGGCGTCTTCAAGCAGGCGCAGCAGGGCCTGACGCGCCATCGCCGGACTGACCTTGCCATGCCGGATGAACAGGCCGGCGCCAGCGTCGATGACCTGACGTGCGATCACCGGCTGATCGTCGCGTATCGGCGCCAGACCGAGAGGCAGGCCGGCGGCGAGCGCCTCGCAGACGGTGTTGTGACCGGCGTGACAGATGACGGCGGCGGCGCGCGTCAGCAAATCGATCTGCGGCACATAGGCGCGCACCAGGACATTGTCCGGTGCCTCGGCCTGCAGCGACTCAGGGGCCACGAGCACCATCTGCAGAGGGAGATTACGCGCGGCCTGCATCATCACGGAGAAGAAACGGGTGTCGCGGTCACGGCTGACCGTACCCAGGGAGACGAGCACCAGCGGTAGTCCCGGGCGCAGCCAGGTCCAGGGGAAATCGATAGGGCGGCGGCCGCTGCCGCGCACCGGGCCGACGAAATGATAGGGCGCCGGCCACATCACCGCATTCGCCGCGAGCAGTTCGCGCACCGAGAAGACCAGCACCGCATGCGGTGAAAAATCCGGGCGCTCGACACGTAGAGGCGCCGGCAGCAGATCCTCTTGCAGGACCGCCATCTGCGCCGCCACCCAGGCGTCGAGGGTCTCCGACATGCGCAAAATGGAGGCCGAGGTGCTCACCAGGCTCACCCAGGGGCGGCCGCTCTGCCGCGCCACCAGGGCACCGGCGAGCATCTGATGATCGACGACGAGCACATCCGGCTGAAAATCCCGCACCGCCTTGTGCAGATGCGGCCAAGCGGCGCGCGCCATGGGCAGGGCATAGTCCTCGAAGAACACGCGCACACTCTCCAGGCCACGCACCTGCGGCGCCAAGCCACCGAGAGCGAAAGCTTCCTGATCATCGAGGGGGTAGACGTGCGCGGCGGGCGGCAGCTTGTCGGCGAGGGCAGCGGCGTGCACCGCCCAGGCGATGCTATGCCCCTGCTGCTGCAGGACGTCGGCGACCGCCAGCGCCGGATTGAGATGGCCGGTCAGCGGCGGCACGGTGAACAGGATGCGCGCCATGCTCAGGCCTCCACAGCGAGGGCGCCGGCGATATAGTCGACGAGATCGCCGACACTGAGGCCGATGAGCTCATTCAGCGGCCGCCCCGACAGCCAGGCGGCGAGGCCGAGGCCGACGCCATAGTGCGCCTGAATAGCCTCGGCGACGCGCACGAATTCGATGCTCTCGAGCTCGAGATCCTGATTGAAGCGGGTGGCATCAGCGATCGGAAAATCCTCGATCCAGTCTTCCGCGATCGAGCGCCGCAGACACGCCACCACCACCTGCAAGACCGCTTCCCGTTCCTTGTGCATGCTCTTCGACTCCTCAAACATGGGCGGCATGCTCTGCCGTCCCGCTCTGCTGTACCGCCGCCGCGGCGTCTTCGACCCAGGCGATGACCTGCCCCTGCTCGACCAGACTGCGTATCGTCAGCCCAAGGATGTGCAGCTGATCGCCAGCGCCAGCCTCGATACGAAAACGCCGTGGATCGCCTTGCAGGCCGCTGCCCTGCCATTTGGCGACGGCTTCCTTGGCCGCCCAGGCGCGCGTCACAGCGAGCGCCGTCGTGCCGGTGATCTGCACTTCCTCGGCGCTCAGCGCCAGGTCGATGAAGGCGGCATCGCGCTCGCCGATGGTCTCGATGTCGACGCCGACTGCCCGCTCTGCCGCCATGGCGACGGCGTAGCCCGGCTTGTGCGCGATCGATACATGCACCTCGGCCAGGGGCAGATCGCTGTGGTAGGCGCTCACCTGCGGCGCGCCGCTGGCGTCATTGCGCAGATGGATCTCCTTGGGATAGACGCAGACGTGGCCACGCGCACGCAGATGCGCGGCGATGGCATCCTTGGCAGCGATGCGGCCATTCAGCCAACTGCGCCGGCGCCGCGGCGACAGGCCTTCGTAGACCAGCATCTCGGCCTGATTGAGGTAGCGGCGCGCCAGATAGTCGCGCAGGATGGCGGTGTCATAGCGATCGACGAAGAGAAAGACACCGGCCGGCAGACGCCGCGACACACCGGCATACTGCAGCTGCCGGCTCGCCTCCCAGAGCGCCTTGTCCATCTGATAGCGCCGCGTATGCCAACCGCCGATGCTGATACGCAGACGCCCCTGCGCGTCATGCAGCTGATGATCGCTATGCGCATTGAGGGCATCGACGTGGCGCATGCGCACGCGCGCGTGCAAAACCTCACCGAGGCCCGGCTCGGAGCCATAAAAGCGCACGCTGGCGACGCCGATGGGCATGGCCAGACAGTTGTCGGGCTGCTCCATCACCCAGTATCCAGCCAGCTGCCCCATGGCATCGAGCAGGGCGCCGGGGCCTGCGCAGACGACGAGATCGCCTTCGATACCCTCGTCGCTGATCGCGCCCAGACGCTGCACACCCTGATAAGCCGGGCCATGGAACATCCACTGCCCGGCATAGAGTTCCTGCGCGTCGACACGCGCTGGGCGCGACGCTGTCAAAGGTGCGAAAGGTGCTGCCGGTGCCGGCGGATAGTCACTGGCAAGATGCAGACGCGCCCGGCAATAGCCGCGGATCTCGGCATCGACGTACCCCGCGGGCGCCGGTTGCAGGACGATGTCGACCTCCTGCGCGGTGCTGACCAGCAGCCAGTTGTAGGCCTCGATCGAACTCACCTCGATGACCTTGAGGCCGCGGTAAGCGCGCTCCGCCACCTGGCGCAGCAGGGTCAGCTCCATGGTCAGCGGCACCACCGGATGCGTATCGGCGAGCACCGGCCAGCCCGGCCGTTGCGGATAGAGGGCGTGATCGGCGACGGCGCGGATGTTGTCGCTGACATCGAGACGCAGACGCTCATGCACCGCCACCAGAGTCGGCACCGGACGCTGTCTTTGCTGCCAGAGGGCGCGCACCTCCTGTCCGGCCTGCTCGATCTCGGCCAGTGTCTCCTGAATACAGCGTTCGACCGGGTCGGCGCTGACCGTCATCGGCAATACGGCCGCGCCTGGCCAGGGCAGAGGCTCAGGGATGCGCAACAGCGGCACGCCAAGAGCGAGGCGCTGCCTCTGCGTCGGTGCGACGCTGGCCGCCGGACGGGCGAGCAGGCGGGTGTCGAACTGCGCACCTTCCACCCAGAGCGCCGCCGACAAACAGGTGAGCTGCAGCAGACCGCTGCGCCCCTCCTGCTGCATGCTGAAGACTCGATGCGGCCGTCCGGCGAGGGTGTCGGCGACGAAACCAGGCAGGGAACCGGTGCCGACCTGGATGAAGACACGCTGCCCTTGCGCGTAGAGCGCTTCGATCGTCTCGCGAAAGCGCACCGGCTGTAGCAGATGCGCGAGGGCGACACGGCGACGCTCCGCCGCATCGTCGGGAAACTCCGCCGCCAGGGTCGCCGACCATACCGGATGATGCGGTGTGCGCAGCTCGGCCTGGGCGAAGAAGTCACGGTACCAATCCATGTGATCGGCGAACAGGGGCGAATGGAAGCCCGAGACAAAAGGTAGCACCTGGGCCAACACGCCGCGCTCCTGCAGACGGGCCTGGGCGCTCTCGATACTGCTGCGTCGGCCACAGGCGATGACCTGATGCGGGCAGTTGTCATGCGACAGCGCGATGTCGGGAAGACCGGCGAGGCCATCTTCAAGGCTGACACGATCACAGGACGCCGCCAGAAAGAAGACGTCGGGAAAACGCACGCTGGCGACGTCGAGGCCGGCATTGGTGCGATCGGAGAGCTCCTGACTCATCATGCCACCGGCGAGCATGGCGCTCCACTCACCGACGCTGTGTCCGGCGAGAGCGGCATAGGGCAGACGCAGCTGCATGAGGATGTCGAAGAGCAGGCGGTTGCAGCCGAGCAGGCCGATGACCACCTCGACCAGAGACTGCGCCGGATCGAGGGCCCGACAGTGGGCAGGCAAGGGCCGGCCAAAATAACGTGCGAGATCTTCGACCTGCGGCTCGAAGCGGCTGTCGACGCCGGGAAACAGCAGGGTGACCTGGCCGCCGGCGCTGATCAGGCCGGCGCCGCTGTAATAGATCTGCTGGCGGCCTGGCCAGGTCTTGCCGCTGGCGAGCACCTTGCGCGCTTGCGCCAGACGCGCCGCCGTCGGCTCGACGATGGCGAGGCGATGCCTACCCTGTCCCGGTGTGGCGTCACGCTCACCGCGCTCGAAGCGGGCACGCAAGGTGGCGAGATCGTCGGCGCTGAGCAGCCAGACCTCGGGGGGCGCCACCGGCTCTGCCGCCGGCAGCGGCGCGGCGGCCTGGTGCCCGCGCAGGACGACGTGGGCATTGATGCCACCAAAGCCGAAGGCGTTGACCGCCGCGATGCGCGCGTCCACCGTCTGCGTCCACGCCTGCGCTGCCGCCAGGGGGTGGAAGCGCGTCGTCGCCAGCTGTGCGTGCGGGCGCTCGCAGTGCAGGGTCGGTGGCAGGACCCCGTGATAGACTGCCATCGCCGCCTTGATCAGTCCGGCCATGCCGGCCGCCGGCATGGTATGCCCGATCATCGACTTGACCGAACCGATGACGGCGGAGGCAGCGCCAGCGCTGCCGAAATGCCGGCGCAAGGTCTCGATCTCGGCAGCATCTCCCGCCGGTGTGCCGGTGCCGTGCGCTTCGAGCAGGCCGATATGCTCAGGCGCCAGACCACTGCCCGACCAGGCGCGTTCGAGAGCGAGCAGCTGACCGGCGGCGGAAGGCGCCACCAGACTGCCCTGGCGACCATCACTGGCCGAACCGACACCGGCGATGACGGCATAGATGCGGTCGCCGGCCGCCTCGGCGTCGGCGAGGCGACGCAGCACCACCATACCGATGCCTTCGCCGGCGAGGATGCCGTCGGCATCGGCGGCGAGGGGACGCGCGACGCCCTGCCGCGACAGGGCGCCGAGCTGACAAAAAGTCGCCCAGAAGGTGAGGTCATGGCTGAGGTGGACACCGCCCGCCAGCATCAGATCGGCCTCACCGCTGTGCAGGCGTTGACAGGCCTGTTCGAGGGCGATGAGCGAACTGGCGCAGGCGGCGTCGACGGTATAGGCCGGCCCCTGCAAGTCGAGGCGATGGGCGATGCGCGAGGCCAGGAGATTGGGGATCATGCCGGCGGCGACGTCTGCCCCATAGGTGGGCAGCTGCGCCTGCAGACGCGCGCGCGCCAGCTCCAGGCTGCTTTGCGGCAGGTCGGGAAAGAGATCCTGCAGCAGGTGCATGAACTGTGGCACCAGACGTACATGCTGCTCCAGGCGCAACACCCCGGCGCTGACATAATTGCCGCGCCCGAGGATGACGCCGGCCTTGTCGCGCTGGAAAGCGCGCTCATGGTAGCCGGCATCCTGCATGGCAGCGTAGGCCTGCTGCAAGGCCAGCCACTGTTCCGGTTCACCGGCGGCGGCGGCGCGCGGCATGATGCCATAAGCGAGAGGATCGAACTCGGCGTCGGCGTCGACGAAGCCGCCGCGCCGGCAGTAGAAGCGATCGACGGTCGTCGCCTGCGCGTCGTAGAACTCCGGCTCCCAGCGCCCGGGTGGCACCTCGCTGATGGCATCGAAGCCCTCGACGATGTTGCGCCAGTAGCTCGCCAGATCGCGCGCACCGGGATAGAGACAGGCCATACCGACGATAGCAATGGGCGTCATATCAGTCATCCACCGCCACGACCGCCGCCGCAAAGCTCTCCGGTTGCCCGCACATCAACACCACCTGCGGCGCGCCACCGTCGACCTGCGCCAGTTCACGCAGCAGTGCCGCCACCCCCTCCTCCTGCGCGATCAGGCCGATACCCTTGCGGCGGTACTCGCGTTCGAGGGCCTCCGACACCATGCCGGTGTCGGCCCAGGGCCCCCAGTTCACTGACAGGACACGGCCGGCGATGCGTGCCTGCCAGACGTGCGCGATCTTGTCGAGAACGTCGTTGGCGGCAGCATAATCGCCCTGGCCACGGTTGCCGAAGGCGCCAGCGACACTGGAGAAGAAAACGACGAAGCGCACGTCGTCACGGATGGTCTTGTGCAGAACCAGGGCGCCGCGCACCTTGGTATCGAAGACCCGCTGAAAACTCTCCAGCGACTTGTCGCGCAGCAGCTTGTCCTCGATGACGCCGGCGCCATGGATGACGCCGTCAATGCGGCCGTGCTCGGCGTAGATCTGCTCGATCAGGGCGGTGAAGACGTCGATGTCGCGCACGTCGATCGGACTGTAGCGCACGCTGGCGCCGGCGGCGGTGATCGCCGCCAGGGTCTGTCGATACTCGCGCGCCGCCAGCAGAGCCTGCACGCGCTTGTCAATCTCGGCCGGACGCAAAGTCGGCGCTTGCACAGCGAAATGGGCGCGCAGCTCGACGACACTGTTCAGCGTCCGTGTCACCGCCTCTTCCTCGGCGACCGGCGCCGGCGAGCGGCCGACCAGTTCGAGGTGACAGCGGTAGCGCTGCGCCAGGGCGATGGCAAGGCGCGCGGTGATGCCGCGTGCGCCACCGGTGATCAGCACGACGCTGTGTTCATCGAGCGGCAAACCCGACTCCACCGCCGTCAGATCGATGGCAACGATGGCGCGCTGCCGGCGCTGCCCCTGCCGATACGCCACTTCCGCACAGTCGGCGCCGCTGCCGAGCTCAGCGAGCAAATGATCAACGAGCTGCTGCGGCGGCTCACCGAGATCGAGATCGACCCAGCACGCCGCCAGATCCGGCATTTCCTGGGCGATGCTCTTGATCAGGCCGGAGAGACCGGCGCCCTGGGCGAAGTCCTGTGGCGGCCTCTCTGCCTCGAACATGCCGAAGCCACCGCCGAGCCCGCTAGCGACGAGCAGATGACGCAGACGACCGAGCAGGGGTTCGCGCATGAACTCGAAGAAACGCTTCACGTCGCGCACACGGTTGTCGGCGTGCAGGGGCCAAAGATGAATCAGACCATCGACCTGGGCGAGCCCGGTCGGTAATTGCACATGTTCACGAAAATCGATGATGTCGACACGCGCACCGCGCGCATGCAGGCGCTCGGCGAGCAGCACCGCCAAACCCTGGCCATCATCGGTGATGATGAACTCCTGACCGGCGATGTCAGCGCTGAAAGGCAGCGCTGGTGGCAGCTCCACCGCCTTGACCAGATACCGCGTCAGCGGCAGGTCGGCAGGCGTCGGCGCGCTGTCCAGCGCCGCAACGACGGGGACCGGCGACGCGTCTGCGGCACCGAGATTGAGATGCAGCCAGTCGTGCATCGCCTGCAGGGTCTTCAGCGTCGCCATGCCTTCGCGCAGACGCTGCGGGTCATCGAGACGTCCCTGCGCGGCGAGTTCCTGGGC
>JAJZBU010000032.1 GCA_021851865.1 Pseudomonadota bacterium | reverse complement strand
GGATGCCGACCATCCAGCATCGTAGCCAATCGATTACGAAAGAAATCAGGCGTATCCATGGCCTTGCACCTTCGAAAACGCCCAGAAAGTGATGGATATTAAATCAAAATCAGGGGGGGGGACTGCCAGAAAAAACAACGATAAACTCAATAAAAACAATGAGTTTGTTGTTTTTCACGATCGACCACTTATGGCGCCTCAAAAAGGACGGTCGCGACGACGTATTCGCGCTCATCGCTGAGGCTGACCCAGGCCTGCCAGCCACGTTCCTGCAAACGCGCCGCCCACAGCGACGAGAATTGCAGAACGGGGCGGCCTTGTGCGTCATGATCGAGAGCGATGTCCCGCCACCCGAGCCCCTGACTGATGCCCAGGCCCCAGGCCTTGGATGTGGCCTCCTTGACGGCGAAGCGTTTGGCCAAAACCCGCGCTGGATCACGCGCTTGCCGCCAGGAAGCGAGCTCAGCCGGCGCCAACAGACGTAGCGCCAGACG
The DNA here is from genome assembly GCA_021851865.1 of Pseudomonadota bacterium. Classification (GTDB taxonomy): domain Bacteria; phylum Pseudomonadota; class Gammaproteobacteria; order Pseudomonadales; family Moraxellaceae; genus JAJZHK01. Next base: position 31,588 of record JAJZBU010000032.1, on the reverse strand, counting down.
CTCGCCATGGCGCGCATAGGCGTCCTGCATACGCGCTATGGCGACGATGTCCGTACCGAGGCCGACGATCATCGCTGCTGCGCGCTGCTGATCAACAGGGCACGCATCTGTTGCACCGCCTGGGCAAGTCCGACAAAGACGGCCTGGGCGATGATGGCGTGACCGATGTTGAGTTCATGCAATCCCGGCAAGGCCGCCACCGCCTCGACATTGTGATAGTGCAGGCCATGTCCGGCATTGACGATGAGACGACCGTCGATGTGCTCGATCGCCGTGCGCAGCCGCTGCAATTCAGCCGCGTTGGGCCGCGCCGCATAGGCGCCGGTATGCAGTTCGACCGCCGCCGCGCCGGTGTACAGGGCGGCATCGATCTGACGCGGCTCTGGATCGATGAACAGGGAGACTTCGATACCGGCCGCCATCAACCGTTCACAGGCGGCACGCAGACCGCTGACGTCACTGGCGACATCCAGCCCACCTTCGGTGGTCAGTTCCTCACGCTTTTCAGGCACCAGACAGACGTGCTGCGGCCGCAATTCTTCCGCCAGATCGAGCATGCTCGGGGTGAGCGCCATCTCGAGATTCATGCGCGTCTGCAACAACCCCCGCAAACGGCGCACGTCCTCTTCCTGAATATGGCGACGGTCCTCGCGCAGATGCAAGGTGATGCCATCCGCTCCCGCCTGCTCGGCGAGCAGAGCCGCGTGCACCGGGTCCGGATAAGCCTCGCCACGCGCTTGGCGCAAGGTCGCCACATGATCGATATTGACCCCCAACAGCAGACGCTGCTTTGTCATGAACCGCTCCTGTAATGCCTGCCCGGCAGGCTGAATGGCGGACACCACACTCAAACGCGCACGGCCTGGGCCTGGCGATAGAGTTCTCGCGAACGCAAAATTCGTCCAGCCAAGGCGTGGTCGATCAGTTGTCGAAAAATCGGTCGTGCCTGCGCGAGCACCGTCGCCGAGGAAAAGTCGCCGCGCCCCATGGCCAGCAGAGCCTCGCCCGTGATGCCATGCACCGCGGCCACAAAACCATGGCCGGGATCGAGTCGATAATGCTTGTCAGCAACGATGGGCGCGCCACCTTCGGCGCCATAAGCGAAGATATCCGCATCGCCGAGCAGGGACAACAGCGCCAGCTCATAACGCCGCAAACCCGCCTCGAAAGACCCGGTGGCGAGCAGGAGCAGGGACACTGTTTGCGAGTAAACCGGCCACAGTGACGCACACGCCAGACCCTGCGGCAACAGACGCAGGGTCAACTCATTGACGTAAAGACCGGCATAAAGGGCCATCCCTTGCGGCAGTGCCGCCGGACCGAGCGCTTCACAACGACGCACCGACTTCAGCTCACTCCGCCCTACCAGTTCCATCCAGTGCAATTGAAAGGGAGATGCAGCCGTCCGTCGCAACACCGCCGTGACCCGTCCATCGCTGCTCAGGAGATCGAGCAAAGCACCGCGCTCACCATAAGGGCGGCGATGCAGGACATAGACATGACTCGCCTCAGGCTTCGTCGCCATAGCCAAGACTGCGCAAGGCGCGCTCGTCGTCCGACCAACCGCCTTTGATCTTGACCCACAGGCTGAGCATGATCTTTTTGGCGAAGAGCTTTTCCATATCGAGACGCGCCTCACTACCGATGCGCTTGAGCCTCTGCCCCCCCTCACCGATGACGATGGCCTTTTGTCCTTCGCGTTCGACCAGAATGAGCGCCTGGATGCGCAATAGGCGGCTTTCCTCGCTGAACTGTTCGATTTCCACCGTCAGCTCATAGGGCACTTCATCGCCGAGTTGACGCATGACTTTCTCACGCAAGACTTCCGCCGCCAGAAAGCGCTGCGAGCGATCGGTGATCTGATCCGCCGGAAACAGTGGCGGTCGCAAAGGCAGAAAACTCGGCAACAGCGTCTCTAGGCGCTCGAGATTATGACCGGTCAAGGCAGAGACCGGGACGATCTCCTGAAAAGCGCGCAGCGCCGACAACTCAGCGATGCGCGGCAAGAGTTGTTCTTTGTCATCGAGCTGATCGACCTTGTTGAGCACCAGAATCACTGGGCAGCTGACCTCCTGCAGACGCTCGAGCACCCAGTCGTCCTCCTCGCTATGACGCTTGGCATCGACCACCCAGAACACTAGGTCGACATCGCGCAAAGCGGAACGGGCGGAACGGTTCATCACCCGATTGATGGCTTTTTTCTGCTCCTGGTGCATACCCGGGGTATCGACGAACAAGATCTGATAATGCTCTCGCGTCAGAATACCGAGAATGCGGTGACGGGTCGTCTGCGGCTTGCGCGAGGTGATCGACAGTTTCTGGCCGATCAGGTGGTTGAGCAAGGTCGACTTGCCAACATTGGGGCGGCCGACGATGGCCACCGTACCACAGCGATGATCAGCAGGCGTCACGCTGCCGCCAAAGAACTCATCGATGACGTCTTCACTCATCCTGCATCGCCCGTAATTGTTGATAGAGAAGCTCGGCGGCCTGCTGCTCGGCGATACGCCGGCTGCTGCCGCGGCCACGACTGCAGCAGAAAGGCTCCTGCACACAGCACTGTACTTCGAATTCCTGCTCATGCGCCTGGCCATGCGTGGCCAGCACCTCATAGACCGGCAAAGCACGATGCTTAGCCTGCAACCACTCCTGCAGTCGCGTCTTGGCATCCTTCTGCAGCATGGCCGGCTGCATATTGTGCAGCCTGTCGCCATACCAGTGCAACAAACAACGGCGACAAACGGCCATATCCTGACTGTCGAGATAGATGGCCGCCAACACCGCCTCCAGGGTATCCGCCAGGATGGAGTCACGGCGATATCCCCCGCTACGCAGCTCGCCAGCACCGAGCATGAGTTCGGCACCGAGATCGAGCTCGCGCGCAAGATCGGCCAAGGTCGGCTCCTTGACGAGGCTGGCACGCAAGCGCGTCAGATCGCCCTCACGCGCCTGCGGCATCTGCGCATAGAGAACCTCGGCGACGAGAAAGTTGACGATGGAGTCACCGAGAAACTCGAGACGTTCATTGTTCTCCCGACCATGTCGGCTGCGATGCGTCAGCGCCATCTCGAGCAATTGCGGTTGCCGAAACTCATAGTGCAGGCGCTGTTGCAGGCGTACCCAGGCTTCAGTGCTTGCTGGCACCAGACTGACTCGCAAAGTTACCACTGAAGTGCATGACGACATCGAGGTTGGCGATAAAATTCTTGCGGATCTCGTAGTCTTCGCTGATACCGTAACCCTGATCATCGTGCGTGCATTGGAAGTGATCCACCGGCACCGTGACATGGTTGATGTCAAAGCGCGTGCTCAAGTCACTGCACAGCTTGTCACCACTGATATCTTGGCCCGCGACGTCCTTGAGCAGATCGGTCGCGATGTGGCCGATCATATAATGATCGTAATAAGGAGGTGCGATGACGACCGCCACCTTGAGGAGGAAGGCGACCAGGATCAAAATCAACAGGGTTCCCGAAGCCGAGAAACCCGCTTGCCGCTGGCGATGATCAGGGACTGACGACGACATCACGCTTCTCCAGAATCTGCTTGCTGTTCAACATAGCATCGCGCGACAAGGTGGGCAAATGCAGACCGGGATCTTTGTGCATCCAGATGAACACGGCTTTGCCGACGATCAAGCGATCCGGGAGAAAGCCCCAGAAGCGGCTGTCACGCGAATTATCCCGATTGTCGCCCATCATGAAATAGCTGTCGGCGGGAACGTCGACCTGCCAGTGATGGCCAGCGATATAGCGCCCCACCTCCTGACGGATGATGTGATGCACCCCACCGAGATCCTCATCAAAATACTGCTGCCAGGGATCGATCTGCGGAATCTGCAGCAGAAGTCGCCGTGACTGCAGGTGGCCGTTGATGTAGAGATTGCCCTCATCGAAGACGATATGATCACCGGGCAGACCGACGACGCGCTTGATGAAGTCGACATGCGGATTTTCCGGATAACGAAAAACCATGATATCGCCGCGCTGCGGGCGACCGAGCGACCACCACAGGGTGCCGGTGATGGGATTACGCAGACCATAGGCGTATTTGCTGACGATGATGTAGTCACCGATCTGCAGGCTGGGCAGCATCGAGCCCGATGGAATGGTGAAAGGCTCGGCCAGGAAAGAGCGCACTACGAAGACGATGACCAGAACTGGGAAGAAGGAGTGGCCATATTCGACCAAAGCCGGTTCTGCCAGGAGTTCCTGGCGCAAATCGGAGGGTAGCACCAGATCCGCCGGCAGAGCCGCCAACAAACGCGCCCGACGTCTCTTCAAGAAGAGCAGATCAAGCCCCCAAAAGACACCCGACAACAGGGTCGCCAAGACCAGAAAGCTGGCGAAATCGACGTCGAGATGCCAGAAAAAAACGATCAGGATGGCGGCCGTCAGGCTGTAGGTGCTGGCTTGCCGCACCGCACTGAGCCACAACGGCGCGCTTTGCGCCTCACGCACGTCCTGCAAGCTGCACGGCGCACTCTGCAAGCGTCGGCACAGGGCGCCGAGGCGCCGCGGCGCCAGGATGAAGGTCTCGAGTGCCCACAGCGTCGTCGCGACGACGAAGATCAGCATGAGCAGGGCGACCGCAGAACTCAGCATCGGAGATTGCATGGCTTATTTGTCCACCTTGAGTATGGCGAGGAAAGCATCCTGGGGGATTTCTACACGCCCCAGTTGCTTCATGCGCTTTTTACCTTCCTTTTGCTTTTCCAGCAGCTTACGCTTGCGACTGACGTCGCCGCCATAACACTTGGCGAGCACGTCCTTGCGCAACGCTTTCACCGTCTGCCGCGCGATGACCTGACTGCCGATGGCCGCCTGGATGGCGACATCGAACATCTGACGCGGGATCAGTTCTTTCATCTTCTCGGTCAGAGCCAAGCCGCGATAGCGAGCCTGATCGGTATGGCAGATGACCGACAAGGCATCGACACGATCGCCGTTGATCAGGATGTCGACGCGCACCAAGCGCGTCGCTTCAAAACGGGCGAAACCATAATCGAGCGAAGCATAGCCGCGCGATACCGACTTCAGCCGATCGAAGAAGTCGAGCACGACCTCGGCCATCGGAATCTCATAGCTGAGCGCCACCTGCTTGCCGTGGAACATCATGTTCTTCTGCACGCCCCGGCGCTCCTGACAGAGCTTGATGACATCGCCGAGGTATTCCGGCGGCACCAGGATGTGGCAAACAGCGAGAGGTTCACGAAACTCCTCGATACTTCCGATGTCGGGAAGCTTGGAGGGATTGTCGACGTAGACGGTCTCGCCTTTGCGCGTGACCACCTCGTAGATGACCGTCGGCGCCGTCGTCAACAGATCGAGATGGTATTCGCGCTCGAGACGCTCCTGCACGATCTCCATGTGCAGCATGCCGAGAAAGCCACAACGAAAGCCAAAGCCAAGAGCATCGGAGGACTCCGGCTCATAGAACAAGGCAGAATCGTTCAGCGTCAGCTTGGCCAAGGCCTCGCGAAAAGGCTCATACTCTTCCGAACTCATCGGAAAAAGACCGGCGTAGACCTGGGGTTTGACCTTCTTGAACCCCGGCAGAGCGTCGACGTCGGCATGGCTGGCGAGCACCAGGGTATCGCCGACCGGAGCGCCAAAAATATCCTTGATACCGGCGATGACGAAGCCGACTTCGCCGGCCGCCAGTTCAGCGGTCTCACTGTGTTTGGGGGTAAAGACGCCGACGGAGGTTACCAGATGGGTGGCCGCCGTGCTCTTGACCATGATCTTGTCGCCCTTGCGCACGCGGCCATGCTGGACGCGCACCAAAGAGACGACGCCGAGATAATTATCAAACCAGGAATCGATGATGAGCGCTTGCAGGGGGGCCTCACGCTCTCCTTGCGGCGCCGGTATCGTCTGCACCAGACGATCGAGCAGATCCTCGACACCAAGGCCGGTCTTGGCACTGACCTGGGCTGCGTCTGTCGCTTCGATGCCGATGATCTCCTCGATCTCCTGGCTGACTCGTTCAGGGTCTGCCTGTGGTAGATCGATCTTGTTGAGCACCGGCATCACCGTCAGCCCCTGATCGAGGGCGGTGTAGCAATTGGCCACCGATTGCGCCTCGACGCCCTGCGCGGCATCGACGACGAGCAAAGCCCCCTCACAGGCCGCGAGCGAACGCGACACCTCATAAGAGAAGTCGACGTGCCCCGGGGTATCGATAAAGTTGAGCTGGTAAAGTATGCCGTCGACGCGACTGCGATAGTGCAAGGTCACCGAATGCGCCTTGATGGTGATACCGCGCTCGCGTTCGAGATCCATCGAGTCGAGCACCTGAGCCTGCATCTCGCGATCTTCAAGACCGCCACAAAGTTGGATGAAGCGATCCGCCAGCGTTGATTTACCATGATCGATGTGGGCGATGATGGAAAAATTACGGATATGAGTGATGTCGACCACGAAAAAAACCTGTACGGCGTAAAGGTCGCCAGTCTACCTGATTTACATCCATGAAGGCACCCTGCATCGGATGCCTTCATGGCCACCACTCACGGCGTCAGCGTGATCGCCAGAATCAGGGTATTGCCCTGACGATTGATCACCAGTTCCACCGGCTTGTTGCGCGGCAGAGCTTGCACCGCCTGGGTATAAGCCTGCACATCGGCGATGTCGTGATGATCGATGCGGACGATGACGTCGCCAACATGGACACCAGCGTCGGCCGCGGGACCATCGACGACCTGCGTCACAACCACACCAGCGACACCGATCGCCTGCTTTTCTTCCGGCGACAGATCCCGCAACTGCAAGCCGAGATGCTGCCCCTGCGTGGCGTCACTGCCACCGCCGCTACCGACATCATCGCCGAGCGCCGGCAACAAACCGATCTTGAGCGGCAACTTGATCGTCTTGCCTGCGCGCACCACGGTCAGTGACTGCATCGAGTCAACGGGCAGACGTCCCACCCACTGCGGCAATTCGGAGGCATGATCGATGGTGCGACCATTGAGCGCGATGATCACGTCACCTTCCTTGAGACCGGCGTGTGCCGCTGGACTGTCGGGCATGACATGCGCCACCAGGGCACCGGCCGGCTTGGGCAAGCCATAGACCGTGGCCAAGTCACGCGTCACTTCCTGAATCTCGACACCGAGATAACCGCGGCGAACTTTGCCATGCTGCTTGAGCTGCTTGACCACTTCCATGGCGACATCGATAGGAATCGCAAAAGACAGGCCCATGAAGCCGCCAGAACGGCTATAGATCTGCGAGTTGATCCCCACCACCTGCCCCTGCATGTTGATCAGCGGGCCGCCGGAATTTCCCGGATTGATGGGCACATCGGTTTGAATGAAGGGCACATAAGCCTCGTTCGGCAAGGCCCGGCTGGTGGCCGAGATGATGCCGTGCGTCACGGTATAGTCGAACCCGAAGGGTGAGCCGATGGCGAGCACCCACTGACCGACCTGAAGCTGATCCGGACTGCCGATCTGTACCACGGGCAGGTTCTTGGCGGCGATCTTGAGCAGGGCGATATCGGCGCGCTGGTCGGTGCCGATGACCTTGGCCTGATACTCGCGACGGTCGGATAGCTTGACGATGACCTTGCTCGCACCGTGCACGACATGATTGTTGGTCAGAATATAGCCATCACTGGAGATGATGAATCCCGACCCCAGCGACTCGCTGATCTGCGGCACCGGCGCTTGCTGCGGCATGCCTCCACCAAAAAACTGGCGAAAGATGGCTTGCGGATCCATGCCCTGCACCATGGATTTGCTGGTCGCCGTGATATTGACGACGGCGGGCTCACTCTCCTGCGCCACATGCGTGAAATCAGCGAGTTCGGCCGCCCCAAGGTTCATCGACAACAGGGCCAAAAGCCCCAGTGTCCAGCGTAAGATCTGTCGTTTCATCAGTGTCCCGCGGGTCGCCTGTCTATCGACAGGGAGGGATGGCCATCCGCGCCATGCGGCCTCTCGCCCGCATCCTCCTTTCATCTGAGGGCCATCTCGATCATGTCACCGACAACGCCGGTGACCCGTTCACCTTAGCCCGAAATAGGTCGCCTGACACTTAACTTGAAGTAATATTTTGCAATCTCACGTCGATTCGCCCTCACGCTGACGATTCCGTCGACCGCGCATCGATCGTATACTGTCGCAACACAGCCCGTCGGACCTATATCTCGACGCCCACTTGATCGCAATGAGAACCGACATGGGTAAAATCATCTCCTACGACGTCATCATCATCGGCAGCGGCGCTGCCGGTCTGACCCTGGCGCTGCGCCTCAGTCCACATCTGAAAGTCGCCGTTTTGAGCAAATCAAAACTGACCGAAGCGAGCACTTATTATGCCCAGGGCGGCGTCGCCGCCGTTCTCGATGACACCGACTCCTACGCTTCGCACGTCGAGGATACCCTGGTCGCTGGCGCCGGCCTGTGCCACCGCGATGCCGTCGAGATGACCGTCGAACACGGCCCCGAAGCAGTCACTTGGCTGATGGATCAGGGCGTGCGCTTCACCACTGCCGACGATTCGGATGAGCCCCATCTGACCCGCGAGGGCGGACACAGCCACCGCCGCATCCTGCACGTCGCCGACGCGACGGGGCTGGCCATTTCCAGCAGCCTGATCCAGCAGGTGCAAAAACTCGCCCACATCGACCTGCTCGAAGACAAGGTTGCCATCGACCTCATCACCCGCCGCCGACTGGGGCTGGCTGGTCCCGATCACGTCCTCGGCGTCTACGTTCTCGACAAGAAGCATGGCGACATCGACACCTACGCGGCGCCCTTCGTCGCCCTCTGTTGCGGCGGCGCCAGCAAGGCCTACCTCTACACCACCAATCCCGATATCGCCACCGGCGATGGCGTCGCCATGGCTTGGCGGGCCGGCTGCCGGGTCAGCAATCTCGAATTCAACCAGTTTCATCCGACCTGCCTCTACCACCCGGAGGCCAAGTCCTTTCTCATCACCGAAGCGATGCGCGGCGAAGGCGGCGTCCTGACCCTGCCCAATGGCGACCGCTTCATGCAACGCTTCGATCCGCGCTGCGAACTGGCACCACGCGACATCGTCGCACGCGCCATCGATTTCGAGATGAAGCGCCTCGGTATCGCTCACGTCCTTCTCGACATCTCGCACCGTTCTGACGACTTCATCCGCGGCCACTTTCCAACCCTGTATGAGCGTCTGCTTGGCTTCGGCATCGACATCACGCGCGCCCCCATTCCGGTCGTGCCCGCCGCCCACTACACCTGTGGCGGCGTCATCACCAACCTCCAGGCGCAGACCGACGTCCCCGGTCTTTTTGCCATTGGTGAAACCGCCAGCACCGGTCTACACGGCGCCAACCGCATGGCCAGCAACTCCCTGCTCGAATGCATCGTCTTCGCCCGCGCTGCCGCCGATTCCATTCACTTGCAGAGCCAGGATCCTCTGCCGCAGCACGACCTCCCGATCTGGGACGGCAGTCAGGTACGCGACCCCGATGAAGACGTCGTCATCGCCCACAACTGGGATGAGCTGCGCCGCTTCATGTGGGACTATGTCGGCATCGTGCGCACCAACAAACGCCTGCAGCGCGCACTCAATCGCGTCCAGCTCCTACGCCGCGAGATCCACGACTACTACAGCAATTACCGCATCAGCAACGATCTCGTCGAATTGCGCAACCTCACCCTGGTCAGCGAACTCATCATCCGCAGCGCCATGGCACGGCATGAGTCACGCGGTCTGCACTACATTCTTGACTACCCCAATACGGCGAACGAGGCACGCGACACCATTCTCAACCCAAGTGCCTACGGCTTTTGAGCCGGTCCCGACGCAGGTGGCCGGCGCTGTTACACCACGCACGGGGACACGATCGCGACTTGGTTGGAGTAGTTCATAAGAAGCAAGTCATTGCTCGGCGAGCGCTATCTCTCCTGCGCCCGCTTTTGATGGCTTTCAGTGCCTGGCACGAGAAACGGCGCAAGCCTTGACAGGCAGAGGACATCTCAGGAACATAAGCCGTGAATCGCTTTTTATGGTCACGATAGCCATCACCCGCACAGGAGGTCGCGAGAACAGGACCGGTCGAGCCGGTGTGCTATCCCTCCCCGCAACACTTCGGGGCCTCTCGCGCAAGACCGATGAACGATACACGCATCGCCCTGATCGAGGCGATCGATGCCCTACTGCCGCAGACGCAGTGCCAAAAATGCCAACACCCCGGTTGCCGCCCCTACGCCGAGGCCATCGCAGCGGGCGAGGCGATCAATCACTGCGTCCCTGGCGGGGAAGAAGTGATCACAGCTCTCGCCGCGCTGACGGGACGCCCCCACCTATCGCTCGATCCTTCTTATGGTCAGACACTGTCGACTCGTCTCGTCGCCTATATCCGTGAGGAAGAATGCATAGGCTGCACCAAATGCATCCAGGCCTGCCCGGTCGACGCCATCGTCGGAGCCTCCGGCATGATGCATACGGTGCTCGCTGCCGACTGCACTGGCTGCGATCTTTGTGTCGCGCCCTGCCCGGTCGACTGCATCGAGATGCGGGACAGTGGCTTGCCGCGGCTACCTGATCCACAAGAGTCAGTGCGTTGGCGCACCCGCCACCACGCCTTGCTCGCCCGACGCGCCGCCAGCGCACCGCCGGCGCCGCGCCCGACGCCGACGCCTCTGGCAACACTCAAGGTAGCAGCGGCACTTGCGCGCAGCGAATTGAAAAAACATCTCAAGGACGCTGCCGCGGCGCCACAACATGCGCAGCACGAGTCCTGGCGGCAGGAACAGCAGATTCTCGAACAGCGCGTCGCTGACTGTCAGCAGAAGCTGGCAGCGGCAGAGCTTGACGATGAATAGCAGCGCCAGGGAGGAATTTTTTGCACGTCTGCAGGCGGCCAATCCGCAACCACGCACCGAACTCGAATATGGCTCGAACTTTCAGCTCCTGATTGCCGTCATGCTATCGGCGCAGTCGACCGATGTCGCCGTCAATCGCGCCACGCGCCCGCTCTTCGCTCAACATCCCGACGCCGCCAGCGTGCTCGCCCTGGGGGTCGACGGACTGATCCCTTATGTTCGTAGCCTGGGACTCTTTCGCAGTAAATCCGAGCACGTGATCGCCACCTGTGCCTTGCTGCTCGATCGTCATGACGGAGCCGTTCCGGAAAGTCGCGAGGCGCTTGAGTCACTCCCTGGAGTCGGCCGCAAGACCGCCAACGTCGTGCTCAACACCGCTTTCGGTTGGCCGACCATGGCGGTCGATACACACATCTTCCGCGTCGCCAACCGCACCGGTCTCGCTCCGGGACGGCATGTTCGCGCCGTCGAAGAAGGTCTGCTGGCCGCCGTACCGGCGGCCTATTTGCAGAACGCTCACCACTGGCTGATTCTGCACGGGCGTTATACCTGCACGGCACGGCGACCGCGCTGCCAGCAATGCCTAGTCGCGGATCTTTGCGCCGCCAAGGACCTGCAGGCGGCGGCGCTGGCCTGATCAGCGCATCGATCGCCCTTTCGCGGCGGCGATGCGTAGGCGCAGGCCATTGAGGCGGATGAACCCTTCGGCGTCTTTCTGGTTGTAGGCGCCACGGTCGTCTTCAAACGTAGCGATGCTGGCGTCGAAGAGCGAGTCGTCGGAGCGACGTCCCACCACCATCACCCCACCCTTGTAGAGCTTGACCCTGACCACGCCGTTGACCTGCGCCTGCGACTCATCGATCATGCGCTGCAACATGAGACGCTCCGGGCTCCACCAGTAGCCGTTATAGACCAAGCTGGCATAACGCGGCATGAGCTCGTCCTTGAGGTGGGCGACCTCACGATCGAGGGTGATCGATTCGATAGCGCGGTGCGCTTTCAGCATGATGCAGCCGCCTGGCGTCTCGTAGCAGCCACGGCTCTTCATGCCAACATAACGATTTTCCACCAGATCAAGACGACCGATACCGTGCTCGCCCCCCTTATTGTTGAGCCAGGCGAGTACCGTAGCCGGCGACATCGCCTGCCCATTGATGGCGACGATGTCGCCACGCGCATAGGTCAGCTCGACAAACTCGGGACGATCCGGTGCCTGCTCGGGCGCGACGGTCCAGCGCCACATGTCCTCTTCCGGCTGCCACCAGGGGTCCTCGAGTCCACCACCCTCGTAGGAGATGTGCAGCAGATTGGCGTCCATCGAGTAGGGGCTCTTGCGTCCGGCCTGGGCAAAGTCGACCGGGATGGCGTGTTCGCGCGCATAGTCCATCAGCGCCTCGCGCGAATTCAGCGTCCACTCACGCCAAGGAGCGATGACACGAATGCCCGGCTTGAGAGCGTAAGCACCGAGCTCAAAACGCACTTGGTCGTTGCCCTTGCCGGTGGCGCCATGAGCGATGGCGTCAGCACCGGTCATCTCGGCGATCTCGACCAGACGTTTGGCGATCAAAGGCCGCGCGATCGAGGTGCCGAGGAGGTATTCACCCTCGTACAAGGCATTGGCACGAAATTGCGGATAGACGAAATCACGCACGAACTCCTCGCGCAAGTCATCGATAAAGATGTCCTGCACGCCCATGGCCTGGGCCTTCAGGCGCGCCGGCTCGAGTTCCTCTCCTTGGCCGATGTCAGCGGTAAACGTGACCACCTCGCACTGATACTGCTCTTGCAACCAGCGCAGGATGATCGAGGTATCCAAACCACCGGAATACGCCAACACGACCTTTTTGATCTCTGCCATGACCCCGCCTCTTCTGGAAAAGGCCCATTTTACCCGATTGCGCCGCACTTGCACCTATCACGCCACTACTTCAGTCACCGATTTTCACCGTCACGAGGTCGAGATCCGTGGTTTTTTTCATGTTCAAGCGCATGTGCACGCGCAGGGGATCGAGCCCGCGCTTGAGCAGGTAGCTGTGCAGGGCATTGAGTCTCTCCTTGGCCAAGGTCGCCGTCGCCGGCGACGCATTCTCTTCGATCAGCAAGGACATCGTGCGTCCCTCACCGCGTCGAATCTCCCACTCCTGCACCAACGCCTCGAGATGATCTTGGATGTCCTTGCTGATCGTATCCTTGCCCGGGAGGAAGCTCATCCCCATCTGCCCCGAGAGCATTTTTTTATTCTTGCCCCGACCTATCGGCAGATCACCGAACTCCCGCTGCCGCAGCCAGTCCTGACTGGCACTGGCGATTTTTTTCACGGCATGGACGGGCCGATGCGCGCGCTGCACGACCCGCGGAGCGGGTGGCGGACTCGGCGGTGGCGCCACGACATGCGACAACTCGGCGCGACAACGCATGAAGTCGGCCCAGGCCTGCTGAAAGCGAACGGGACTGGCGATCACATCCCACCATCCCGTCGCCCTATCGCCGGGCAAACTGATGCGCCACTGCAGTCCCGCCTGGAGAGCCGCTAGGCCCTGCTCGGCGGCAGGTCCGACGAGAACACGGTGATAGGCGTCGGGAGAGAACATGGTCTGCTCGCTGCTCTGATCGACATGGTCACGGCGCCAGGCGGGTGCCTCGATGCGCGTATAAACCTGATCGACGGCGGACAAAGCCCGATCGCTATGCAGTTCGTAGCGCAAGGGGGTAGCGACGCTCTGCTGAAAACTCAGGCGGCCAAAACCTTCGATCGCCTGGGCGAGGGTGCAACTCTCACGGTCGCCCTCGAACTGCCACTGCGCCTGATCGAGACGACTCATCCACACTTGCGCCGAGGCCGCACTGCAGAGCAGGCCGAACAGGGCTCCCCGCCATTTCACCATCATCGTTCATCTCCCTAGCCCCCTGTGCTTGCTATCGGCATAATGTGTCCATTCCTTGAGAACCGAGATTGCCATCGTGAGCTCCTGCCCGCGCATCACCCTGCCCCGCCCCATCGACGCCCATCTGCACCTGCGCGATGGACACGCCCTGGCCACCACGGTCGCCGCCAGCGCCCGCCAGTTCGGACGCGCCGTGGTCATGCCCAACCTGGTACCGGCGCTGACGCGCTGCCAGGACGCCCTCGCTTACCGCGATCGCATTCTCGCGGCCGTGCCAGCGGAGCTCTCCTTTCAGCCGATGATGACACTCTATCTCACCGAAACCATGCCGCGTGCAGAGATCGACCGCGCCCATGCCGAGCCTGACATCTACGCCGTTAAACTCTATCCGGCGGGAGCTACCACCCACTCCGATGCCGGCGTGCGTCATCTTGATCGGGTGATGCCGGTGCTCGAACGTATGGCCGAACTCGGCCTGCCCTTGCTCATTCACGGTGAAGTCACCGATCCTGGCATCGACATCTTCGATCGCGAAGCGGTGTTCATCGAGCGCGTCCTCATCCCCTTGCGGCAACGCCTGCCGGAACTGCCCATCGTTCTCGAACACATCACCACCGCCGAGGCCGTCGCCTATGTCCAGGAGCAAAGTGGTCGCTTCGCCGCGACACTGACAGCGCATCACCTGCTGCACGATCGCAACGACATGCTGGTGGGCGGCATGCGGCCACATTTCTTCTGCCTGCCCATCCTCAAACGACGCGAGCATCGCCGCGCTCTGCTCGCCGCCGCCACCTCCGGCGATGCGCGTTTCTTTCTCGGCACGGACAGCGCGCCACATGCGCGCAACGCCAAAGAAAGCGCCTGCGCCTGCGCCGGCTGCTTCACGGCGCCAACGGCGCTCGAGCTCTATGCCACTGCCTTTGCCGAAGCGGGTGCTCTCGATCACCTGGCCGACTTCGCCAGCCGCTACGCCGCTCAGTTCTATGGTCTACCGGTCGACACCGCGGAGATGACCCTGATCGCCGAGTCCTGGCAGGTTCCGCATGATCTCCCCTACCTCGATGAGCGCATCATTCCTTTCCATGCCGGTCAAACTCTGGCCTGGCGACTCGAGGCTAGACCATGAAAAGCGGCCCTATCCACGAACGCTTTCGCGGCTTTCTGCCGGTGGTCATCGATGTCGAGACCGCCGGCTTTGAGGCGACGACCGATGCTCTGCTGGAAATGGCAGCGGTGGTGCTCGATATCGACGCGCACGGACAGCTGCAGCCGGTCGCGCGCTGGCACAGTCACCTCCTGCCCTTCGCCGGCGCCCGTCTCATGCCGGAGGCGCTCGCTTTCAATGGCATCGACCCCTACAACCCCTTGCGTCAGGCCGAGGATGAAGAGAGCGGATTACGCCGCATCTTCGATGCCTTGCGCAAAGAA
Source organism: Pseudomonadota bacterium (assembly GCA_021851865.1). Lineage (GTDB taxonomy): Bacteria > Pseudomonadota > Gammaproteobacteria > Pseudomonadales > Moraxellaceae > JAJZHK01. Next base: position 16,456 of record JAJZBU010000032.1, on the reverse strand, counting down.
CAAAAAGCGCGTCATTGCAAGCGCTGCATCCTGGTCGGACATAATGCCCACTTCGATCTCGCCTTCATCAATGCCGCCATCCACCGACATGGCCTAAAAAACCAATCACCCCTACATCCTTTCTCGGTCTTCGACACCGTAACTCTGGCGGGTATGGCCCTCGGGCAGACGGTGCTCGCCCGCGCCTGCTTGGCGGCGGGCATCGCCTTTGACGGTCAACATGCCCATTCGGCCCTTTATGACGCCGAGCGCACGGCGGATCTTTTTTGCCATATCGTCAACCACTGCCACTACCTCGCCCCCGGCGGCGAGGCCTGAGGTCCATCGATCAGGCGGAGATGTCCGCCACCAGAAGCGCCAGTGCCTGCGCCGGATCATCAGCACGGGTGACGGGGCGTCCAACGACCAGATGCGTGGCGCCGGCGCTGAGCGCCTGACTCGGAGTCATGGTGCGGCGTTGATCATCAGCGGCGGCCTGCGCCGGACGGATGCCCGGCGTCACCCGCAGCCATGCGGGTTGCAGCGGCAACAAGAGACTGGCTTCGCGGGCAGAGCAGACGACGCCATCCAAACCACAGGCGAGGCTCAATTCGGCCAGAAGTTGCACCTGCTGCGCGGCGCTGCGCGCGATGCCAACCTCACGCAGGTCATCATCCTCGAGCGAGGTCAGCACGGTCACGGCGATCAACCAGGGCTTGTGTTGATACGTCTGCAGGCTGGCACGCGCCGCTTCCAGCATACGCCGCCCACCACTGGCATGCACATTGACCATCCACACGCCGAGATCGGCCGCCACCCGCACCGCCTGCGCCACCGTCTGTGGAATGTCGTGAAACTTAAGATCAAGAAAAATCTCGAAACCGCGCCTTTGCAGATCTTCGACGATGGCCGGACCGAAACGGGTGAAGACTTCCTTGCCGACCTTGAGGCGGCACTGCCGCGGATCGAGCGCGTCGACGAGGCTATCGAGAGCGCGACGCTCGGCAAAATCGAGGGCGATGATCAAAGGTGTCATAGACACTCCACAACGAAAAAAGAGGTGAAGAACGCGAGGTGGCAGAACGGCTTCGTTCAGCGACCGCCGAGATGCTGTCGCAACTGCGCCAGCTCACGGCGCAGGAGCAGTACCCGCCCCTTCAACTTCATGCTCTGATAGAGATCCAGGCCGATGAAGATGCCGAGCAGCGATCCGAGAGCAAAAGCCAGCAACAGAGCGAGTCCACTGTTGATCGCCCGCCCTGACCAAAACAGCAGATTGAGGTCGATGGGCTGACGATTGACCACCACCAGCCAGAGACCGGCAGCGATCATGCTCAGCATCAGCAACCAGCGCAGCGCAGAGCGCATCAGTCTTCACCATCGTCGTCGTCGGGAATGCAGGCGGCCGCCCCTTGCTGCACCGAGGCATTGACCTTCTCTTTGAGATCCTTGCCCGGCTTGAAGTGCGGCACGTACTTACCCTCAAGCGTCACCGCCTCGCCGGTCTTGGGATTGCGACCGACACGGGCGGCACGAAAATGCAAAGAGAAACTGCCGAAACCACGGATCTCGATGCGGCCACCGCTCTCAAGTACCGAACTCATCTGTTCGACCATGGTCTTGACCGCCAACTCGACATCCTTGGCCATCAACATCTTCTGTCTCGCCGCCAGGCGATCGATCAACTCAGATTTGGTGAGTGCCATCGCGCAACCTCGTTCCGCCAGCATTCAAGCTTGTGATTTTACACAAAAAAAACGATATAACACAAGCGCTTGTGTCAAACCGCCGCAGCTTTCAGGGCGATGGCCAGATCGGACTTGAGATCGGTGACATCTTCAAGACCGATGGACAAGCGCAGCAAACCGGGGGTGATGCCTGCGGCCTGCTTCTCCTCGGCACTCAGTCGTCCATGCGTCGTCGTCGCCGGATGCGTGATGGTGCTGCGCGTATCCCCGAGATTGCCGGTGATCGAGAACAGACGGGTGGCGTTGATACAGCGCCAGGCCGCCGCCTGACCGCCCTTGAGCTCGATACCGATGATGCCGCCGAAGGCCGATTGCTGCCTCGCCGCCAGAGCATGTTGCGGGTGCGACGGCAGGCCGGCGTAGTGCACTTTCGCGACGATCTCCTGCTCTTCCAGCCAACGCGCCAGATGCAGGGCGTGCTCGCTGTGCGCGCGCATGCGCAGGCCGAGCGTCTCCATACCTTTCAGGAAGATCCAGGCATTGAAAGCACTCAGACTGGCGCCACAGGTGCGCAGATAGGCATAGACTTCATCGAGATCCTGCTTGCCCCCGAGCACGGCACCACCGAGGACGCGGCCTTGGCCATCGAGATATTTGGTGGCCGAGTGGATGACGATGTCGGCGCCCCAGTCGAAAGGCTTCTGCAAGATCGGCGTACAGAAACAATTGTCGACCACGAGCTTGGCGCCATGGCGATGCGCCAGTGCCGCCAGGGCTTGCAGATCAGCGATCTCGCACAGGGGATTGCTCGGCGTTTCAAGAAAAAGAAGGCGCGTCGCCGGCGTCATCGCCGCTTCCCAGGCGGCGAGATCGGCGATGTCGACCCAGTGCGTCTTGACACCGAACTTGTGCAGGTATTTGTTGAACAACACGTGGGTGGTGCCGAAGACGCTACGCGAGGAGACGATTTCGTCCCCTGATTTGAGCAGGGCCAGAGCCGTCGCCAAGATAGCCGCCATTCCCGAGGCCGTCGCCACGCAGCGCTCCGCCCCCTCGAGGGCCGCCAAGCGGTTCTCGAACATCTCGACGCTGGGATTGCTGAACCGCGAGTAGATGTAGCCTTGCTCCTGGCCGGCGAAACAAGCCGCCGCTTCTTCGGCGCTGCCATAGACGAAAGACGAGGTCAGGAAAAGCGCCTCGCTGTGCTCACGAAAATCACTGCGCTGGCTGCCCGCCCTGATCGCCAGCGTATCCATCGACCAGGCAGGGGATAGCGAGGTTTCATTGCGACTCATGATGTCTCCTCAGAACCGTTATGCAGATCGACGATGGTGCCCTGTGATCTTTCCAGGCCACCACGCCGCGCCTGAGCCGCATCGCTGCGCGATTGCTCGAGACGACGCAGATAAGCCTCATCGATGTCCCCGGTGACATAGCGACCGTCGAAGACCGAACAATCGAAACGTTCAATCTCGGGATTGCCCTCGCGCGCCGCCGCCACCAGATCAGAGAGTTCCTGATAGATCAACCCATCGGCACCGATGAGTTGCCGCACCTCATCGACGCTACGACCGTGCGCGATGAGTTCGTCCTTCGCCGGCATGTCGATGCCATAGACATTGGGGAACTTGACCGCCGGTGCCGCCGAAGCAAAGTAGACCTTGTTCGCGCCGGCATCGCGCGCCATCTGGATGATCTCGCGACACGTGGTGCCGCGCACGATCGAGTCATCGACGAGCAGGACGTTCTTGCCCTGGAACTCGAGGTCGATAGGATTGAGCTTTTGTCGCACCGACTTTTTGCGCTGCGACTGGCCGGGCATGATAAAAGTGCGCCCTATGTAGCGATTCTTCATGAAGCCTTCGCGATAGTGGACATTCAGCGTGTTCGCCAACTGCAAGGCGGCGGTACGGCTGGTATCGGGAATGGGGATGACGACGTCGATGTCATGCCCCCGCCACTGCCGCATGATCTGCATCGCCAGCTTATCGCCCATGCGCATACGCGCCTTGTAGACCGAAATACGATCGATGATGGAGTCAGGACGGGCAAAATAGACGTGTTCAAAAATGCACGGCGTCAGTTGCGGCGCATCGGCGCATTGCTGCACGTGCACATGGCCCTCGACGTCGATATAGACCGCTTCACCAGGCTGCACATCTGCCACCACCTTGTAGCCCAAGGCCGTCACCGCCACCGACTCTGAAGCGATGATATACTCGTGCCGTCCATCTGCCGTTTCACGCTCGCCATAGATCAGCGGTCGGATGCCATACGGGTCACGAAAGCCGACGATGCCATAGCCGGTGATCATGGCGACGACTGCATAGGCGCCGCGCACGCGCCGGTGCACCGCTTTGACCGCGGCGAAGACATCGTGGTGATCCGGCGCCAACTTGGCCAAAGCCTGCAGTTCATGCGCGAAGACGTTGAGCAGGACTTCGGAATCGGAATCCGTGTTGATATGGCGCAGATCCGCGGTGAACAGATCGCGACTGATCTCCTGGGCATTGGTCAAGTTGCCATTGTGCGCCAGAGTGATGCCATAGGGTGAGTTGACGTAAAAAGGCTGTGCCTCAGCGGAGGAAGATGATCCCGCCGTCGGATAGCGCACATGGCCGATGCCATAGTGTCCCTCAAGGCGCAACATATGACGGGTATGAAAGACATCTCGCACCATGCCATTGTCCTTGCGCAGGAACAGCCGTCCCTGCGCGCAGGTGACGATGCCGGCCGCATCCTGACCACGGTGCTGAAGGACGGTCAGGGCGTCATAGAGCGCCTGGTTGACCGCTTGCACTCCGACGATACCGACGATACCACACATAAGACACCTCGCTGGCTCAAGCCCTAGATCGCAGAGCGTGAAAAACTTTGCAGACGCGTGCCCAAGGAACGCGCCTCGGGAGCAAAATGCATCAAGGTCGCCACCCAGGGCGACGCCTTCCACCAGGGATCCCTGTGCAAATAGGGCGACAACAGGATCAAGGCGACGATGGCGATGAGGACTCCGCGCGCCACTCCAAACAGAGCCCCCAGCCAACGATCACTCCAACCCAGACCGATATGACCCAAAAATGCCTGCAAGGCATAGCCGATGAGCGTTGCCACCAGCCAAGTCACCACGAACAAGCATAGAAAAGCCGCGGCCAGACGCAATGACGGCGTATGAATCCACGGCGACAAGACATGGCGCACACCGGCGGCGCCATGGCGTGCCACCCACCACGCCAGGATCCAGGCGAGCAGGGAGAAGGCCTCGCGCACCAGTCCGCGAAAAAAACCATACAAGGCGGAGATGGCGATGAGCAGCGGAATGCACAGATCAGGTTGCAAATTCATGCCCGAACTCATTGCACGACATAAGGTTGCAGCCAGCCCTGCAAACCCTGGGCGTGCAAGGTCTGCTTGGTTTTTTCTGCCTGCGTCCGACTCAACTCCGGCCCGACATAGACCTTATAGGCTTTGCCGACGTGACGGGTATAGACGTGCTGATGGGCCTGTTCGAGTTGATGTTTAAAGCTGTTCGCCGCCGCTTCGCTGGTCAGGCTGGCCACCTGCACCGTCCACATGTCCGGCAACATATCGACAGGATCGGTCTGCACCGGCGCCGGCGTCGTCACCGGGGCCAGAACTGCGACCTTAGGTACGACGACCGCCCGGACAGGTGGCGGCTTGGAGACCAGGGCCTGAAGCGGTGCCGCCAGATGCAGCAGCGGCGCCACCGCGGCCGTTGCCGGTGTTGTGACAGGAAGAGGCGCTATCGACGGCATCATCGGTGCTGGCGCCGGCAAGGCAGCGACGGCGGGCGGCGGGGTCCACGGTAATTGCGCCGTCGTCGGCGCCGGCAGACTCGGACGGGGCGGTAGCGGCACTTCTCGCCACTGATGCAAGGTACCGCTGCCATCAAGGACCACGGGCACCAAAATGGCGCAGCCGGCAGCCAGGACCAGGGCCCCCAGAATTCTCTGTTTGATCGCGCGCTCCACAGCCCACCTCACGATGATCAGTCGGCAGCCAAGATGGCCGCCACGGTATGAAACGATCCCACCACCAAAATACGATCCTCGGCAGCCGCCCGTGTCCGACAGTCGGCGAGTGCGGCCTGGGGTGTCGCATATAGACCCTGACAACGGCCTGCCTGCGCCCGAATCCAGCCGGCCAGCTCGCGCGCCGCACCACCGCGCGGCTGCGCCAAAGTGCAAGGGTAAAAGCCATCGGCGATGCCGATAAATTCAGCCACTGTCGCGGCACGGTCCTTGTCGGCGAGCATACCGATCACGACCCAGGTCTTTCCCGGAACCGGCTGTGCGCGCAGCTGTCGACAGAGAAAAGCGGCGCCATGCGGATTGTGCGCGACATCGAGCAGAACACGCGCATCCTGTTCCCACACCTGCATGCGCCCCATCAACTGCACGCCCTGCAGAGCCCGGTGTACCGTCGCTGGCGCCAGTTCCGGCAACAAGGTCAGCGTCGCTAAGAGGCCCGTGGCGACATTGGCCAGAGCCAAGCGCGGTCGCGGCAGATGCTGCCATGTCTGATGCGCCTGACACAAGTCCCAATCCTGACTTCTTTCCTGCACCCAGGCGTCGACGCCCATCCAGGTGGCGAGCGCGCCGCATCGCGCCACTTCGCTGCGCAGACTGGCCGGCGGATCGGTCTCGGCGATGATGCACGGGCGTTGCGGCCGTAGGATGCCGGCTTTCTCACGGGCGATCAAATCCCGCGTCGCGCCGAGGTATTCAACGTGATCGATGCCGATGCTGGTGATCACCGCCACATCGGCATCGATGAGATTGACCGCATCGAGACGCCCACCGAGCCCCACCTCGAGGACCCAGGCATCGAGCTCACGCTGCATAAAAAGCCATAGAGCCGCCAAGGTGGTCACTTCAAAATAGGTCAGATGTATCCCGTCCTGGGCTGCGGCGACCCGATCGAGTGCCAGCAGCCAATCGGCCGCAGCGAGCATCTGCCCATCAATGCAGGCGCGTTCGCGAAAATCGATCAGATGCGGTGACATGTAGCGCCCGACCTGCCAACCGTGCGCGCGCAGGAGCGCATCGATCGTCGCCACCGTCGACCCCTTGCCATTGGTGCCCGCCACCGTCACAACCTTGGCACGCCCAGGCTGCACCTGCAGTCGCTGGGCGACACGGCTGATGCGATCGAGTCCAAGTTCGATGGCCGGCCCCGTCTGCGCGGCCAAGCGATCGAGGCGTTGCTGCAGTTGTCGCTGATCCGCCGAGATCAAACGTCTCACACCGGATAATGCGTGAGCTTAGCCAGCTGTCGATGCAGGCTGTCACGCAGATGATGGCGATGGACGATCATGTCGATGGCGCCATGGCGCAGCAAAAACTCCGAACGCTGGAAGCCTTCCGGCAGCTTTTGCCGCACCGTCTGTTCGATCACCCGTGGCCCGGCAAAGCCGATGAGCGCATTGGGCTCCGCGACGTGAAGATCACCGAGCATGGCCAGACTGGCCGACACACCGCCATAGACAGGATCGGTGAGCACCGAGATGAAGGGGATGCCGGATTGACGCATACGCTCCAGCGCTGCTGCCGTCCGCGCCATCTGCATGAGGGAGAACAAGGCTTCCTGCATGCGCGCGCCACCGCTCGCGGCGAAACACACCAGGGGAATACGGTGCTCGAGGCAGACGTTGACGGCACGCACGAAACGCCCTCCCACCACCTGCCCCATCGAGCCGCCCATAAAGCTGAACTCGAAGGCGGCCACGACCAGGGGAAGACCCTGCAGATGGCCCTGGCAGACGATCAGTGCGTCCTGCTCTTCGGTCTCGCGTTGCGCTGCAATCAGGCGATCCTTGTAGCGCTTGCTGTCCTTGAACTTGAGGATGTCCTCGGGCACCAGATCTTCCGCCAGATACTGGCGCATGTCCGTGTCGAGAAACATATCGAGGCGCGCCCGCGCGCCGATGCGCAGATGATGATCGCAGCGCGGGCAGACATGAAAATTACGCTCGAGCTCCGGCGTATACAGCACCGAATCGCACTTGGGACACTTGCGCCACAAGCCTTCTGGAACATTGGCCCGTCGCCGTTCATCGGCATTGCCCATGACGTTCGGCAATATTTTCTCGAGCCAGCTGCTGCTCATCTCATCTCTCCCGGGTATCGATGGCCGTGCGCATCGCCGCCAAAAGCTCACTCACCACCTGCACGGCGCGCTCCGGCTCATGCTGATGATCGGCGATGGCCTGCACCAAAACGCTACCGACGACGACCGCATCCGCAGCATCAGCGATGGCCGCCGCCGTTTCAGCGTCCTTGATACCAAAACCGACCGCCAGAGGCAAGGTGGTCAGCGAACGCAAGGTCTCGATACGTTCATGCACGAGCTGCGCGTCGAGGTGGGCCGCCCCGGTCACTCCTTTCAGCGAAACATAGTAGAGATAACCGCGCGCCATCGCCGCGATGCGCTGCACACGCGCATGGCCGCTGGTCGGTGCGACCAGAAAAATGGCGGCGATGTCGGCCGCGTGCAACTCCGCCACCAGATCACCGGCTTCTTCCGGCGGGAGATCGACGGTCAGGACACCATCTACGCCGGCCTGCACCGCGCGCTGCACGAAAGCGGCGTAGCCCATAGCCTCAATCGGATTGAGATAGCCCATGAGCACGACCGGCGTCTTGTCATCCCGCTGACGAAACTCCTGCACCTGATCAAGGACGTCGCGCAGGGAAGTGCCATGGCGCAGGGCGCGTTCATGCGCGTGACAGATGACCGGACCGTCGGCCATGGGATCAGAAAAAGGCACGCCCAGCTCGAGCAGGTCCGCCCCCGCCGCCACCATGGCATGCATCAGCGGCACCGTCACCTCAGGCGCCGGGTCCCCCGCGGTGATATAGGGAATCAGCGCTTTGTGTTGTCGCTGGCGCCAGTTGGCAAAAGCGGCTTCGATACGGTTCATGGCCATGGCTTCATACCTCGATGCCATCGAGCCGGGCGACCGTGAGCAGATCCTTGTCGCCGCGTCCCGACAGATTGCAGATGAGAATTTCATCGCGTCGCATACGCGGCGCCAAGTCCTCGACATACGCCAGCGCATGACTCGACTCGAGCGCCGGAATGATGCCCTCGACCCGGGTCAGACGATGAAACCCGTGCAGCGCCTGGGTATCGGTGACGCTGACGTACTCGACACGACCGATGTCCTTGAGCCAAGCGTGCTCAGGTCCGACGCCAGGATAGTCGAGTCCGGCCGAAATCGAGTGCGTCTCGATGATCTGGCCATGCGCATCTTCCATCAGATAAGTCCGATTGCCGTGCAGGACACCGGGCTGGCCACGACTGAGCGGCGCCGAATGCCGGCCGCTGGCCAGTCCCTCACCCGCCGCCTCGACGCCATACATGCGCACCTGCTCGTCAGCGAGGAAAGGATGAAACAGACCGATGGCATTGGAACCGCCGCCGACACAGGCGACGAGGGCATCGGGCAGGCGTCCGGTCTGCGCCAGACACTGCTGCTTCGCCTCACGCCCGATGATCGCCTGAAAATCACGCACCAGGCGTGGATAAGGATCCGGACCGGCGACCGTACCGATGACATAATACGTATCGTCGACATGCGTCACCCAGTCGCGCATGGCTTCATTCATGGCGTCTTTGAGCGTGCGCGAACCGGACGTCACCGGCATCACCTCCGCCCCCAGCAACTTCATGCGATAGACGTTCATCGCCTGTCGCTGTACATCGTCCGCCCCCATATAAACTCGGCACTGCAGACCGAGGCGTGCGGCGATGGTTGCGGTCGCCACACCATGCTGACCGGCCCCGGTCTCAGCGATGATGCGGGTCTTGCCGGAACGCTGCGCCAAAAGGGCCTGACCAATGGTGTTGTTGACCTTGTGCGCGCCGGTATGGTTGAGATCCTCGCGCTTCAGATAGATTCTGGCGCCACCGAGTTCCTCGCTCCAGCGTCGACAAAAATAGAGCGGCGAGGGTCGGCCGACATAGTGCGCCATATCGTGATCGAAAGCCGCGATGAACTCCGGATCCTGGCGATAACGTTCATACGTCTGGCGCAACTGATCGAGCGCCTCCATCAGCGTCTCGGAGACGAACCGCCCGCCATAGGGGCCGAAATGGCCGCGTTCGTCAGGAAAACTTGCGTAATCAATCTTCGTGCCCACATCCTACTCCTGCGACAAATGCGCGCATCATGGCCTGACTTTTGACGCCCCGCGATGATTCTACCCCACCGCTGACATCGACGGCATAGGGTTTGAGCTGAGCGACCGCCGCACCGACGTTTTCCGCGCTCAATCCACCCGCCAGAATCAATGGACGCGATGCCAAACGCGGAAACTGTGTCCAATCAAAACGATCACCGGTGCCTCCACGCAACTGTGGATGGTAGGCGTCGAGGAGAAGGCCGCTTGCGCTCGCATACGAGGACAGCCGGGGCTGCACGTCCTCGCCCGGGCGAACTGGCAAGGCCTTGATATAAGGACGCGCAAAGGAACGACAAAATTCCTCATCCTCATCGCCGTGAAATTGCAATAAATCGATCGCCAGCGCCCCAAGAACGCGCTCCACTTCCGGCGCCGCCGGATTGACGAATAAGGCCACGACGCTGACAAAAGGCGGCAGGGCCTGGATGATGGCGCGCGCCTGTTCGAGTTCGACATGACGCGGACTCGGCGGATAGAACACCAGACCGATGGCATCGACGCCGAGGCTGGCGGCATAGCAAGCATCGGCCACCGTCCTGATGCCGCAAATCTTGATGCGTGGACGATAGACCACCGTCTCAGCTCCTGAAACCTAGCCCATCATTGTAACAGATCAGGCCCGCGGCGCGAGTACGGCAGGCAGGATAAAATGCGGCCCCAGGGGCAACTCCGGCAAGATGAAGCGTTGCGGATAGCGCACGCGCACAAAATAGAGTCCGGCCGGCGGTGCCGTCACCGCCGCCTGCGTCCGGTCACGCGCCGCGAGCACCTCGGCCGCCCACTCCGGAGGACGGCGCCCATCGCCCACTGCCAGCAGGATGCCCGCGATATTGCGGACCATATGATGCAAAAAGCCATTGGCTTCGATGTCGAGTATGACCAGTGGTCCCTGCCGCCAGACCTCGAGAAAATGAACGCAGCGACGCGCATGATGCGCCTGGCAGGCGGCCGCTCGTACCGACGTAAAATCCTGCTCGCCGCAAAAACTGGCCGCCGCTTCGCGCATACGATCGACGTCGAGAGGACGATGGTGCCAAGTCACTTGATCGCGCCATAGGGCCGAGCGCAGGGCATCGTTATAGATCACATAGCGATAGCGCCGCGCCACAGCGCTGAAGCGGGCATGAAAATCGTCCGCCACAGGCTGCGCCCAACGCAGAGCGATGCTCGCCGGCAGATGGCTATTGCAGCCCTGCACCCAGGCGCGCATGGAGCGCGGTGACTCGCTATCAAAATGGGCCACCATGGCGCTGGCGTGCACACCGGCGTCGGTGCGACCGGCGGCGATCAACGACAAGTCATGCGCCGCGACGCGCGCCAGAGCCTGCTGCAGGGCATGCTGGACCGTCCGGGTATCGTGCCCCTGGAACTGCCAGCCGCGCCAGGACGATCCGTCATACTCGATGCCGACGGCGATGCGCAAAAATGATCACCCCGCCTGTAGCAACAAGGTACGCGCTTCCTCCTGCTGATCCGGGCTGCCATCATGGATGACTTCCTGCAGGATATCGCGCGCGCCTTCAGCATCACCCATATCGATGTAGGCCTTGGCCAGATCGATCTTGGTTGCATTCTCATCGGCGTCGGCGAGGAAATCAAATTCCGAACCGAGATCGAAGTCATCGGCTGCCGTCTCCGCAACCTCTTCTCGCGCCGCAGCGTGCGTCACCGCTTCATCGCTGGCCTGCGCCACTTCGGTGTCTGGCACCGCCAGATCAAACTCCTGAGCCCCCAGCGCAGGCGCTGGAGCTTCTGCCGTTGCCCTCATTTCGGACTCCCAGTCCGTCTCTTCGCGCTCTTCGCGTTCCTCGCGCTGCGAGGCAAGATCGAGATCAGCGCTACCTGACTCATGTTCGAGGTCAAAATCATCAGTAAGAGCAAAAGACTCGAGTTCATCGGTCGATGGGAGTTCGTCCAGCGACAAGGGCTCTTCGCTCAAAGCCGAAGTCGTCATCGGCTCATCCAGGGGCTCATCCAGGGGCTCATCCAGAGCCGACAGATCAAGATCGAGTGCCTCGCTATCAAAACTTTCGCTGGCGACCTCCTCCAAAGGCACCAATGGCGGTTCCTCGTCGAGAACGATATCGCCAAAATCGAGGCCTTTTGAGTCACTGGCCGCGACCGGCGCCTCTTCCTCATGCACGTCGAGCGGCAGATCGGCATCAAGAGCCGGCGCGATCTCCGCGGTGTGCCAGGCGATGGACTCATCCTCTGGCGTCACCGGCGATGCTGCCGATACCGTCGCAGGCTGCGGCGTGGACGGCGTGAAATCGAGCGCGGATGCATCGGTAGCGAAGTCCAGCACACCCTCGGCGTCTGCAAGAAGTGGCGAAAGTTCATCGCGTCCCGCCGTGACCGTGGCCGTGGCCGGGGCACTGGGCTGCTGGTCAAAGTCGGGCAAGGCAAAATCAAAGTCGGCGAGTTCATCATGAGCGATCTCGACAGGCGCAGCATCCTGCGCCACCAGAGCCGACTCCACCGCCGGTGCGGAAAAATCGAGTGTCCCGACATCGTGCAACGACGACTCAGGCGCCTTCGGGGTGAGCGGAGCTGGCAAGTGACTCCGCAACTCCTCGACGATCTCGAGCGTATCGAGATCGTCAGCGGTCAACTGCTGTTCCTGTTCGGCAAAACCGTCATGGTCCCCGACTTCGGCCAGAGCTTCCATCAGCATGAGACGCAGATCATCACGCCCAGGCTGGACGCGCAAAGCCTTGTTGAGCACACCGATCGCCTGCGGATGGAGGTGCCGCTGCATGAGATCGTGCGCCTCGACGATGGCATCCTGAGTTGGTGCCTCATCCACCCCGATCTCATGATAGTCATGCAGATCGTCGAGATGCCGGTCAAAGTCCGTATCCTCGTGATCGAGATGCACCTCGTCCAGTCCGACGTCGACCGGCAGCGTCTGATCCGCGCGCGTCAGCTCACCGATCTGACGATGTTCGTCGCGACGCCGACGCAGCGCGATCAACCCACCGACGAGGGCCGCCAGAGCCGCCAGAGCCGCAGCGCCCCACAGCACCACCGAAGAAGAAGATGACTCAGCGGCCGGTGCCACGGGCGCCATCACCACAGGGGTCGGTGCCTTCGCGACCGGTGCCTTCGCAACCGGTGCCGGTGCCTTCGCGACGGGCGCCGGAAGCTGCGGCTTGGGCGCAAGCGGTGCCGGCGGTGACATCACCGGCTTGGCAGCCGCGACCTGGTGCGCTGGCGCCGACGCTGTCGGGGCTGGAGCTTGTGCATGCAGGCTTTGCTCAAGCTTGGCCAGCTCGGCATCCTGTACTTTGATCTGCGCCGATTGCGCCTGCAGCTTGTCCTGATCCTGCTGCAAGCTCTGCCGCAAACGCGAATTCTCCTGCTCAACCTGCGTGACACGCGCATTGTTTTCTACTTGCGCTGCCGCTTGCGCATGCACCTTGCTGCCTGGGGCCAGGAGATGTACCTCGGCTTGCGCTGGCTGCGGCGACGCCGCTTCAGCCGCGACCGGGGTCGCATTGACCTGTTGTTTTTCCAAGCGCTGATGCGCGGCGTGGGAAACGCCAGCGGCGCGCCAAGCCTGATCCTGACGGGCGACCTCATTGGCCGCATCACGGGCGTTGATCCGTCGCATCTCGGCGACGCTGGGCACGGTCAGGGTATGGCCGACGGCGAGCAGATTGATGTTGTGCTCGGGGAAAGCGGCAGGATTGCGGCGCTGCAAAGCGATCATCACTTGCTCGACCGTCATGCCCCGCCCGGACTGCACCTTGCGCGCGAGTGACCAAAGATTTTCACCGGCATGGATATGGATCTCCCGCGCCGTCGCGGCTGTCGCGGGCTCAGGCGCCGGAGTCGGCGTTGGCGGCGTTACATTCTCCACCGGCGCCGGAGTCGGCGTACTGGTCGGCATGCTGACCGGCGCCGGCACGACGGGCGCCACCGCCATCTTCGCCGACGGCAGATCAAGCAGGGCGACGAACTCGCGCATGCTGGTATTACCCGGCCAACTGACGCGCAGCACAAAATCGAGATCGGGCTCGGTCACCGGATGACGGCTGGTGACACGGATCACCGTACTGCCATCAGCGCGCTTGAGCACCTGAAAATTCAGATCGGTGAGCTGACTCGACCAGTCGACGCCCATCTGATGAAACTCTTCCGGCGTCGCCATATCGACACGGATTTCATCGGCGGACAGATCTCCCACATCGGAGAGCGGCACCTCACCCAGGTAAGGCTCATTGAGGGCAGAACGCGTCTTGATGTCGCCTATCGCCAGAGCATGCGACAAACCCGGTAATAATACGCCCACACCCAACAAGGCAACCGCCAACTTACGCAGGACCATGGTCTGTTCCTTTGATCATTCTTATTCCATCGCTGAGCAGCGACCAAACCACGTTTCAGCGCAGCTTGACCGCCATCCACCCACCAAGTCTAAACCAATTCTCGAATTAGTATCACAATTGAAGCGTAACTGCCAATAATTAAAGTAGTTTTTCCAGAGTTTGCAGCAACTCGCACAAATTCCCCACCTGACTGAATCGCAGAGGATCGACGGCGACGTACAAAACCCAGTGCCGAGCATCTTCACCCGCCTCGATGCAGGCGTGGATGTGCTCCGCCGCGTCATCATCGACGAGCACCGCGACCGGCCCATGCCGCACGACCTCATCGATGCGGACACCAACCCGCTGCAAACACTGCACGAGCTCTTCCGTCCGCTGCGGCTGCTCACAGGTCAGCGTCCACACCTGCCATAAACCATAGAACACCGGCACGCGCAAACGCACGACCTGCACATCGACTTGCACGCCATCGAGACAACGCCGCAGATCTTGCCGCAACTGAATCTGCTCGGCCTGCGGCAGCGGCCACAGATTGAAAGCGTTCTGCGGCAGTATCGTGACATCGGAGCGCCCGCGTCCATTGAGCAAATCGATGGTCTCCTTGACCAGTTCCCGCGTCGCCTGCTCGTTATGCATGGCCGCCGATTCATGACTGCAGATTTGCACAGAGCATAAGGATAGCGGCAACAAGGCGCGCAGGAGGCGCAAAGACAAATCGAGAACGGGCGCCGGCAAAACGTGCCAAGTGGGTAAAGCAGACACCGCCCCGGGCGTGAGATCGATGACCTGATGCGCCGCCAGATCGCTCGCCGGCCGCGCCGGCGGCCAAGGCGCCAGCAGCACGACGATATCGATCGTCGCCAAGTCCTCAATGCTGCAGGACGGCAATGGTCGACGGCGAAAGCGCAGCAGCGCAGCGGAGTCCTGCGCATCGTCGTCGGCATCGATATCGTCGAAAGACGGCGCGGCGACATCCGATGCTTGCAGGGCGAGGACGTCAAAAGACGCCATCGCTTCCAGGCGACTCAGCAAAGCACTGCCGAAATCACCCGCCAAATGCCCCCATAGACCGACACGACAAACCAAGATCGTCAAGCCTCAAGCAGCAGTCGCAGCATGCGCCGCAGGGGCTCGGCAGCCCCCCAGAGCAGCTGGTCACCGCAGGTAAACGCAGCGAGATACTGTGGTCCCATATTCATCTTGCGCAGGCGCCCCACCGGCACGCGCAAAGTTCCCGACACCGCCACCGGCGTCAGATCACGCATGCTCGCCTCACGCGTGTTGGCGATCACCTGTACCCAAGGGTTGCTCGCCGCGATCTCGGCCTCGATGTCGGCCAGAGGGATGTCCTGCGTCAGCTTGATGGTCAACGCCTGCGAATGGCAGCGCATGGCGCCGACGCGCACACACAGGCCGTCGATGGCGATCGCCGTCGATGTCGCGAGGATCTTGTTGGTTTCCGCCTGTCCCTTCCACTCTTCCTTGCTCTGTCCCTGTTCCAGCTGCTTGTCGATGTAGGGAATCAGACTCCCCGCCAGGGGAACGCCGAAATGACGACTCGGGTAGTCCTCACTGCGCTGCAATTCGGTCACCTTGCGATCGATGTCGAGAATGGCGGCGCTGGGATCTTGCAGCAGGTCGGCGACACCGGCGTGCAGATAGCCCATGCCGCTGAGGAGCTCGCGCATATTGTTGGCACCGGCCCCGGAAGCGGCCTGATAGGTCATCGCCGACATCCATTCGACCCAACCACGTCGATACAGCGCCCCTAGGGCCATCAGCATCAACGATACGGTGCAATTGCCACCGATGAAGTTCTTGACGCCACGCGCGCGACCCGCCTGAATGACGTCGAGGTTGACCGGATCGAGCACGATGATGGCGTCGTCCTGCATGCGCAGCGTCGAGGCGGCGTCGATCCAGTAGCCGCGCCAGCCGGCGGCGCGCAGACGCGGAAAGACCTCCTGGGTGTAGTCACCACCCTGACAGCTGATGATCACCTGCATATCAGCCAGGGCGCGAATATCGTAGGCGTCCTGCAGGACCGGCACGGCACAAGGCAAACCGACTGGTCCCGGCGCTCCCACCTGCGAGGTCGAAAAAAACACCGGTTCGATCAAGGCGAAATCACCTTCCTCCTGCATGCGCTGCATGAGCACCGAACCGACCATACCGCGCCAACCCACCAGACCCGTACGCATCATCCCCCCTCACGCCGATCAATGCGCTCTGCTATGTTCCCGCAGAGCCGCCA
>JAJZBU010000031.1 GCA_021851865.1 Pseudomonadota bacterium | reverse complement strand
GGCGAACGCCCTGGCGGACCGTGGGACGAAAGAGCCTCTCAGGCCTCAGATGACGAGGGACGTAACACACGATCTCAAGTGTCATCTGCCCGGCAGGCCATACACCAGATTCGAGTTTATCTCACGCCAGCGCCAGGATGTGCGCATCAGCGAACTCAAATCTTTCACTCAGCGCTACGATCAGGATGTACGCCGCCGCATCACTGGCCTACGGCCTACCCTCTATACGCGCATGGGCGCCGCCTTACGCCATGCCAGCGACCTTTTGGCAGAACAGCAGCAGCGCCAGCGCCTGCTCCTGCTCATCACCGACGGCAAACCCAACGACTGCGACGGCTATGAAGGCCGTTATGGTTGCGAAGATACCCGTCATGCCGTACTCGCGGCGCGCCAGCGCGGCCTGCATCCTTTTTGCATCACCATCGACCAGGAAGCCTGGCTCCTACCTACCGCACATCTTCGGCGCCCAGGGCTACTTCCTGCTCCGCCATCCCGCCGAATTGCCACAGCGCCTGCCCCTGCTCTATGCCCGCATGACCGCCCCCTTCAGGTGAGCGTCAGCAGTTGCTGCCGCCCAGGCTCTGGGGCCGCCAAGCGTCGCGCCTGATGATCTGGAACTGGCGGCAGAGACCATGGGGCCTTGTTCAGCGCGGCGCGACCACAGACGACCTCCAGGTAACACTCAGGTAACAACATCGAAACACAGGGCAGGGCGACTGTTACGAGAACTCCCGCACACTTTTCCATCTGACTGAGAGCAAAAAACATAACCACTTGAAAATGAATGGCATTTTTTTGCAGGAAAATGTTGGCACGATACCTGCTTTATATCTGACGTGATCGCCAAACATAAAAACAAGACGACACACACCGCCAACAAAACAAAAATAAAGGCGGCGGCGGCAAGAACAAAAATATAACAACAAGCATCGCCGCGACAAGAAGCGAACAACAAGAAGAAGACGCTTCGACCAAAAAGAAAAAACGACAAGAAAAACGATAAGAAAAAGAAGACAAGAAAAAGAAAAGGGTACGTGCATGGGGCTTAGGCCCCTTCGCCCTGCTAGGTGGGAGGCAGGGCGAAGGGCCACTGAGACGAAGCAATGACGGTAACGGCGCCATCACAATAAGAAGAATCGTGGCGCTCCATCGCAACATCATAATGATAACGACACAAGCATGGTAAGACTTCAGCGCAAGCGGGATGACCTCCCGCTATTTTCTTTTCTTGCGCGCGACAGCACAGACACTCCCGTAACAACCCTTCCTGCCCCTCCTTGCCATGGACCGTACTTCTGCGTCGATGGCGCCAGACGCGCATTGTCGCTATAATAGCGTCTTCGTCTTTGTCAAGAATCCGGCCCAAGGCATGCTCAAACGTTTCATCGATCGCTTGCGCGGACGTCGTGCCGCCGCCCCCCCGTCCGTCAAAAAAGCGCGGATCATCGCCGCCGGACGACACGGCATCACACGCCAACGCATCAGCAGTGCCGCCGTCAAGGTGCTGGAGGGGTTGCAGGGGAAATCCTATCAGGCCTATCTCGTCGGCGGTGGCGTGCGCGACCTGCTGCTCGGCCTCACCCCCAAGGACTTCGACGTCGCCACCAATGCCACGCCCGAACAGGTCCGTGCCCTGTTTCGCAATGCCCGCATCATCGGTCGCCGTTTTCGTCTCGTGCACGTGCTTTTCGGGCGCGAGACCATCGAGGTCGCGACCTTTCGGGCTCACCATGAGCAGGATGACAGCCGCAACACGACCAACGCCCAGGGCATGATCGTGCGCGACAACGTCTATGGCCTGATCGAGGAGGACGCCGAACGCCGCGACTTTACCGTCAACGCCCTCTATTACGACATCGCCGCCGACGCCATCCATGACTACGTCGGCGGGGTGAGCGATCTCGAGGCCCGCCTGTTGCGCCTGATCGGACACCCCGAGACGCGCTATCGCGAAGACCCGGTGCGCATGCTGCGCGCGATCCGCTTCGCCGCCAAACTCGACTTCGATATCGAGGAGCACACCGCCGCGCCCTTGCTCCGCCTCGCTCCTCTGCTCGACGGCGTGTCGCCACATCGGCTCGCCGATGAGGTCGACAAGCTTCTCGGTAGCGGCCATGCTGAAACCGTGCTCGCCCTGCTCGAAGAGCACGGACTCTTGCACCATCTCTTTCCCAACCTGCATCTCAATGACGCCAGTCGTCACTTGATCCTGGCGACGGCGCAAAGCACCGATGCGCGCCTGCGCATCGGCAAGGGCATCAATCCTGCTTTCTTCTATGCCGCCCTGCTCTGGCAGTCGGTGCAGGTGCGCAGCCATCAGTTGCACGACCACGGCACGCCTCTCGTTCCCGCCCTGCAGCAAGCGATACAGCAGGTCATCCAGCATCAGATGACGCGCACTGCCCTCACGCGTGTGCTGGCGATGACCCTGCGCGAGATTTGGGAGATGCAGCCGCGCCTGCAGAACCCCGACATCCGCCGCGTCGACGAAATGCTGCAGTCACCACGCTTTCGTGCCGGCTTCGACTTCCTCGTCCTGCGCGAGCAAAGCGGCGAATCGACCGGTCAGATGGGACAGTGGTGGCAGCGCTACCAGGACGCCAACAGCGACGAACGTCAAGCTCTGCAGGACGAAGTGCTCGCCGCCCGTCGGCAGCCGGGCAATGACGCACCGAAGCGCCGCCGGCGAGCGCCGCGCAAACGCAAACCGGCATGAGGCACATCGCCTACATCGCCCTCGGTGCCAATCTGCAGGAGCCGCTGCGACAACTGCAGCAGGCGCTGCAACACCTGGCGGAGCATGCGGCCATCACCGTGCTGGCGTGCTCTTCCTTTTATCGCTCGGCGCCGGTCGGACCGCAGGATCAGGATGACTTCATCAATGCCGCCTGCCGGATCAGCACCGAACTCGCCCCCGACGCTTTGCTCGCGCAGCTACAGCGTATCGAAAGCGCGCATGGACGCCAGCGCTTGCGCCACTGGGGGCCGCGCAGCCTCGACCTCGATCTGCTGTTCTATGACGACCTCGTCCTGCACGACACACAATTGACCTTGCCGCATCCGCGCATCGCCGAACGCGCTTTCGTCCTCTATCCCTTGCACGACCTTCTCGGTGATGCGCCGCTGCCCGATGGCCGCGTCTGGGCGCAGCTCTGGCCCGGCGTCGCCGGGCAGCGCATCGAACGTCTGCACACAAGTGATTGACGCCATCGGCGTGAGCCGGAACAATGCCGATACGAGACGGCAGGAGCGCGCATCATGACCACCACTTTACACCGCTTGCGGCAGATGAAACAACAGGGGCAACGTTTCGCCTGCATCACCGCCTATGACGCCAGCTTCGCCTGGCTGGCCGCCACCGCCGGCATCGAAGTTCTTCTAGTCGGGGACTCCCTGGGCATGGTCGTACAGGGCCAAAGCAGCACACTGCCGGTGACCCTGACCGACATGGCCTATCACACGGCCTGTGTCGCGCGCGCCAATTCCAGCAGCCTGATCATGGCCGATCTCCCCTTCATGACCTACAGCGACGAGCGTCAGGCCCTGGACAGCGCCGCGCAGCTGATGCGCGCCGGCGCTCATCTGGTCAAGCTCGAAGGCGGCGCTTGGCTGGCGCCGAGTGTCGAGCATCTGCGCCGCAATGGTATTCCCGTCTGCGCCCATATGGGGCTGACGCCGCAATCGGTGCACGTCTTCGGCGGCTATCGCGTCCAGGGACGCGGCAGCGAGGCCGGGCAGCGCCTGCTGAGCGAAGCGCGCACCCTGGTCGCGGCGGGAGCCGATCTGCTCCTGCTCGAGTGCGTCCCGCGCGATCTCGCAGCGATGATCACCCAGGCCGTGGAAATCCCGGTCATCGGCATCGGCGCCGGCCCGGACACCGACGCCCAGGTTCTCGTCATGCACGATCTGCTCGGCATCGATCGCGGCCATAAACCCGCCCGTTTCGTGAAGAATTTTCTACACGGCGAGGATGGCATCCTGGGTGCGTTTCGCGCTTACGCCGCCGCCGTGCGCGATGGCAGCTATCCGAGCGACGAACACTGTTTCAGTCAGAACGCCTGAGGAGGCGACATGGACACTTATCACGAACGCGCCGCCCTGCGCTCACGTTTGCAGGGCGCACGCGCCCAGGGCCTGCGCATCGGCCTGTTGCCGACCATGGGCAATCTGCACACCGGCCACATCGCCTTGCTTGAGGATCTGCGCCAAGCCTGCGACATCAGCGTCTGCTCGATCTTCGTCAACCCCACCCAGTTCGGCGCCGGCGAGGACTTTGATCGCTACCCGCGCACTCTGCCGCAGGACCAGGAGCAGCTGGCTGCCGCCGGTTGCGACCTGCTCTTCGCGCCGAGCGTCGCCGAGATGTATCCGCATGGCCTGACGGCGCTGACGACGGTGACGGTGCAGGGCCTGCAGGAGGGATTGTGCGGCGCGCATCGCCCCGGCCATTTTCAAGGCGTCGCCAGTGTCGTCTGCAAACTATTCAACATCGTGCAGCCAGACGTGGCCATCTTCGGGGAAAAGGATTATCAGCAGCTGGCGGTATTGCGGCGCATGAGCCAGGATCTCGACTTTCCTCTGCGCATCCTCGCCGGAGCGACGCGCCGTGCCGAGGACGGTCTGGCGCTGAGCTCGCGCAACCAGTACTTGCGTCCCGACGAGCGCCAACGCGCGCCCATGCTCTACCGCACGCTGCAGCAGATGCGCGATGCTATACTGTCCGGCATCGACGACTATCGCATGCTCGAGAGTTCGGCCACCGGGCTGCTGGAGAAGTCGGGGTTTCGCACCGACTACTTCAGCATCGTCGATGCCGACAGCCTGGAGCCCGCCGGAACACAGACCCAGCACTTGACCCTGCTGGTCGCGGCGCGCCTCGGTGAGACACGGCTGATCGACAACATCAGCGTCAATCTGGCGGCGGCGCGATGATGGCGCCGTCATTGATACAGACGGCCAAGTCTGGCATGCTAACGCACCACTTCGGGGTGGATGTCCCGCCCTCGAATCACAGCTGAAAGCGGAGGTAGTGTATGCAGTGCACTATGCTGAAAGCCAAGCTTCACCGTGCTCGCGTCACTCACGCCGAGCTGGACTATGAAGGCTCTTGCGCTATCGACGGCGAATTGCTCGACTTGGCGGGGATCCTCGAGTACGAACAGATCCAGATCTATAACGTCACCAATGGCGAACGCTTCACCACTTACGCCATACGCGCCGAAGACGGCTCGCGCATGATCTCGGTCAATGGCGCCGCAGCGCACAAAGCTGGCGTCGGCGACCGCCTGATCATCTGCGCCTATGCCTCGTACAATGCGGCGGAACTCCTCAACTTCAAGCCGCATCTCGTCTACTGCCAAGCCGACAACGGCGTCAGTCACACGATGAACGCCATCCCCGTTCAGGTCGCCTGAACGCACTCACGTTCCTTCCAACAAGCCCCCCCCGGACACAAGGATGTGCCGGTGCGACCGTGTTGCACTGTTGCCCTTTGCCGACTAGAGTGAATGCTCTAGTCTCCCTCAGATCGCAAAGGACAGGGCCATGTTTCCCATCGAAAAGCATCCCGTTCGCCCCGAGTTCGCCGCTTCCGCCCGTATCAATCGCGCCACCTACGACGCTTGGTACCGCGAGTCCATCGAGTTCCCTGATACTTTCTTCGCTGCGCGCGCCGAAGAGCTCCTGAGCTGGAGCCGGCGCTGGGACGAAGTGCGCTCACCCGACTGGAGCGGCGGTCACACCTCCTGGTTCAGAGGGGCCGAACTCAATGCCTGCTACAACTGCGTCGACCGTCACCTGCCGCGTCGCGCCGCGCAGACGGCGCTGATCTGGGAAGGCGATGAGCCAGGCCAGGACCAGACCATCTCCTACCAGAAACTCTATGAGGAGGTCACCCGCCTCGCCAACGCCTTGCGCGCCCGCGGCGTGCGCCGTGGTGATCGCGTCTGCATCTATCTGCCGATGATTCCGGAAGCGGTCTACAGCATGCTCGCTTGCGCCCGCCTCGGCGCCGTCCATTCGGTGGTTTTCGGTGGTTTCAGTCCTGAATCCTTGAAAGATCGCATCCTCGACGCCGGTTGTTCGCTCGTCATCACCGCCGACGAGGGCGTTCGTGGCGGCCGCAGCGTGCCGCTCAAAAGTCATACCGATAAGGCGCTGGAAAACTGCCCGGGGGTTCATAGCGTCCTCACCGTGCGCCGCACCGGCTCACCCGTGCACTGGAAGCAGGGACGCGACATCTGGTACCACGACATCGTCCCACACATGACCACCGACTGTCCGCCCGAACCCATGGCGGCGGAGGATCCCCTCTTCATCCTCTACACCTCAGGCTCAACCGGCAAACCAAAAGGCGTCCTGCACACCACCGCCGGTTATCTTCTGGCGGCGACGATGACCTTTCTCTACGTCTTCGACTATCGCGAACATGAGATCTACTGGTGCACCGCCGACGTCGGCTGGGTGACGGGGCACAGCTACATCGTCTATGGCCCCCTGGCCGCTGGCGCCACCTCTTTGGTCTTCGAAGGCACACCGACCTATCCCGACGCCAGCCGCTTCTGGCAGGTGATCGACAAGTGGCAGGTCAACATCTTCTACACCGCACCCACCGCCCTGCGCTCGCTGATGCGACAAGGTGATGCGCCGGTGCGCAAAACGCAGCGCTCTTCTTTGCGCCTGCTCGGCTCGGTCGGTGAACCGATCAATCCGGAAGCCTGGGAGTGGTATTTCCACGTCGTCGGCGACGCCCGCTGCCCGATCGTCGACACCTGGTGGCAAACCGAGACCGGGGCGATCATGATCACTCCCCTGCCCGGAGCCATCGACCTGAAACCCGGTTCAGCGACCTTGCCCTTCTTTGGCGTCCTGCCGGAGATCGTCGACGCCGATGGCCAGGTGCTCAGCGGCGAGTGTCACGGCAATCTGCTCCTGGCGAGCAGTTGGCCGAGTCAGATCCGCACCGTCTATGGTGATGACGAGCGCATGGTGAGCACTTACTTCTCCGCCTATCCCGGCAAGTACTTCACCGGCGACGGCGCTCGCCGCGACGCCGATGGCTATTACTGGATCACCGGTCGCGTCGATGACGTACTCAACGTCTCCGGGCACCGCCTCGGCACAGCCGAGATCGAGTCGGCGCTGGTCCTGCATGACGCCGTCGCCGAAGCGGCGGTGGTCGGCTATCCGCACGACATCAAAGGCCAGGGCGTCTACGCCTACGTCACCCTGATGGCGGGCGTGCAGGCGAGCGAGGCCCTGCTCAAGGAGTTGCAGCAATTCGTCGGTCAGTCGATCGGCGCCATCGCGCGTCCCGACGTCATCCAGTTCGCCGGCACCCTGCCGCGCACGCGCTCCGGCAAGATCATGCGGCGCATCTTGCGCAAGATCGCCGAGGGCGAACTGGAACAGCTCGGCGACACCTCGACGCTGGCCGACCCTTCCGTCCTCGAGGATCTGATCGCGCACCGGGTGGCGGCGCGCTGATCAGTCGAAAGCGCGCGGCCAGGCGCGGCGCAGCATCGCCGCCACCGGCGTTCCCTGCGCCAGGCTGCCGTACATCTGCGCGCCGCTACGCGCTAGGCGCGAATCACAATAAGCGAGCGCATCGGCGGTAGGCGCGTAGCGCAGCATGAGACTGGCCTGCAGCAGAACGGCGAGACGATCGACGCAATAACGGGCACCAAACTCAAGATCGGCGCCGCGCCAGCCCTCCATCTGCTGGCGCAGCTCGCGCACGCCGGCGGCCAGCAAAGGATGTTGCGAGCCCGCCTGCGCGATCTCGGCGAACAGGATGGGCAAGGTGTGCGGTGATTTGTGCATGGCGCGCAGAACGTCGAGGCACTGCACATTGCCACTACCTTCCCAGATGGCATTGATCGGCGCTTCACGATAGAGGCGCGGCATCATGCAGCTCTCCATGACACCCGTCCCGCCGATGCACTCCATCGCCTCGTAGGCGTGCTGCGGCGTGCGCTTGCAGATCCAGTACTTGCCGATGGCAACACCGATGCGGGCGAGCAGCTTCTCCTCCTCGCTGTCACCGTCGAGCGCACGCGCCATGCGCATGCCGAGGAGCATGGCCGCCTCGCTCTCGAGCGCCAGATCGGCGAGCACGTTCTGCATCAGCGGCTGCTGCACCAAAAGGCGACCGAAGGCGCTGCGCCTGGAAGCATGGTGGACGGCCTGGGTAAAGGCCATGCGCATGCCCGCCGCCGAGCCGATCATGCAATCAAAGCGCGTCAGGCTGACCATTTCGAGGATGGTGGCGATGCCGCGCCCCTCCTCGCCGACCAGCCAGCCGAGGGCGCCGCGCAGCTCGACTTCAGCGGAAGCATTCGAGGCATTGCCCATTTTCTCCTTGAGGCGAACGAGCTCGAGCGGATTCTTGTCCTGATCATCGCGCCAACGCGGCACCAAAAAACAGGAAAGACCGCCCGGCGCCTGCGCCAGCATGAGAAAAGCATCGCTCATCGGTGCCGAAAGGAAGAACTTGTGCCCGACCAGCTCGTAGGCAGCGCCGCCACCTGCGAGCGGATAAGCCCGCGTCGTGTTGCTGCGCACATCCGAGCCACCCTGCTTCTCGGTCATGCCCATGCCCAGGGTCAAACCCTGTTTGTGCGCCGCCGCGATATTGCGTCCGTCATACTGGCGCGACAGGATGCCCTGACTCCAGAACGATAGGGCTGGCGTCGCGCGCAAGGCCGGCATGGCGGCGAAGGTCATGGTGATCGGACAGCCATGCCCGGCTTCGACCTGGCTGTGCAGATAGCAGAAAGCCGCGCGCTCGGCGTGCGCCCCGGCGCCCGGCTCACTCCACGGCAGAGCGTGCAGGCCATGCGCGATCGCCGTCTGCATCAGCTGATGGTAGGCGGGATGATAGGTCACCTCGTCGCGGCGACGGCCATAGGCGTCATGCGTCGCCAGTTCCGGACGGTGGCGATTGGCGACGTCCCCCAGATGCAGGTACTCCGTCCGCCCGATCTGCTGCCCGAAAGCCTGCAGGCGCGCCGCCGCACCAGCGCGCGCATCGCGCTCGACCGCCGCGCGCAAGGGCGCATCTTCGCTAAAAAGATCGTAGTCGACGAGCTCCTCGACCACATTCTCGACGCTATGCGTCTGCCAGCGCGAGCTCAACGCCTCGTTCTTCGATGTCATCTCACCACCCTCACGTCACTTATTACTTATAATGTCATAAAATTTTATATGAGTACATATTCATAGCCTTCATGGCGAAGCCATGCACTGCTCAGGCATCATCGTCAGCACACTGGTCGCGGCGGGTGTTTTTACGGTAACCTGCGCCGCAGAGGAGAGCGCTGATGACCGTCCTACCCGATATCGACCCTTACGCCATGCACGACCTGGAGACCTGCAGCAGCGTCGTGCAGGGGCATGAACTCGTCGTCCTGCGCCGCGATGATCGCTGGTACGTCTATCTCAACAGCTGCCCGCATCTCGGCATCCCGCTCAACTTCATCGCCGACGATTTTCTCGACCTTGACCGCCAATACCTCATCTGCGCCAACCACGGCGCCCTGTTCCGCTGCGAGGATGGCTATTGCGTCAGTGGGCCTTGCGTCGGCCAGCGTCTGCGCCAGTTCGACAGTGAAATTCGCGATGGACGCCTGCTCGTCGATCTATAAAATGTAAAAATTGCAGACGACGCCGCTTCCTGTTATAGATAGCGGTTCGCAAGCTAGTATTTTGCCGTAGAGAAGAGCATGGCTACCAAGACGAATACCCCGCAGAACAGCGATAGCAGCAAGAGCACTGCCAAAACCAGCAAGACCCGCGCCGCCAAGGCGGCCCGTCCGGCCGCTGCCGCCGTGTTGATCCACGGACAACCGGCCTACAACGAAACAGCCGGGGAAGCCTACATGGGCCCGGCCCAAAAAGCGCACTTCCGCGCCATCCTTGAAGCCTGGAAGCATGAATTGATGGAAGAGGTCGATCGTACCTTGCACTATATGCAGGACGAATCGGCCAATCTGCCCGACCCGGTCGACCGCGCCTCGCAGGAAGAGGAGTTCTCCCTTGAACTGCGCACCCGCGATCGCGAACGCAAGCTCATCCGCAAGATCGATGAAACGCTGAAGAGCATTGAGGAAGACGACTACGGCTACTGCATGACCTGCGGTGAAAAGATCGGCATCCGTCGGCTCGAAGCGCGCCCGACGGCGACCCTGTGCATCGACTGCAAGACCCTCGCCGAGATCAAAGAGAAACAGTTGCAAGGCTGATCGTCCATGTCGTTCCTGCCGGTGGGGCGCTTTGCCCCTTCCCCCACCGGCCCTCTGCACCGTGGCTCCTTGTTCATCGCTGTCGCCAGCTATCTCGATGCGCGTGCCCGCGGCGGGCGCTGGTTGTTGCGTATCGAGGACCTGGACACGCAGCGTTGCCGCCCGCACTATCAAGACCTGATTCTGCAGACCCTGCAGCGCTATGCCCTGAACTGGGATGGCGAGGTGTGGCGACAAAGCGCACGTCGCGAAGTCTATGCCGAGTTCTTACAGCGTCTGCACCTCCACCCCGGCCTCTATGCCTGTCGTTGCTCACGCTTACACCTGCGCGGCCAGGAACGCTATCCCGGCACCTGTCGCCACCGCGGACTCGATGGCGCGGAACACGCTCTGCGCGTCTACGTCGATGCGCGCCGCATCGACTTCGATGATCGCCTCTGCGGCGCACAAAGCGATCAACCTGCGACACAATGCGGTGACTTCGTCGTCTGGCGGCGCGATCAGAACGCCTCCTATCAACTCGCCGTCGTCGTCGATGACGCCTGCAGCGGTGTCAACAGCGTCGTGCGCGGCGCCGACCTGCTCGACAACACCGCCCGTCAGATCTATCTGCAGCAGATGCTCGCTCTGGCGACACCGGAGTACGCGCATCTCCCCCTCCTGTGCGATGCCCAGGGGCGCAAGCTGAGCAAGCAGAACCATGCCCCAGCGGTCAGCCTGGAGGATCCGGTCAGCGAACTCGCCGCCATCCTCACCCGACTCGGCCACCCGGTCGCGCCCAGTCTCTGCCGTCAGGGATGCGGCGCCATGCTCGCCGCCGCCGCCGCCGACTGGGATGTGCGGCGCATTCCGCCGACAACAGGGCCGGCAACATGACAGGGGCGCGCACGTCTGCTAGGCTTGGCGCAACTGATCCGGTGCGTCCCTGATGTATATCGATCGTCTGGTCTTGCTCATTCTGGTCGGGCTCTATCTGCTGTCACCGGCGTTTCTCGCTTGGTGGAGCCAGGGGGCCTCGGCTTGGTATCGCCCCTATCTGCTCTGGGTCCTGCTCATTTTCATCGGCTATTGGGCTAGTTCCGGGCAGGATCACGATGACCTTTAGCCTGTCACACGTTCTGGTCATGGGCGTGAGCTATCTGCTCCTGCTCTTCATCATCGCCTATGTCAGCGACTCCGGCATCATCCCTGTACGCCTTCTGCGCCATCCTCTCGTCTATATTCTGTCTCTCGGCGTCTATGTCTCGGCCTGGGCCATCTTTGGTGCCGTCGGCTTCGCCCACGACATGGGCTATGAGTTTCTGGCTTACTACATCGGCATCTCTGGCGCCTTCCTGCTCGCGCCCATCCTGCTCGGGCCGGTGCTGCGCCTGGCACGAACCTACCATCTCGGTTCACTCGCCGATCTTTTTGCCTATCGCTATCGCAGCCAGGCGGTCGGGGCACTCACCTCGCTGGCGATGACGGTGAGCGTCATGGCCTTGCTCGCCATGCAGATCCAGGCGGTGGCCGACAGCATCGGCATCATGACGCATCAGGACCAACCCAACACCCTGGCCCTGTGGTTCTGCATCATCGTCACCGTCTTCACCTTGCTGTTCGGTACGCGCCACATCACGCCGCGGGAAAAACACGAAGGCTTGGTGGTGGCGATCGCCCTGGAGTCTCTGCTCAAGCTCATCGCCTTTCTCAGCCTCGGCGCCTTTGCCTATTTCCACGTCCTCGGCGGTCCGCACGGGTTGAAGATCTGGCTCGAGAACAATCCACAAAACCTGCAGATGCTCTACACCCCCCTGCACGAGGGCTCCTGGCACAGCCTGATGCTGGCCTTCTTTTTCTCCGCCGTGCTGATGCCCTTCATGTATCAGATGACCTTCACCGAGAACCAGAATCCCGGACACCTCAAGCGCGCCAGCTGGGGCTTTCCCCTCTATCTGCTGTTGATCGCCCTGCCCGTCCCGCTGATCCTGTGGGCGGGCGTCAAGCTGGTCAACTATGAGATCGATCCTGAGTATTTCAGCCTCGCCGTCGCCATGGCCGCGCATAGCCCCCTGCTCGCCCTGCTGGTCTTCGTCGCCGGTCTGTCCGCCGCCAGTGGCGTCATCATCGTCACCACCTTGGCCCTGGCGTCGATGAACCTCACCCATCTCATCCTGCCGATCTATGCCCCACCGCAGGAAGCCAATCTCTACGACTGGCTCCTGCGCATGCGCCGCCGCCTGATCGTGGCCCTGATCATGCTCGCCTACGCCCTCTTCGTCGCCCTCGACAAACAGCACACGCTCACCGAGATGGGCACCATCACCTTCGTCGGCACCTTACAGTTCGCGCCCGGCCTGGTCGGCGTCCTGTTCTGGCCGCGCGGCAATCGTGTCGGTCTGGTCTGGGGGCTGGGGACCGGCATGGCGATCTGGTTCATCGCCCTGGTCGTGCCCTTTCTTCTGCAAATCGAGCTCTTTCACTTTCGCTTCGGCAATATCGAATTCACCGGCAACCCCTCTTACTGGCAGGACGTCGGCGTCATCGCCACCTTCGCCAACAGCGTGATCTTCGCGATTTTTTCCGTCCTCGCACCGCAGAGCGAAGCCGAGGCTCTGGCCGCCGCCAGCTGCTCCGTCGACAATCTGCGCCGGCCGCAGCGCTGGGAACTGGCTGCGCACAAAGCGCAGGACTTCATCGACGCCCTGACGCCACATCTTGGCCGCCTGTCGGCCGAGAGCGAAGTGCAGCAGGCCCTGCATGATCTGCAGATGCCGTTGCAGGAATCGCGCCCCTACGCTCTGCGCCGCCTGCGCGACCAGCTCGAGTCGAATCTCTCCGGCCTGCTCGGACCGGCCATCGCCCAGGAGTTGCTCGACCAGGCGGTGCCCTACAAGATCCGCGCCGAACAGATCGCCGGGGAAGACATCCACTACACCGAATCCCGCCTCGAGGAATACCGCAACAAGCTCTCCGGCCTCGCTGGTGAACTCGACTCCTTGCGCCGCTTTCATCGCCAGACCTTGTTCGATCTGCCGCTCGGCGTCTTCACCCTGGGCAAGGATCAGGAAATCCTGAGCTGGAACCAAGCCATGATGCAGCTCACCGGCATCACCGATCGCGACATCATCGGCGCACATCTGAACGCCTTGCCGACACCATGGAGCACCCTGTTCATCGGCTACATCGAGGGCGATCTGGCGCCGCGCCCGCGTCACCACGTCGAATATCAAGGACGGCAACTCTGGGTCAGCATGAACCGCGCCCTCATCGTCGGTGAGAACCTGGTCATGGACGACAGCCAGGTGGTGGTGGTCGAGGACGTCACCGCCTTGCACACCATGGAGGCACAGCTGACGCACCGCGAGCGCCTCGTCTCCATCGGCACTTTCGCCGCCGGCGTCGCCCATGAAATCGGCAACCCGATCACCGCCATCGCCTGCTTGGCGCAGAATCTGCGCGCCGAGAGCGAGGATCCGGAGATCCGCGAGGCCAGCACCCAGATCGTCGAGCAGACGCGACGCGTTTCACAGACGGTGCAGTCGATGGTCGTCTTCGCGCGCGGTGGCAACACCCATGGCAGCCAGCACGAAAGTGTTCCCATCCGAGTCTGCGTCGAGGAGTCGATACGCTTGCTTCAGTTGGTGCCCGGCGGTCGCGACTATCAGTTCATCAATGAGTGCGACGCCGACGCCTATGCCCATGGCGACCAGCAGGAGCTGATGCAAGTCTTCGTCAACCTGCTGTCGAACGCGCGTGACGCCTCCCCCATCGGCGGGCGCATCATCGTCCGCTGCCATGGCAACGAACACAGCCTGACCGTCGAGGTCGAGGACTTTGGCAGCGGCCTGTCGGTCGCCATCCGCGCCCATCTTTTTGAACCCTTTGCCACCACCAAGGACATCGGCAAAGGCACCGGCCTCGGCCTTGCCCTGGTGCATGGTATCATCGGCGCTCATCATGGCAAGATCCAGATGATCGATAAGGCTGACTACGATCAAGGTCAGGGCGTCATCGCTCGCATTACTCTGCCAGGTCAGATCGCACAGCAGTCGGGAACGTCTTAATGGCCCACATCCTCATCGTCGAAGATGAAAGCATCATCCGTACGGCCCTGCGCCGCCTGCTCGAACGCCACGAGCATCAGGTGCAAGAAGCAGGCTCGGTGAGCGAGGCGCGGCAGGTCGATCCGAGCCAGCTCGATCTGGTGATCTCCGATGTACGCCTGCCGGGCGAAGAGGGCACCGATCTGATCGCCATCATGCGCCCCGTGCCGGTGCTGATCATGACCTCCTACGGCAGCGTCAAGTCCGCCGTCGATGCGATGAAAGATGGTGCCGTCGACTACATCACCAAACCCTTCGATCATGAGGAGATGGTGCAGACGGTCGAACGCATCCTGCAGCAACGCCAGCCGGGTGAACGCGGCAAGACCAGCGGTGGCGATCGCCCCCCGGCACAGATGGTCGGGCAATGCCCGGCCATGCTCGAGGTCTTTGTGCGTATCCGCAAAGTCGCCCCCATCCCGTCGACGGTCCTCATCCTGGGCGAGTCGGGTACCGGCAAGGAGCTGGTCGCGCGCGCGCTGCACGAGCAATCGACGCGCGCACGTGGTCCGCTGATCTCGGTCAACTGCGCCGCCATTCCGGAAAACCTGATCGAATCCGAGCTCTTCGGCTATGAGAAGGGCGCCTTCACCGGCGCCCAGGCCAGCCGCAAGGGTCTGGTTGAGGCCGCCGATGGCGGCACCCTCTTTCTCGATGAGATCGGCGAATTGCCGCTCGAGGCGCAAGCCCGTCTCCTGCGCCTGTTGCAGGAGAAAGAGGTGCGCCGCATCGGTGCCACCCAGTCGCGCCAGATCGATGTGCGCATGATCGCCGCCACCCACCGTCCGCTCAAACAGCTGGCCAGTGAAGGCCGCTTTCGTGAAGACCTGTTCTATCGCCTCAATGTCTTCGAGATTCGCCTGCCGCCCTTGCGCGAACGTGGCGATGACATCCTGCTGCTCGCCGATCGCCTGCTCGAGCGCACTTGTCAGAAGCTGTCCGTGGCGATGCTGCGTTTTTCGGCTTCGGCACGACAGGCCATCCTCATCCATGACTGGCCGGGCAACGTTCGCGAGCTGGAAAATGCCATCGAACGCGCGATCATCCTCTGTGATACCGGCGATATCAGCAGCGAAAATCTTGGTCTTGGCGAACTTTTGACGGATGCTGTGGAGACTCTCGATCTGCCGCAGGAATCCACCTCGCTCGAAGACTATTTCACGCAATTCGTGCGCAAGCACCAGGACCAGATGTCCGAGACCGAACTAGCCCAGAAACTCGGCATCAGCCGCAAGACCTTGTGGGAGCGGCGACAGCGCCTGAACCTGCCACGCAAACGCGAGAGCTAAGGCCAACACCGAGCGCCGACCGGAATGACGGCGTACACCGGCCCCCTTAGAATGGGCGCCGCGCACGACAGGAGGCTTGCGATGAGCACACCCGATTATGACGTCATCGTCTTTGGCGCGACGAGCTTTGTCGGCGACATCCTCTGTCAATACCTGAGCTGCGCAGCGGCGGCAGCAGGACAGCTGCGCTGGGCCCTCGCCGGCCGTTCGACGACTAAACTGCAGCAGCTGCGCACCCGTCTCGGCACAGCTGGAACCGATCTGCCCATCCTCATCGCCGACGCCGACGATGAGGCATCGCTGCGCGCCCTTTGCGCCCGCACCCGCGTCATCATTTCGACGGTGGGACCCTACGCCCTGTATGGTTCAACCCTGGTCAAGGTCTGCGCCGAGCTCGGCACCGACTACTGCGACCTGAGCGGCGAGACGCTGTGGATCGCGCGCATGATCGCCGCACATGAAGAACAGGCGCGCGCCAGCGGTGCGCGCATCGTCCACTGCTGCGGCTTTGATTCCCTGCCTTCCGACCTCGGCGTGCAGTTTCTGCAAGACTGCTCCTACCAGCGTCATCAGCAACCCTGCCAACGCGTGCGCCTACGCATCCGCGCCATGCGTGGCTCGCTCTCCGGTGGCACCTTCGCCAGCATCCTGCACAACGTGCAAGAGGGCGTCGCCGATCGCGAAGTGCGCCGCCGCATGGCCGACCCCTACGCCCTCAGCCCCAAGCGTGGCGCGCGCCAGCCGAAGGTGAGCTGGGCGCAATACGACGCCGAACAGGGCAGCTGGTTGGCCCCCTTCCTCATGGCGGCGATCAACACCCCGGTGGTGCTCCGCTCGCACGCCTTGAGTCCGGGACGCTATGGTGAGAACTTTCTCTACGATGAGGCGATCCTGACCGGCCCGGGTCTGCGCGGTCGCGCCAAGGCTCTTGCCATGAGCCTGTCCATGGCCGGCTTCCTCGCCGCGACGGCGCTGCCGCCGAGCCGGTACCTGCTGGCGCACTACATCCTGCCGCAACCCGGTGAAGGCCCCAGCCCGCAGGAACAGGAACGCGGTTTCTACAACATCGAAATCTCCGGTCGCTGCGCTTCCGGACAACGCGTGCGCGTGCGCGTCACCGGTGATCGCGACCCCGGCTACGGATCGACCGCCAAAATGCTCGCGCAAGCGGCGCTGTGTCTCGCCTTCGACCGCAGCAAAGACGACTTTGCCGGCGGCTTCTGGACACCAGCCACCCTGCTCGGTGCAGCCCTGCGGCAACGCCTCATCGCGCACGCCGGCCTCAGCTTCACCGACATCAGCGATGATCGCAGCGCCACATCTTCACGGTCTTGATCCAAGCCCACCCTTTTCGATCATCTTGCGCCTTCCCTGGTAGCGCCCCTACTACGAACAGTTATGATCGTGTCCCAGGAAGTGGTGTAATAGAAGGAAGATGCCAGCGTCAATTACGAAGAGCTCATGGTCGAACGCAATGCCCCACGCTGGCTCAAGATGCTGGGCAAGTACGGCTATCTGGGGCCTCAACAAGCCTGATCGCATCAGGCGCCATGACAAGACGCAGGCCTATGGAGTGATCAGGAGTCCACGGGCAGTATTGCTCTGAGGTCCGTGGTGTTTTCACGGTAAATTCACCGGCAAAGTGTCTTGACTGACGGGTCCACTTTAGTCGCTCATGTCCTGCACTCCTGATACACTGCCGGTGCCGATCGCTGGTGACACCCGGTCCAACAATCTATCCATGCACGGCATGGCGCTGATATTGCTCTTGCAACATCAGGTAGCCCGGGGTGTGACTGGACTGCGGCGGGTCAAGTTAACAATCGCGGTCATCGCCATCGAAAGATCATCCGACCTCGGGCCACCCATGGCCTACACCTCAACTTACCGCCACGACGCGGCCGGTGAGGACGGTGCCGAAGGTATGGGTGTTTTCATCCTCGGGGGCGCCGACTCGCCTGCATGGAAGTCACATGGAAAACAGCCCTTACTCTGAACACACCCCGATGATGCAGCAGTATCTGCGCATCAAGAGCGAGCACCCGCAGGAGCTGCTCTTTTACCGCATGGGTGACTTCTACGAGCTCTTTTTTGCTGACGCAGAGAAAGCCGCACGCCTCCTCGACATCACCCTGACCAGTCGTGGCAAGAGCGCCGGCCTGCCCATTCCCATGGCCGGGGTTCCTTATCACAGCGCCGAGACCTATCTGGCGCGCCTGCTGCAGGCGGGTGAGTCGGTGGCGATCTGCGAGCAGATCGGCGATCCGGCGACCAGCAAAGGCCCGGTCGAGCGCAAGGTGGTGCGCATCGTCACCCCGGGCACGGTGACCGATGAGGCGTTTCTCGATGAGCACAGTGACACCTTGCTCGCCGCCCTCGCCGGGGACGGGCAGGACGGCGCCCTCGCCTGGATGGACATGGGCAGTGGCCGCGTCTGGGTCAGCGTTTTCAGCGACCTCAACCTGCTGCAAGCAGAACTGGCGCGCCTGCATCCGGCCGAGATTCTTGTCGCCGAACACAGCACTTGGTCAGCAGAACTGCTCGGCGCGCGGGCACGCCAGCGCCCGGCCTGGGATTTTGCCGCCAGCACGGCCGAGCACAGCCTGCGCGACATCTACGCTCTGAGCCACCTCGATGGACTGGGCCTGCATGATGCAGCGCGCATGTTGCCGGCGCTCGGCGCTCTCCTCGCCTATGTGCGCGAGACACAGCGCGGCCTGTTACGCCATCTGCGCCTGCCGCAGGTGCATCGCCAGGATGAGATGCTGCTGCTCGATCCGGTCACCCGGCGCAACCTCGAACTCACCGCCACCCTGAGCGGCGACAGCAAACACTGCCTCGCCTGGGTGCTCGACCACACCCATACGGCCATGGGTTCGCGTCTGTTGCGGCGCTGGCTGCACCAGCCCTTACGCCGCTTGGACGTCCTCACCGCCCGCCAGGAGGCCATCTTGAACCTGCAGGGGAGGCATGAGTCACCGGCGCACATCCTCACCCAGGTCGGTGATATGGAGCGCATCCTCGCGCGCACCGGTCTTGGCAGCGCCACGCCGCGCGATCTCGAGCGCCTGTTGCACAGCCTGCAATGCGTGCCGGCCTTGCGCCAGGAACTGCAAGCCCTCACCGCCGAGCATCTGCGAACTTTGCGGCAGTCCCTCGACGAGCATCCCGCCCTCATCGACCTGCTCAGTCGCGCCCTGCAACAGCCGGCCCCGAGCACGCTGCGCGAAGGCGGCTTCATCGCCCCCGGCTACGACGCCGAGCTCGACGAACTGCGCACCCTGCAAGAAGACGCCTCCGGCTTTCTGCTCGAACTCGAACAGCGCGAGCGTGAGAACAGCGGCATCGCCAACCTCAAGGTCGGCTACAACCGGGTCAGTGGTTACTATATCGAACTCAGTCGCGGCCAGGCGGAACGCGCGCCGGCGCACTTCATCCGTCGCCAGACGCTGAAAAACGCCGAACGCTATATCACACCCGAGCTCAAGCATTTCGAGGACAAGGCCTTGTCCGCGCAGACGCGCGCCCTCGCCTTGGAGCGCCAGCTCTACGAAGTGCTGTTGCAGCGGATCAACGACGATCTGTCGAGCCTGCAGGCCTGCGCCGACGCCATCGCCGAGATCGACGTCCTGCTCAATCTCGCCGAACGCGCCGAGAGCCTCGCCTGGACCCGCCCACAACTGCAGCAGGAACGCGGCATCAGTCTGCGTGAAGCGCGCCATCCCGTGGTCGAGGCGGTCCTCGATGAGGCCTTCATCGCCAACCATTTGGAGCTGCAGGATGATCGGCGCCTGCTGGTGATCACCGGCCCCAACATGGGCGGCAAATCGACGTTCATGCGCCAGACGGCGATCATCGTCCTGCTCGCCCAGATCGGCTCCATGGTGCCCGCTGCCGCCGCCCGCATCGGCCTCGTCGACCGCATCTTCACGCGCATCGGCTCGGCCGATGACCTAGCCGGTGGACGCTCGACCTTCATGGTCGAGATGAGCGAGACGGCGACCATCCTCAATCAGGCCACTCCACACAGCCTGGTGCTGATGGATGAGATCGGTCGCGGCACCAGCACCTTCGATGGCCTCAGCCTGGCTTGGGCCTGCGCCGTGCATCTGGCACAGCATCTGCGCGCCCTGACCCTGTTCGCCACCCACTATTTTGAGATGACTGCGCTGGCGGAACAGCTCGACGTCGTCGATAACCTGCACGTCGGCGCGCTCGAGCACGGCGACAAGATCATTTTTTTGCACACGGTTCAGGAAGGGCCGGCGAGCCAGAGTTATGGCCTGGCGGTGGCACAGCTGGCGGGTGTACCGCGTGCCGTCATCGCCGCCGCGCGTGACAAACTGCGCCGACTCGAAGACCAGGAAATCCAGCAGCTGCAGGCGCAATCACCGCGCCAAGCCGACCTTTTCGCCACCCCTGAACCGGCGGCACTGAGCGCTCTGCGCGACCTCGACCCCGAGCGATTGACGCCGCTCGAGGCGCTCCAGCGTCTTTATGAACTGAAAGCGATGCTCGTCCGATGAGCGCTCATGAGCCGCATCTGGATCTTGGCCGTGCACGCCATTGCCGTTACACTAAGCCCCACCGTTGAACCAGATCCCATCGAGGCAGCCCATGACCTTTGTCGTGACCGAAAACTGTATCAAGTGCAAGTACCAAGATTGTGTTGAAGTCTGCCCCGTGGACTGCTTCTACGAAGGCCCGAATTTTCTCGTCATCCACCCCGACGAGTGCATCGACTGCGCTTTGTGCGAGCCTGAGTGCCCGGCGAACGCCATCTTCTCGGAAGATGAGATCCCCGCTGACCAGAAGGACTTTCTGCAAATCAACGCTGAGTTGGCGCAGATCTGGCCCAATATCACGGAAAAGGGAGAACAGCCCGCCGACGCCCAGGCGTGGGATGGCCGCCCCGACAAGCGCAAGCTCCTCGAACGCTGAGATCAGCCCAGCTTCAGCCCGCAGCGCAAGGCATAGTCGATGCGGGCGATGACCTCGGGCGACTCGGCGTCACTGCCGATCACCACGTCCTGTTGCGCACGCGCCTTCTGGTGACGCCGCAAGGCTTCCTCGATGCGTTGCACTTCGGCGTTCTCCGGCAGAAAGACCGAGACCTCGAGGTCGGCGACGATGGGCTTTCGATACTGAACGTCGAAGTGTATCGCCAGTACTTGACAGGGCGTCGGCAGGGTCCGATTGCACCAGTCCTGCCAGAGCACCCACCCTGCCACCTGCAAAAGTGCCGATAAGCTGCCCGCGAAGGCGGTGCCCTTGTCATTGCTATTGGGGGCCAGAGGCGCGCTCAGACGCCAGCCCCGTGGGCAAGGCTGCATCTGCAACTGCATGGCGGCGGTCAGAGGAATCTGCCGGTACAAATCTTCAAGGTTCACGACCAAACCCTCCAGAAGGACTGCGCTTGCGGACGCTCTGCGCGACGCGGCGCCGGTGGTGGCGAGCCGACATAGACCAGGGCAGCGATGCTTTCCTCGGCCTGCACGCCGAGGGCGGAGCGTACCGCCGCGTCGGTGGCCAGAGCACCGGTACGCCAGATGGCGGCGAAACCCTGGGCGTGCAGAGCAAGCAGCAGATTCTGCACGGCGGCCCCCATGCTCAACCATTGCTCGTGCATCGGCACGGCAGCGTCCTGGCTCGGCCGCAGAATGGCCACGATCAGGGTCGGCGCCCGCAGGGGCTGTTGCCGCAGGCGCTCGATCTCGGCGGCGCTGCGCTGCGGCTGCGCCGCCTGCTGCGAAGCGACGTAGATGGCGGCGAGGCGCTCACGCGCGGCGCCGCTGACGACGAGATAGCGCCAGGGCTGCAAAGCGCGATGATCGGGAGCGCACAAAGCGGCACGGATGGCCTGCTCGATGTGCTTCAGATCCGGCCCCGGCTCCGCGAGAACGGGTTGCGAGCTGCGTTCAAGCAATCCCTGCAACAATTCCATGAAATTTTCCTCTTGTCGGATATGACTTCTAGCGGCTGTCGACGCCGCGGTCAAGACCCGCATAAACATGACAAAAATATGTCAGCCATTTCCCTCCCCCCCACCCAAGATGGCAGAAAAAATTACTTGCGGTGATTTCTGGACAAAACCCCATCCCTTGATCAAGACTTTGCGCCATCTTGACCGAAACTGACTGTCAAGATTAAATATTATTTTAATGTGGTCACAAATTGCTTCAAATCAACAACACGGACCCTCGTTACCAGCAATATCGAGCCGTCAATCTTCAGGAGGAATGACATGACTTCATCCATCACTTCGAGGCTGCCATCCTGGCGCCTGCTCATGCTGCCCTTGATCGGCGGCTTGGCCGTACAAGGCGCACAGGCTGTGCCCAGCTATGCCCGTCAGACCGGCATGCCCTGCGAAGCCTGCCACACCATGTATCCCGAGCTGACCCCCTTCGGTCGCGACTTCAAGATGAACGGGTATACCATCACCGGCATGCAGCAAATCCAGTCCAAGGGTAGCGACAACGCCCCCGCCTTGAAGATCAACGAAATCCCGCCCCTGTCGCTGATGCTGCAGACCAGCGTCTCGGAAGTGCGCGGTGTCAACAAGGCCAATGGCCCGGCGGCACAGCAGGTATCCTCGCAGTTTCCGCAGCAGCTGAGCCTGTTCTTCGCAGGTGAGATTTCCCCGCACATGGGCTCTTTCCTGCAGATCACTTACAACCATCAGAGTGATCACTTCACCCAGGATCAGTCGGAAATCCGCTATGCCAACCAGAGCACACTGGCCGGCATGCCGCTGACCTACGGCCTCACCCTGAACAACACCCCGACCATGGAGGATCCGTGGCAGGATACGCCGGCTTGGGGCTTCCCCTACATCACCCCGGGTGCCGCCCTGCCCACTCCGGCGGCGCAGCCCTTCATCATGGGCAAGCTCGCGCAGTCGGTGGTCGGCATCGGTGGCTATATGCACCTCGACAACCACTGGTACGCCGATCTGACCGGCTATCGCTCGGAACAGGCCGGCCTCAGTCAGCCCTATCAGCCGAACGCCACCAACATGCTCAGCGGCGTCGCGCCTTATCTGCGCTTGGCCTATGACACCAACGTCGGCAACGGCTACCTCGAAGTCGGCGCCTACGGCATGGCCATCAACCAGATCCCGGCGGGCATCACCGGTGCATCGAACCGTATGGTGGACTCGGCGGTGGATACCCAGTACGAACTGCCCCTCGGCAACGATGAGCTGATCGTGCGCGGCACCTACATCCATGAAAACGACACCTGGAATGCCATCCCGCACGCTGCCGCGGGTGTGCAGTGCGCCGCTGGAACGGTGTGTTCGAGCAACAACAGCGACTCGCTCAACACCCTCAACCTGAACGCGTCCTTCCACTTCGCCAACCAGCAGGAAGTGTCCCTGGGCATCTTGCGTACGACCGGAACCTCGGACTACGCCTACTACAACAACAACCAGGTGGTCGCCGGCGTGCCCTACGGCAATCCCAATGTGCTGAGCGGCGATGCCTCGGGCAGCCCGGACAGCACGGCCTGGATCGCGCAGTATGAATTCCTGCCCTGGCAGAACGTTCAGCTCGGCGTGCAGTACACGGCCTACACCAAGTTCAACGGTGCTACGACCAACTACGACGGCATGGGCCGCAACGCCAGTGCCAACAACACGGCGATGGTCTACGGCTGGTTCATGTGGTAAGTTAGCGCTGTCATAGGCTGATGGGCCGTGCGGCCCTAGAGGGGGGAGGGCAACCTCTCCCCTTTTTCATTGCCCCCCCTTTTTCATTGGAGAGGAGACCGTGATGAGGATCCATGCCTGCTTGATCGCGACCGCCATATCCTGCGCCCTGCTCCCGGCGCATGCCGAAGATGGCCCTACCCGGGCGGAATTCGACGCCCTGGTGCAACGCGTTCAGTTGCTCGAGCAACGCCTCGACGTGCAACAAAAGCAAACCGCTGCCAGCGCCACGACAACCATCCCGGCGCTGCCCAAGGAACAACCCTCTCTCGCGCAAGAACCGGCACAGTGGCAAAAACTGGAGCCCGGCATGAGTACGGCACAAGTCCTGCAGTACCTCGGCAACCCTGATCGCAAGATGGTGATCAATGGTCATGCCCTGTGGTATTACGAGACCTCCCGCGGCGTCGGCTCGGTGCTGTTCACCGTCGACGACAAGCTGAGCAGCTCACAAGAACCGCCGCGCTGGTGAGACACCCCTGACGAGGTCCCCCGATGTCACACGCTGAGGCTGCTTTTGTCGCTCTGCGCATCGCCGTCCTGACGGTCTCAGACACCCGCTCGATCGAACAGGACACCTCCGGCGCTTATCTGGCGCAGGCACTGACCGAAGCTGGCCACATCCTCGCCGACCGGCGCATCGTGACGGACGACATCTATCGCCTGCGCGCGCAGGTGTCCGCCTGGATCATCGATGATGACATCGACGTCATCCTCACCACCGGTGGCACCGGTTTTTCGGGTCGCGACTCGACCCCTGAGGCTTTGAGCGTTCTTTTCGACAAACAGGTCGACGGCTTTGGTGAGTTGTTCCGTCAGATCTCCTTGCAGGAGATCGGCAACTCGACGCTGCAATCACGTGCCCTCGCCGGCATGGTGCGCGGCAAGTTCATCTTCTGCCTGCCCGGCTCAACCGGTGCCTGTCGCACCGCCTGGACGGGCATCCTGCAGGAGCAATTCGATGCCCGCACGCGGCCCTGCAATTTCGTCGCAGTGATCCGCAGTTTTCGGCAACAACGCAGCTAGTCGTGGCGGCGCGCCTTCGCCTTACTGCAGGTTCATACGCGCACGATCGAGCAACTGCCGCAGTACGCGCAAGGTCACCGCGACCTCTTCACTCGGTATACCGGCGAGCAGATCGCGCCGCAGTTCATCAGCGACCTGCTCCACTTCGCGCCCCAGGCTACGGGCTCGATCGGTCATCAGAACGTGGTTGCTGCGGCGATCTTCCGGATCCATCTGTCGCAAGATCCAGCCATCGGCTTCGAGACGATCGAGGAGACGAACCAGGGTCGCCGCTTCGATCCCCATGACTTCAGCCAGCTCACCTTGCGCCATCAGCCGCGGGTGACGATGCAATTGCAAAAGGCACATCCATTTCGCCTGCGACAAACCCAGAGGACGTAGACGCTGATCGAGCGCCTGTCGCCAGGTCTTGCTCGTCAGGGCCATCAAAGGCCCCAGATGCTCCTTCTCAACCATACCAGCGCCTTCATATCTCATGCGAATAACGATATCATACACAAAACATGCCCTACGGATGAATACTCTGCCTTCGGTTAAGATTTGAAAGCATCGACCGAAGGACTTATCCTTGCGCATCAACATGACGATCCTCAGGAAGAGGATGTCCACGATCAGGAGCTGACCGGATGAGATGCATACGATGGGCGCTGTTGGCGCTGACGGGATGGACGGGCGTGGCGATCGCCGATGACGGCGCCGCTCTTGATCCGACGATGATCCCCAGCATCATCTATTCAGCCGGCCGCAGCGACACCACGCGCACGGGCACGGGTGTCGGTTCTGGTTATTTCCTCGACGTCAACTACGCGCGCACCTTCGTCAACATGGGCGTCGACTACAAGAACTTCACCCAGGAACACGCCGCCAATGCCTACGTCGGTATCGGCTTCGCCAATCTGCTCGAACTGCAGGTGGGAGATGGCAGCCGTGGCCCCGTGCAACGCCTGCGCCATGACTTCAATCTGACCCAGATCTATGATTTCATGACCGGCAATCATCGCTCGCCTTACAGCCTGACGCTGGATAACCGCCTCACCTTCACCTTCGCCATCGAACGCTACTCGACGCACAGCGAACTCGACAATGCCTCGATAGGATTTGGACTGCTCTACTGATCATGTCGTCCACGACGCGGGGGTTTCGACTCCACGATGAACTGGCGAACATCATCACCAATGTCGCCGACCGCGTCGAGCTGCAGATCGCCGACCTCGTCGAGTACGACGGTGAGAGCTGGCCTCTGTCGGTCCTGAGCATGGGCAGCGCCGAACCCGGCGCTCCCGCCGTCGCCTTTATCGGCGGTGTGCATGGCCTCGAACGCATCGGCAGCGAGGTGGTGCTCGCCTTCCTGCGCTCCCTGGTGGCGCGCATGGATTGGGATCTCAGCCTGCAGGCTCTGCTCGACCGCGTTCACCTCGTCTTCATGCCGGCGGTCAACCCGGTCGGCCTCGCGCGCATGACCCGCGCCAACGGCCAGGGTGTCGACCTGATGCGTAATGCGCCGCAAGACGCCAGCGGCAAGACACCTTTTCTCATCGGCGGACATCGCTACTCGCCACGCCTGCCCTGGTACCGCGGCCCCGCCGCCGGCCCCATGGAGGTGGAATCGCGCGCCCTCTGCCAAGTCATGCGCGAGCATCTCTTCGGTCGACCCATGGCCATCGCCATCGACTGTCACTCCGGTTTCGGCCTGCGCGATCGCATCTGGTTTCCCTATGCCCGCCACCATCAACCCGCCGCTCATCTGGCCGAGGCCTTCGCCCTGCGCCATTTGTTCAACACCGCCTACCCGCAGCACAGTTTCTACATCATGGAACCACAGTCGCTGATCTATTCGACGCACGGCGATCTCTGGGATCATCTTTATGACGAACACCAAGCGACACAATCGGGCATTTTTCTCCCTTTCACCCTGGAGATGGGCTCCTGGACCTGGGTCCAGAAGAATCCGCGCCAGCTCTTCTCCTTGTTCGGCCACTTCAATCCGATGCTGCCGCACCGGCTGGAGCGCGTGTTGCGCCGCCATCTGACCCTGTTCACCTTTCTGGTCCAGGCCGCCGCCGCCCATGCCCACTGGTGCCCGGACCTGCGCACGCGCGCACAGTATCAGCGGGCCGCCTTGCAGCGCTGGTACCCTGCTTTGGTTTGAGAAAACTTAACGGCCTGTCACAGTCCATTAACATGGACGTCATACCTCCACCCTAATCTGCAAGCGCCCAGAGCGGGCCTGACCATAGATTGGGGGAGAGAGGGATCATGAAGAGACAGATCGGGCAACGACGCCTGCTGGCCGAGTTGGTGTTGGCGGGTATGCTGATCGGCGGCGCGCAAGCGCAGGACCAGGTCGACCTGGGCACCGTACAGAACGACGCCAGCGACATTAATGGTAGTGCCAGCAATGCCGGCTCACAATCAGCACCGGCCCAGGCGCCTTCGCAAGCCTCCCTGTCGGAAACGGAACCGGCATCCATCATCTCCCGCCACTACATCGAGAACAACACCGGGCCGGGATCGAACTACACCGACCTGATCAGCATCGCCCCGAGCGTGTTCAACGTCGACCCGAACGGCAATGGCCTGATGGAGTCGCAAGGCCTGAGCATTCGCGGCTTCCAGGACGGCCAGTACAACGTCACCTTCGACGGCATTCCTATCGGCGACTCGAATGACTTCACCCACCACTCGACGTCCTACTTCATGCCGCAGGACCTCGGCGCCATCACCGTCGACCGTGGCCCGGGCAGCGCCGCCGTCATCGGTTATGCCACCTTCGGCGGCACCGTCGCCAACACCACCAAGGATCCTTCGCAGACGGCCGGCATCACGCCCTATGCCAGCTACGGCAGCTTCAATACCAAGCTGGAAGGTGTGCAGTTCGACTCCGGCACGATGAAGAACTGGGGTGACGCTTCTGCCTACATGGACGTCAAGCAGGTCTCCAGCGACGGCTACCTGAGCTACTCGCACCAGCGCCGCACCAACGCCATCTTCAAGATGCTCAAGCCCCTGGGCGACAACACCATGCTGACCTTCATGTCCATGGTCAACCAGCTCGACCAGAATCCGCCGAGCGGCGCCACCCTGACGCAGATGCAGATGTATGGCAACAACTTCGGTCTTTCCAACAACCCGAACAGCCAGAGCTTCATCGGTTACAACCGCGACCAGATCAACGGCGACATGTCCTACATCGGCTTGAACAGCGAGCAGGGCAGCTGGACCCTGGACGACAAGATTTACACCTTCGGCTATCGCCATATCGGCTACAACGGACAGACCTTCGGCCTGCCCTACAACCTTGAAGCCGGTGGCCAGTACTCCAACCTCACCCCAGGTGGCATGGGTGGTGGTCTCGGCACCCAG
The DNA here is from genome assembly GCA_021851865.1 of Pseudomonadota bacterium. Classification (GTDB taxonomy): domain Bacteria; phylum Pseudomonadota; class Gammaproteobacteria; order Pseudomonadales; family Moraxellaceae; genus JAJZHK01. Next base: position 6,136 of record JAJZBU010000031.1, on the reverse strand, counting down.
CTGCAGACGGCGCAGGGTTATCTCAATCAGCCGAACGATGTGCCTGGCGTCTCGATGACCATGCAATACCGCTCGGTGGGCAACGTCTTCCGCGCCTCCGATCACCTCGCCGCCGGCGACCTCAACCTCGGCGTCTGGTTCGATCATCAGTACAACTCGCGTTCGAACCAGAATGTCGACTGGAGCATGAATGGCGCGCCCAACTACATGGTCAACGGCTCGCAGCAGACGACACCGTCTTCCTACAACTGGCTGATGAGCGATAGCTGGAACACCTTCCAGCCCTACGCCGAGTTCGCCTGGAAGCCGGTGGACGGCCTGACCGTGCGCCCCGGCCTCAAGTACGTCTCCTTTGAGCGCGGCCTGAACGCCACCATCAACAACGGCACCGGCCTGCCGATGGACTATAGCAAGCGCTGGAGCAAGGCCCTGCCCTCGCTCGATGTGCACTACAACCTGAGCAGCAACTGGAGCACCTACGCTCAGGCGTCGGAAGGCTTTCTCGCGCCGAACCTGAAGTACTTCTACATCAACCAGCCGGGTCAGAACACTCTGCAGCCGCAGAGCACGCGCAACTACCAGTGGGGCACGGTGTACAAGACGGGTCGCTTCACCGCTGACTTCGACGCTTACCTGATCGACTTCTCGAACGAGATCCTGAGCGGCACCATCAACAACAACACCTACTACTACAACTCCAACGGCGCCACCCGCTACAAGGGTGTTGAAGGCGAAGCCACCTACTTCGTCGGCTACGGCACCAGCCTCTACGCCAACGGCTCGGTCAACAGCGCGCACGACAGTGCCGGCAACTGGCTGCCGAATACGCCGGTGCGCACCGCCGCTGCCGGTCTGATCTATGACAAGAACGGCATCTATGCCTCGCTCATGGACAAGTACATCGGCTCCTACTACACCGGTCAGTCGGGATCGCTCTATCCGAACAGCCCCAGCATCGGCAACTACATGGTCAATGGCTACTCGATGGCCAGCTTGTCGGCCAGCTACAGCTTCGGCAGAGATCAGGCGACCAAGGTCAGCATGCAGGTGGACAACCTCTTCAACAAGGGCGGTCTTTATTACACCAATGGTACGGCACCGCAGGGTGACATCCTGTTCTGGGGCATCCCGGGACGGTCGGTCACCGTGTCGCTCAGCTCCAAGATCTGAAACGCGTAGTTAACACCCGCACCCACAACATGTGGGTGCGGTTTTTTAGTCATCGGGGATGAGAAGAGCATGCCAAGTCCACCCCAAGCGGCGACATCCCGTCACCGTGCATGCCCAGTTAGGTCATCATGTCTATGCACAATATCTCCCATATCGCCGCCGCCTCGGGTGGCATCATCTACATCATGGCGCTGCTGCTGCTGATCGCCTTGACGCTGGTGATCGAGCGAACCATCTATCTCTTCCGCGCCCTGAACGCCGGCACCCGCCTGATGCGACAGCTGGATGAGCATCCTCACCCCTCCCTGGCGCAGCTACGCGAGCTGTCCGGGCAATACCACAGCATGCCGCACGAACGCTTGCTGCAGACGGCGATCGACCTGCGCCAGGAACCCGATCCCAGCCACGCCGAAGCGCGTATGGAAGAGGCCATCATGCGCGAGATCCCGCATATCGACCGTTTCCTCTGGATGCTCGACACCATCGTCACCCTGGCCCCTCTGCTCGGCCTGCTCGGCACCATCATCGGCATGTTCAACGCCTTCGCCGTGCTCTCCGACGCCAACAACGCCCCGACACAAGTGACCGGCGGCGTCGCTGAAGCCTTGATCGCCACCGCCTGTGGCCTGTTCATCGCTATCCTCGGTCTGGTCGCCTTCAATGGCCTGAACAATCGCGTCCGGGTGATCATGCATCATCTGGAAACGGTGAAAGTCATGCTGCTCAATCGCGTCAAGACGCCGCGCCGTGCGCGCAATGCCGCCGAAAACATCCAGGCTGAGGTCGCCTGAACATGCGCTATTTCGAGGTGCGCAAGGCACGCATTGAAATCATCCCGATGATCGACATCATGTTCTTTCTGTTGATCTTCTTCATCATGTTCACCCTGCACATGATTCCTTCCAAGGGCCTGAGCTCGAACCTGCCGCACAGCAGTACGGCACAGACCCTGCCGCACCCGCAGGTGATCGTCGATCTCAACACGCAAGGCCAGATCGAAGTCGACAGCCACGTCTTGAGCCCCGACCAGCTGACGTCCTATCTCGCGCACACGCAAGATCCGCAGCATACGGTGGTCACCATCGCCGGCGCCGGCGACACCTCCTTGCAACACCTGATGACCGTCATGGACGCCTGCCGTCGCGCCGGTGTCTCCCAAATCGGACTAGCCGCCCGTGAAAACCATTCTTGATCATCCCATGTCGCGGGCAGCGATCCTCGCTGCCTGCATCGAAGCCAGTCTCTTAGGCTTGCTCGCCTGGGCCATGGCGCAGGCGCAACAGCACGTCGAGCCACCCGCGACGCCGGTCATGCTGAGCTTTCCGGTGCTGCCAACGCCACCCAAGGAAGTGCCGAAGCCTCCGCACCCGGTGCCACACCCACCGCAGCCACAAGCGCACAAGCCCCAGGTGCAGCCGCGCATACCGACGCCGCCGCCCCTGCCCTTGCCCGTACCGGTAGCGAGTACGCCAGCCGTGCCGACACCGCCGAAAGTGATGGCGCCACCGACGCAGCCGAGCAAGCCGAAGCTGCCGGTGACGCCTCCGGCGCCGCCGCAACCGGACCCGCATCTGCTCGCCACTTTCAATGATCAGGTGCTGGGTGCAGTGCAGTCGGCGGTGCAGTATCCGCTGGCGGCGCGCATGGCCCATATGCACGGTCGCACCCAGATCGGCTTCAACTATCTCGATGGCGCCGTCAGCAACGTCAGCGTGCTCAAGTCGTCCGGCTATCACGCTCTCGACGACGCCGCCATCCAGGCGGTGATGACCGCCCACTACCCCGCCCCTCCCAGAAGTCTGCGCGGCCATACCCTGCCGTTTGCACTCTGGGTCGAGCATCGCCTGCAAGCCGAGGATTGACATGCATCGCCTAGCTTTATCTTTTTCCCTCCTGGCGGCGAGCTGGTGGCCGCTGTCTGCGGCTGCGACCGAACCTTTCACGCACGTCGTCCTGATCAGTGTCGATGGTCTGCACGCGCAGGATCTGCAAGACTGGATCTCAGCTCACCCCGATTCGCAACTAGCCCTCTGGTCCCAGCAGGCTCGCCTCTACAGCGCAGCCTATACGCCAGGTCCAGCCGACTCCTTTCCGGGACTGGAAGCCCTGATCAGTGGCGCCGATCCGCAACTCTCCGGTCTGTGGTATGACGTCAGCTGGGATCGCCGCTTATCGCCCCCCGCCTCGCATTGTCAGGTGCGCGGGACGACGGTACGCTTCGATGAGAGCCTCGATGATCACCAGGGTCACATCGACCCGCAGCGTTTGCCGCGTGATCCCGACCATGGCTGTCAGGTGGTCTGGCCGCATCAGTATGTGCGCGTCAACAACGTCTTCAGCGTCGTGCATCAGCACCATCTGCGCACCGCCTGGATGGACAAGCATCCGGCTTACGAATTCGTGCAGGGACCGAGCGGAGACGCCGTCGATGACCTGTGGACACCCGAGATCGGCGCCAATTTCGAGGGCGTCGTGCAGACCGACAACCACATCACCGGCTCGCTCGCGCGCACCGAAGCCTATGACCAGGGCAAGATGCAGGCGCTCAGTTTCGAACTGCAAGGCCGCGGCCATGACGGTCATCAGGCGGGGCCGGTGCCGGCGCTGCTCGGCCTCAACCTGCAGAGCGTCAGCGTCGCGCAGAAACTCTTCGGCTACGACGCTGCACAACAGCCGACGCCGCCGCTGCAACAGGCTCTCGCTTTCTGTGACGCACAGTTGCGACATCTGCAGGCCACCCTCACCGCTCAGCATCTGAACACGCACACCTTGCTGATCATCACCGCCAAGCACGGCAACAGCCCGATGCGCAGCGAGCGTGTCCGCCATGTCGACGTCGATCAGCTGCGCGCTGCCATCGCCCAGGCGGCACCTGGCGCTCTGGCCCATCTGACCGCCGACGACGTCGCCTTGATCTGGCTGCATCAGGCGGGTGACGCCGGACGGCTGCGGCAAGCCCTGCTGGCGCAGGCCGACCAGCTCGGCATCGCCCGCATCGTCGACAACGACGCGGCGACGCATGATGCACGTACGCCTGACCTCATCGTCATCACCCAGCCGGGCGTCATCTATGGCAGTTCCAAGACGCACAAAAAGGCGGAACACGGCGGTTTCGCCGCGGATGACCGACACGTCGCCCTGATGCTCGTCGATCACGCTCCCGGCCAGGTCATCAGCACCCGCGTCAGCACCCAGCAGGTGGCACCGACCATCCTGCAGGCGCTGCATCTGCCCCTCGCTGAACTCGACGCCTGGACCCAGGAGAAAGTGCCGGTCCTGCCCGACACCAGCACGCTGGCGCAACACTGAGCAAGCCACGACGATGGCAGGGAGGCGTCGCTCCTGCTCTGCCATTGATCCACCGTAATCGTCCGTTGAGAGACTTGCCTCTAGCGTCACGCACCGCATCCCCGGATAATGGCGACAGAAGATGGCTTAGGTGCCGTCAACCGGCTGCCGAGGGAGGCGAGAGACGTGGACTTGCGCACGCTGATGAGACGACATGACGATGCTTTCACCGTCCTCGAGCTGATGATCGTCCTCGCCGTGGCTTCCTTGTTAGGCATGATGGCGACGGCCAATTTCACCAACACCATCGCCCGTGACCGCATCGATGGTGAACTCGCCGATCTGCAAGCCGACATGACCTATGCGGCGGCGGAGGCGGTGCGAGAGGGTCAACTGGTGACCCTGTGCGCCTCCAGCGATGGCCTCACCTGCAGCAAGAGCACGAACTGGAACAATGGCTGGATCGTCTTCGCCGACCCGGCCGGCGACCAGACCCTGCCCACCGGCGGGAGCATCCTGCATCACCATACCGCCTTCATCGGCAATGACACCCTCGTCGCCGACAACAGTGTCTGGTACATCAGCTACAACCGTGGCGGCTATATCAACAACATCGCCACCACCATTCCCACCGTCACTTTCACCGACCACGCCAGTCCGGCCTCGACCTATACCACCGCCTGCCTGGCGGTCACCTTCATGGGCTTGGTCAGCCAGGAAGTCTCGGGTCAGGGAGCCTGTCTATGAAGCGTGAACATCAGCGCGGTTTCAGCCTCATCGAGGTGATGGTGGCGGTCGCCATCATCGCCGTCGGCCTGCTCGGTCTGGCCAAGGTCGACGCCATGTCGATCAGCGAAGGCCATGTCAGCTCGGTGCGCTCAGTCATCGCCATGGATGTCAGCAGCCTGGCGGCGGCCATGCACAGCAATGCCGTTTTCTGGGCCGACACCAGCAACGCCCCGGCCACGGTGCAGATGGCTGCGCAGAATAAGACGATCAGCGTCAGCAGCCCGAGCACCCTGAGCGCTTCGGTCGTGCCAAGTGGCGCGTGTCAGAATGTCGTCTGCTCACCGGTCCAGATCGCGGCGACCGATCTTGCCACCTTTGGCACCGCCCTCTATCAGGCGGTGCCGCTCGGCACGGTCACCATCACCTGCAACACGGCGCCAGCGCCGGTCACCTGTTCGATCGCGGTGAGCTGGCAGGAGAGCTCGGTGGCGATCAACAACTCCGTCCTCAACGCCGCCACCAACAGCAACGGCAACAACAGCCCCTTGCAAACCTATAGCATGATGGTGCAACCATGAAGACCTCCGCCCGGCGCCAACAGACCGGGTTCAGCCTGCTCGAACTCATGATCGCCAGCACCCTCGGCCTGTTCGTCGTCGGCGGCATCCTCACCTTGTTGCTCAGCGTCTATCAGGCCAACCAGGCGCAGGGCAAACTGGCGCAGATCAGCGACAACGCTGCCATGGCGATGCAGATCCTGACCAATGTACTGCAGTCGGCCGGCTACATCCCCGACCCTTCCAACGGTGGCTCGGCCAGCAACGAGATGCCCGCCACCACCACCTATCTGACCGCCGGACAGTCGCTCTTCGGCACCTATGGTGGCGGCGGCACGGCCAGCGATACGCTGTCGGTGCGTTACGTCACGGGGTTGGTGCCGCAAGTCATC
>JAJZBU010000050.1 GCA_021851865.1 Pseudomonadota bacterium | reverse complement strand
TTAAAAACCTTCGCTTGGGTGGATTGGGCGTCGGCCTGCCTCCATGGCAGTTAAACGCGGCGGCGCCTATCGGCGGCAGATCCGGATGCCAGCATCGCCGCATCCCCGCCAGCGGCATTCTGACGTACAATGAGCGCTGACCGAGAAGCCGCTGCAGCGAACCGGAATTTGCACATGCCACAGACCGATCACGTCCCATCGCGACCGAGAGATGAATACACCATCGACGAACTGGCCAGGACCGCTGGCACGACGGTGCGCAACGTGCGTGCCTATCAGGATCGCGGCCTCCTGCCGCCGCCGGAGCGGCGTGGCCGTACCGGCATCTACCACGCCGCCCATCTGGCGCGCCTGCGTCTGATCGGCAGCATGCTGGAACGCGGCTACACCCTCGCCAGCATCGGTGAACTGCTACAGGCCTGGGAATCGGGGCGCGACATCGCCGAGGTCATGGGACTGGAAGCGGCCCTGACCAGCCCCTGGACGGACGAAGTGCCGGAGTATTTCACCTTGGCGGAACTGGTGCAGCGCTTCGCCGGCATCCTCTCGCCCGAGGTGCTCAAGCGCATCATGGAACTCGAGATCATCGTCCCCGACAAGGACAAATTCAAAGTGCCGAGTCCGCGCCTGCTCGCCGTCGGTCAAGAGCTGACGCAAGCGGGTATCCCGCTCGAGGAGACCTTATCCATCGTCGCCTTGCTGCGCACCAACGTCGAGCGTGCCGCCAACGAGCTGGTGCAGCGCGTCGCCACCTACGTCTTCGATATTCCTTATGGCCAGCGCCTGCCGCCGGCCGCCGATGCGCAGAAGCTGGCGGCGGTCATCTGGCGCCTACGCGGCCAGGTCGATGCCGCCGTCTCGGCGGAAGTGGCGCGCGCCATGCAGCACGCTCTGGAAGGCATCCTCGGTGAGCGCCTGACCTGCATCTACGAGAATCTCTACGGTCAGGAGCCGCGCTGAAGCGGTCACTATGGGCGAGCCCGGCCATAACGGCCGGCCCGCCCAGGCACCCTCAGCTCAGGCGGTCTTGAGCATGAAGACTTCCGCCTCGATGTCGAGCTCTTCCTGGCCGGTGGTGGTCTCGGCGCTGAGAAAGTCCTTGCGCACGAAGTCGCTGCGCGTCGCCCGGCAATAAGCGTTGAACAGCTCATTGAACAGCCGTGTCACCTGCGCCTGCGTCAACGGCAGCTTGAAACCGACGCGATCGCTGAGCTTGAGGATCTTGCGCGCCAGCGAGCCACCGAAGTCGAAACTGTCGATGCCGATCTCGGCCAAATCCGCCTCGATGAGCATGAAGATCGGCAGCGCCGGCAGCACCAGACTGAGGCGGCGCAGGCGCTTGGCGGGATTGTTCTTGTCCCACCAGCTGAGCGGAAACTCGTGCAGATAATTGCTCGGCAGAGCCGTATGACGCGACTCATCGCGATGAAAGAGCTTGAGGATGTCGAGCTCGGGCAAGGCCCCCATCATGCCGAAAAGGCTGAGCGCGAACCCTTCAACGACGACGTTCATGCCGAAGAACTTCTCCAGCCCCTTGGACTTGTAAGTCCGCTCGAGCAGCAGATACTCCCAGGCGTTCATGCGCGGGATGGGGCAGTCAAAAGCCTGTAGAAGCTCGCGCAGAACGACGAAGTGCTTGGCTTCTTCGAGCACCTGCATGGTCATCGCCGCGCGTCCGCCGGTCGAGCGCACTTCATTGAGCAGCTCGCTCGAGACCATCCAGGCATAAGCTTCACCGTGTCCGATCATGGCCAGGATGTTGACGATGGCCTGCTTCTGCTGCGGCGTGTAGCAGGCGTTGAGGCGATCGCGGAAGGCCTGGGTGTTGACGCGCTTACGCGCCGCCTTCTCGACCGGTGTCAGTGACTTCTCGGCCATCGCCAGCAGCTGCATCTCATCGTGCGTGCAATCGCGGAAACTCATCCATGGCGCGTGCTCCTGCGCCTTCCATAACAAACGCAGGCTCTTGTCGTAGTGCTTGGCGCGCAGAGCATCGCGGGCACCGCCCTCGAACTCATAGGTGTCATCGTTGTAATAGCCCTTGCGCCCGCGCAGCCCGAGGGCTTCACGCTGCCGATCGAAGCCACGCAAAAGGCGGTTGACGTAGCCCTCCAGACGCTGATTCATGGCATGGGCGCGTTGATTGCTGGGTCGTGCGAGGATTTGCATGGCCTATCTCCTGAGGCGTGAATGACAAACAACACAACTGACTGTTACATATTTCAATGTAACTTAAAAGTGACACAAGTCAATACTGTAAGGATGATCGGCCTTGGCACCGTCATCCTCAGGAGATTGCCGCGCTTATTAAAGAAATAACCTATACGGTGTTTCATTTTTTGATGTTATCTTCACGCCTCCCTTCGCACTCAGGAGAGAGTCCATGCTTCACCTCAGCCCCCTGCAACGGGCGATGCGCCTGTCGATCGCCCTGCTCACCTGCGTCAGCGTCCACGCCGCCGAACGTCCGCAAGCGCAAGGCCCCTGGCAACTGACCCTGCAGCGCCCGGCCGAGCACATCGACATCTACACGCGCGCCATGAACGGCACCAACGTCAAGGAATTCCGCGCTGAAACGATCGTCAACAGCTCACTCTCCGCCTTGGTGGCGGCGACGTCCGACTTCCCGCATCTTGCCGACTGGATGCCGCGTGTCGCGCGCGCCACCGTTATGCAGAGCTTCGGCCACGGACACGTCAAAGCCTACATCGTCGTCCACTCGCCCTGGCCTTTGCACGATCGCGACACTTTCATCGACTCGCAGGTCAGTCAAGACCCGAAAACCGGCGTCGTCACGGAGAGCAGTCATAGCATCGAAGGTGGCGCCGGCCTACAACCGGGCTGTGTCCGCATGCCGGAGATGGACACCGACTGGACTTTCATCCCGCTCGGTCAGCACCGCGTCAAGGTCATTCTGCGCGGCTTTGGCCTGCCCGGCGGCATCGTCCCGGACTGGGCGGCCAATCTGGTGATCACCGAACTGCCCTATGGCAGTCTCAAGCACCTGCCAGCGGAGATCCGCCTGCCGGTTTATCGCCAGGCGCAGTTCAGCGGCATCGTCGAACCCAGTCACTGAAGCGCTGCGGCAGCCTCAGCTCAGGGGATGTTGACGCTGAAGCTGCCGTTACCGCCGGCCATGAGGTTGACCGGGGTATTGATGTCGACCAGGGTGGCCGGCGCCGACGACGAACTCTTCCACAGGCGCAGATAGGGGTAATAATAAGTTCCCGGCGTCAGCAAGGCGCTGCTACCGACCGGCACCTCGATGGTGCAGCTCATCGTCGCCGTCGAGCAGTTGCTGGAACCGCCACTGCCGCCGAGCAGGCCGCTGATGTCGGCGCTGTTGACGATGCCAGCGATGTCGCTCATCACCAGCTGACCGCGATCATAACCTTCGGCGTTGGTGACGGTGAAGGTGGCGGTCACCTGACCATTCGGCACCGTCGCCAGCTGGATGGGCGCGACCGGAGCAAAATCCACCGTGCTGCCCGCCGCGCCAGCGGCGATCACCGATCCCGGCACCGCCGGCACCTGATACACCGTGCCCATGCTGAAGGCGCCAAAGTTGCCGCTGCCATTGTAAGGCGCCACCGCCGCGAAGGTCGGCTGCACCAGGGAAACCCAGATCGTCTCCTCCATGGTATCGCCGTCAAGAGCCACCGGCGTATTGAACAGCCCGGTAAAAGGATCGGTCGACGCCCAGCGTATCTCCGAGGGCACATCGGTCAGGGTCGGCGTCTGCGTGAACAGGACGTGACCCGCCCCATAAGGCGTCATCGGCTGCGACAGCTGCGCCGAATAGGCCGACTGCGTCAGGGTGACCGGTATGGGCGAGACGTTGAGCATGGTCGGCGCATACACCGCCAAAGCGGCGTTCGGCGACAGCGACGACGGCGTCGTGCCGGTCACAACGGGAACATTGGTGATCACCATGGTGCGCATATTGAGGCCATGGATGACGATCTGATAGAGCCCGACCGTGGTGCTCGGCTCGAGCGGATAGAGCTCGAAGACGCCGGTGGTCGGATCGACGGCGGCTTCACGCACCGCCTGATAGGTGATGTTGCCGGCGGCGTCATAGTGCGGCAGCTCGGCCATGGCGATGACCTGGCCGGCGCAGTTGCTACCGGTGGTGCCGCGCGGACACAGCGACGTCGTCGCCAAGTTGCCCTGCACCGCCCCGTCCAGGGACAGCACGTGCGTCTGGATCTGCGGCTGCAGATAGAAGCCGAGGGCGTTACCCTGCTGGAAAGGAACGATCGAGTGCACGATGTCGATGTCGAAATCGGTGTCATAGGTGCCGCCAGCGCCGAGGATCTGCGCCGTATCGACAAACAGGCCCTGTTCGTCGGCCGGCACCTCGAGCGGTGCCTCGACGCGGGTCGAACCCTGCATATACTCGATCTGATCGTTCCACTGCAGCGCCTGGCCATTGCCGTCGGTCTTGGCCTGCGCCGAAGAGGTCAGGGGCTGGTTGGTCGGCGTCAACAGCAGGCGCGTCTGCAGATAGTTGCCGCTCGAGATGTGCAGGTTGGAAAGGACGGTGCGCATCGTGCCATTGTCGAGATCGTTGAGATCGACGGTCACCGGCTCGGCCAGGGTATAGTAGGCCCAGGTCATGTCGTTGGCGTTGAAAATTTCGGTGGCATTGGCATTCATGGCGATGCCGCTGATCGTCACCCAGATGTGCGAATAGATATTCGAAGGTCCGGCCGAGAGCTCGACGTCATAAATCGCCGGCCCGGTGTTGTTGTTGTTGCCGCCACAAGCAGCCAGTCCGCTCACACCCAGGGCGACGATGCCCGCCTTCATCCAGCGCCCCAAGCTCATGACGACCTCTCACCGAAATAGACCACACTCTGGCGCGGCATGGTGAGCGTAGACGCTGATAATGTCAATGCAGAGAAAGTGAAGGGTGTTAGGCTCCCACCGAAGCAGAACACCCCGCTCGCGCTTACAGACCGACCATGGGCAGCAGGGCGGTCACCACCGTCGCCGGCACACCGACGCGACTGGCGAGATTCTGCACCAAGGTGTCGCGCAGATTGCCCATGGCGCTGTTACGTGACTGCACCGCATCCTGCACCACCGACACCGTCTGCGGATTGAGCTGACCGGTCTTGGCCTGCAGCTTCTGCATCACCTCCGTCTGCGACAACGGCGCCGTCGTCTTCGGCGCGATGGCGGTGATGACGTCGCGGTTCAAGCCGGTGCTCTGGCTGACCTTGTCGAGAAACTGGTTCTGGGCATTGTCGACCATGCTCTGGGTACCGCCGACGGCACTGCTCACCGCCAGGGCATCGACCGGCGACAGGGCCTGGCCGCGCGCCGCACCGAGCTTGTCGATGAAGGCGCTGGTGGTATTCGACGTCGCCGCCGGGGCCGCCGCCGGCGCCACGCTCTGCTCGATGGCATTGCCGATGGCGCCGAAATCGAAGGCCTGGGCGGCCAGGGTAGCGCTCGCCAGCGCGATGATGAGGATCCTTTGCATGATCGTTCTCCTGTGGATGACCGGGGCGAGCTTAACGCAAGCCTCACCCGCTCGCCACCCCAGAGTTCACAAGGCTGCCGCCACATCGGCGCCTTCGCGGATGGCGCGGCGCGCATCGAGCTCGCCGGCGAGGCGGGCACCGCCGATGACGTGCCAGTGCGGGCGGTCGACGCGACCTTTGCTGTCGATCTGTACAAAGTCCTGCACCGACTCCTGACCGGCGCAGAGGATGACGTGATCGACGTCGAGCACCTGCTCCTCACCGGCGACGCTGATATGCAGCCCGTCATCGTCGACGCCGAGATAGTCGACGCCACCGAGCATCTTCACCTGATACTGCAGCAAGGTCAGACGATGCGCCCAACCGGTGGTCTTGCCCGGCCCCGACCCCATGCGCTTGCCCGGCTTGCGTTGCAACAGGGTCACTTGGCGCGTGACTTTCGGCGCCTCGGGCGCAACCAGCCCCCCCGCTTCGGCCACCTGTAAATCGACGCCCCACTGCCGGCACCAGGCGTCCACCGGCTGCTGATACTCGTGCAAAAGAAACTCGCACATGTCGACACCGATACCACCGGCGCCGATCACCGCCACCTTGGCTCCCGGCACCACCTCGCCGCGCAGCACCTGGGCATAGTCGAGTACTTTGCGGTGATCGACACCGGCCATCTTCGGGATGCGCGGCTTGACGCCGCTGGCGATGATGACTTCATCAAAAGCCGCCAGATCCTGTTCCGTCGCCTTGTGACCCAGACGCAAGGTGACGCCGGTGCGCTGCAGACGATCTTGGAAATAGCGGATGGTCTCGACGAACTCCTCCTTGCCGGGCACGCGCATGGCCATGGAAAATTGGCCGCCGATGGCCGCCGCCGCCTCGAACAGGGTCACCTGATGACCGCGCTCGGCCGCCACCGTCGCCGCCGACAGGCCGGCCATGCCGGCGCCGACCACGGCTACTTTCTTGACCTTGTTGGTGCGCAGATAGACCTTCTCCGATTCATAGCCGGCGCGCGGATTGACGAGACAGGTGGCACGCTTGCCGGAGAAGGTCAGATCGAGGCAGCCCTGGTTGCAGGCGATGCAGGTGTTGATCGCTTCCGGGGTGCCGGCGGCGGCTTTGTTCACCCAGTCCGGATCGGCGAGCAAGGGACGCGCCATCGACACCATGTCGGCGTCGCCGCTGGCGATGATCGCCTCGGCGTCCTGCGGGTTGTTGATGCGGTTCGAGGCGATCACCGGGATGTCCATCTCCCGACGCAGGCGCGCAGTGACTTCACGGAAAGCCATACGCGGCACCGAAGTGACGATGGTCGGAATACGCGCCTCATGCCAGCCGATGCCGGTGTTGAGC
>JAJZBU010000030.1 GCA_021851865.1 Pseudomonadota bacterium | reverse complement strand
GCCAGTTCCACGGCAGACAAGACGGCCGTTTCAATCACCACGATCAGGCGGGCCTCCGCGGGCCAATCATCGGGTAAGGGTTTATTGACAGGCACCACGCCACCTCCGTTCAGGGCTTGCTTGCGCCCCCGGTCTACCCGTCGGCCAAATCGGCCGGGGCGACAACTATCCTGACACCGGGGGCTTTGGTCACCTCGCCCGCGTCCAGATCTGGCGACTGGACTCCTACGGACGATTCGAGATGTCTCTCCATGCTTTGGTGACCCTTGCCGCTCTTTGCTGACCCTTGCGCTTTAAATATCGAGATTGGCGACGGCCAAGGCATTGTTCTCGATGAATTCACGGCGCGGCTCGACCTGATCACCCATCAAGGTGGTGAAGATCTGGTCGGCCTTGATCGCGTCATCGATGTTGACGCGCAACATACGGCGTACCTCGGGGTTCATCGTCGTTTCCCAGAGCTGTTCCGGATTCATCTCACCCAGTCCTTTGTAGCGCTGGATGGTATGACCGCGGCGCGATTCGCTCATCAGCCACTGCACGGCTTCCTTGAAGCTATCGATGTTCTGTCGCCGCTCACCACGCGTGACGTAGGCACCTTCTTCGAGCAAGTCGCGAATCTGATCGCCGAGTTGCCGCAGGCTGGCGTATTCATGGCTGTCGAGAAAATCACCGCCAAACTGGTAGTGGTGCGCGACGCCGTGCGCCAGCATCTCGATGTGCGGCACGTGCAGCCCATGGCTATCGGTGACGACATCGACATGAAAACGCTGACTTGGATCGGCTGCCTGCACTAGGCGGGCGGCGTAGTGCTGACACCAGTCGGCGACTTCTTGGTGGCGCAGCAATTGCTCACGGCGCAGTGCTGGGCTGAGCAGCAGTTGTTCGAGCAGGATCTCCGGCACGCGCCGACTGAGACGCTTGATCAGATGCATGACCTGGCGGTATTCACGCATGAGGCCCTGCAAACCGGTCCCGGACAAAGCCGGCGCCAGCTCATGCACGTGCAGGCTGGCGTCTTCCAGAGCCGCCTGGGTGAGATGGCCCTCAAGCGCTTCATCATCCTTAAGATATTGTTCCTGCTTGCCTTTTTTGATTTTGTAGAGCGGCGGCTGGGCGATGTAGATGTGCCCTCTGACGATCAGCTCCGGCATCTGTCGAAAGAAGAAGGTGAGCAAAAGCGTGCGGATGTGCGAACCGTCGACGTCGGCGTCGGTCATGATGATGATCTTGTGATAGCGCAGCTTGTCGGGGTTGTATTCATCTCGACCTATGCCGCAACCGAGAGCGGTGATCAGCGTACCGACCTCGGCCGAGGAGAGCATCTTGTCAAAGCGGGCTTTTTCGACATTGAGGATCTTGCCTTTGAGCGGCAGGATGGCCTGCATGCGTCGATTGCGCCCTTGCTTGGCTGAACCACCGGCGGAGTCACCTTCAACAAGGTAGAGTTCGGACAAGGCTGGATCGCGTTCCTGACAATCGGCGAGTTTGCCGGGTAGGCCGGCGATGTCGAGGGCGCCCTTGCGCCGCGTCATCTCGCGCGCCTTGCGTGCCGCCTCACGCGCACGCGCGGCGTCGATCATCTTGCCGATGATGACCTTGCCAGCTTGCGGATTCTCAAGCAGATATTCCTCGAAGCGTTCGTTCATCAGATTGGCGACGGCCTGCGTCACTTCCGAGGAGACGAGTTTGTCCTTGGTCTGGCTGGAAAATTTTGGATCGGGAACTTTGACCGAGACGATGGCGGTCAAACCTTCGCGCGCATCTTCACCACTGGTGCTGATCTTTTCTTTCTTGAGGTAGCCTTCGCGTTCCATATAGGTATTGAGCGTACGCGTCAGGGCTGTGCGGAAGCCCTGCAGGTGGGTGCCACCGTCACGCTGTGGAATATTGTTGGTGAAGCAATAGACCGCTTCCTGGTAACCGTCATTCCACTGCAGGGCGATCTCGACGCCGATGCCACTGTCTTCCGTCTTGCTATTGAAGTGAAAGACCTGGTTCAAGGGCGTCTTGTGCGTGTTCAAGTAGTTGACGAAAGCCGACAGGCCGCCCTCGTATTGAAAGAGTTCTTCTTGCTGGGTGCGCTCATCCTGCAGCACGATCCTGACACCGCTGTTAAGAAAACTCAGTTCGCGCAGGCGCTTGGCGAGAGTGTCGAAAGAGAAATGGATGTTATTGAAGGTCTGCGCCGAAGGCCAGAAGTGAACCCGCGTCCCGCTCCCCTCAGCGCTACCGGTGACTTGCAGGGGCGCCTGCGGCACGCCGTCATGGTAGACCTGCTCATAGAGATGACCGTTTCTCTTGATCGCCAGCTTGAGCACCCGGGAGAGCGCGTTGACCACCGACACCCCGACGCCGTGCAGGCCGCCCGAGACCTTGTAGGTGTTGTCGTCAAACTTACCGCCGGCGTGCAGTACGGTCATGATCACTTCCGCCGCCGAGACGCCTTCTTCGGCATGGATGTCGACGGGAATGCCGCGGCCATTGTCCTGAACGCTGACCGACTCATCCTGATGGATGGTGACCAGAATCTCGCTGCAGTAGCCGGCTAGTGCTTCGTCGATCGAGTTGTCGACGACCTCAAAGACCATATGATGCAGGCCCGATCCGTCGTCGGTGTCGCCAATATACATGCCGGGACGTTTACGAACGGCGTCGAGGCCCTTGAGAACCTTGATACGTGATGAATCATAATCGCTCTGTTCGCTCATGCTGCTCTATCCCATCATGTTATGGATGCGGCCTTGTTCCACGTGGAACATCATACGCTCGACACCCTCGGTTTGCTGTAACCAATAGTCATCGGTGCTGGTCAGCCAGACCTGTGCTTGCAAGGTCTTCAGCATCTGCAGGCATAGCCCGCGATAGTGCTGATCCAGTTCTGAAGCAAAATCATCTACCAGCAGACAAGGCCGACAGCCCTGCTCCTGCAAGATCCCCAGCTGCTTCAATCGAAACAGGGTCGTCCATATTTTCATCTGTCCACGTGACAAAATCTCCTGCGCCGGTCGGCCATCGATGCTCAGGACGATGTCGGCACGATGCGCACCACGCTGCGTATGACCGCGCTGCAAATCACGCAGACGTGTACTCTCCCACACTTCCTGCAGGTCGCCTTCCCATCCCTGATCCAGGTTCAGCTCAATACGGTACTCCGGCAGCCAGCTGGCGCTGTCTACAACCAGACCCTGGCGCAAGCGCTGCAGATACGCTTGCCGCCACTCGCTCAAACGCAAGGCAACCGGCAACATCTGTGTTTCCCAGACCCTGTACAGCGTGGCATCACTAAAGCCCTGGCGCAGCAGGCTGTTGCGCTGTTCGAGCGCGCGCTGATAGCGCTGCCACTGCCGCAAAAATTCAGGTTCCACGTGGAACAATCCCCAATCCAGGAGACGGCGGCGCGCCACGGCACCGGCACTGAAATGATCCCAGCTCCCCGGTTCCATCAATAAAAGAGGAAAATGCGCGATCAGCTGGTGCAAGGCGACGTCGTGCTCATCGAGACGCAACTGCAGATCGCCACGTCGCTGAATACCCATGCCAGCGCGATGACCGCCTTCAGTCTCAACATAGACCTGAGCCGCCGCCGCCTCATGATGAATGAGGTGGCGTAAGCGCGGAGTACGGAAGGAACGTCCGAGCCCAAGAAGGCCAAGGGCTTCGAGCAAGGATGACTTGCCAGCGCCATTGGCGCCGATCAGGAGGTTGAGCGTCGCTCCTGGGCGCAGCTCAACCTCCTGCAGATTTCTCAACCCTTGTACACGCAACAAAGTGATCACGTCAAACTAGATACGCATCGGCATGACAACATAAGTCGCATCGCGTGATTCCTGCTCCTGCAAGAGCAACGATGAATTTTGCCCTCCCAGGGTCAACAGAATGTGCGGTTCTTCAAGTGCCGCGAGCACATCGAGCAAATAACCAACATTGAAGCCGATCTCCAGCTCGGCGCCGCTGTAGTCAACCGCCACCCTCTCTTCAGCTTCTTCCTGCTCGGCGTTGTTCGCGACCAGCTCAAGCTCACCCGAACGCAAGCTCAGGCGCAAACCACGAAACTTCTCATTGCACAAGACAGAAACACGCAACAAAGCGGCGCGCAATTCTTCGCGATGCGCCAGGACGTATTTATCACCATCACGCGGTAGCACCCTCTCATAATCAGGAAAACGGCCATCGATCAACTTGGTCGTAAAGATGACCTGATCCATGAGCACGCGCAGATGGTGCTGTCCCAACTGCAAAGTCACCGTACCCTGGTTCTCCCCGAGGAGCCGTGACAGCTCGAGAACAGCCTTGCGCGGAATGATAGCCTGCTGACGCTGATCCAGCGTATCAATCGACATGTCGCACAGAGCGAGGCGATGGCCATCCGTCGACACCATACGCAAGACTTCCGGACGGATGTCGAGCAACATGCCATTGAGATAGTAGCGCACATCCTGCTGTGCCATGGCAAAGGCGGTCTTGTCGATCAGCTTCTTCAGCTTCTGCGCGTCAAGTTCAAGCGTCTGCAGGCTGATGCTGTCCTGCAGATTGGGGAAGTCACTGGCCGGCAGGGTCGCGACACGGCTGCTGCTTCGTCCCGACTTGAAGACCACTCGCTGCTCTTCCAGCTTGACCTGAATGGTGACGCCGGGCTTGAGTTGCTTCAACCAATCCACCGCCTTGCGTCCTGGCAGGGTGACCGCCCCTTCCTGAAAATCGCCTTGCAGCGCAACCTGAACGACCAGTTCGATCTCGGTGTCTGTTCCAGTCAAGCGCAACTGTCCCTGTTCGACCTCGAGCAGGATGTTTTGCAAAACCGCCATGGTCTGCCGCTTATCGACCACCGATGAGACCCACTGTAGGGGCTTCAATAAATCATCGCGTGTCAGAGAAAATTCCATGAGTATTCCTTCCTATCCAAAATGAAGATCAAGTCTGCAAAGAACGTAAAAGGCAACTGTAGTCTTCTTCAAGGCGCGGGTCCTCGCGCCGCTTTTCCACCACGGTCTTGCAGGCGTGCAGGACCGTGGTGTGATCGCGTCCATCAAAAGCGTCACCGATCTCAGGCAAAGACAGATCAGTCAGTTCGCGCGCCAAAGCCATGGCGATCTGACGCGGCCGCGCAAAACTACGCGTTCGTTTCTTGCCGGTCAGCTCACGCAGAGGAATGTGGTAGAACTCAGCCACCACTTTCTGGATGTTGTCGATGCCGACGAGCTTGGCATTGACCGCGACGATGTCGCGTAAGGACTCGCGCGTCAGACCCATGTCGATACACGACGAACCCCGAAAGCGCGCCATGGCGAAGACCTTGTTCAAGGCCCCTTCAAGCTCACGCACATTGGTCTGAACCTGCTGAGCGATGAAAAAAGCGACGTCGCGCGGCAGATCGATACCGAGAAACTCCGCCTTCTTCATCAGGATGGCGACGCGCGTCTCCAGCTCTGGCGCCTCGATCTGAACCGTTAGCCCCCAGGAAAAACGCGACTTGAGGCGATCATCAAGCTGATCGAGCTCCTTCGGATACCTGTCGGAGGCGAGGACGATCTGTTTCGAACCGGCCAGGAGCTCATTGAAGGTATGAAAAAACTCCACCTGCGTCTGTGTTTTGCCAGCAAAAAAATGGATGTCGTCGATGAGCAGAACGTCCACCGAACGATAACGACGGCTGAAATCCTCGACCTTGTGGCGCAAGGAAGCGACGTAGTCGGCGACGAAGGTCTCGGAACGGCAGTAGAGAACCTTGGCGCCTGGCATGCGCAGACGGATACGATTGCCCAGAGCGTGCATCAGATGCGACTTACCAAGAGCCGTCGGTCCATAGATAAACAGTGGATTGTGCGTCTTTCCTCCCGACTGCTCGGCGACCTGCATGCAGGCAGCGTAGGCGAGCTGGTTGGATTGGCCCTGGACGAAGTTATCGAAGGTGTACTGCTCATCGAGATGACTGTCAAAATGACCTGGCTGCAACTCGACAGCGTCGGAGCGCGTCGGCGTCGAGAGGCGCGCCGGACTCTCGATGCGCACGCGCGGCGATGGCGCCACCGAACCAACCTCCAGGATCAGCTCACGAAACTGTCCCTCACTATGGCGTTCGAGCAACTCGATGATGCGCGTGCGATAGGCCTCGCGCAGACGTTCGACGAAAAAACGGTTGGGAGCGTACAAGCGAAACTCCCCCTCGTTACCGATGGCAGCTTGCAAGGGCTTGATCCAGGTGATGAAATCCTTGGGCGCCAAACTTTCCTCAAGCTCAGCCTGTATCCTCGCCCATAACGCTCCCGCTTGCACAGACACCTCAGCTCTCCCCCTATGAACCCTGTATGCTAAACATTTATCTTCTTCAGCGCCAACGCAAAGCCTGTAGATAAACGAGGGCAGGGGTGTAGATAAGTCGACTTTTTTTGGGGATAAGCACCCACTGCGACGGAAGCAGGGGAACTGTTCACCCTGCATCACCATCTTGAACACAAGAAAACTGATGCCTGGCCCACAATCTGATTGAAATAGTAAACCACTGTATTATAAGCTATAAACAAACTTATCCACAAGATTATGTCGACCCTACAACAAAGACTATGCTTTTAAAAGCTTTATAAAATCAAAAGCAGTAGTGATCGATAGCAAGGCCGCTGACGAGGCCACTGACGACGCATTCGGGGCTTGACGTGAGCCACGATCGTCAGTAACCTAGGCGACCTTTTCGAACACACTCTGGATGGTGACGCCATGAAGCGCACATTTCAACCCAGCAACCTCAAGCGCAAGCGCGTTCATGGTTTCCGTGCCCGTATGGCCACCAAGAATGGTCGTCAGGTGCTCGCTCGTCGTCGTGCCAAGGGTCGCAAGCGTCTTTGTGTCTGAGTCGCGCGACGGACACGGGACAGCGCTTTACTCGGTCACAGAGACTACTAAAACCCTCTGAATTCAAACGTATTTTTGACAAGACGCAGAAAAAAGTCGTGACCACAAACTTTGTTCTGCTGTCGTCAGGCAGTGAGCATGAACAACACCGTCTCGGTCTGATCGTTGCCAAGAAACGTTTGAAACTCGCCGTAGAGCGCAATCGCATCAAGCGCCTGTGTCGTGAAACTTTTCGCACCTCTTCCATGCAAGCCCCGGCCATCGATGTGATCGTCATGTTGCGACAAAGCATCGGCGACGTGCATGATCCAGCGCTCGCTGTCGAGTTGCAGAAAGCTCTGCAAAAGATCGACCTCTTCTATCGTCGGGGAGCGCAGCCATGAAAGCTTACTGGCGTACGTTTTGGGTCTTGCCCATACGCGCCTACCGCTTTCTCCTCAGTCCCTGGATAGGGCAGCAGTGCCGTTTTTATCCCAGCTGCAGTTGTTATACCGAACAGGCCATCCTGCGTCATGGGCTGTTGCCAGGTGTGCTGCTCGGTAGTTGGCGTATAGCCCGTTGCCATCCCTGGGCACAAGGGGGCAATGATCCGGTTCCAGAACGATTCACCTTGGTGAGAGAAGACAAGCATGGAAATGCAACGTAGATTGGTGCTGGTCGGCCTGTGCGTCGTCGGCTACCTGCTGTTCTGGAACTGGCAGAAAGAACACGTTGGCGTCGTCACCAACACTGCGTCACAACCAGCGGCCAGCGCGGTGGCCACCTCGGACATACCGCACGTCGCTGCCACCGCTACAGCCACCCAGCCCGAAATCGCCAGCAAGCCTGCGCAGACCTGGATTGAGGCGCGCAATGACGTCATCGATCTGCACATCGACCCGCGCGGTGGCGACATCGTCCAACTCGGCCTGCTCACCTATTCACAGCGCCAAGGCAGCCATCAGCCTTTTCTCCTCCTGCAGGATCAACCAGGATCGACTTTTATCGCTGAAAGCGGTCTGATCGGTCAGGACGGACCCGATGCCCAGGCGCAGCGTCCCCTCTATACGACGAGCGCGACGCTGCAGGATATGGCCGCCGGCAGCCAGACGCTCGACGTCGTGTTGCACTATGAAACGCCACAAGTCGCCATCGACAAGATCTATCAGCTGACGCGTGGCAGCTACGTCGTCAAGCTCAGCTATCGCATCACCAACAAGTCGCAGAACCCATGGACAGGTCGCCTGTTCGCGCAATTCAAGCGTGACAACAGCGCCGATCCCAGCACCCAGTCGGGATTGCGCATCTCTTCTTTCCTCGGTGCGGCTTACTGGACGGCGGATAAGCCCTATAACAAGATCGCGCTGAAGAACCTCAGCAAAGATGCGCTGCAACTGCAGGAGAAGGGCGGTTGGATCGCTCTCGTGCAGCACTATTTTGTCAGCGCCTGGATTCCCGCTGCGAACAGCCTCGATCATTACAGCACGCGTTCCCAGGACGGCATGAACTATGTGTCGATGATCGGCGACCACCTCGTTTTGGCGCCAGGTCAGAGCACGAACACGTCTTTGCGTCTCTATGTCGGTCCGAAAATTCAGCACGATCTGGCAGCGCTCAGCCCGGGTCTCGATCTCACCGTCGACTATGGCTGGTTGTGGCCCATCGCCGAAACCTTGTTCTGGCTGCTCGTGCACATACACGGCCTGGTTGGCAATTGGGGCTGGTCCATCGTGCTGTTGACCATGGCGGTGAAAGGCTTGTTTTGGCCACTCTCGGCGGCGAGCTACCGGTCGATGGCGCAGATGCGCAAGATCGCGCCGGAAATGCAGCGCATGCGCGAGCAGTATGGTGAAGATAGGCAGAAGCTGTCGCAGGCGATGATGGAATTCTATCGCAAGGAAAAGATCAATCCTCTCGGCGGCTGTTTGCCCATGCTGGTGCAGATGCCGGTTTTCATCGCTCTTTACTGGACCCTGATGGAGAGCGTGCAGCTGCGCCAGGCGCCCTTCGTGCTGTGGATCCACGATCTCGCCGACATGGACCATCTCTTCATTCTGCCCCTGGTCAATGGCCTCACCATGTACATTCAGCAGCACCTCAATCCAGCGCCGGCGGACCCGATGCAGGCTAAGATGATGAAGCTCATGCCGATCATCTTCACCGGCTTTTTCCTGTTCTTCCCGGCTGGCCTCGTGCTTTACTGGGTGGTGAGCAACATGATCTCCATCGCCCAGCAGTGGTACATCACCCGCCATATCGAAGCGGCGAAGAACTGAGGGATCAGGCATGATCGCCAGCGACATCATCGTCGCCCTGGCGACGGCACCTGGGGCTGCTGGTGTCGCCGTCCTGCGCCTGTCGGGTCAGGGCTGCGGTGATTTGCTGCGCAACCATCTCTCCCCCGCCAGCCCCCTGCCTGAGCGCAAGGCCAGTCTGCGCGACTTCGTCGATGCGCACGGTGACAGCCTTGATCAGGGCCTGGTGCTCTATTTTCCAGCACCGCATTCCTTCACTGGCGAGGATGTCGTCGAATTTCAGGGACACGGCAGCCCGGTGATGATGGCCATTTTGTTGCGCCAGCTGCAGCAAAGCGGCGCGCGTCTGGCGCGACCGGGAGAATTCAGCGAAAGGGCCTTCCATCACGGTCGTCTCGATTTGGCGCAGGCGGAAGCGATCGCCGATCTCATCGCCGCCGGTTCCGAGCAGGCGGCGCGCTCGGCGATGCGCTCTTTGCAAGGCGAGTTCTCCCGCCGTGTCGAAAGCGTCGAGGAGGTTTTGACGGCTCTGCGCGTCTATGTCGAGGCGGCCATCGATTTCAGTGATCAGGACATCGATTTTCTGCACAGCGATCAGCTCCTCAGCGATCTGCGCAAACTGCGGCGCTTGCTGAGCGAGACCTTGCAGGAGGCGCGCCAGGGGCAGCTTTTGCAAAAAGGCATCAGTGTCGTCATCGCCGGTCATCCAAATGTCGGCAAGTCCAGTCTGCTCAATGCCCTGGCAGGCGATGACGTCGCCATCGTCAGCGAGCACGCCGGCACGACGCGCGACGTCCTGCGGCAGAATCTCCTGTTGCAGGGCATGCCTTTGCAGATCCTCGACACCGCCGGTTGGCGTGACAGCGACGATCCGATTGAAAGCGAAGGCATCAAGCGCGCCCTGCAGGTAGCGGAACAGGCCGACGCTTTGCTCTATCTTTTCGATACGGACGCCGATTTACAGGACATCGTCGCCGATCTGCAGGCGCGTTCGACTTGGCAGATCGATACCCGACGCCTGCTGCTGGTGCGTAACAAGATCGATCGTTGTCCGGACTGGCAGGACAGCTTTCTTGAGATGCCGGATCATCGCTGCGAAGTGATCGGCATCAGCGCCAAGTACGGCCAGGGTATCGACAAGCTCAAGCATCGCCTCGCCCATCTCGTCGGACGCACGCCGACAGAATTGCCCTTTCTGGCGCGGCAACGGCACATCGAAGCGCTGGAACAGGCCTGGAAATACCTCGAAGCCGCCGAAGAGCAGCTGCAGCAGGGCATGGGTGACCTTGCGGCGGAAGACCTGCGTTGCATGCAGGGCAGCCTCGCCAGCCTTTGTGGCGACATGCTGCCGGATGATCTGCTCGGACGCATCTTTGCGTCCTTTTGCATCGGTAAGTGAAACTTCAGTCGAGGCGGGTCTTGTCGCGCAGCTTTTCAGCGACGGAATGGTGCTCTTCGAGGGCAGCGAAGACGTCCGAGATGCCATCGCCGATTTCCTGGTTCATCTGACGCAGCAGGCCGTAGACCTGCTCGACGCGTTGACGATAGAGCTTGACCGCGTCGAGGTCCTGCGAGCCGCTGGCTTCGAGGATGGCGGTGTCGATGCTGCGATGCAGGGTCTGCACACGATCGAGACCCTGTTCGAGGCTTTCTTGCACGAGATCCTTGAGCACCTCGAGACGATTGAGCAGTTGTGTCATAGCAACTCCGTGCGTGGATGTGAAAAAAGACGATCAGGCAGAGCATAGCGTAAAATACGCCGCCCAGCCGCCAGCACCTGCTGGCGCAGGGAACCGGTGTGATAGCGCAGCCCGTATTGAGCGGCGATGGCCTTGACCCGTGGCGTCATCTCGGCGTAACGCCAGGCAGGCAGATCGGGAAAGAGATGATGCTCGATCTGATGGCTGAGGTTGCCGCTCAGGATATGGAACCAGCGCCCGCCCTCGATGTTGCTTGATCCGAGGATCTGCCGCCGATACCACTGACCGCGGCTTTCATGGGCGAGGCAGCTGTCGGGAAAGGTTTCCACCTCTTCGGTGAAGTGGCCACAGAAGATGATGGTGAAGGCCCACAGATTGCGCACCAGATTGGCGGTAAAATTGCCGGCCAGCACGGGCAGAAAGCTGGGACCGGCGAGCAAGGGAAAGAAGACGTAGTCCTTGAGCGTCTGACGCTTGATCTTGGCGAGGATGGGGCGCAGTTCAGCGCGCAGCTGTGCCAGCGATTTTTCGCCTTTGAACAGCTTTTCGAACTCGAGATCATGCAGAGCGACGCCCCACTCGAAGGCCAAGGCGAGGATGAGAGCATAAAGAGGCTGCGCTAACGCCGCCGGATACCAGGGCTGATCAGGAAAGAGGCGCAGGATGCCATAGCCGACGTCACGGTCACGGCCGACGATGTTGGTATAGGTGTGGTGCATGTAGTTGTGGGAATGACGCCATTGGTCGGCGGGACAGACATTGTCCCATTCGTAGACCTTGCCCTGCAGACTCGGCTCATGCATCCAGTCGTACTGACCGTGCATGACGTTGTGACCGAGCTCCATGTTCTCGAGGATCTTGGAGAAGGACAGGGCGGCCGTGCCGAGCAGCCAGAAAGGAGGCAACCAGCCGAGCATGAGCATGCCGCGACCGGCCACTTCGCTGTAACGGACGAGGGCGACGATGCGCTCGATGTAGGAGCGATCTTCGGCTCCACAGCGGGCGAGGGTTTCCTGGCGCAGCTGATCCAGTTCTTTCGCCATGGCCTCCCAGTTTGGGGCGGTGACACGCAGAGCCTGATTCATGATGGCTACCTCACAAAGAGAGATCGATGTCGGTGAGTGGGCGTGAGATGCAAAGACGGATGTCCTCTTCACCCTCCTCGCTGATGCTGCCGTCGAGAGCGTTCTGCACGCGTCCTTGCGTCTTGCGGCAGGTGCAGGACATGCAGATGCCCTGACGACAACCATAAGCCGGCTTCAGACCGGCGGCTTCGAGGCGCTCGAGCAGCAATTGCTGGGTCGTCGAGGTGATGGCGTGCTCCTGCACGCGCACCGTCACGGTGGCGCCTTCAGGAGCACTCTGTAGCTCGCGGTGGTAAGCCTCGACGTACAGCTCTCCACGGTGACCGAACTGTCGCAGAACTTCGCGTACGCCATCGATGAGGCGGGCAGGGCCACAGACGAGAACGGGGCTGTCGTCGGGCAAGGCCAGGGCTTGCCAGTGTTCACGATCGAAGTGACCGTGCAGCGGCGTGCTGACGTCCTGGTCCTGCGTCAAAGCAAAGAAGACTTGCAGCTGTGGCAGACGCTGCTGCAAGGCGGCGAGTTCGTCGAGATAGACCAGGTCGAAGGCGGTGCGCGCATACTGTAAAAGTCGCACTTTCTGCGTCGGCTGGCGCTCGGCAAAGTCGTAGAGCATGGCCATGGCCAAGGTCATACCGCTGCCACCGGCGATGAGGGCCGGCGTTTGCGTTGCGGCGAGAGTCCGTAGCGGTGGCTCACCATAGATTTGCTGAATCTCCAGGTGGTCACCGACGCGTAGTTGCTCGTGAATCCAGGAAGAAAAGCGACCGTGTGCAATTTTTTTAATGCCGATCTCGAGCTCACGTTCACCGATGAACAGGGGGGTGTAGCTGCGGCACACGCGTACACCATCGATGACCGCACAAAGCTCGATGTGACGACCGGCGGCGGTCTGGTCGAGACGATGATGGCTGCGCAGATGTAGGCTGAGCATCTCGCCACCGACCGGATGAAGGGCGAGAACTTCGACGAGAAGGCGTCGCCGCGTCCACAGAGGATCAACGTGGCCGGCAAAGAAATCGAAAACGTCGTCGCGCACCAGGCGGGAAGTCGACGTACCAGCGAAATCTTGTAGCTGTCGACGCCATGTGTTCGTGCTCATGATCGTTGCACCTGTTTCAGTAAACACATGTACACTATAATCGGGGGTGTGATCATCGGTCAACACTTGTACTCCGAAAAATTTGTGATGATCGAACGTGCACAACATCACAAGCTTGCCGGCCCTGCCCTTCTCATTCCGGGGGGTATTTGTTAGCATTCCGTAACAATAAAGACAGAACTCGTCGCGAGACGAGACCCCCTCCGGTGACGACCGGGCTGCGTGAGAGTGGCTATGAGTTTGCGTATCGAAAGAAAATTGCTGACACGGCAAACACTGATGCATGCCGCTCTCGACTTACTCGATGAAGGGCGCAGTTTTGCCAGCCTCAGCCTGCGTGAGGTGACGCGCGCCGCTGGCATCGTCCCCACCGCTTTTTATCGCCACTTCGAAAGCATGGATGATCTTGGCCTCGCCCTCGTCGAGAGCACCAGCGACACGCTACGCCAGCTGGTGCGCGACGCGCGTCGCCAGCTCGAGAGCGGCAACATGATCATCGACGCCAGCGTGCGCAAATTTCTTGAACATGTCGCGCTCAATCGGCGCGAGTTCGGTTTCGTCGTGCGCGAGCGCTTTGGCGGCTCGGCGACGGTGCGACATGCCATCGGACGCGAGATCGCCGTCTTCGCCCGCGAGCTGTCCCTCGACATGCTCAAGTTTCCGCTCTTTGCCCGCATGAACGCGCAGGATGTCGACATGATCACCGGCTTCTTCGTCACCTCGGTGGCCAATGCCGCCGGTGACTGGCTGGAATTGCTGACCGAGGAGGAGGAAGCGCGCCGCGAAGCCTATCGGGTGACCCTGGTGCATCAGCTGCGCTTGGTCATGCTCGGCGCCATCTCCTGGAATCCCCGTCCCAAGGCGCAGGGCTCCTGAATGCTGCGCGGACCGCGATTGTATCTGGGGCCACTGCTGCCTAAGGACCAGGAAGCGCTGATGAGCTGGGCGGACGATCCGGAACTGGCCGCCTACAACGAGGTCTATCGCCCAGCAAACTGGGCCATGCAGCAGGCGCGCTGGGCCACGCAGGAGGCCAGCCGCATCGAGTTCGCCCTGCGCCTGGCCAGCGACGTACCGCTCATCGGCTTTGTCCAGCTCACCCATATCGACGTCCTGCACCAGAGCGCCCAGGTCGGCGTCTGCATCGGTGATCAGCGCTACCGCCGCCAGGGTTACGCGAGTGAGGCCTTGCGCCTGCTCGAGGACTATGCGCGCACGCATCTGCGCCTCACCCGGCTGAGCTTGCAGGTTCTGGCGCGGCATCAGGCTGCCCGCGATCTCTACCGTCAGCTCGGCTTTGTCGAGGAAGGCCTGCTGCGCCACGCCCTGTTCCTCGCCGGTCGCTGGCAGGACGTCGTCATCATGGCCAAGATCCATCCCAGCCGCGAGATCGATCTGCTGTCGTGCTGAACGCAGCCATCGCCCGTACAAATTTTCACCGTGAAGCCGTATAATGCCCTGCCTTGTCGATGGGTCAGGCCGCATGAACCATGCAGAATCTTTTGAGGTGATCGTCATCGGTGGCGGTCATGCTGGTACCGAGGCGGCTCTCGCCGCTGCGCGTATGGGCCGTACCACCTTGCTGCTGACGCAAAGTATCGAGACCCTCGGCCAGATGAGCTGCAATCCCGCCATCGGCGGCATCGGCAAGAGCCATCTGGTCAGGGAGATCGACGCCCTCGGCGGCGCCATGGCTCTGGCGACGGATCAGTCGGGCATTCAGTTCCGTGTCCTCAATGCGCGCAAGGGACCGGCGGTGCGCGCGACGCGCGCCCAGGCCGACCGCCAGCTTTACAAGGCGGCGATCCGCTGGCGCCTCGAGCATCAACCGGGGTTGCGCATTTTTCAGCAGATGGTCGATGACCTCATCATCGAAGGCGAACGCGTCACCGGCGTGGTCACCCAGACGGGTCTGCGCTTTCACGCGCGCAGCGTCGTGCTCACCGCCGGCACCTTTCTCGCCGGTGTTCTGCACATAGGATTGGCGCATCATCGCGGCGGCCGCGCCGGTGATCCGGCGGCTCTCACCCTGGCGCAGCGTCTGCGCGAGTTGCCCCTGCGCGTCGGTCGCCTGAAAACCGGCACGCCGCCGCGCATCGACGCGCGCAGCATCGATTTCAGCGGCCTCGCCGTGCAGCCCGGTGACACGCCGGAGCCGGTGATGTCCTTCCTTGGCGATGTCGCCATGCATCCGCGCCAGCTGCCCTGCCACAT
Organism: Pseudomonadota bacterium; assembly: GCA_021851865.1. Classification (GTDB taxonomy): domain Bacteria; phylum Pseudomonadota; class Gammaproteobacteria; order Pseudomonadales; family Moraxellaceae; genus JAJZHK01. The sequence continues at coordinate 19,382 of JAJZBU010000030.1, read as the reverse complement.
CACCCATACCTGCGCCGCGACGCACGACATCATTCGCGCCAACCTCGACCGTTCGCCCCTGTACACCGGCGTCATCGCTGGTGTCGGGCCGCGCTATTGTCCTTCGATCGAAGACAAGATCCATCGCTTCGCCGACAAGGACTCGCACCAGGTCTTTCTCGAACCGGAGGGCCTGAACTCGCAGGAGATCTATCCCAATGGCATCTCCACTTCCCTGCCTTTTGATGTCCAGCTCGCCGTGGTGCGCAGCCTGCCGGGTCTGCAACAGGCGCACATCACGCGTCCCGGCTACGCCATCGAATACGACTATTTCGATCCGCGCGATCTGCAGATGAGCCTGCAGACGCGCCAGTTGCAGGGCCTGTTTTTCGCCGGCCAGATCAATGGCACCACCGGCTATGAAGAAGCGGCGGCACAAGGGCTGCTCGCCGGCATCAACGCGGCGCGCGCGGCACGCGACGAAGAGCCATGGATACCGCTGCGCGACCAGGCCTACATCGGGGTGATGGTCGACGATCTGGTGACGCATGGCACGCAGGAGCCCTACCGCATGTTCACCTCGCGCGCCGAGTATCGCCTGCAGCTGCGCGAAGACAATGCCGACGAACGCCTGACCGAGCAGGGCTATGCCCTCGGCGTCATCGACGCGACGCGCTATCAGCGCTTCATCGACAAGCAAGAAGCGATCGAACGCGCCACCCAGCGCCTGCGCGCCAGCATTGTGCACCCGCATAGCCTGGCGGCGCAAAGCCTCGCCGCCGCCACCGGCGAGAGCCTGCAGCGCGAGTACTCGATGTATGACCTGCTGCGCCGGCCGGCGATCGGCATCGCCGACCTGCTCGCCCTCGAAGCCCAGGACATCAGCGCTGAAGTCGCTGAACAGATACAGATACGCTGCAAATATGCCGGCTACATCGATCGCCAGGCGGAAGAGGTGGCGCGTCTGCACGCCCAAGAAGGACTGGCGCTGGCGGCGGATTTTGATTACGACGCCGTGCGCGGTCTGTCGCATGAGGTCTGCAGCAAATTGAAGAATGCGCGGCCGCAAACCCTGGCGCAGGCGGCGCGCATCCCCGGCGTCACACCAGCGGCTTTGTCTCTGCTCATGATTCATCTGCGGCGGCCGACGGCGGGAGCCGCCTGAGGCATGGACATCGCCGAGCAGAGACTGCACGCCGCCTTGGCCCATATTCCCGCGCCGACGCGCGCCAAACTCTGGCAATATACGCAGGGTCTGCTGCGCTGGAACCAGGCCTACAACCTGACCGCCATTCGCGATCCCGAGGCGATCGTCAGCCGCCACCTTCTCGACAGCGCCAGCATCGTCGAGGAAGTGTGCGGACGACTCCTCGACGTCGGCACCGGGGCCGGACTGCCGGGCATGGTGCTGGCCATCCTGCGTCCGCAGATGGAAGTGACCCTGCTCGACAGCAACGGCAAGAAGATCCGCTTTTTGCGCCAGATGGTGAGTGAGCTGGCCCTAGCACACGTGCAGGTGGTACAGGCGCGCGTCGAGGATCCCGACACGCAGCTGTACGACACGATCAGCAGCCGCGCCTTCGCCAGTCTGCGCGACATGGCCGAGGGTTGTCTGCATCGGCTGGCGCCGGGTGGACGTCTGCTGGCGATGAAGGGAAAATACCCGGCCGATGAACTGCAGCAACTACCCGCGCACCTACAGGCGCAGGTGCAGCGTCTGCAGGTGGCGCATTTGGACGAAGAGCGGCATCTGATCATCCTGAGCCGAGTAGGCGACGAGAGGTGACTATGGACAAGGTCTATGCGGTGGCCAATCAGAAAGGCGGGGTCGGCAAGACCACCACCAGCGTCAACCTCGCCGCTTCGCTGGCGGCCAGCCGTCGCCGCGTGCTGCTCATCGATCTCGATCCGCAGGGCAATGCCACCATGGGCGCCGGCGTCGACAAGCGCCATCTCGAGCGCGGCAGTTATGACGTGCTGACGCGCGCCTGCAGCGCGCGCGAGGCGGTGCGTCGCGATCTCGAAGGCGGCTTTCATCTCATCGGCGGCAATGGCGACCTGGTCGCCGCCGAAGTCGAGCTGGTCAGCGCCATCGGGCGCGAGCTGCGCCTGCGTCAAGGCTTGCGCGACATGCTCGATGATTACGACCTCGTCCTCATCGACTGCGCGCCGTCGCTCAATTTGCTGACCCTGAACGCCCTGGTCGCCGCCGACGCCGTCATCATTCCCATGCAGTGCGAGTATTTTGCTCTCGAGGGGCTGGCGGCGCTGACCGACACCATCGAGCAGGTGGCGGCGAGCATCAATCCCGGCCTGCACATCGCCGGCATCCTGCGCACCATGTTCGATCCACGCAACACCCTGGCCACCGACGTTTCGGCGGAATTGCAGCAACACTTCCCGCGCCAGCTGTTTGACACCATCATCCCGCGCAATGTGCGTCTGGCCGAGGCGCCGGCGCATGGCCAACCGGCCCTGCTCTACGATCGCACATCGCGCGGGTCCATGGCTTATATCGCGCTCGCGGCGGAACTGCTGCGGCGCCAAGATGCCGGCGTGGTCGAGCCGGCCTGAGCTTTTGAGTTGAGGCGCAAGGATTTATGATGATAAAAAAACGTGGGCTCGGTGGTGGACGCGGACTCTCGGCTTTGCTCGGCCAGGCGAGTGAGAGCGCGGAGGAGCTGCGCGCCATCGATCAGGGGCATTTCAGTGGCCATGAACTGCGGCAGATGCCGGTGCATCAGTTGCAGCGTGGGCGCTATCAACCGCGTCGCGACATGGTGGAGGACGCGCTCGCCGAATTGGCCGACTCGATCCGCCAGCACGGCGTCATGCAGCCTCTGGTCGTGCGCGCCGTCGCCGACGAGCGTTATGAGATCATCGCCGGTGAGCGGCGCTGGCGTGCGGCACAGCTCGCCGGTCTCGAACAGGTGCCGGTCATCGTGCGCAGCATCGACGATGAAACCGCTTCCGTCTTGTCGCTGATCGAGAACATCCAGCGCGAAGATCTGCACCCTATGGAGCAGGCGCAGGCGCTGCAGCGTCTGGCCGAGGAGTTTGGTCTGACGCACGAGCGCCTGGCGCAAACCGTCGGCAAGTCGCGCGCCACGGTCAGCAATATGCTGCGCCTCCTGCAGTTGCAAGGTGAAGTGCGGCAGATGCTCGAACATGGTGATCTCGAGATGGGGCATGCGCGGGCCCTGCTCAGCCTGCCGGCCTTGCAGCAACAGGAAGCGGCGCATCTTGTCGTGGCGCGAGCGCTGTCGGTGCGGCAGACCGAAGAACTGGTGCGGCGCATGCAGAATCCGAAGCCGAAAAAGACGGTGACGGAAGATCCCGACGTGCGCCGTCTCTGTCAGGACCTGAGCGAGAAGATCGGTGCACCGGTACAGATCCATAACAAGGAAGGTGGCCGCGGCACGCTCAGCATCACTTACTATTCGCTGGCCGAGCTTGAGGGCATACTGACCCACATACGCTAGCCTGGAGGGGCATCATGACCGTACGCGTTGAGCCGGGATACCATCACTACCAGTTTCGTGTCAGCGCCGGCCAGCATACCCTGATCGCCGATGTCGGTCGCGAACTGCAGGGCGACGACAGCGGGCCGGATCCACACCAGCTGATCGAAGCGGCGCTGGCGGTATGCACGGCGCAGACGGTGACGATGTACGCCGAGCGCAAGCAGTGGCCGCTGCAGGGTGTGCACGTCGCGGTCAGCGTCGAGAGCGCTGCCGCCGGCAGCCATTTTCAGCGCCGCATCGAACTCCATGGCGAGCTCACGACGGAGCAGCGGCAACGTCTGCTCGAGATCGCCAACAAATGCCCTATCCATCGCCTACTCACCGGACCCATCGCGGTGCACAGTGAGCTGACATCGGCACTGGATTGAGCGATGCGGTCATCCTTGCGGATCGGTGGCGAGGCTGTTTGCGCAGCCCCACTAGATCTTGTGGTAAAGCGCTATTTGATCACTAGATGCTTGTTTTTCTTGCACGAAAAGCGTGCAGAAGTCTTGCCTGACGAAGGGAATATTCCTATAATCCGCGCGCTCGTCACGGCGAGATAAAATTTTGTTTAGGGTTTCCCGCAAATGATCCAGCGCCTGCCCTATCGCGACCACCCTGGGCCTGGCCTGAGTCGCATAGAGGTCGTTCTAGGCGCGCTGGCGATGGGGTGGACCTTGTACCGGCAGGCGCAGGCTTGGCCGGACGTTCTGGCAGGATGGGCGGTGGCTTGTGCCTGTCTGAGATATTTTCGGTGGCGCGCCTCGGCGTGTCATCCCGCTCTCGATGCGAGGGCGGCATTGCGCGGCATGTATCGCGGTGAGTTCGGCAAGATGCTCATCAGCGTCGTGGGTCTGAGCCTCATCTTCCGTCTGCGCGGAGGATCGCATGCAGGGTATGTCCTGCTCGGCTTCGCCCTGCCGCAGACAGGTATGTGGTGGCTCTTGCTCGGACAGAGCTGGCGTCGACGCCAGACCGAGCGGGCCGACAGGATTCAAAATTGAGGTTTAGGCACATGGCGCTGACGTCGAGTGGATATATCAAGCATCATCTGACCAATCTCACCTGGGGCTGTGATGCCACCGGTCACTGCGGTTTCGCTGAAACGGCAGCCCAGGTCAAGGCCATGGGTTTCTGGGCGGTCCATTTCGACAGTCTGGCTTGGTCGCTCGGTCTTGGTCTCGTCCTCGCCATCTTCCTGCGCCGCGCCGCGCTACAGGCGACGACCGGTGTGCCGGGGCGCTGGCTTAATCTGATCGAAGTGCTCGTCGATTTCGTCGACGCTTCCGTGCGCGAAAGCTTCCAGGGTCGCCCGGCCAGCCGCATGGTGGCGCCGATGGCCCTCACCTTGCTGGTCTGGATCTTCACCATGAACTTCATGGACCTGATCCCGGTCGACATCCTGCCGCAGCTCTTTCGGACGGCGGGCGTCGAGCATATGCGCGTCGTGCCGACGACCGACCCCAACATCACCCTGGGCATGGCACTCTACGTCTTTCTCATGATCCTGTTCTACAGCATTCGCCAGAAAGGCTTCGGTGCCTTCGTCGGCGAGTTGACCCTGCATCCTTTCAATCACTGGGCCTTCATTCCGGTGAACTTCATCCTGGAAGGCGTCAGCCTCCTCGCCAAGCCGGTTTCCCTGGGCATGCGACTGTTTGGCAACATGTACGCCGGTGAGCTGATCTTCATCCTGATCGCCGTCATGTATGCAGCCAATACGCTGCTCGGTAGCTTGGGCATCGTGTTGCAGTGGGCGTGGGCGGTGTTCCACATCCTCATCATCACCTTGCAGGCTTTCATCTTCATGATGTTGACCATCGTGTATATGAGTGCCGCGCACGAAACGCACCATTGAGGGCGTTGGCGGTTGTAGCGAAGATTTGACATTAACTGAAACGAAGAGGTGTACAAATGGAAACTCTCCTGGGTCTGTCCGGTATTGCCGTTGCCATCCTGATCGGTGCCGGTGCTTTGGGTACCGCCATCGGCTTCGGCCTGCTCGGCGGTAAGTTCCTCGAGGGTGCGGCGCGTCAGCCTGAACTGGCTCCGATGCTGCAGACCAAGATGTTCATCGTCGCCGGTCTGCTCGACGCCATCTCGATGATCGGTGTCGGTATCGGCCTCTACCTGCTGTTCGCCAACCCGTTTGTTGCCCAGGTCGCCGCGCACGTCGCCAAGTAAGACGACCTTCGTCTGGAGAGGCCGCGCATCAGTGTGGCCTGAACCCGCAATGAACTGGTGAGGTGTCAGCGTGGATATCAACGCAACCTTGATAGGGCAGCTTTTGTCGCTGGCCCTGTTCGTGTGGTTCTGCATGAAGTTCGTCTGGCCGCCGATCACGACGGCGCTGGCGCAGCGGCAGCAGAAAATCGAAGCCGGCCTCCATGCCGCCGAGAAAGCGCAGCAGAGCTTGAGCGACGCGCAAGGCCAAGTCGCGCAAGAGATGCTCGAAGCCAAGAAACAGGCGGCGGCGCTCATCGAGCAGGCGAACCAGCGTGCCGTGGCTATGATCGAAGAAGCCAAGCATCAGGCGCAAATCGAAGCGGCGCGCGTCAAGGCCGCAGCCGACGCCGAACTCGCTCTCGATGTCGGTCGGGCGCGTGACGCTCTGCGTGTGCAGGTGTCCGAGCTCGCGCTCAGTGGCGCCAGCAAGATCCTCGGTCGGGAAGTGGATGCGGCCAAGCACGCCGCCATGCTCGCTGAACTTGCAGCGCAACTTTGAGCGGATGATCTGATATGGCCGAGCTCATCACCCTAGCAAGACCCTACGCCAAGGCGGTTTTTCGCTTGGCGCTCGAACATGACGCTCTCGCCGCCTGGTCGCGCGCTCTGGGCGTGCTCACCGCCATTCTGGCCGATGCGCGCGTCGCACAGCGCTTGACGCAGCCCGGCCTGACCGCCGCTGCGCAGGCTGAGTTCCTGGCCGATATCGCCGGCGACGCCATCGATGCCGAGCAGCGTCGTCTGCTCGCTGAGTTGACTCGCTACAAGCGCCTGACGCTCCTGCCACAGGTGGCCGAGCTGTTCGAGATCTATAAGGCCGAGCGTGAACACAAGGTCGAGGTCGAAGTCGTCTCCGCCTTCGCCATCGATACCGCCGACCGCGAGGCTCTGGGTCTCGCCTTGCAACGCCAGCTCGGTCGTGAAGTGCACATCCATGTCCGCCAGGATGCCGATCTCATCGGCGGCGTCGTCGTCCACGCCGGCGACCTCGTCATCGATGCCTCCCTGCGCGGCCGAATCGCCAAATTGCGCGATTCTCTGAATTCCTAGTTTGAGGGCCACGAGCATGCAGCAACTCAATCCCGCTGAAATCAGTGAACTGATCAAGCAGCGTATCAGCACCTTGACCGCCTCGGTCGAAGTGGTCAACGAGGGTACGATCGTCTCGGTGTCCGACGGTATCGTGCGCATCCATGGCCTCGCCGACGTCATGTACGGCGAAATGCTCGAGTTTGAGGGCAATGTCTACGGCATGGCGCTCAACCTCGAACAGGATTCGGTCGGAGCGGTCGTGCTCGGCGATTACCTCGGCCTCGCCGAAGGGCAGAAGGTGCGTTGCACCGGCCGCGTCGTCGAAGTCCCCGTCGGCCCGGAACTGCTCGGCCGCGTCGTCGACGCCCTCGGTCGTGCCATCGACGGACGTGGTCCGATTCAGGCGGCGATCAGCGATCGTATCGAAAAAGTCGCTCCCGGCGTGATCTGGCGTAAATCGGTCGATCAGCCGGTGCAGACCGGCTACAAAGCCGTCGACGCCATGGTTCCCATCGGACGTGGTCAGCGTGAACTCATCATCGGCGACCGTCAGACGGGGAAGACGGCGCTCGCCGTCGACACCATCCTGGCGCAGAAGAATTCCGGCATCAAGTGCATCTATGTCGCCGTCGGCCAGAAGCAGTCGACCATCGCTAACGTCGTGCGCAAGCTCGAAGAGCATGGCGCCATGGCGTATACCACGGTGATCGCCGCCTCGGCGTCCGATCCCGCCGCCATGCAGTTCATCGCCCCCTTCACCGGCTGCACCATGGGTGAATATTTCCGTGATCGCGGCGAAGACGCCCTGATCATCTATGACGATCTCACCAAGCAGGCCTGGGCGTATCGTCAGATCTCCCTGCTACTGCGCCGTCCGCCCGGACGCGAAGCCTATCCTGGCGACGTCTTCTATCTGCACTCGCGTCTGCTCGAGCGTGCGGCGCGTGTCTCGGAAGAGTACGTCGAGCGCTTCACGCAAGGTCAGGTCAAGGGCAAGACCGGTTCGCTCACCGCCCTGCCGATCATCGAGACGCAGGCGGGCGACGTCTCGGCCTTCGTGCCGACCAACGTCATCTCGATCACCGACGGACAGATCTTCCTTGAAACCGGTCTGTTCAATGCTGGCGTGCGTCCGGCGATGAACGCCGGCATCTCGGTGTCGCGCGTCGGTGGTGCGGCACAGACCAAGATCATCAAGAAGCTGGGTGGCGGCATTCGCCTCGCCCTGGCGCAGTACCGTGAACTGGCGGCTTTCGCGCAGTTCGCCTCGGACCTCGACGACGCCACGCGCAAGCAGCTCGAACATGGCCAGCGCGTCACCGAGCTGATGAAGCAGAAGCAGTACTCGCCGATGCTCATCGCCGATATGGCGCTGGTGATCTTCGCGTCGAACGAAGGCTATCTGACCGACGTCGATGTGAAGAAGATCGGTGCTTTTGAAGCGGCGCTGCTGAGCTACATGAACAGCACCGCCAAGGAGCTGATGGACAGCATCAATGCCAAGGCCGATTACAACGGCGATATCGAAGCGGCCTTGCGCCGTGGCATCGAGCAGTTCAAGGCAACCCAGACCTGGTAAGGCGGATCGAGGCTGAACGATGGCCAGCTTGAAAGAAATACGCGTCAAGGTCGCCAGCATCAAGAGCACGCAGAAGATCACCAAAGCGATGCAGCTGGTGGCGGCGAGCAAGATGAAAAAGGCGCAGGATCGCATGGCGGCGAGCAAGCCCTATGCGCAGAAGATCCGCGAGGTGATGGCGCACATCGCGCACGCGTCGACCGAGTATCGTCACGACTATCTGCAGGAACGGCCGATCAAACGTGTCGGTTTCTTGGTGGTCAGTTCCGATCGCGGTCTGTGCGGCGGTCTCAACATCAACCTGTTCAAGAAGGTGGTGCAGGAAGTGCGCGCCTTGCAGGAACAGGGGATCGAGAGCGAGTTCGTCCTGGTCGGGCAGAAGGCGGTGACCTTCTTTCGCGCCTTCGGCGGCAAGGTGGCGGCGGTAAAGACGCACGTCGGTGATCGTCCGAGCGAGGCCGATCTCATCGGCACGGTCAAGGTCATGCTCGACGCCTATGCCGAGAAGCGCATCGACCAGATTCGTCTGGTGAGCAACGAGTTCGTCAACACCATGACGCAGCAGGCGCAGATACAGCAGCTGGTGCCCCTGCCCAAGCCGACCGTTGCAGCTTTGCGCCGCGATGGCGACACGAGCTGGGACTACATCTATGAGCCGGAAGCACAACCCATCCTCGATGGGCTCATGGTGCGCTTCATCGAGTCTCAGGTCTATCAGGGGGTGGTCGAGAACAACGCCTGTGAGCAGGCGGCGCGTATGGTGGCGATGAAGGCCGCCACCGACAACGCCGGTGAACTGATCACGTCGATGCAGCTCGTCTACAACAAGCTGCGTCAGGCTGCGATCACCCAGGAAATTTCAGAAATTGTAAGCGGCGCGGCGGCGGTCTGAACCGTCGTTGCTACCCATGATGTTTAGATTGTAGAGGGTCCAAGATGAGCTCAGGCAAGATTGTGCAGATCATTGGCGCCGTCATCGATGTCGAGTTTCCGCGTGAAGCGGTACCCGTCGTCTACGACGCACTCAAGGTGCAAGGCGCTGCCACGACGCTGGAAGTCCAGCAGCAGCTGGGCGACGGTGTGGTGCGCACCATCGCCATGGGCTCGACCGAAGGGCTCAAGCGTGGCCTCGACGTCGTCAACACCCACGCGCCCATCCAGGTGCCGGTGGGATTGGCGACGCTCGGTCGCATCATGGACGTGCTCGGTGATCCGATCGACGAGGCCGGCCCCATCGCCACCGAGGCGCGCTGGTCCATCCATCGCAAGGCACCGACCTATGCCGAGCAGTCGGGCGGTACCGAATTGCTCGAGACCGGGATCAAGGTCATCGATCTGCTCTGTCCTTTCGCCAAGGGCGGTAAGGTCGGCCTGTTCGGCGGCGCCGGCGTCGGCAAGACCGTGAACATGATGGAGCTGATCAACAACATCGCCAAGGCTCACTCCGGTCTTTCGGTGTTCGCGGGCGTCGGTGAGCGGACGCGTGAAGGCAACGACTTCTACCACGAAATGAAAGACTCGAACGTGCTCGACAAGGTGGCCATGGTCTATGGCCAGATGAACGAGCCGCCAGGCAACCGTCTGCGTGTCGCCCTCACCGGGCTGACCATGGCCGAGTACTTCCGCGATGAGAAGGACGCCGACGGCAAAGGTCGCGACGTGCTCCTCTTCGTCGACAACATCTATCGCTACACCCTGGCCGGCACCGAGGTCTCGGCGCTGCTCGGGCGTATGCCTTCGGCGGTGGGCTATCAGCCGACCCTGGCTGAGGAAATGGGCGTCCTGCAGGAGCGCATCACCTCGACGCGCAGCGGCTCGATCACCTCGATCCAGGCCGTCTACGTCCCTGCCGACGACTTGACCGACCCGTCGCCGGCGACGACCTTCGCCCACCTCGACGCCACCGTCGTGTTGTCGCGCGACATCGCCGCCCTCGGCATCTATCCGGCCGTCGATCCGCTCGATTCGACCTCGCGCCAGCTCGATCCTCTGGTCATCGGGCAGGAGCACTACGACGTGGCGCGTGGCGTGCAGTCGGTGCTGCAGCGCTACAAGGAACTCAAGGACATCATCGCCATTCTCGGCATGGACGAGTTGTCGGAAGAAGACAAGTCGGTCGTCTACCGCGCACGTAAGATCCAGCGTTTCCTGTCGCAGCCTTTCCATGTCGCGGAAGTCTTCACCGGCTCGCCGGGCAAGTACGTCGCCCTGCGCGACACCATCCGTGGCTTCAAGGGCATTCTGAGCGGCGAGTTCGATCATCTGCCCGAGCAGGCCTTCTACATGGTCGGTTCGATCGAAGAAGCCCTGGAGAAAGCCAAGGCTCTGGGCTGAGGAGAAGAGCATGAGCAAATCGATCGCGGTCAGCATCGTCAGCTTGCAAGGTTCCCTCTATGAGGGCCAGGCCGAGTTGCTGGTGGCGCATGGCGCCCAGGGCGATGTCGGGATTATGCCCGGTCACGCCGCCCTGCTGACCCAGCTCTTGCCGGGGCCGGTGCGCGTGCATCAGGACGGAACGCAGGAGACTTTCTATGTCTCCGGTGGCGTGATGGAGGTGCAGCCACACCGCGTCACCATCCTCGCCGACAACGCCGTGCGCGCCGCCGACCTCGATGAGGCGGCCGCCGAGTTGGCGAAGAAGCGGGCCCAGGAAGCGCTCGCTGAACAACGCGACGAGTTCAATGCCTCGAAAGCGCTGGAGCATCTCGCCCACGCTGCCGCTGAGCTACGCACCTTGCAGCAGCACAAGAATCGCGCCGGTCGAGGTTGAGCGGTGAGCGCTGTGATCAGGGGGGCGCTGCCCCCCTTTTTGCTGGTTCTGGTATCCTTGCCGCTACGTTGACGCATCAACCAGGATATCCGCATGCAAAGATCTGTACTCGTTCTCGCTGCTGGTAAGGGCACGCGCATGAAGTCGCGCCTGCCCAAGGTGCTGCAGGTGCTCGGTGACCGGCCTTTGTTGGCGCACGTTCTCGATACAGCGCGCAGCATCGGCGCCAGCGCCCGCGTCGTCATCGTCGGTCATGAAGCGGAGCAGGTGCGGCAGCGTTTTGCGCATGAGCAGGATCTCGTCTGGGTCGAACAGACACCACAGCTCGGCACCGGCCACGCAGTACAGTGCGCCCTGCCCGTCCTGCCGCAGACCGGCCAGACCCTCATCCTCTACGGCGACGTCCCCCTCACCCAGTCAGACTCTCTGCTCGCCTTGCTGGCGGCGGCGACCGATGGCCTCGCCCTGATGACCCTGGAGATGGCCGATCCTAGCGGCTACGGTCGCATCATCCGTGCGCAGGGGCGCATCACCCGTATCGTCGAGCAGAAAGACGCCAACGCCGAGGAACGGGCGGTGCGCGAGGTCAACACCGGCATCATGGCCGTCGATAACGCCCTGCTGCATGCCCTGTTGCCGCAGTTGCGCAATGACAATGCCCAGGGTGAATACTATCTCACCGATCTCATCGCCCTGGCGGTGGCGCGTGGCGTCGCCATCCATTCGGTCAGCGCCGGCCATGACTGGGAGGTGCAGGGCGTCAATGACAAGCTGCAGCTCGCCCAGCTCGAACGCACCTGGCAGCAGGAACAGGCGCGTCGCCTGCTGCTCGCCGGTCTCACCCTGCGCGATCCAGCGCGTTTCGATCTGCGCGGCAGTCTCAGCCATGGTCTCGATTGCGAGATCGACGTCGACGTCGTCATCGAAGGCCAGGTCGTCCTCGGTGACGGTGTGCGCATCGGTGCCGGCTGCGTGCTGCGCGATGCTTGGATCGGCAGCGGCGCCCAGCTGCGTCCCTACACCCTGATCGATGGTGCCCGTCTCGGCGCCGAGGTGCAGGTCGGGCCGTTCAGCCGCTTGCGGCCGGGCGCCGAACTCGCCGACCGCTGCCATGTCGGCAACTTCGTCGAGATCAAGAACAGCCAGCTCGGGCTCGGCAGCAAGGCCAATCACCTGAGCTATATCGGTGACGCCATCATCGGCACTGCTGCCAATATCGGGGCTGGCACCATCACCTGTAATTACGATGGCGTGAATAAGCACATCACCCGAATTGGTGATGGGGCTTTCATCGGTTCGAACACCGCCCTGGTGGCACCGGTGCGTGTCGGCGACCAGGCCACGACCGGCGCCGGCTCGGTGATCACCCGCGACGTCGCCGATGGCCATCTCGCCGTCGCGCGCGCGCGTCAGCAGACCATCGACAACTGGCGCCGGCCGCAAGCCGGCGAGTCCGAGAAGTAGGGGAAGAACATGTGCGGAATCGTTGGCGCCCTGGCGCAAAGAGATGTCACCAGCATCCTCATCGATGGCCTCAAGCGCCTCGAGTATCGCGGTTATGACAGCGCCGGCATCGCCGTCCACGACGGTCAGACCCTGCAGCGCGTGCGTCGTGTCGGTCGCGTCAGTGCCACCGAGCAGGCGGCACAGGAGGCGGCCTTGCACGGCCATCTCGGCATCGGCCATACGCGCTGGGCGACGCATGGCGGGGTGACCGAGCCGAATGCGCATCCGCACGTCTCCGGCGAACTGATCGCGGTGGTGCACAATGGCATCATCGAGAACCATGAAAAGATGCGCGAGCGTCTGCGCGCCCAGGGCTATGTCTTCAGTTCGCAGACCGATACCGAAGTGATCGCCCACCTCATCCACGCGCACTATGTACAGGGCAAGGATCTGCTGCAGTCGGTGCAGGCGGCGACGCGCGAATTGGTCGGTGCCTACGCCATTGCGGTGATAGCGCGCGACCGGAAGGATGAGATGGTCTGCGCGCGCATGGGCTGTCCGCTTCTCATCGGTTTGGGGGAGGATGAGTTCTTCGTCGCCTCCGACGTCTCGGCGGTCATCGCGCAGACGCGCAAGGTCATCTTTCTCGAAGAAGGCGACGTCGCGCGCATGGCGCAGGGACATCTGCAGATCTTCGATCAACGCGAACAGGCGGTTGAACGCCCTCTGCACACCAGCGACGTCTCCCTCGCTTCGCTCGAGCTCGGGCCTTATAGCCACTTCATGCAAAAAGAGATCCACGAGCAGCCGCAGGCTCTGGCGGACACGCTCGATGCCGTGCTGCAGGCAGGTTTCACGCCGGCCCTGCTCGGCGCGCAGGCGGCAGAACGCCTGGCGGATGTCGAACACGTGCAGATCATCGCCTGCGGGACCAGCTACTATGCCGGCTGCATCGCCCGCTACTGGCTCGAAGCGATCGCCGGCATCGCCTGCCAGGTCGAGATCGCCAGCGAGTACCGCTACCGCGAGGTCGTGGTGCCGGCGCGGCAGTTGCTCGTCACCATCTCGCAGAGCGGCGAGACCCTCGACACCATGGAGGCGCTGAAATATGCGCGCAGCCTCGGCCTGCAGACAGCGCTGTCGATCTGCAACGTGCCGGAGAGCGCCATTCCACGCCACTCCGATCTGGTCTTCTACACGCGCGCCGGCGCCGAGATCGGCGTCGCCTCGACCAAGGCTTTCACCACCCAGCTCGTCGCTCTCTTCGTGCTCACCGTCATCCTCGCCAAGCTGCGCGGCCGCATCGATGCGGCGCAGGAAGCGCGTTATCTCGAGGAGTTGCGGCATCTGCCTGGCAGCGTGCAGCACGCGCTCAACCTCGAGCCGCAGATTCATACCTGGGCCGATCGCTTCGCCAAGAAAGACCACGCCCTCTTTCTCGGCCGCGGCGTGCACTATCCGATCGCCATGGAAGGAGCGCTCAAGCTCAAGGAGATCACCTATATCCACGCCGAGGCCTACGCCGCCGGCGAGCTCAAACATGGCCCCCTGGCCCTGGTCGACGATGGCATGCCGGTAGTGGTGATCGCCCCCAACGACGCCCTGCTCGAGAAACTCAAGAGCAATATGCAGGAAGTGCGGGCGCGTGGTGGCGAACTCTTCGTCTTCGCCGACCAGGACAGCCATTTCACCGAATCGGAAGGCGTGCACGTCATCCGCACACCGCGTCACACCGGAGTGCTGTCACCGGTGGTGCATGCCATCCCGGTGCAACTGCTCGCCTACCTCACCGCTCTGGCGCGCGGCACCGACGTCGACAAACCGCGCAATCTCGCCAAGTCGGTGACCGTGGAGTAACAGGGATCGGAGCAGATCGAGAAAGACTCCAGAGAACTGGAACTCTATGCACAGATGTTTGTGGCTGCATTGACGCGCTATCCAGATCGCAAGTCGACGGATATAGCTCATGGGCTGGATCGTGCCGAAATGCTAGGCTAGGCTAGGCGAGCATTCTCCATGGCCTCGCCCATCGTGTCAGCGGCAGAGCAGCGACCTGGTAGATCTGGCACAGCGACACCCCAGGCAGTTGAGAAGCGCAACTACCCCCTGTTATACTTTTGTATAACAAGCCATTGAGGCAAAACATGCACACGACCAATCTGCGCAAGGTAGGTGGCTCGGTCATGCTGGCGGTGCCGCCGGCGCTGCTCGAGGTTCTGCACCTGGCGGTTGGCGCAACGGTTGGCCTAACCGTCAATCACGGCTGTTTGGTCATCAATCCGAGTCCGCGCCCACGCTATACCCTTGATGAGCTGCTCGCTCAATGCGATGTTTCCGCCGAAGTCTCGGCTGAGGATCGTGACTGGCTCGATGCCCGTCCTGTCGGAGGCGAGTTGCTGTGATGGAGCGTGGTGATATCTACCTCGTGTCGCTTGACCCCGCGTTGGGCCACGAACAACAGGGTAAGCGCCCGGTACTAGTGATATCGCCATCGGCGTTTAATCGACTCACACGCACACCCATCGTGCTGCCGATCACCAGCGGTGGCAACTTCGCCCGCACTGCCGGCTTCACCGTCGCGTTGATGGGAAGCGGCACCGAAACCACGGGCATTGTGCGCTGCGATCAGCCTCGCGCCCTGGATATCGAGTCGTGCCACGGTCGCAAGCTCGAAAGCGTGCCACAAATGATCTTGGACGAAGTGCTTGCGAGGATTGCGCCCCTCTTTGAGTGAATGCACTCTTCAACTTTGTTGAACCGTAAATTTACCAACGGCAGGACATCCTGTCGGCGCCGCGTCTGAGATGAGTGCTGGTCGACAAGGGCTACCGTGGCGTCACGATTCCTGGCGTCGAGATACTGCATCCTGGCAAGCTGCGCAGCATGACACCACGACAACGACCGATGATGAAGCGACGTTCTGCCGTTGAGCCGGTCATCGGGCATCTCAAGGAGGATTGCCGGATGCAACCTGGTGCAGGCCGGAGACCTCATCAGCAGTGTCTTGTAGCCATCAGCTCGATCATGGCGCCCCCCCCCGGGGGGATGTTGCGTGCGTGGAAAACGAATTTTTAGGGCCGACCCAGTAGCTCGCTTTGGTGACATCCGCGCCCTGGTCGCTGACCCCGCGGACAACTTTGAGGTGGTCGATGCCGGTAATGATGCGGTGCGTAAAATGACGCCCGCCGGTGTGGTCAGTTCGGTTGCCCAACGCTTCACCAAAATGGGCGAGTACGATCAGAGCTTGTGCACGCCCTGACGGCGCTGGCTGACGGCCGAGAGAGGGATCGGTTATAATCTCGCCTCGCTCCAGGGGCAAGGCCGAGCATGTCGAAAATCACAGCGGCACCGACCTCGACAAGTCGCGCAATCTCGCCAAGTCGGTGATGGTGGAGTCAAGAAAGTTGCAAGAGAGCAGATCTAAAGATGGCGTGGCAGACATCACCCGCCAGATCGGCATGGACAGCCGCTGGGACGCTCAGCTGGCGGCCTTGCTACTGCTGAGTTGCGCCGCGCTCTACCTTTGGGAATCCTGGCCACTGCGTTACCTCATGGACGATGCCTACATCTCCATGCGCTATGCCTACAACTGGTCACATGGCCATGGTCTGGTTTTCAACCCGGGGGAGCGTGTCGAGGGATACACCAATTTTCTTTGGACGGCCATCATCGCCGCTGGCATGAAGCTGGGGGCCGATGGCGTCGCTCTCGTGCATCGTATGTCCGTGTTGTCCGGCTTGTTTCTGCTCGGCTCCAGCTGGTGGCTGACGCGGACGCTGCTGCCGGGACGGCGCAGCTTGGCGGCACTGGCGCCGCTGTTGCTGCTGAGCAGCAACGCCTTTGCCGACGCCTATTCCTCAGGCTTGGAGACGACGCTTTACGCGGCGCTGGTCACCCTGGCTGTCGCCGCCTCTTTGTCCGGGAAAAGGTGGCAGACTCTGTGGCTGCTGATCCTGGCCACCTTGACGCGCCCGGACGGCGTCATGGTGGCCGGCATCATCTGGGGGCTGCCTTTTCTCTGGGTTCTCGTGCAGCGCGACGGGAAGCTTGCGCGCGGGTGGCTGCGTGAGCCGCTGGTCTACGCTGGTTTTTTACTCGTGCTCACAGCTTGCCGTTGGCATTACTACCATGATCTGCTCCCCAACACTTTTTACGCCAAGGTGGGCGGGCTACCGCTGCGCCTTGGGCTTTTGTATCTGCGCAACAATATCGCCAGTGGCCTCCTCTTGCTGCTGCCGGGAGCTCTGCTCTACAGTGTGCGCCATTCCTGGCGTGACCCTCTGCCAACTTTGGTGGGGGCTTACGCGCTCTATGTGGTGATCGTGCGCGGCGATCCCCTCGGCCATGGTCGCTTCCTTCTCTGCATTGAGCCCTTGTTGATCGGCATGAGCCTGCACAGCCTGGCTACCGTCCAGCGCCCGCTGACCCGTGGCGTGCTCGCCTTGTTGCTGTTGGCGCAGGTACCGTGGAACCTCTACGCACTGCCCAGCTTTGCCAGCGATTTTTCGCAAGATGATGACCGACAGTTCCCGCATTCCGGCAAGCGCGAACAGGCTCTCGATCACAATGTCTTCGGCGGCCAGCTGACTATTGTGCGGCTATGCAAGACCTTGCAGGACAAGTTCCCGCACATCCATAGCATCGCTACCGTCGGCATCGGTCTGGAAGGTTACTGCCTCGAAGGCCGCACCATCATCGATCTGGTGGGCCTGGTCGACCGTACCATCGCGCGCAGCGACTCACCCTTAGAACACGATCAGAGATTATTACTTTTGCCCGGACACCAACGCACGAATGCCGCCTACGTCATGCAGCGGCAGCCCGATGCCATACAAATTTCACGTTTTGGCACCGCCACCAGGACGCTTCCTTGCATCCAGGATCTGTGGACCAACTCCGACTTTCAACGTCACTACATCTGGAATGAGAAACTGTCCCTGTACCTGCGCCGGCCGTAATCCGTAGGCAGGGATCGCGCAGGCATGGAATGATTCGAGGGTTGAGCGCATGGAAATGACCGCCAAAACGGCTGAACGCACGATGATCCGTGGGCTGTATCTGATAGCCGGCGTCACCCTGCTCGTCCTCGGCGTCCTGGCCTGGCGCCACAGCTGGTTTGAGATCGAGGACATCTTACATTTTCGTGATTGGCAGCAGCAGAGCCTCTGGCGGGCGCTGTGGACCCCCATCGATGTCTATCGCCTGCCCCTGCACCAACTCGCCTCCGGATGGTTCTTCAGCATCCTGGGCATGCATTTCGGCGCCGCCGTGCTGGTCATGCTGGGGGTGTTGCTGGCGGATCTCGTCTTGCTGTCGGCCATATTCAGACGCCTGGGCGTGAACAGCTTTTGGCGTGCTCTCGTTCTCTTTGCCGTCGCCTGCAATGTCTATGTCCTTGACTTGCTCACCTGGTGGTCCGCCGCCCTGCACCGTCTTCCGTACGTGTTTTTTTGCCTGCTGACCTGCTGGGCCTGGCTCGCCTACCGTCAGCACGGACGACGCTACCACGCCCTGTTCTGCATCCTTGGGGTCTTGTGTGGCCTGGGTTTTTATGCGAAGGCGGTTCTTATTCCAGCTTTCGTCGTGCTCCTCGAACTGGTTCTCCTTGCCGACGGGCAACCGGCGCAACACCCGACAGGCCGTCTCGGGGCAGCCCTGGTGGTGCTGGACTTGGCGTATGTGGTGGCCAGTCTGGTATGGCCCATCGGCAACCACAGCTCGGTTCTGATCGATGGGTATACCCCGGCCATCGTCTGGTCGGCCAGTCAGCACTACCTGCTGGCATGGCTACCGATGACCGCGCACCTGGATCACTCTTTTGGGCCGCAAGGACAACAGATCGCAGCCCTGAGTCTCCTCGCCCTGCTGACACTGGTGGTCATTCGGCGTCCTCGCAGCGGCCCTTTCTGGATAGGATTCATCCTGGCATTGGGCGCCAATGCACTGCTCATCAGCATCTCGGTGCAGATCCGCCGCTTTGGAGTTTTTGCCCTTGAATTGGATCGGTATTATTTTGAAGCCATCCCCATCTCGGCGATATTCCTCGGCGTGGCTTTGCAACGCACCTTGGAAACAGGCCGACTGCGGCGCTTACCCTGGGTGGTCCTCATCCTGGGCCTCGCTTTTGCCTGGAGCGATGTCAGCGTCTCGTGGGCCGAATACCAAAGGACATTGTTCTTCAGGTATTACGACGGCACGGCGCGGCTGATGCACAAAGTCATGCATCAGATCGCGCAGCTTCCGCCGGGGTCCTGTTTGCGTAACTCCGCTATGCCTGAAATCATTGTTCCGCACATCTATGGCATGGTGCAACCCTGGTCGCTGGTACTCGAGCGGTTCCCACTGCAGCTGCCCATGAAAAATGACCCTGCCTGCTATCGCATCAGCATTGATGGCGATCTGCAACGCCCGGTGCCGGAGCAAAGCCAGCCCTAAAAAGTGACGAATTGATGAATTGCGATCAGGCGCGCCGGCTTTTGCGCGCAATGATGAGGTGGTTCTTGGGCAAGATTTGGTCCAGGCCCTTTTTGATACGCGCCCCGTCCGGCGTATCCAGCAGCGTGTTCCAGGTTCTATCCCAATCGCGCATGAGCGGATGGCTGTTGTCTCTGAGATCACGGCCGGTGGCCCAGAACAGGGCCATGCGCAGGGACCAGAAGAAGCCAATACGGTGTTCGCGCAGAACTTCAAAACCTTGTGATTCCACCAGACTTCGGAGAGTTATTGTCAATTCTGGTGTATGGGTGCCTGAGCGGCTGAGCCATCAGGCGGCGAGTTCCTGTTGAGGCGGTGGATTGTCCAGCACCGCTTCTCCATCCTTGAAGGGAACGCCCTTCAGCAGCAA
>JAJZBU010000029.1 GCA_021851865.1 Pseudomonadota bacterium | reverse complement strand
ACCTCAACATGGAGCTTCTGAAAGAACAGCGTCGCGAACGCCTCAGGCAGGCCGCCTGATGAAATCCTCCCTCATACCAGGAAGGAATTTGCACAACTTGACATACACAACCCGAAAATGGTTGTTGATAACAGAAAATGTGGCCAGAAATCGTTGCGCCTCACCCGGAGGTTTGAAACGACGTCTTCGTCGTTCTCGCTCCCGTGTCGGCTGATGTGAGTTCTCAGCCCGGTTGTTGGCTCCCTTGTCCCGTACATGCTCAACACTCGGCATCACTTCCGCTTTGGCTGCTGCATAACTGCCCAGCTTATCTGTCACAATGCGCCGGGGCAGATCGCCTTGTCCCTTCAGCAACTTACGAAAAAACTTGAGGGCTGCTGCCTTGTTTCGCCTTGCCTGCACCAGAATATCAAGAACTTCCCCATCTTGATCGACAGCGCGCCACAGATACTGAAGTCTCCCACCAATGCGCAGATAGACTTCATCCAGATGCCATGTGTCACCCAACCGCCCCTGCCGGGCACGCAGTCTGCGTGCATAGTCGCCACCAAACTTCCTGCACCAGCTACGGATCGTTTCGTAGCTGACAGTCACTCCCCGCTCAGCCATCATCTCCTCGACGTCGCGATAGCTGAGGCAAAACCGAAAGTACAGCCAGACACACTGACTGATGATGTCAATGGGGAAACGGTGGCGGGGGTAGCGGCGATGAGTGTTCATGGTGATCATTGCACCAGATCTCGGTTTACCTGACAATACCGACACGGGAGCGAGAACGACGAAGACGTCGTTTCAAATCTCCGGGTGAGGCGCAACGATTTCTGGCCACATTTTCTGTTATCAACAACCATTTTCGACCCAGCCGCCACCTTTTGAAAGCAGCGCACTATCGTGAGTTGATGGGGAGGCGCTTTGCTGATTGGCGTGAGACCTGTGGAAGTAGCGCGGCTTAAAAATGGAAGAGATGGATTTTTTCATCCTGGATAAGTTAACCTGACAATACCTAGGCCAGCAGGATCTTGGCCCGCTCCGACTCACGCACTGGCGCTGTCCGTGAACCGGACAACTCATTGAGCATTGACCGCTGAGCTTCAGTAAGCAAAAGGGGTGCCCGGGAAGAAGGTCTTGCCATGATAGGCTCCAACCGGATAGGTTGAAGCCTATCATGGCAGGCCAACGCCATTAAGTAAATATTTTAGCGAAACGATGTACTAGGGCGCGGTGACCGGTTCGGCCAACTGCAGGCGGTGACGCCCGGCGTTCTTCGCTTGGTAGAGGGCGGTGTCGGCGCGCTTGAGCAGCTCTTCCGCCGACATGTTTGAATTGGCCAGCGCCGTCGCCACGCCGATGCTGACTGTGATGTGGTGGGCGGTGCGCGAGTGCAGATGCGGGATACGCTGCTGATCGATGCGTCGTAGCAGGCGTTCGGCGACCTTGCGCGCGCCGCCGTCGTCGGTGTTGGGCAGGAGCAGGACGAATTCCTCGCCGCCATAGCGTGCCACCAGATCACCGGGGCGTTTGAGCGACTCGTTGAGGGTGCGCGCCACCTGTGCCAGGACTTCATCACCGGCAGTATGGCCATAGTGATCGTTGTAGGTCTTGAAGTGATCGATGTCGACAAAGAGCAGGCTGAGGGGATAGGACTCGCGTCGGGCGCGCTCCCACTCGCTGTGGATGCTTTCATCGAGATGGCGGCGGTTGCTGATCTGGGTCAGGGCGTCGCGGCGCGAGAGTTCGTTGAGCTGCTGGTTGGCCGTGTCGAGCTGCTGCCCTTCCCAGGTCAGCATGAGCGATTGCAAAAAGGACTGGCGATCGACGCGCTCGAGAATGAGAGCGATGGCGAGGAGGATGATGGGGCCGGCGATGAGATAGTGCGCCACCATCACCCAGTCGATGTCCATGTCGCTGACCCAGGCGGTGGCGAGGGCGGCAGCGATGGCGCTGGTGCAGATCATGACGAGGATGGCGAAGCGCAGGCGCAGGCCGAGGATGGTGACCAGCAAGGCGAAAAAGACCAGATAGCTGGCGTGCTGCTGCAGCTCATGACTGGTGTAAAAGAGCGAGCCGCAGCTGGTCAGATAGACGACGATGCCGCCGCACAGCCCGGGTAGCCAGCTGTGTTGGCGTAACAGCACCGGCACCCGGCCTGTCGCCAGACCGACGAAAAGAGCGAGACCGGAGCCGACGAAGAGGGTGGCCCACCACTGCAGATCAGGGCCGCTGGGATGCATGACGAAACGGCTGAAGGCGCCGAGGCTGGCGAAGAAGACGGCCAGCCAGAATCCCCCTTCGCGGCTCATCCGCTGGTAGTCTTCAGCACAGCGTTGGGCGTAAGCCTGTTCGAGATCGTGCTTGAAGCGTAAGGGTCGCTGCAGGCTGGCGAGCAGCGAACGGACATAGTTCACTTGTTCCAGGCTGAGCTGGGGGTGGACATAGGGGGTCTGATTGGACACGTCAGCATCTCATCGGTCGAACTTCTAGTCTATAGCAAGCGGGCAGAACTGTGGAATGCTTCGCGAATCCACTCGTCGCCATCGGCGAGATGCGTGGGTGACTCTGTTAGAATGGCGGCGACTCCGTCCGGAAAGGTTTCATGATCGCCACCGCCCGTATCGATGCCGACGCGCGTTCAGCGCGCCAGATCTTCGACTATCCGCCTTACTGGGCAGCCTGTTTCGGGGCGGCTCCATTTCTGCCGATGAGCCGCGCCGAAATGGATCTGCTCGGCTGGGACGCTTGCGACGTCATCCTGGTCACCGGCGATGCCTACGTCGATCATCCCAGCTTCGGCATGGCCATCGTCGGCCGCCTGCTCGAAGCGCAGGGCTTTCGCGTCGGTATCATCGCGCAGCCGGACTGGCGTTCGGCCGAGCCTTTTCGCGCCCTCGGCGAGCCACTCCTGTTCTTCGGCGTCACCGCCGGCAACATGGACTCGATGATCAATCGCTACACCGCCGATCGCCGCATCCGTTCCGATGACGCTTACTCCCCAGGCGGTGTCGGCGGTCTGCGCCCGGATCGCTGTGCCCTGGTCTACGCGCAGCGCGTGCGCGAGGCTTATCCCGGCACGGCCATCGTCATGGGCGGTATCGAGGCCTCCTTGCGCCGCATCGCGCACTATGACTACTGGCAGGACAAGGTGCGCCGCTCCATCCTGGTCGACGCCAAGGCCGATATCCTCGTTTATGGCAATGGCGAGCGTGCCATCGTCGATATCGCGCATCGCCGTGCCGCCGGCGAGCCCATCGCCAGCATCACCGACGTGCGCGGCACAGCCTTCTTGCGCCAGGGTCTGCCGGCCGGCTGGTATGAAGAGGACGCCGCCAGCATCGATGAGCCGGGGCGCATCGATCCGATCATCAATCCCTATGTCGACACCCGCGATCTGCCGCAGTGTGAGCTCGACAAGGAACAGCAGGCCGCCGCCACGACCACGGCGAGCGCAGTGGTCTGGAAAGCGCGGCCGCGGCGCGGCGGCGGCTTCCTGCCACCGCGCCAGCGCACGGTGCTGCGTTTGCCCGCCTATGAGACGGTGCGCCAGGATCCCGTGCTCTATGCGCACGCCAACCGTGTCCTGCATCTCGAGACCAATCCCGGCAATGCGCGCGCCCTGGTGCAGCGGCATGGCGATCGCGATGTCTGGCTGAACCCGCCGCCCATCCCGCTGTCGACCGAGGAGATGGACTACGTCTACGATCTGCCCTATGCCAGAGTGCCGCATCCGCACTACGCCGACGCGCGCATTCCGGCCTATGAGATGATCCGCTTTTCGGTCAACATCATGCGCGGCTGTTTTGGTGGTTGCACCTTCTGCTCGATCACCGAGCATGAAGGGCGCATCATCCAGAGCCGATCGGAAGACTCGATCATCCGCGAGATCGAGACCATGCGCGACAAGATGCCGGGTTTTACCGGCATCGTCTCCGATCTTGGCGGGCCGACGGCGAATATGTACCGGCTCGCCTGCCGCAGCCGCGAGATCGAGGCCGCCTGCCGCAAGCCGAGCTGCGTTTACCCGGGCATCTGCGACAATCTCCTCACCGATCATGGTCCGCTCATTCGCCTCTACCGCCGCGCGCGCGCTCTGCCGGGAGTGCGTCGCATCCTGATCGGCTCCGGCCTGCGCTACGATCTGGCGGTGCGTTCGCCGGAGTATGTGCGCGAGCTGGTGCAGCACCACGTCGGTGGCTACCTGAAGATTGCGCCGGAACACACCGAGGTCGGGCCGCTGAGCAAGATGATGAAGCCGGGCATCGGCACCTACGACGCCTTCAAGGCCATGTTCGAACGTTTTTCGCGCGAGGCCGGCAAGGAGCAGTATCTCATCCCCTATTTCATCGCCGCGCATCCGGGCACGCGCGACGAGGACATGTTGCAGTTGGCCTTGTGGCTGAAACGGCATGGTTTTCGTGCCGATCAGGTGCAGACTTTCTATCCATCGCCGATGGCGACGGCGACCGCCATGTACCACAGCGGCCGCAATCCGTTACGACGTATACAGCGCGACAGCGAGAAGGTCGACATCGTGCGTGGCGAACGGCAGCGGCGCCTGCACAAGGCTTTTCTGCGCTATCACGATCCGGCGAACTGGCCGCTGCTGCGCACCGCCTTGAAACAGATGGGGCGCGCCGACCTGATCGGTCCGGGCAAGCAGCATCTGGTGCCGCGGCATCAGCCGGCGACGAGCGACTACAGCAGCCCGGTGCGCAAGAACAGCAGCAGCGCCGGTGTTTCGCCGCGCGCTGCCAAGGGCCGCCTGCTGACCCAGCACAGCGGCCTGCCGCCGCGCGTGCACGGCGGGCGCAAGCCGCAGCGCCCGACCTGAGTCAGTCGGGTGGAGCGTTCTCGACGGCAAAGAAGAGGGCGTAGAGAGCGGGCAAGGCGAGCAGGGTGAGCAGGGTGGCGAGGATCAGCCCGCCCATGATGGCCACCGCCATCGGTCCCCAGAAGACGCTGTGCGACAGGGGAATCATCGCCAGAACGGCGGCGGCGGCGGTCAGCAGGATGGGGCGGCAGCGCCGCACGCAGGCTTCGACCACCGCCGTCCAACCATCGACGCCATGGCGCCGGTCCTGTTCGATCTGGTCGATCAGGATCACCGAGTTGCGGATGATCATGCCATTGAGCGCGATGACGCCGAGCATGGCGACGAAGCCGAAAGGGCGGTGCAGGAGAAGCAGTGCCATGGCCGCGCCGATCAGTCCAAGGGGACCGGTGAGAAACACCAGCAAAGCGCGCCCGATGCTGCGCAACTGCAGCATCAGCAGGGTGAACATGACGAAGAGCATCAGCGGCATGATAGCGAAGATCGAGTCCTGGCCCTTGCGACTTTCGGCGACGGTGCCGGCTTCTTTGATGCGATAGGAGTTCGGCAGCAGGCGCTTGAGGTCGGTGAGTTGCGCGGCGATGCGCGCCGAGGCCGTCGCCGCCTGCAAGTCGCCGCGCACATCGGCCTGGACGGTGATGCAATAGTTGCGGTTCTCGCGCCAGATGATGCCAGGCTCCCAGGTGACGGCGAGGCGCACCACTTGGCGGATGGGCAGAGCGCCGCCATGGCTCGATGGCACATAGGCATTGCGCAGCGAGGTCAGGGTGTCGCGCTCATCGATGGGCTGGCGCAAGCGGATGGCGATCAGCTTGTTGCCTTCCCGGTACTCGCCGATGTCCTGACCCGCGAGTAGGGCGTGCGCCGCCTGCGCGATCGACTCGCTGGAGACGCCGAGAGCGCGGGCGCGATCCTGGTCGACGACGAGCTGCAGACTCTTCACCGCCTCATTCCAGTTGTCGTTGACGCCTTCGAGATAGGGCGCTTGCTGCATGCGTTGCTTGACCACGTCGGCGATGCCGCGCAGGACGATGGGGTCATCGCCGCTGACCTGGAAGGCGACCGGATAGCTGATGGGTGGACCGTTCGGCAGGAGCTTGACGCGCACTCGCGCCTGCGGCAGGTCGCGGGCGGCGAGATCGATCAAGGTCTGGCGCAGGACGTCGCGATCTTTGTCGTGGCGTGGCGTGATGATGAATTCGGCGAGATTGCTATGCGGTAGCTGCTCGTCGATGGTGAGGAAGAAGCGCGGTGCGCCGGTGCCGATGAAGTCGGTATAGCGGCCGACGCTGGGTTGCGCCGCCAGCAGGCGCTCGAAGCGATGCGCAGCGCTCTCGGTCGCCAGCATCGAACTGCCTTCGGGCAACCATAGATCGACGATGATCTCCGGCCGGTTGGAGTCGGGAAAGAACTGCTGTTCGACGTGTTGCATGCCGATGAGGCCGAGGACGAGGCCGAGCAGGGTCAGGCCGACGGTGCGATAGCGGTGGCGTACGCACCATTGCACGCAGCGGCGGAAGTACTGGTAGAAAGGCGAGTGGTAGGACTCCTGCTGCGTGTGTTGCGGCGTTTTCAGGAGATGGAAGCCGAGAAAAGGCACGAAGTAGACCGAGACCACCCAGGAGATGAGCAGGGCGGTCGTGGTCACGGCGAAGATGGCGAAAGTGTATTCGCCGACGTCGGAGCGCGCCAAGCCGATGGGCAGAAAGCCGCTAGCGGTGATCAGGGTGCCGGTCAGCATCGGGAAAGCGGTGAGCTCATAGGCGGCGGTGCTGGCGTGCATCCGGTCAAAGCCTTCCTCGAGTTTGCGCACCATCATCTCGACGACGATGATGGCGTCATCGACGAGCAGGCCGAGGGCGATGATCAAGGAGCCGAGGGAGATCTTGTGCAGATCGATGTGCGCCATATCCATGACCAGAAAAGTCACGGCGAGGACGAGAGGGATGGCCAGGGCCACCACCAGGCCGGGGCGGGTGTCGATGCGCAGGGGGTGGGTGTGCAGGCCGAGGCTGAGGAAGCTGACGGCGAGAACGATGATGAGGGCCTCGCTGAGCACGTGGATGAACTCATTGACCGAGTGCGCGACGGTGTGCGGTTGATCCTCGATCTCGTGCAGATTCATGCCGGCGGGAAGGTTCTGGCGGATGCCGACGAGGCGCTGGCGGAGCTGTTGACCGAGGTGGATGATGTCGCCGCCGCGCGCCATCGACAGGCCGAGGGCGATGACCTGCTGCCCCTGAGCGTCGACTTCCGGGGCGGCGGGATCCTCGTAGCCGCGCTCGATGCGAGCGATGTCGCCGAGCCGGAAAGTGCGCTCTCCGATGCGCAAGGGCAGGGAGCGCAGGGCACTGAGGCCGTCGAGCTGTCCGCTGATGCGCACCTGGATGTCGTCGCCGGCGGTGTGGACGACACCGGCGTCGCTGACGGCGTTCTGCTGGCCGAGCTGGGTGATCAGCTGTTGCAGATCGAGCCCCATCATGGCGAGACGCTTCTGCGAGATCTCGACATAGATGACCTGACGCTGTACGCCATAGAGTTCGACCTTGGCGACGTCGGGGATGCGCAGGAGCTGCTGACGGACGTCGTCGGCGGCGTCGTGCAACTGTGCCAAGTTGTAGCCGGGGCCGGAGAGGGTGAGCAGGATGCCGAAGACATCGCCGAACTCGTCGTTGAAGAAGGGACCCTCGACACCGGCGGGCAGGCGATAGCGCATGTCGCCGATCTTTTTGCGCGCGGTGTACCAGATCTGCTGCACTTCCGGCGCCGGCGTGCTGCCCTTGAGGACGAGAAAGGTCGTCGATTTACCAGGCTCGGTGTAGCTGCGCAATTTGTCGACGTCGGGGACGTCCTGCAAGGTGCGCTCGATGCGATCGGCGACCTGGGTCGACATCTGCAAGGCGGTGGCGCCTGGCCAGTTGGCCTGGATCACCATGGCGCGGAAAGTGAAGGGCGGGTCCTCATCCTGGCCGAGCTGGAAGTAGCTGGCGACGCCGGTGAGCAGCAGGACGATGAGAAAATACAGGGTCAGCTGCGGCTGTTCGATGGCCCAGCGAGAGATGTTGAAGCGCTGCAGAAAACTCATGCCGACCTCTATGATCGATCGCTGTCGGGATGGCGAACGACGGCCTCGCCTTCTTGGAGGACCTGTGTGCCGGCGGTGACGATGACGTCGCCGGCGTGCAGACCGGCGATGACGATGTCATTGCCGTCGACGCCGAGCACCTGCACCGGGTGGCTGTGCACCACGTTCTGGTGGGCATCGTAGATCCAGACCAGGGATTGTCCCTGATGCTCGAAGATCGCTGTTGACGGCAGCGCCAGTTCCTCGCCGTGGTGGTGCTCGTACAGATGCAGGACGGCGGATTGGCCGAGCGCCAGTGGCGGTGCGCCGGGGTCGATGCTGTAACGGGCGGTGAAGGTGCGCGTCGCCGGATCGGCGGCGGCCGACACCTCGCGCAGATGCACCGGAAAGCGTCGTCCCGGGTCGGCCCAGAGGCTCAGCTCGGCGTGCATCTGATGGAGGTGGGCGAGGCGGTCTTCGGGCAGAACGACGGCGACTTCGCGACGACCGTCCTGGGCCAGACGCAGCAAGGGCTCACCCGCCGCCATGACTTGTCCGACGTCGCCACTGACCTGGGTGATGACGCCGGCGGCTGGCGCCGTGAGCTGGGCGTAGTTGCGCTGGTCGCGACGCAGGGCGAGCTCGCTCTGCGCCTGCTTTTGGGCGGCGATGGCAGCGTCGAGGGCGACGCGGCGATGGTCGCGCTCGGCGGTTGAGACGAAGCCCTGGTCGAGCAGATGGCTGACGCGCTCGAGGTCGGTGCGCGCCAGGGTGACCTGCGCCGCTGTCGCCTCCTCCTGCGCCACCGCCGACTGCACCGCCAAGTCGAGATCACGGCTGTCGAGGGTGGCGAGGACTTCGCCGCGCGTGACGTGGTCGCCGAGCTGGACGCGTCTTTCGAGCAGGCGGCCGCCGACCTGGAAGCTCAGCGGCGATTCGATACGGGCGCGGATCTCACCGGCGAGATCCTCGCTGTCGGCGCTCGGATGTGGGCGCAGGACCATGGTGTCGACGGTCTTGGGCAGGGCATGTGGCACGGCAGGATGGCTGCAGGCGCTGATCAAGGGTAGGAACAAAAGTGCGACGAAGCAGCGGCGCATGGGACCGGCCTCCATGTAATTCTTGCACGATAGTACAATTTTTTCGAAACTTGTCATATCGCCGCAGGGCGCAGAATGTTTTTCATAATAGGCCACAAACGTCGTCCGGCGATGGCCTGGGCGGTGAGCACGCCGCTCATCATCGCCCCCACCACGCCGCAGGAGAGGATGTCCTGACCGCTCAGCCACAGACCGGGGATTTCGGTGGCGGCGCTCAGCCAGTTCTGCGCGAAGCGCGCCGGATCATGATCGATGCCATAGAGCTCGCCGCGCTGGTAGGCATTGAAATGCTGCGTCGACAGCGGCGTCGACACCTCGACGTGGTCGATGTGCTTGCGCAACTGCGGCATGCGTGCGAGCAGGACTTCGAGGAGACGGTCGCGCAGCTGCGTTTTCAACGCTTCGTAGTCGCTGCCGCGCTGCCCCCAGCGACTGCCATCCCAGGCCTCGAACCAGGAGAAGGGGGCGGGAGCGACGATCTCCACCGTCGCCGTGCCGGGGTGGCGGCGCAGATAGTCGGGATCCTTGGCCGAGGGAAAGGAGATGTAGACCACCGGCCATGGCGCCGTGGGATCGGCCTGAAAACGCGCCAGATCACCTTCATAGTCGGTGCTTGGATAGATCCACAGATTGCGGCGCGGCAGCTCGAGATCGGCGGCGCTGGCCTTCAAGCCGATATACAGGCCGACGTGCGCGCTGCTCGTCCGGACCTGTTGCAGGCGGTCACGATAGGGTTGTGCGATGGCGTCCGGCAGGAGTTGGGAAAAAGTATTGCCCACCCCCACCGCCGAGATGATGTGTGGCGCTGCAATCTCCTCGCCGTCGACGAGGCGCAGTCCATAGGCGCGGCCGTCGCGCACCAGGATGCGCTCGACGCGGGCGTAGGTGAAGACCTCGCCGCCATGCCGGCGTATGCGCGGCAGCATGCTGGCAGCGATGCGCCAACTTCCCCCGACCGGATAGTAGCCGCCATACAGGTAGTGGCGGGCGATCAGGGCGTGCATGACGAAGGCCGATTCACCCGGCGGCAGGCCGAGATCGCCCCATTGCGCGGTTAGCACGGCGATCAGCGTCGCATTGTCGGTCAGTTCGGCGAGTACAGCGCGCGTCGTGCGGCGAAAGCCAGCGGGTAGCAGGCGCAGCAGGGCGGGCAAGCACAGGCGCATCTGCCAGGGCTTGAGCAGGCGGGTCAGGGTATAGACGCTCATCGCCCGCCCGACCCGGTCGAGGAGGACGAAATAACGCTCGATGGCGCGCCTTTCGCCGGGAAAACGCGCGATCAGCTCCTGTTGATAGGCCTGGCGTCCGGCGATGGCGGTGTAGTGTTCGCCGCCGATCTCGAAGTGGTCATAGTCGGCGTCCATGGCTTGCCACTGCACCTGGCCTTCGCTCAGAAAGTCCATACAGCGACGCGCCAGGGTAGAGGCGCCCATGTCGCCGACGTAGTGCAGGCCGACGTCCCACTCATAACCGGCGCGCTCATAGCTATGGGTGTAGCCACCGGCGGTGTAGTGCTGTTCGAAGACGGCGACTTTCCAGCCGAGCTCGGCGAGCAGCGCGGCGCAACTCAAGCCGCCAAGGCCGGAGCCGATGATGAGGGCGTCGTAGGGGCCTTGCAGGCGCTGTCGCCGGTAACGGCGGCCGGTGCGCAGATGAGAGGATGTCGACATGATGGAGCTCCGCAGCTTGCAGTGTCGTTCAAGCTATGCAATAAATTGCATATAGTCAAGCTGGAGTCAGCACCATGTCCCTGCGTCTGGCCGTCCTCGGCCTGCTCGATCTCGAGCCCGGTTCCGGCTACACCCTGCTGCAGCGCTTTCGGCACTCGCTCGGTTTCTTCTGGAGCACGACGCACCAGCAGCTCTATCGCGAGTTGCACAGCCTGCAGCAATCGGGCTGGCTCGATTGTGAGACGGTGGCGCAGAACGGGCGGCCGGATCAAAAGGTCTATCGCCTCAACACCGATGGTGAGGCTGAGCTGAGTCGACTGCTGCTGCAGCCGGCGGCGGCGATGCGCCTGCGTGACCCCTGGCTGGTCAAGCTCTTCAGTGGCCGGCGCCTGCCGAACGCGCACCTGCGCAGCGAGCTGCAGCGCCAGGAAGCGCAGCATCGCCAGACTTTGCAGACGTATCTCGAGCTGCAGCGCCAGATCGCCGCCATGCCGGCCGAGCGCCGGCAGCGCTACCATCATCCGGAGCTGAGCCTGCGCCTCGGCATCGCCATCGAACAGTCCTGGCTGCAGTGGAGCGAGGAGATCGCGAACGAGCTGGCGCCCTGAGCGCGGCCGCCCGTATCGCTGCCGCCCTCAGGGGCGGCGCGACGACGCTTGGCGTGGGTGGACGATGACCGTGCAGGTCATGCCGGCGGCGAGAAAACTCGTTTCAGGCAGGTGGTCGATGAGCACACGTACCGGGATACGTTGCGCCAGACGCACCCAGCTGAAGGTGGGATTGACGTTGGCCAGCAACTCCTGCCCCTGGCTGTTGTCGCGGTCGGTGATGCCGCGCGCGATGCTCTCGACGTGACCGCTCAGGTCGGGGTCACCGCTCATCAGGTGCAAGGTGACGGCGTCGCCGACGTGGATGCGATGGATCTTGGTTTCCTCAAAATAGCCGTAAACGGCGAAGGAATGGCTGTCGATCAGGGCGAGCAGGGCCTGCCCGGCCTGGGCGTAGTCGCCGCGATGCACCTTGAGGTTGCTGACATAGCCGGTGACCGGGGCGTACACGGTGGTGCGTTTGAGATTGAACTGGGCCAGGGCGACGGCGGCGACGGCGGCGTCACGACGCGCCAGGGCAGTGTCGACGGCGCTCACGGCATCGCTGGCGTTTTCCGCCGAGACGACGTTGCCGGCGAGTTCAGCGCGGCGACTCGCCTGGACACGTTTTTGCCGCAGGTCGGCCTGGCGTTCGGCGAGGCTGGCGCGCGCCCGCTGTAAGGCGAGGCGATAGCGGCGGTCATCGATATGGAACAGGCGATCGCCGTGCCGGACGAATTGATTGTCATGCACAAAGACGAGGTCGACGAGACCGGCGACGTCGGTGGCGACATGGACGACGTCGGCTTGAACGCGGCCGTCGCGGGTCCAGGGCGCGTACATGGAGCGTTGCCAAAGCTGGTGGCCGAGCAGGCCGGCTAGGAGCATGAGGCTGAGGGTCAGGGCCATCCTGACCCAGGTCAATTGTGGCATGGGAACCTCACGAAAAAATAGGCCGACCGTCGCGGCGGATGACCGCGCAGCGTGCTCATGATGGCATTCCGCGGGAGGCAAAAAGAGCGAGGCCGAGGGCGGCGTAAAGAACGATGAACAAGCTCAGGCGAAAGAGAGACGGATGCCAGACCTGCTCGTACAAGCCCCAGTGTGCGAGCAGGGTGTCGAGAACCCAGTAGGCGGCGCTGAGTAGCAGCAAATCGGGTAGCAGGGGCGAGACATAGATACCCAGGATGGCGATTTCAGGCGGCATGAGCTTCTCCTTGCACATACGCGTCGCTCTTCTCGGGGGCACCGAGCCAGGGGGTGTCGGCGAGGATGTGCAGGGCGCGGCGCAGGGCCGGGAGCAGCGGCGTCAGATCTTCCGGCGCGCTGGCACTGAGCTGGCGCAGCAGCGCGGTGAGCGCCTGGGTCGCCTGTTGCCGGCCCTCTGGGCGTGGCCGCTGCAGTGCGTCGGCGAGTGTCGTCAGCGCCGGACGCAAGGCGGCGCGCGCCTGCGCGCTGTCGGCTTTCAGACGCATTTCGATGACGGCATCACCGAGCTCGAGCACCGTCAAGGCGCGTGGCAACAGCTCCGGCACCAGCGTCGGCGAGCGCTGTAGGATCAGGCGCAGAAGATCGCGTGTGCGCGCATCAAAGCGGTGCGGCTGGTGCCGGCGATGGCCGCGACAGGCTTCGGCCAGCTGCGCGAGCAGATGCCTGAGGTAGTAGCGCCTTTGCTGTGCTGTCTGTGAGCGCTGTAGCAGCGAGAAGGCGACGCCGGCGACGCTCAGTCCGAGCAGTTGCGACAATCCATTGTTGAGCAGCAGGACGCCGTCATAGTGCATGAGGTTCTGTACTGGCAGGGCATTGCTCAGCATCATACAGAAGGCGATGCCAAGACCGGCACTCCGCGGTCGCGACGCCAGCCAGAGGCCGAAGGTGATGAAGGGAAACAGCCCCAGCGCCAGTCCACCGAACCCGCTGAGCTGTGGCAGGACGATGAGGTTGAGCAAGGTCGCGGCGATCAGGCCGAGGCCAAAACCGAGCCCCATCTGCAGGACGGCGCGCTGCGGTTGCGGCGCCGTCGCGAACAGGGCGCAGGCGACGCAAGCGATGGTCGCGGCACCACCGCCTTGTGGCCAGGCGGTGTCGATCCAGAAGGCGTTGAGCGCGAGCATGGTGAGGACGGCGCGCAGGCCGGCGACGAGAGCGTCGCCACGCGAGGTGAAGAGGTTGAGGCGCGGCGCCGGTCGCGTCGGGCGATGGCGGCGATCGAGCAAAGAGGCGTAGGTGGCAGTGAGGTCGAAGAGCTCGTCGATCAGCCGCGTCAACAGGGCACCGACATCGGCGAAGTCCTGCGCTTCGGCGGCGCTGAGCGTCTGGCGTTGGCCGGCATCGAGCAGGCGTTGCGCCAGCCAGGGACGAAAACTGGCGAGCTGGCGTAGCAACGGACTGGCTTCGGCGGCGCATTGCGGAATATGGCCCTGCACACTCATCTCGCGCGCCAGGGAGTCGATGATCGGGCGCAGCGCCGCGAGTGCCGCCGCCTGACCTTGCGCGCGCATGCGCCGCCCCATCTGCTGCAGCGTGTGCAAGGTGGTGGTCAGACGCATGAAATCGGCGCTGAACAGGCGCAGGCGATCGCTGCGCAGGCGTGACTGTGGGTCCTCAAAGATCGCCGCGGCGCGCAGGGGTTCGAGCTCGAGGATGCGGACGACGAAATGGATCGCATCGTCATCCTGGATGGAGTGGTCGAGCGGTGTCGCCACCGCCTGTTGCAAAAAGGCGAGCAGATCGCGGTATTGCTGGCGGACGTGCTGCACCAGTTGCGGGGTGAGTCGTTGTGGCCAGAGCACATCGCCGACGATGGCGGTGCAGAGGATGCCGATGTAGATTTCGCTGACCCTGTTGATCGCCAGAGAAAAGGTGGCGTCGGGGTTCTGAATGGCGGGAAAGCCGATCAGACAGGCGGTGTAGCCGGCGAGCATGAAGGCGTAGGCTTGGAAATCACGAAACCAGGCGGCGCCGGCGACGCAAAGACCCACCCAGAGGCTGAGCGCGCACAGGAACAGGGTGGGGTTTTGGGCGCACAAGGCGATGAGCAGGACGCTCATCAGAGAGCCGACGCTGGTGCCGAGGATGCGGTAGAAGCCCTTGGCGATGATCAGTCCGCTCTGCGGCTGGGCGATGATGAAGACGGTGACCAGGGCCGTGCTCGGCGCTGCCAGTTGCAGGCGGAAGGAGATGAACAGGGCGAGGATGGCGGCGAGAAAGGTCTTGCCGATGAACAGCCAGCGCAGGCTAGGGGTCGGCTCATTCATGCGGGTCTGCCGCCTGGGTCTGCATGCCGCCGAGGGCGCGGATGAGCAGCACCTGCTCTTGCAGGCTGGCGAAGTCGAGATCGGCGACCTCCTGGGTGCGTTGCAGCCGCCGGCTCGTCGCCTGCATCGGGCGACTGGCGGCGATGAGGCCGGCGCGCTGGCCGCGCCTGGCGAGATCCTCTTCCCGGCGCGCCAGGGCGAGGGCGTGCACGGCGGCGGCGTGCTCCATCTGCAGACTCTGCAGGCTCGCCCAGTGATCGCAGGCTTCCTGCATGGCGCGCAACAGGGTGTCATTGTAGTGGGCGACGTCGGCGTCACGCCGTGCTGCCGCCGCGCTCAGATGCGCCTGGCGAGCGCCGCCATCGAAGAGCGGCAAGGAGAGGGCGGGCAGGACGCCGTAGAGATGGGC
This sequence comes from Pseudomonadota bacterium, assembly GCA_021851865.1. Taxonomy (GTDB): domain Bacteria; phylum Pseudomonadota; class Gammaproteobacteria; order Pseudomonadales; family Moraxellaceae; genus JAJZHK01. The sequence goes on along the minus strand of JAJZBU010000029.1, from coordinate 23,062 downwards.
GCTGTTGGAAAAGAGCTGGGAGAAGCCGAGGGCCTGATAACCGACGAGGGCGCTCAGACTGATGTCGGGATAGAAAGCGGCCTTGGCGGCGCCGATGTCCTGGGCGTCGGCCTCGACCTGCCAGCGCGCCGCGATGACGTCGGGACGGCGGCCGAGCCAGCGCAGCGGGATCCTGGCGGGTAGCGGCAGGGTGCTCAGGTGCAGGGTGGGTGCATGGAGCGCCTCGCCAGCGGCGGGAGGCAGGCCGCAGAGCAGGGCGATCTGATCGCGCTGGCGCGTGTCTTCGGCGCGGGCGCGGGCGAGGGCCTTCTGCACCGGCGGGAGGGTGGCGGCGACGCTATTCACCTCGATCTCGGTGCCGAGGCCGACGTGCCATCTTCTTTCGGCCAGGGCGAGAAGCTGGGTGCGCGTGTCGAGCAAAGCGTTGAGGTAATCTGTGCGCTCTTTGTTGAGGGCCCAGCGCAGATAACTGGTGAGGATGGTGCTGATCAGCACCTGGCTCGCCTGCGCTGATTCCGCCGTGCTGACGTGCAGACGATCGAGGGCGGCGGCGAGGAGGGCGTGGTGTCGGCCCCAAAGATCGAGATCGAAGCGGCTTTCGAGCAGGACCTGGTTGTCCCAGTAAGTGTTGCCACCATAAGGTGGCGGGATGAATTCATCGGCGGTGAAGTGCTCATACGAAGGTTGCACGGCGGCATCCAGCTGTGGGCGCAAGGCGGCACGCTCACCACCGACCAAAGCGGCGGCGGCGCTGACCCGGGCGGCGGCGCTGTGCAGGGATGGCGACTGTCGCAGCGCCTGCTCGATGAGCTGGTCGAGCTGGGCGTCGCCGAACTGTCGCCACCAGCTCGGGCCGGGCCACTCCTGGTGCAAGGCGGTTGCATCAAAGAGTTGTCCGGCTTGGATCTTTTTCAGGTCGAGGCGCTGTACCTGGCGCGTCGGCAGGTGGGGCAGGGTACAGGCGGTCAGCAGCAAGAGAAGTGCGAAGATGAAAAGCTGTGATCCGCGGAAATAGATGCCACGGTTATAGTTCATTTTTCAATTATATAAGATTTGTTAGTGTTTTCCAAGGGCCATGTCGTGGTCGCCGTGGCGACGGCCCAGATGACAAGGTCGCCCGTCGCTGGAGCTTGCCAGCGGGGGGGAAAGCGTGTTAATTAGCGAACATATGTTCACTGAATGAAGAGGTTCTCTTGAGCAAATCCAAGGCACTGCTCGCACAGGGGGCGCAGGTGGCGGGTCTTTTGGCCGAGGCCGGCGCCGGGGTGACCGACGTCGTCGCGGCCGTGCATTGCCGCGTCGTCGACGCTCCTGAAACGGCGCCGGCAGCGGCGCTACGCCCCTATCGCTGGGTGCGTTGGGGGCTGCTGTTGCTGGCGCAGTGGGGACGGCGGTGGCCGCAGGTCGCCGCCGCTGGCAGTCGCTGGCGCGCCGTGCACGCCGCTCTCAACGGTGTCGTCGGCGATCACCTGCAGGTGAGCGAGCACCCCTTGGCGCAGCCCATGCTCTGGCTCGATCGTCAGGGGCGCGAGTGGTCGCTCGCCGAACTCAAGTCGCAACGCGTCATCCTGTTCGTGCACGGGCTGTGCATGTCGGATCGCGCCTGGCAGCAGGCGACCTTGCGGTCCTGGATCGAGCAGCGCGAGGCGGAAGGCTATCGTGTCGCCTTCCTCCGCTACAACAGCGGTCGCGCCATCGCTGACAATGGCCGGCAGCTGTCGGCGCAGCTGAGTCAGCTGACGCCACGCCGGCTCGTCCTGGTCGGACATAGCATGGGCGGCCTGCTCATGCGTGCCGCTTATGCGACAACGACGGCGCCGGCCTGGTTACCGGCCCTGCGTCTCGCCGTCTATCTCGGCAGCCCGCATCGCGGCGCGCCGCTGGAGCGCCTCGGCGAACAGAGCAATCGCTTGTTCGCCCTCACCCCCTGGAGTGCGCCGCTGATGCGCCTGGGAGCGGTGCGCAGCCAGGGCATCCAGGATTTGCGGCACGGCTGCGTCGGCAGCAATGAGCACGAGTTGCCGGAGCGGGCGCATCATCTGCTGGTGGCAGCGCAGATTCGTGTCGCTGGACGAGCCTGGCTGCCGAACTGGCTGGGTGACGGCTTGGTGCCGGTGCGCTCGGCGCTCGCCCAGGACCTCGCCGGCGCCGCCGCCCTGCGTGCGCCGCATCTGCAGCGTCGCCTCCTGCCCGGTCTGCACCATATGGAACTCCTGCATCATCCGCAGATGCTCGCCTGTCTCGAGGAGGCCTGGCAGACGGCGCAAGCCTGAGTCAGGCGTATCGACCTTGCGTTGCCTGGCTTGATGGGCCGCTCATGTCGTCGACATGAGGTCTACACGATATTTGCGATGATCGATTCCGCCGGCGCAGGGCAGCGTGCGCCCGCTTTCCCGCTTTCCCGGGTGTCAGGGATGTCGGCTGTTCCGGTGCAGGCAGCGCGGGCCGGCAAGGCAGCGACTGCAAAGGCGGGGACACACGGAAACATCCCGGGCACAGCCTCAGCGGTTGACCGCGCGCATCGCCGCTTCCGGGTAGCGCGTACCCTGCGCGGCGCCCAGCGGCAGTTCGCGGTCGAGGCGCGCCAGCTCGGCCGCGTCGAGCTTGAGCTCCAATGCACCCAGGTTCTCCTCGAGGCGTGCGATGCTGCGGGTGCCGGGAATGGGAATGATGTCCGGTCCTTGCGCGAGAAGCCAGGCCAGCGCCAGTTGTGCCGGCGTGCAGCCACGCGCCGCAGCCATCGTCTGCACGGTATCGGCCAGGCGCACGTTGGCGGCGAAGGCCTCGCCCTGAAAGCGGGGATTGTGGCGCCGCCAGTCGTTGGCCGCGAGGTCGTCGAGCCTGCGGATGCTGCCGGTCAGGAAGCCGCGCCCTAGCGGGCTGTAGGGAACGAAGGCGATCCCCAGCTCACGAACGGTATCCAGCAATTCGCCCTCGGGATCCCGGCTCCATAGCGAATATTCAGTCTGCAGCGCGCTGATCGGGTGCACCTTGTGCGCGCGACGGATCGTCTCCGGTGCCGCTTCCGACAACCCCAGCCAGCGCACCTTGCCGGCGCGCACCAGCTCGGCCATCGCTCCCACGGTGTCCTCGATCGGCACCTCGGGGTCGACGCGGTGCTGGTAGTACAGGTCGATGTGGTCGACCCCCAGGCGCTTGAGGCTGGCAGCGCAGGCCTGGTGCACGTACTCGGGCCTGCCGTTGACGCCGATGAATTCGCGGTTCGGCCCGCGCATGTTCCCGAACTTGGTCGCCAGCACGACCTGCGAGCGGCAATCGCGGACAGCGCGCCCGACCAGTTCCTCGTTGTGCCCGGCGCCGTACATGTCGGCAGTGTCGAGGAAGTTCAGACCCAGGCCGAGCGCACGCTGGATGGTGGCCACCGACGTGGCCTCGTCGGACGGGCCGTAGAACTCGCTCATGCCCATGCAGCCGAGGCCGAGGGCGGAAATCTCTGGGCCGTTGTGGCCGAGTTGGCGTCTTTGCATGGTCTGCGACTCCTGCGGAGAACTTCAGGCGGTGGGCCACCTGAAAATCCTAGGGTGAAAACGCGCGGACTGCAAGGACCAGCCACGCCCTGCGTGGAGAGGAAGCATCGCAAGGCAGCGTAGTATTGCCGGGACACCATGAGGTCGTCTCGATGCCTTTGCGTGTTGGTCAGGCGCCCAAGCCGAACGGCGATGGCAGGTCAGAGCAAATCGGTCGCAGCCAAAATGCATTGCGCGCATCCCTGCGAAAGAGCGACCAGCGGGAGTCATTGCGGCATGAATTTTATCGCCGGGATGGCGAGGCACTCGCTCTGTCGGTGGTAGAATGCTGGCGCCCGTCGCTAGGCGGGTGGCCGACATGATGCGAGGGAGATGGATGATGAAGGCGATGCAGCGGATCGCAGTGGTGCTCAGCCTGCTGGGCAGTGGGTTGGCGCAGGCGGCGTATGTGCCACCGGCTCCGGCACTCGACGACAATGCTTATCTGGTGATGGACGACAGCAGCGGCGCCATTCTGGCGGCGAAGAACCCGGACACCCGTCTCGGTCCGGCCAGCCTGACCAAGCTGATGACCAGCTATATCGTCGAGCGCGCCCTGATTGAAGGGCGTCTGCACGAAAACGATGAAGTGCCGGTGTCGGCGACCGCCTGGCGGCATGGCAGCAACGAAGAATCGACGATGTTTCTGCCGGTGCACGGTCAGGCGCGCGTCATCGATCTGTTGCGCGGCATCATCATCGTTTCTGCCAATGATGCCTGCACGGCGATCGCCGAGTTCATGGCCGGGACCGAGACCGCCTTCGCCGACATCATGAATCACACAGCGGCGCAACTCGGTCTGCACAACACCCACTACATGAACGCTTCGGGTCTGCCGGATCCGCAGCACTACTCCTCGGCGCGCGATCTGGCGATCCTGACGCATCACATCCTGCACGATAATCCGTCCTATTACGGCATCTACGCCGAGCGCGAGTTCAGTTGGCAGGGACACACGCAGGGCAACCGCAATGCCCTGCTCTACACCGATCCCAGCGTCGATGGCCTAAAAACCGGACATACCGAGGCTTCCGGCTATTCCCTCGTCGCTTCGGCGCATCGCCACGGCATGCGTCTGATCGTCGTCGTGCTCGGCGCCAAGAGCATGCAGGAGCGCGCCGACCAGCCGCGCGCCTTGCTCAACTGGGCTTTCAGCGCCTATGAAAGCGTCACGCCCTATCACCGTGGCGACGTCTTGGCGCGGGCGCACGTCTGGTTCGGTCAGCAGGACAGCGTGTCCCTCGGCCTGGCTCAGGATCTCGCCTTGACCCTGCCGCGCGGTGCGCAGTCGCAACTCAAGGCCAATCTCGTGCTCGCCCCGCGCCTGCAAGCGCCCCTGCACATCGGTCAGGTGGCGGGCAAGGTGGTGTGCAGCGTCGATGGCCAGGTGGTCGGCGAACAGCCGCTGGTGGTGATGCAGGCCGACGCCGAGGCGGGCTTCTTCAAGCGCCTGTGGCAGCACCTGTTGATGCTGCTGGCGCGCATCTTCTAAGGCGCCGTCATCCAGCCGCGCTCGGCCAGCGAGACGGCGTAGCCACCGCCGATGACGATGTGGTCGAGGACGCGCACGTCGATGAGGGCGAGCGCTTTTTGCACCAGCTGGGTGATCTGGCGGTCGGCCATGGAAGGCTCAGCCACTCCGGAAGGATGGTTGTGAGCGAGGATGACGGCGGCGGCGTTGTCCTGCAGCGCTTGGCGCACGATCTCGCGCGGGTGAACGCTGGCGCTGTCGATGGTGCCATGAAAGAGTTCGCGGCTGGCGATGATGCGGTGCTGGCTGTCGAGAAACAGACAGGCGAAGACCTCATGTGGCCGCTCGCGCAACCAGTGCGTGAGATAGGCGCGCGTGCTATTCGGGTCGTGCAGCACGCCCTGACGCTGGACGATGGCGTGCAGGTGGCGCTGACCGAGTTCGAGGGCGGCGTGCAACTGGCAGTAGGCCGAAGCGCCGAGGCCGGGCAGGGCGACGAAGTCGCGATAACCGGCGCCGAGCAGATGCCTGAGGTCGCCGAAGTGCTGCAGCACCTGGCGGCCACGATCGACGGCGCTGTGTCCACGCTGACCGCAGCGCAGAAAGATGGCCAACAGTTCAGCGTCGGAGAGCGCAGCAGCGCCGCGTTGCAGCAGTTTTTCGCGCGGACGTTCAGCCGCGGGCCAATCGTGAATCGCCATCGTCGCCTTCCTTCTGCACAGGCCGGGGCCGCCTATGTTATCTTTGCGGCGATGACCGAATCATGATGACGGGGGCCTGAGGTGCAAGGACTGGCGGGACGACGTGTATTGCTGGCCGTCAGCGGCGGTATCGCCGCCTACAAAGCCGCCGATCTGGTGCGCCGGTTGCGCGCTGAGGGCGCAGCCGTTCGCGTCGTGATGACGGCGCGGGCGCAGCAGTTCATCAGCGCCACCACCTTGCAGGCCCTATCGGGAGAGGCGGTGCGCTGCGAGATCTTCGACAGCGCCGCCGAGCAGGGCATGGGCCATATCGAGCTGGCGCGCTGGGCCGAGATCATCCTGCTGGCACCGGCGACGGCGTCGACGCTGGCGCGCTTGGCGCACGGTCTCGCCGATGATCTGGTGAGCACCTTGTGGCTGGCCAGTCCGGCGCTGAAAGCGGTGGCCCCAGCCATGAACCAGCAGATGTGGCGCGCCGCGGCGACGCAGCGCAATGTCCAGCGCCTGTGCGAGGACGGGGTCCTGTGCTGGGGGCCGGAGGCGGGCGAACAAGCTTGCGGTGACGTCGGTCCGGGACGCATGTGCGAGCCGCAGGACCTCGTGCAGCGGATGATCGCGGCTCTGAACGGCGGCGATCTGCAGGGCGTCAACGTTCTGATGACCGCCGGTCCGACGCGCGAGGCCATCGACCCGGTGCGCTATATCAGCAACCATTCTTCCGGCAAGATGGGCTATGCCCTGGCGGCGGCCTTCGCCGCGCGCGGTGCCCAGGTCACCTTGATCAGTGGCCCGGTGGCCTTGCCGCCTCCTGCCGCCGTCACCACCATCGCGGTGGTCAGCGCCGAGGAGATGCTGCAAGCGGTGTTGGCGCGCGTCGCATCGTGTCAGCTGTTCGTCGCTTGTGCCGCTGTGGCAGACTATCGGGCGCGCGTCGTGGCTGAGCGCAAGCTGAAGAAGAGCGAACGTCAGGAGTCGCTCTGGCGACTCGAGCTCGAGCCGACGCCGGACATTCTGGCGACGGTGGCGGCGCAGCCGCTGCGTCCCTGGGTGGTGGGTTTTGCGGCCGAGACCCACGACGTCGAGAACTACGCCCTCGCCAAATTGCAGGCCAAGCGTCTTGACATGATCGCCTGCAATGATGTGTCGCGCACCGACATCGGCTTTGCCGCCGATGACAATGCGCTGGTGGTGTTGTGGCAAGGCGGTCGACGCGAGCTGGCGCGTGCCAGCAAGACGCAGATTGCCGGGCAGTTGGTGGACACGATCGTGGATGTCTGGCGGAGCGATAAAAGATGAGCATCAAGGTACAGGTGAAAGTGGTCAATCCCATGCTCGGACAGGATTTCCCCCTGCCGACCTACGCCACCGAGGGGTCGGCCGGTCTCGATCTGCGCGCCTGTATCGTCGAACCGATCAGCCTGAGTCCTGGCGCGACGGCGCTGCTGCCGACGGGACTGGCGGTGTACATCGCCGATCCCCACTATGCTGCTCTGATCCTGCCGCGCTCCGGCCTTGGGCACAAGCACGGCATCGTCCTCGGTAATCTCGTCGGTCTGATCGACTCCGATTACCAGGGTGAGCTCATGGTGTCATGCTGGAATCGCGGTCAGGATAGTTTCGTCATCGCACCGGGTGAGCGTATCGCCCAGATGGTGCTGGTGCCGGTCTATCAGATGAGCTTTGAGGTGGTAGCGGAATTCGCTCCCAGCGCGCGTGGTATGGGTGGTTTCGGGCACTCGGGTCGGCATTGAGCAGCGAGGAGAAATCATGAAGATGTTCAAGCGTTCGAGCGCGCCCGCCGCGACCGATTGGCGTTTTCTGGTGGGTCGGCAGGTGACCTTGCTGGCGGCCATGGCCCTGATCAGCCTAGCGCTCGACCTGATGTTCTACCAGGTGGCGGTGGTGGTGCCGGGCGAGCATGTCAGCGCCCGCTTCGCACAGATCTATGCCCGACATTATCTCGATCTCACCAATGTCATGCTGCGCTCGCACGACCTCGATCTGCGCAAACTCAATCGCCCCGAATTCACCACTTTGGTGCAGACAGGCGATGCCAACGCGCTGGCCGCGGCATCGCAGCAGGTGATGCGCGATCATCCAGGCTTGGATCATTTTGAGATCTTGCCGCTCAATTTCCGCGCGCTGGGTCTCGGCGCCGGGCTGTCTTTTAGTACCGAGGACCTGATCAATCAGGTGTTCGCCGGCGGCCACCCCTATCCGGAACTCAGCGTCGTCCAGGGACACCACGATCTCAACATCGTGCAAGCCATCCAGGACGCCAGCGGGCATATCCAGGGGGTGCTCTGCGCCGCCTTCAACGTCGGTGATTTCGTGCACCTGTTCATGGGTCTGCCGGCGAGCGATGGCCGCGTCGTCCTCATGGAAAAGGTGGCGCGCGACGCCGCGGTGCAGGCGCTGGCGGCAGGTGCGCCGAAACTCGCCGGCAAATCGCAGCGCCTGCAGAGTCTGCAACCCAATATCTGGCTCGAGTTCACCGCCGCCGCCACCACGCCGGGCGAGGGGTTGAACGGCCTGTGGCTGCTCTTGTTATGCCTGCAGATGGTGCTGCTCGGCCTTTGCGTCGTCTATTGGGGGCATCGCTGGCAGGCTGATCTGCAGGAAGATATCGATCTGGTTTCTGTCGTCGTCGACGCCCAGCTGCATGGTCAGCGTCAGGGCGAGTGGCGCTTTCGTTTCCCCGCCCTCGCCGAGTTGAGCGGCAAGCTGGCTGAGATCATCGGTCTGTGGCGGCGTCAGCCGGCGACACCGGCGACACCGGCGTCTGCGCGCGAGCCGGTACAGACGATTTCCGATCCCGCCCTTGGAGATATTCCGATGCACGATGAAGACCTGTCGCTCCTGCACCATGCGCGCCCCCTGCCGCAGGCCGAGGTCGCCGAGGAGACGGCGAACGTCGCCATCGATGCGGGGATTTTTCGTGCCTACGACATCCGTGGCGTCGTCGGCCAGGGTCTCACCGCCGCTTCCGTGCAATGGATCGGTCGCGCCATCGCCAGCGAAGCGCGCGCGCGTGGCGAGACGACGGTGATCGTGGCGCGCGATGGACGCCTCTCCGGTCCAGAACTCAGTCAGGCCCTGATACAAGGGCTGACCGCCGCCGGTGTCGACGTCATCGATATCGGCCAAGTGCCGACGCCGGTGCTCTATTTTGCCACCAAGACCCTCGGGTTCTCTTCCGGCGTCATGCTCACCGGCAGCCATAATCCGCCTGATTACAACGGCCTCAAGATCGTCATCGCCGGCGATACCCTGTCGGGAGAGGCGATCACCGACCTCTATCATCGAATCCGTGATGGTCGTCTCAGCCAGGGGCAGGGCAAGGTGCAGCAGCGCACGATCACCAAAGCCTATATCGAGCGCATCGTCGGCGACGTCGCGCTCGCCCGCCCGCTCAAGGTGGTGGTCGACTGTGGGCATGGCGTCACCGGCGAGATCGCTCCGCGCCTGTTGCGCGCGCTCGGCTGCGAGATCGTGCCGCTGTTCACCGACATCGACGGCAATTTTCCCGGCCATCACCCGGATCCGTCGAAACCGGAGAACCTCGCCGATCTCATCGCCGCCGTCGCGCGCGAGCATGCCGACATCGGTGTCGCTTTCGATGGTGATGGCGATCGTCTCGGCGTGGTGACGCCGCAGGGCAAGATCATCTATCCGGATCGCCTGATGATGCTCTTCGCCAAGCATGTGCTGCTCAGCCACCCTGGCGCCGACATCATTTTCGACGTCAAGTGCACGCGCGATCTGCGCAGCCTCATCGCTGCCCACGGCGGTCGGCCGCTGATGTGCCGCACCGGTCATTCTTTCATCAAGGCGCAGCTGAAGGAGACGCAGGCGGCTCTGGCTGGCGAGATGAGTGGCCACCTCTTTTTCAACGATCGCTGGTATGGTTTTGACGACGGCTTGTATGCGGCGGTGCGCCTGCTCGAGATCCTGTCGCTGGAGATGGCCGACGCTGACAGCGTCTTCGCTGAATTTCCAGAAAACGCCACGACGCCGGAGCTCAACATCGCCGTCAGCGACGCCGATAAATTCACGCTCGTCGAACGCCTCAAGGCGCAGGCGAATTTTCCCGATGGCACGGTCAGCACGCTCGACGGCCTGCGTGTCGACTTCAGCAATGGCTGGGGCCTGATACGCGCTTCCAATACCACACCCATGCTGGTGGCCCGCTTTGAAGGGCACACCGATGCCGATTTGGCGCAGATCTGTCAACGCTTCCACGCGCTTTTGCAGCAGGTGGCGCCGCAACTCTCTCTGCCTTTCTGATGGGAGCCAGGATGATGACGATGAACCCGACCGCGGCCCTCGATGTCGCGCGTGTCCTGACCGAGGCCTTGCCTTATATCCAGCGTTTCGCCGGCAAGACCGTGGTGGTCAAGTATGGTGGCAACGCGATGACCGGCGACGAGACGGAAGACGCCTTCGCGCGTGACATCGTCCTGCTCAAGACGGTCGGCATCAATCCCGTGGTGGTCCACGGCGGCGGCCCGCAGATCGCCGAGATGCTCGAGCGCATCGGCAAGGTGTCGCAGTTCATCGCCGGCATGCGCGTCACCGATGCCGAGACCATGGATGTGGTCGAGATGGTCCTCGGCGGCAAGGTGAACAAAGCCATCGTCAATCGCATCAACCAGAATGGCGGCCGCGCCATTGGCTTGACCGGCAAAGACGCCAACCTGCTCAGGGCGCGCAAGATGCTGATGCAGGAGACGCAGGGCGACGGCAGCGTGCGCGCCATCGACCTCGGCCATGTCGGCGAGGTGGTGGGGGTGAAGACCGACGTCTTGGAACTGCTCCTGCAGAGCGATTTCATTCCGGTCATCGCCCCGGTCGGGGTCGGCGACGCCGGCGAGTCCTACAACATCAACGCCGATCTCGTCGCTGGTAAGGTCGCCGAGGCCCTGCAGGCGGAGAAACTCATTCTGGCGACCAACATTCCTGGTGTGCTCGACAAGAACAAGAAGATCCTCACCGGCCTGACGACCAGCGATGTCGACGCGCTCATCGCCGACGGCACGATCTATGGTGGCATGTTGCCGAAGATCGAGTGCGCCCTCAGCGCCGTCAAGAACGGTGTCAACAGCGCGCACATCTTCGATGGACGCGTGGCACACGCCACCTTGCTCGAGGTCTTCACCGACGAGGGCATGGGAACCCTGATCAGTCATCGCCGCAAGGGCTCGGCCTGAGGCGATGCGAAGGCACGCTCAGGTGCGGCGTTCGTAGATGACCGTGGCGTAATCGATGCCGTTCCCTGAGCGCTCAGCATGGCGTTCGCACTCGCGAAACTGATCGCGTGGCCAATCGGGGAAAAACACATCGCCGCTGGCGTCGATGGCGATCTCGGTGAGATAGAGGCGACTCACTTCCGGCAGGGCCAGGCTGTAGATCTGGCGGCCGCCGATGACCATGGCCTCGGCGTCGGTCAGCGTCGCCGCCAGAGCGACGGCGCTGCGCCAGTCAGGCACGAAGTGGACGTGCGCCGGCGCTGTCGGCTGCACTTGACGGCTGAGGACGATGTGTTCGCGTCCCGGCAGCACCCGCCCGAGCGATAGAAACGTGTTGTGTCCCATGAGCATGGGTTTGCCCAGGGTCTGGGCCTTGAACCAGGCGAGATCTTCCGGCAGATGCCAGGGCAGGGTCTGGCCGCGGCCGATGACGCCATGGCGCGCCATGGCGGCGATCAGACCCAGTCTCATACCGCCACCTTCGCCTTGATCGCTGCGTGACACTGATAGTCGAGCAGGGTGAAGTCCTCGTAGCGGAAGGCGTCGAGGTCACGGATCAGGGGGTTGATCTGCAGGCGCGGTAGCGGCAGTGGCGCGCGCGACAGTTGCAGGTCGGCCTGTTCGACGTGGTTGCTGTAGAGATGGCAGTCGCCACCGGTCCAGATGAACTCGCCTGGACGCAGATCGCAGACCTGCGCCAGCATCATGGTGAGCAGAGCGTAGCTGGCGATGTTGAAGGGCAGGCCGAGGAAAACGTCGGCGCTGCGCTGATAGAGCTGACAGGAGAGCTCGCCGTCGCTGACGTAGAACTGGAAGAGCAGATGGCAGGGGGCCAGCGCCATGCGCGGCAGATCGGCGACATTCCAGGCCGAGACGAGCAGGCGGCGCGAGTGTGGGTTGCGACGCAGTTCGTCGATGAGCTGCTGGATCTGGTCGATATGACCGCCCGCCGGAGTCGGCCAGGAGCGCCACTGGTAACCATAGACCGGGCCGAGATCACCGTATTCATCGGCCCATTCATCCCAGATGCTGACGCCCACCTCCTGCAACTCCCGGACATTGGTCGAGCCGCGCAGAAACCACAGCAGCTCGTGCAGGATGGATTTGAGATGGACCTTCTTGGTGGTGACCAGGGGGAAGCCCTGACTTAGGTCGAAGCGCATCTGGTGGCCAAAGATCGACCACGTGCCGGTACCAGTGCGATCCTCGCGCCAGCGTCCTTCCTGGCGGATCTTGTGCATCAGATCGAGATAGGCTTTCACGCGCGTTCCTGACGGCGATAGGCGAAGAAGAGGATCAGCACACCGAGGGCGACCATCGGTGCCGACAGCATCTGTCCCTTGGTCATCCAGCCGAAGAGGATATAACCCTGATCGGCGTCCGGCTCACGGAAGAACTCCATGCTGAAGCGGGCGAGGCCATAACCGATGAGAAAGAGACCGGACACGGCCATGCGCGGGCGCGGCTTCGCCGAGAACAGCCAGAGTACGGTGAAGAGCAGGAGGCCTTCGCACAGGGCTTCATAGATCTCGGAGGGATGACGCGGCAGATTGTCGACGTGACGATAGATCATCGCCCAGGGGAGGGATGGGTCGCTCACCGGGCGTCCCCACAGCTCGCCGCCGATGAAGTTGCCGATGCGTCCGAAGAACAGGCCTGGCGGCACCAGCGGGGCGATGAAGTCGGTGATCTGGAAAAATCTGCGCCCGGTCTGATGCGCGAACAGCCACATGGCGAGAAAGACGCCGAGCATGCCGCCGTGGAAGCTCATGCCGCCGGTCCACACTTGCAGGATCCAAAGCGGATCGGCGATGGCGCGCGCCGGCTCATAAAAAATGACGTAGCCGAGACGGCCGCCGAGGATGACGCCGAGGGCGGCATAGAAGATGACATCGCCCACCGCTTCGCTGCTCCAGCCGGAGTTGGCCTGGCGTGCGCGCCAGGAACCGAGCGTCCAGGCGCAGGCGAACCCGCACAGATACATGAGGCCATACCAGTGGATGCGTACCGGCCCCAGAGAGACGGCGATCGGGTCGATCTGCGGGTAGACCAGCATGGGTGAAGACTCCTCTACGATGAGCGGCTATTGTAGCATCGAGCCTGAGCGATGGAAGTAAAGAAAAGGAGGCAAAAGATGTGTCTGATGGCCTGGGCCTGGCGTGTCGATCCGCGCTGCGACCTCCTTCTCCTCGCCAACCGCGATGAGTGGCATGCGCGGCCCACCGCACCCTTGCACGTTTGGCCGGAGACGGGAATCTGGGCGGGCAGCGATCTGCAGGCGGGCGGTAGCTGGCTGGGGCGGGCAGCAGGTGGGCGCATGGCAGCTCTGACCAATGTGCGAGAACCTGGGTTGCCTGCCGGAGAACGTAGTCGCGGCCTGCTGGTGAGCGACTATCTCCAGTCAGGCATGAGCGCCGTCGATTATATCGATCAGGTCATGCGCTGCGCTGATCGTTACGCCGGGTTCAACTTGCTTTTGCGCGACGGCGCACAGATGCATTACGTCTCCAATCGACATCCGCTGCGCCTGGATCTGCCGGCGGGGATCTATGGTCTGAGCAACGCCGGCCTCGATACGCCCTGGCCGAAGCTGCTCACCCTGCGAGAGCGCTTGCGGCGTGATCTGGCGCAGGCGCCAGAGCTGGGATGGTCATGGCTGCAGGACCGGCAGGTCTACCCCGATGAACTGCTGCCCGACACCGGCATCGCTCTCGCCATGGAAAGGCTGCTAGCGGCGGCTTTTATCGTGTCGCCCGCCTATGGCACCCGCTCCAGCGCTCTGCTCTGGCAGGGGGCGACGGACTTTTTTTGCGAACAACGCTGGGACATCGACGGCGACGCTCTCGCCGAGCGTATCTGTCTCGGCGACCGCCGTGCATGACAAAATAATTATACACTTGTACAATTAGTCATCGAAGAACGGCGAGTGTATTGATCATGCTGAAGTTTTTACCGCCCTCCGTGAAAGGGGGCGTGGTCTGTGTGGGGATGGGGCTGCACACCATGGTCTGGGTGCCCCTTCTCATGCTGGCGTCGCTGTTCAAATTTCTCCTGCCGCTGAGCTCTTGGCGGCGCGGCATGACGCAGGTGTTGATCGCCATCGCCGAGCTATGGATGGGATGCAATAATTTTCTGCAGCGCCAGACGCAGTCGACGCGCTGGCAGGTCGACGGGGTGGCGGATCTAAAGCACGACGGCTGGTATTTCGTCACCAGCAATCATCAGAGTTGGAGCGACATTCTGGTTCTGCAGCGGGTGTTCAACCGTCGCATCCCCATGCTCAAGTTCTTTCTCAAGCAGGAGCTGATCTGGGTGCCTTTCATGGGCATGGCTTGGTGGGCCCTGGATTTTCCTTTCATGCAGCGATTTTCGCGCGAGTACCTGCAAGCCCATCCGGAGATGGCGGGCAAGGACCTCGAGGCGACGCGCAAGGCTTGCGAGAAATTCCGGCATGTGCCGGTGTCGGTGGTCAATTTCATGGAAGGAACGCGCTTTACCCAAGACAAGCATGACGCCCAGGCTTCCCCGTATCAGCATCTGCTCAAGCCGCGCGCCGGCGGCTCCTCCTTCGTGCTCTCGGCCATGGGCGAGCAGATGCACAGCCTTCTTGACGTCACCATCTATTATCCGGGAACGCGGCATTCGTTCTGGGACTTCGTCACCGGGCGCATCGAGCAGATCGTCGTCCACGTCGAGTCCAAGGAGCTGCCGGTGGAGCTCATCGTCGGCGATTACGAGAACGATCCGGTCTTCCGGCAGAAATTTCAGTCCTGGGTGAACCAGCTCTGGCAAGACAAGGATGCGCTGCTCGCGCGTCTGAGCGCCGGTCTTCAGGCGGCTGCGCGTTGACGGCTTGGCTCGGCGGCGAGCATGGCCAGGCCGCGGGCGCGCAAGTCGCTGGTGTCGTGTTGCTGCGGATGGAAGCCGGGACGGAAGTAGTCGAGGTAGCGCGGCAGCATGCCGCGTAGGAAGCCCTTTTTGCCGAGCAGGCTTTGTAGTCCGTGGCGCCAGCCGCGGCCAGGGGCCTGGGCAGGCAGGCTGGCGAGCACCTGGCGGGTGTGCAAGGTGGTGAAGAAGGTGAAAAGCAAGGTGGTGAACAGCATCTCGCTGCAGCGTATCCAGTAGCTGCCGACCTGGTCCTGGTAGACGTCAAAAGCCACCGACTTGTGCTCACTCTCCTCGATGGCGTGCCACAGCCAGAGAGGGCGCAGACGCTCGTCCATGTCGGCGAGCAATTCCGGATGGCTCAGAACGCGTTCAGCGAACAAGGCGGTGAAATGCTCCAGGGCGCAGGTCTTGGCGAGCATGCGTGCGGGGGAGAGCCAGGACTCTTCCTTGGCGATGCCCTGGCGGACGAAGGCTTCGATCGCTGCCGTCGGCAGACCTTTGCTCGCCAAAAAGGCGTTGAAGGATTCATGCTCCTTGCCGTGGTTGGCTTCCTGGCCGATGAAGGCGCGGATACGCAGCAGCAGCTCGGGGGACGTCACCCCTTCCTGAAAGTGGCGGACGGCGCGCATGAACATGCGCTCGCCTTCCGGGAAGGTGCAGGACAGGGCTGAAAGCAGTGCGGTGCGAAAGGCGTCGCCACCGAACCACAGGTGCGCAATGTCGGCGTCGAAGGTGAAATCCATGCGGCGCACCGGAATGTCGGCGACGTCGGTGTTGACGATGTGGATCGATGTGGGCATGGCTTCATCTCCTGGGGCGATCTTGATGCAGTATGTGTCGTCTTTCCCTTTCGGGTGAGGCGATGATGTGCCAAGATAGATGTCGAATCGGGCCAGCGTGAACCGTGATGAGAGAACTTCCTGACTTGAAGCGTTTGGTGGTACCGGTCGCCTATCCGCGACTTTTGCTCGAGGTTCTCGACGAGCACGGTATCAGCGCCGGTCAAGCGCTGGAGTCGACGGGCATCACTGCTACGGCCCTGGAGGACGTCGACGCGCGCATCTCGCCCTTTCAGTTCGCGCAGCTGGTGGTGCGCGCCGGTGAGCTCACGCACAATCCCGCCCTCGGCTATGAGATGGGTTGGCGGATGAGCCTGACCTCGCACGGTGATCTCGGGCAGGCGCTGCTGGCCAGCGCCTCGCTCGCCCAGGCCTTGAGCATCGCCGAGCGCTTTTTGCCCCTGCGTTCGATGGCCTTGCACATGACGCATCATCTTGCGGGCGATCGCCTGCAAGTGTTGTTCAGTGAGCGTTTTGATCTTGGGCCGCTGCGCCGTTTCAGTTTCGAGAGTCTGCTCGTCGGGTTGACGCGTGCCGTCCGTCTGTTTGATGGCGAGTTTCTGCCGCAGGTCGATCTCGATTGGCCGGAGCCGGCCTATCATGACGCCTGGCGACAACGTCTGCCGTGCTTTCGCTTCAATCAGACGCGCATCGTCTTCAGTCTGCCGGCGCAGGCCCTGACGCATCCCCTGCCCATGGCCGACCGCGTCGCTGCAGAGACGGCGATCCTGCGTTGCGAGCGCGAAATGAGTGTCTTCAATACACGCCACTCGACGGTGGAGCGTTTGCGTCTTTTGTTGCAGGGGCGGCGCGGGGATTATCCCGATCTCGAGACGGCAGCACAGCGGCTTCTGCTGTCAGCGCGAACGCTGAAGCGACGCCTGCAGGAAGAAGGGCAGACGTATCAGGCTCTGCTTGATGCGGTGCGGCTGCAGGAGGCGCACCGCCTGCTTTTACGCACGGAACTGCGCCTGGAGGAGATCGCGCATCTGCTCGGCTATGCTAATCCAGCCAATTTCTCGCGCGCCTTTCGCCATTGGAGCGGTATGCCGCCGAGTGTCTATCGGCAACGTGGCGACGCCATCGAAGCTTGAGGGGGATCTGCCATCGTGATGAAATCTAAACTTAGTATCACTGGAGTGAGGGCTGCGGCGCGCATAGAATGCCGCGCTGGAGATCGTGGCCCGAGTGTGGGACAAGATCTCTGAATCCATCTGGGAGCGTCGTGCATGATCTGGTTCGTCAAGGTTGCGCTCAAAAAACCTTATACTTTCGTCGTTTTGGCCATCTTTATCATCATTTTTGGGGTGATGGCTGCCCTGCGTACTCCTACCGATATCTTTCCGGATATCAAGATCCCGGTCATCGCCGTGGTCTGGTCCTACAATGGATTGCCACCGGATGATATGGCTGGGCGCGTCATTTACTATTACGAGCGCGGCCTCAGCTCGACCGTCAACGACATCGAGCATATCGAGAGTGAGTCGCTGGTCGGTTATGGCGTGGTGAAGATCTTTTTCCAGCCCACGGTCGATATTCGTACCGCCACGGCGCAGGTGACTTCGCTGTCGCAGACGGTGCTCAAGCAGATGCCGCCTGGCATCACGCCGCCTTTGATCTTGAACTACAACGCCTCCACCGTGCCCATCTTGCAGCTGGCTTTGTCGAGTAAGCGGGTCAGTGAGCAGAAAATCTTCGACATCGGGCAGAACTTCATCCGTCCGCAGCTGGCGACGGTGCCCGGCTCTGCCGTGCCTTCTCCTTATGGCGGCAAGGTGCGCCAGGTGCAGATCGACTTGAACCCGCGCGCCCTGCAGTCCAAGGGCCTGTCGGCGCAGGACGTCAGCGACGCTCTCGCTGCCGAGAACCAGGTGATTCCAGTCGGTACGATGAAGGTCGGCACCTTCGAGTATCAGGTCAAGCTCAATGACGCCGTCGAGACCGTCGACGAGATCAACAATCTGCCGGTGAAGTCGGTGGGCAATGCCACCATCTACATGCGTGACGTCGGTCATGCCCGCGACGGTTTCCCGCCGCAGACCAACGAGGTGCGCGTCGATGGTTCGCGCGCCATCTTGATGACGCTGTTGAAGAGCGGCTCGGCTTCGACCCTCGACGTCATCGAAGGCGCCAAGAAACTGTTGCCGCGCCTGAAGGAGACCTTGCCGTCCTCGCTCAAGATCTCCCTGCTCGGTGACCAGTCGATGTTCGTCAAGGGCGCGGTGAGCAGCGTCATCCGCGAAGGCGTCATCGCCGCCGTGCTGACCAGCTTGATGATCCTGCTCTTTCTCGGTAGCTGGCGTTCGACCGTCATCATCGCCACCTCGATTCCTCTCGCTATCCTTTCCGCCGTCGCCCTCCTCGCCGCCAATGGTCAGACCTTGAACGTCATGACCCTCGGCGGCTTGGCCCTGGCCGTCGGTATTCTCGTCGACGACGCGACGGTGACCATCGAGAACATCAACTGGCATCTCGAGCATGGCAAGGAAGTGGAAACCGCTATTCTCGACGGCGCCGAGCAGATCGTGACGCCGGCTTTCGTCTCCCTGCTGTGCATCTGTATCGTCTTCGTGCCGATGTTCTTCCTGACCGGGGTGGCCGGCTACCTCTTCGTGCCCATGGCCGAGTCGGTGGTCTTCGCCATGTTCTCCTCCTTCTGCCTGTCGCGTACCCTGGTGCCGACCATGGCGAAATACCTCCTGCGCGCGCACGGCGAGGGCGAACTGCCGACGGGTGAGTCAGGCGGCATCCGCCTGCATGGCCCGCAGAAACGCCATGGTTGGACGCATCCGCTGGTCATGTTCCAGGCGGGCTTCGAGCGTCGTTTCTCGTCCATCCGTACGCGTTACCACAAGCTTCTGACCATGGCGCTGAACAACCGGCGTCTGTTCATCGCCGGCTTCCTCGCCGCGACCTTGGCGTCTTTTCTGCTGATCCCCTTCCTTGGGCGCAACTTCTTCCCCAACGTCGACGCCGGTCAGATCAACATCCACGTGCGCGCCCCGGTGGGGACGCGTATCGAAGACACCGCTGCCGAGTTCGATCACATCGAGAACGCCATTCGCCGCGTCATTCCGGCCAATCAGGTCGATACCATCGTCGACAACATCGGTCTGACGGTCAGCGGGATCAACATGGCGTACAGCAATACCGGCACCATCGGCCCGCAAGATGGCGACATCTACATCACCCTCAAAGAGGACCATTCGCCGACGGCGGCCTACGTCAAGACCTTGCGTACCGTGTTGCCGCGGCAGTTCCCGGGGACCGACTTTGCGTTCTTGCCGGCCGACATCATCAGCCAGATTCTCAACTTTGGCTCGCCAGCGCCGATCGATCTCAAGGTGGTGGGACCGAACGCCGATGCTGACGAGGCCTATACCCGTGACTTGCTCAATCGTCTGCGCGCCATTCCGGGTGTCGTCGATGCGCGTATGCAGCAGGCGACGAACGAGCCGCAATTCAACGTCGACATCGATCGTACGCACGCCGATCAATTGGGCATCAGCGAGCGCGACGTCACCAACAGCCTGGGGGTGATGCTCGCCGGCAGTTTGCAGACGGCGCCGGTGTTCTGGCTCAACCCGAAAAACGGGGTGTCTTATCCGATCGTGGCGCAGACACCGCAGTACAGCCTCGACAGCCTCGACAAGCTGGTCAACATGCCAGTGACCGCGCATAACCTCCATGATGAAGTGCTCGGTAACCTCGGCAATATCCGGCGCTCGACCACCAATGCGGTGGTGACCCACTACGCCATCGAGCCGTCGCTTGATCTCTATGCGGCGACGCAGGGTCGCGATCTTGGTGCTGTCGCCGGCGACATCGATGGCATCATCAAGGCCACCCGGCATGCCGTGCCGAAGGGTGCGACGGTGACGCTGCTCGGTCAGGTACAGACGATGAACAGCGCCTTCTCTGAACTGCTCTTCGGTCTGATCGGCGCCATCGTGCTCATCTACCTGATCATCGTCGTCAACTTCCAGTCCTGGCTCGATCCTTTCGTCATCATCACCGCCTTGCCGGCGGCGCTGGCGGGCATCGTCTGGATGCTGTTCACCACCCATACGCCGCTGTCGGTGCCCGCCTTGACCGGCGCCATCATGTGCATGGGGGTGGCGACGGCCAACAGTATTCTGGTGGTCAGCTTCGCCCGTGAACGCCTGTCGCATGGCGGTGGTTCGATGGCGGCATCGCTCGAGGCAGGCTTCACCCGCTTCCGTCCGGTTCTGATGACGGCGTCGGCCATGATCATCGGTATGTTGCCCATGGCCCTCGGCCTGGGTGAAGGTGGCGAGCAGAATGCCCCTCTCGGACGTGCCGTGATCGGTGGTCTGGTGTTCGCTACCATCTCTACTTTGTTCTTTGTTCCCGCCATTTTCAGTGTCGTCCATGCTGGCGACGAATCCGCCAAGCGTTCAGGAGATCAACATGTCGCGTAAGCTGCAGGCGCTGCAGGCCAAGAGAAACCGTCGCCTCAAGACCGTCGGCGTACTGACCATCTGCACGGCGATCGCTGTCGTCATCGGCGGCTTGGCCTTGCGCAACCGCCAAAATGAATCGGTGAAGGCCTGGACGCAGGCGCAATTCATTCCGTCGGTCAAGGTGATCCATCTGAAGCATGCCTCGAACATGATCAACCTCACCCTGCCTGGGGTGGTCGAGGCTTACTACGATGCGCCCATCTATGCGCGTGTGCCGGGTTATCTCAAGATGTGGTATCAGGACATCGGCGCGCGGGTGAAAAAGGGTCAGGTTCTGGCGACCATCGATACGCCTGACTTGGATCAGCAGCTGGAACACGCGAAAGCCGATCTGGTGACGGCCAGGGCGAAACTGCAACTGGCCAAGGTGACGGCGGCGCGCTGGCAGCATCTGCTCAAGCAGGACGCCGTGTCGATGCAGGAGTCGGATGAAAAGACCGATGACATGGCGGTGAAGACGGCGGTGGTCGCCGCCGCCCAGGCCAATGTCGAGCGCTTGCAGGCGATGGAGGCCTTCAAACAGTTGACGGCACCCTTTGATGGCATCGTCACGGCGCGTAAGACCGACGTCGGCGATCTCATCGTCGCAGGTGGCGACAAAGGCCCCGAGCTCTTCGCCGTCGCCGATGTGCATAAGCTCCGCGTTTATGTCAGCGTGCCGCAGGCCTATTCCGCCCACCTCACGCCCGGTATCACGGCCATGCTGACGGTGCCGGAATACCCGGGCCAGCAATTTCCAGCGCTGATGGTGTCGAGTGCGAGCGCGGTGAGCGCTCAGACGGGCACGGTGCTGGTGGAGTTGTCGCTCGACAACACGAAGGGCCGCATCAATCCCGGTGACTACGCCGAGCTGCATTTCCAGGTGCCCTCAAGCTATGCCCGTATCCGCGTGCCGGCGAGTGCTCTCATCTTCCGGGCGCATGGCTTGCAGGTGGCGACGGTCGGTGCCGACAACCGTGCTGTGCTGAAGAAGATCACCATCGGTCATGACGATGGCGCCTATGTCGAGGTGTCCTCGGGCCTGTCCGTCGATGATCTGGTGATCGACAGTCCGCCCGACTCGCTGAGCGATGGCGAGAAGGTCGTCGTCGGTCATGACCTTCCATCCGTGCGGGGACATGATCATGGCCGTGGCTAAAAAAGCCTTTGTGTTGAGCGCCATGGCCTGGGCTTTGTCGGCCTGTTCCCTGGCGCCGCACTATGAAAAACCGCAGGCGCCCGTCGCCACGCAGTTCAAGGGGGCGGGGATCTGGCAACAGGCGAAGCCGGCCGACAAACTGCCGCGCGGCGCTTGGTGGTCGCTGTATCACGACTCGCGCCTGGATGGTCTCGAGCATCAGGTGCTGACCTCGAACAACACCTTGGCGATGGCCGTGGCGCACTATGATCAGCGCGCCGATATCGCCAAAGAGATCGACGCCAACCTCTATCCGACGGTGACCCTGGGGGCATCGATGGCGCGTGATCGGCAGTCGAATAATCGGCCGCAACGCGCCATTCCCGGCAATGAGCCGAATGTCTACAACGCTGACATTCTCGGCATTGGTGTCGACTACGAGGTCGACCTTTGGGGACAGGTGCACAATGAAGTGGCGGCCGGACGCGCCGAGGCACAGGCGGCGGAAGCCGATCTGCAGAATGTGCAGCTCAGCCTGCAGGCGCAGCTCGCTGATGACTATATGCAGCTACGTGGTCTCGACGCCGAGAAGAAGCTGCTCGACGACACCGTCGATGCCTTCAGCAAGGCTTTGCTGCTGACCCAGGAAAGACATGACGGTGGCGTCAGCTCCGGCCTCGACGTGGCGCGGGCGCAGAATCGTTTGGCTTCGGCGCAAGCTGAAGTCTATGACGTCCTCGCTTTGCGTGCGCTCTATGAGCACTCCATCGCCGTGCTCGTCGGCGCCAACCCATCTTCTTTCACCATCGCGCCGGACAGCACGGTCATGCCCTTGCCGCCCCTGCCGAGCATGGTGCCGTCGCAGCTGCTTGAACGTCGCCCCGACATCGCTGCTGCCGAGCGGCGTGTGGCGGCGGCCAACGCCTATATCGGTGTGGCGCGGGCGGCCTACTTTCCGCAGATCAACCTCAATCCTTTCGCGGGCTATGCCAATACCAGCGCCGACGATTGGTTGACCGCTCCCAACACCTTCTGGTCGCTCGGCCCGTCGGCCCTGGTGACGCTCTTTGACGCCGGTCGAATCAAGGCGCAGGTGGAGCAATCCAAGGCGCAGTACGCCGAACAGACGGCGCGCTATCGTGGCACCGTGCTCGATGCTTTTCGTCAGGTCGAGGACGCTCTCGCCCGTCTGCAGCAGTTCTCCGGTGAATCGATCCGGCGCGAGCAGGCGGCACAGGCTGCCGAGCACACCGAGCAGCTGGCGATGGCGCGTTATCGCGAAGGCATCGTCAACTACCTGGAAGTGGTGACGGCACAGACCGATGCCCTGCGCGCCGAGCGTGCCAACCTCAACCTGCGCACGCGGCAACTGCGCGCCAGTGTCGAGTTGGTGCGTGCCCTCGGCGGCGGCTGGTCGCGCGCCGGCGACAAGGCTCAGCAGCAGAAAGAAGGCGCTTGAGGGCGCTGGCGAGAGATGAAACGCGGCTGAGGATTGCCGCCGCGCCCGTCTGTCACTACAATGCCGGCTGCAGGCGGGTGTAGTTCAATGGTAGAACTTCGGCTTCCCAAGCCGATAGCGTGGGTTCGATTCCCATCACCCGCTCCACCCGTTTTTGCGCGAGGGGCTCCATCCAATTTTATGATTGGATGGAGGGGGATGGTTGTGTATGTCAAGTTGTGCAAATTCCTTCCTGGTATGAGGGAGGATTTCATCAGGCGGCCTGCCTGAGGCGTTCGCGACGCTGTTCTTTCAGAAGCTCCATGTTGAGGTAACGGTTGTCCTCGA
>JAJZBU010000049.1 GCA_021851865.1 Pseudomonadota bacterium | reverse complement strand
ATGAGCAATAGCATCCTTACCCTCGGCGGCATCACTCGCTATGCCGCCGCCCTTTGGCAGAACTCCAACGCCTTTTTGCAGACCATCGACAAGCAGTACGACAATCAGTACGGCGTCGAAGGCGCGAAGATCGGCAGCCCCCTGCAGATTCGTCTGCCCAACGATTATGTAGCCCAGACTGGCCCGGCGATCACCCCCCAGGCGACCAACGAAGTCAGTGTGACGATGACGCTGGCGACGCAGAAAACCGTTCCGATCTCGTTCACCAGCGCCGACCAGGCTCTTAAAATGGACGACTACGCCGAGCGTGTCCTGGCTCCTGCCATCAACGTTCTGGCCGGCGCCGTTGCCGCTGACATCATGAACACGGCGCTCGGTGCGCGTCAGATGGTCGCGAACCTCAGTGGCAGCACCTTGCAGACCCCGTCGCCGGAGACCGTTCTGCTGGCCGGAGCTCAGCTCGACTTGGCTGCCGCACCTCGAAACCGCCGCATCGCGATGATCGACCCTCTCACCCAAGCGCGACTCGTCAGCAGCATGTCGGGCTACTTCAACCCGCAGCGCAAGGTGTCGGATCAGTTCGAGACTGGCATGATCTCGGAAGACACGCTCGGCTTTGACTGGTATTCGGACCAGACCATCCTCAAGCCAACGACTGGCGCATACACCACGGCGACGACCGTCAATGGCGCGAGTCAGACCGGCAATACCTTGGTGGTGGCGGCCCTCGGTGTTGGCGTGACCCTCAGTCAGGGCGACGTGATCAACATCGCCGGCGTGCATGCCGTCAACCCAATCACCAAAGTATCAACCGGTCAGCTTGCCAACTTCGTGGTCACCGCGAACGTGGCGGCAGGTGCAACCTCGATTCCGATCTATCCGGCCATCACGCCTCCGTCCGGTAGCACCCCCGTCGCATATCAGACGGTCGATGCGTCGCCGGCGAACAGCGCGACCATCAGCCTCGTGATGGGTGGCAGCTCCGGTGTCGTGTCGGGCGCCGAGACCTACCGCAAGAACCTGTTCTACTACCCGCAGGCATTCGCCATGGCGACCGCCGACTTGCCGATCTACGGCAAAGGGATCGTCAACGCGGCGCGAGCTGTCTACAAAGGCACGTCCCTGCGCATCGTGCAGGCGTACGACGTCTATGCCGACCAGCTGGTGACTCGTATCGACGTCTTGTACGGCTCCCTGTGCGTGCGCCCAGACTGGGTGGTCACGGTGCCGGACATCCTGTAACTCCAAGGGGCGCCCGGGGACTCCTGACCGGGCGCCAACTTCTTTCAGGAGGCAAGGGGCTAAACATGGCAGGGCAACCCACCCCGCACCATCCGCGCTGGTACGAATCCGAGTACGTTTTCCGCGAGTACCCAAAGTGGGTCGAGGCTGCTCCTGGTGAGCGCTATCTCGTGGAGGACGCCGACGAAGAGGCCGATCTGCGCGCTATGATCCGGGGTCGCGATGAGCGCATTTCCAGCAGTGACGGTGCAGACGCTGATCACGATGGCACTCAAGGCGATCGGCGCGATAGGCGAGGGACAAACCGCTCGCCCAAGTGAGATTCAGGACGCCTTCAACGCCCTGGTGATGATGATCGGCAGCTGGCAGCAGCGCCGTTGGACGATCTACCAGACGATCGATGTATCGCTGCCGTCGACCGGCGCCGAGTCGTACACCATCGGCCCTGGCGCAGACTTCAACGTCCCGCGCCCGACTCGCATTGAGAGCGGTTTCTTTCGGCAGATCCCGATCGGTGGTACTCCTGTCGATCGCATCATGGATGTGATCCAGGCTCGGGAGGACTATAACCGGATCCCTGTCAAAGAGATCGCGGCTTTTCCCCGCTATGTCTTTTACGATGCCGGCTTCCCGACCGGCACGCTCAATTTCTGGCCGGTCCCGTTGGCTGGCATTTATCAGATCCACCTGACCGTCGTCGCGCAGCTGCAGGCCTTCTCGACGATCAACGACGTGATCAGCCTGCCCCCCGAGTACGCCGAGGCACTCTGGACCAACCTTGCAGTGCGCCTGGGCGTCCTGTGGCGTCTGCCCGTCGACCAGGATGTCAAAGACCTCGCTCGCTCAGCGTTCAACACGATGACGGTGGCCAACGCTCAGGTGCCGCGCCTGCACCTGCCAGCTCAGCTGGTTGGACGTGGCCGCTACAACATCTACTCGGATCAGGTGATGTAATGCAGATCCAGCTGACGGGAGGTGCGTACCAGGCCAAGAGCGTCGTCGCGTCTGCTCAGCGGTGCGTCAACCTTTATCCCGAGATCAACGAGCAGGGCGCTCCTTTCCCGACCACGCATTACCTGACGCCAGGCCTTACGCAGGTGGCCGACGTTACGGGGCCTCAGATCGGCTGGCGCGGCCTGTTTGTCGCCAGCAACGGACGCCTTTACGGCGTGTGCGGCCCTGCCGTCTACTGGATCACGCCGGGCTTCATCCCGCAAAAGATCGGCACGATCAGCAGCAGCTCCGGCATGGTCAGCATGGCCGATAACGGCACGGATCTTCTTCTTGTCGATGGCAGCACCTCGGGCTGGTGGATTCACCTCGCCAGCAACGCCTTTTCGGCGGTCAGCGACCCCAGCTTCTACGGTGGATCGCGTGTCGCGCTGATCGATGGCTTCTTCGTCCTCAACAGTGCCGCGAACCCGTTTCAGTGGTACATCAGCGACGACCTGGCAACGACCTTCACGTCGACCAATTTCGCGGGCAAGACCGGCTATTCTGACCCGATCGTGTGCTGCTACGCGACGCAGCGCAACTTGTGGATCTTCGGCACTCAGACGACTGAAATCTGGGTGGACGCGGGCAATGCCGACTTCCCCTTTGAGCGCTTGCCGGGGCCGTTCCTGCAGGTCGGATGCGCATCGGCACAGAGCATCGGGCGCCTCAATGAGACGCTGATCTGGCTTGGCCTCAACGAGAACGGTCGAGCTGTCGCCATGGCGAGCGAGTTCTACACCGCGCTGCCGATCAGTACGCGGGCCATCGAGAACACTTGGCAGATGTACCCTACCGTTGCGGACGCGCAGGCATGCACCTATCAGCAGGACGGCCACCAGTTCTACGTCCTGAACTTCCCGACGGCCAACGCGACGTGGGTCTATGACCTGACGTCGAACATGTGGCACGAACGCTCCTACAACGACGCGAACGGCGCCGAAAACCGTGTCCGGTATTCCTGCATCGCGTTTTACAACAACGCGCACGTCGCCGGCGACTGGCAGACGGGCCAACTTTATATCCTCGACCCAGCCAACCCGACCGACAACGGTCAGCCAATCGTGCGCCGCCGCGGACTGCCGGTCATGCAGGACGAAGGCGTGCGCCTGATCTACCGCGCTTTCGTCGCTGACATGGACGTCGGCGAAGGCGTCTATGGCGGCGAGTTTGGCCAGACGCTCACCGAGGCACAGATGCAACTCGGAGTGTCTCCGGCGTCCGTCACTCTGTCGATGCAGTCAGCACTCACGTTCGGGACGTCAACCTACGCCCAGATGCAGACAGAGCTGCAGGAGATCTACACCGGCCCGGAGGCCTTCGACGATCAAGTTTATCTGCGCTGGTCTGACGACCGTGGCAAGACCTGGGGCAATCCCCTGGCGATCAGCATCGGGCAGCTCGGCGAGTTCCTGACGTCGCTCAAGTGGCGGCGACTGGGGTATGCGCGCAATCGCGTATTCGAGCTATTTTGGGCCTGCAACGCCATGACCGCGCTCAATGGTGCCTACGTGGACGCGCAGGAGGCGGCGGCATGAGCAATCTCTCGGCGCAACTCCCAGTGATGCTGCAGCCCGTCGTCGATAAGACCGGCGTCATGACAGCGCCCTGGTTCCGATTCCTTGTCGGGCTTTACAACCGCACCGGGCAGGCGTCAGGCGTCAAGGTGCAGTCTTATCAGGTGGTGGCCGCGCAGCCATCGTTGCAGCTGTCGTCAGGGTATGGGGCGGTGGTCATCACGGGATCTGGGACGGTCACGCTACTGCAACCGAAGTCGCCACTGGACGGCCAGGTCATCGACCTTATCGCGCCCGGCATCACGCTGGTCGCTCCATGGGTGGACGGCGTCCTCGGTAATCCTGGGCGCATCATGTACGCGGCCTCGAAGTGGTGGGCGGCATGAACACGATAGATCGCATCCGACATATTCAGGCATTGAGCTGGGAGGACTGGCGCGAGGACGGCGCGACGCCGAGTGACTTTGCACCGGCGTCCGCTGACATGTGCTGGATCATCGGATCCACCGGCTACCTCATGGCTCGTGCGGTGAATCGCACCACCGTCGAGCTGCACGCGGCGGCGCTCCCTCATACGCCGGGATTTGTCGAGTCCACAAAGATGGTCATGGAATTTCTGCGCCATCAAGGGTGCCAGCGCTTCGTGGCCATCATTCCGGGTTACTGCCGGGCGGCGCAGCTGGCGGCTTACCGCGCTGGTTTCCGGCGCTGTGGCGTCATTCATCAAGCAGTTCGCCGAGACGGCGTGTTGCACGATCTCATCGTGCGGGAGGCGTAATGGGCAGTTCAAGATTCGGCTTTCTGAGCAACCCCCTAGGCTACATCACCGGAGGCGCCCCAGCGAATGCCGCGCAGCAGGCGGCGCAGCAGCAGGCGGCAGCCGCAGGGCAGGCCATCAACGCGCAGAACCAGGGCTACCAGGCCGCGCAGGGCTACCTGACTCCCTATCAGACGATGGGGACGAACGCGCTCACGAGTCTCGGCAACACGCAGCCCTTCTCGTTCAACGCCAACAATTTGACGCAAACGCCGGGCTATCAATTCACCCTCAACCAAGGCGAGCGCTCGCTGAACAACCAGTACGCGGCGCGCGGCCTCGGATACTCAGGCGCGCAGATGATGGGCTCGCAGCAGTACGCGACGGGTCTGGCCGACCAGACCTACAACCAGCAACTGCAGAACCAGCTCGGCATTTATCAGACAAACTACGGCAACCTGATGAATCAGGCCAGTCTTGGGCTGAGCGGCGGCAGCGGCCTATCGAATCTCGCCATGCAGAACGCTAACCAGCTCGGCGGCTACATGACGGGCCGCGCCAATGCACTCGCAGCCGGCACTGTCGGGGCCGCAAACGCTCAGCAAGGGGCTTTCAACAACCTCCTGCAGGCGGGTGCCATGGCGTACGGGATGGGCGGCATGGGCGGCATGGGCCAGACACAGACGCAGCAACAAAGCCCCTGGATGAATATGAACTGGGGTGCACCATGAACGCTCTCGACCCGAACATCGCGCTGCAGGCGCAGGTTCCATCCTTCAACCCGCTGCAGGCCTACGCGCAGGGTCTGGCCGCTCGCCAGCAGATGATGCAGAACCAGCTGATGCAGCGGAACCTCACCTCGCTCTCGGCTTATTCGCAGGCGATGAACGGGGCTGTGCAGCCCGATGGCACCTACAGCGGCCAGAACGCGCTCACGTCCTACCTGACGTCAGGGCAAGCGATGCCCGACACCACCAATGCCTTGCTGGCTGGCACCGGGCAGAACACGAGCAATCTCATCCAGGGGCTGCTCTACGGTGGCGACCAGGCCGCGAATCAGGCCATTCAGGGCTCTCCCAACAGCCCCATGGGGGCGGCTGCCGCGCTGGCGGCGTCTGGATACGGCGCATCGGGCGCAGGCGCGCTGTCGCTCGGCCTGGGCGCGCAGAACGCGGCTCTTGGGCTCGGCGGCGAGTACGCGGCGAATCAGGCGGCGCAGGACAGTCCAGGCAATCTGCAGGCGCAGGCGCAGCAAATGGACGCCGCCGGGTTTGGCGCGACGGGCATGCCGATCACGACCGGCGCGGCTACGGGCGTCACCGGCGCAAACCAGGCGCAGTTCAGTCTGACCGCCGCAATGGAGAACCGCTTCCGAAGCGGCGTTGCTGGCCTCGCGCTCAGTGGCGCTCCAACGCTAGGCCAGATGGATGCATTCATCGATCACGCGGCGATCGAGGGCTGGATCCCCGAGAGCGAAGCAGACGCGCACAAGGCCGAAGTCGCATCGCTGGCAGCACAGGCAGAGGCAGAAGGCAAGGACCCCTCGCAACTCCTGAGCGCCTGGGCGCGAGGTCAATACGCCGGATCCGGGCCAGCCGAGCTCGGGCAGATGCTGCCAGGACAGCGACAACTGAACACCGGTCTCGGAACCTATGACTATTCTGTCAACCCCCTCACCGGCGGCAACCAGGCCGAAGTGGCAGCAGCTCCGAATCTCACGCCGACTGCCGTGGTCAACCCGCAGACGGGCGAGGCAACATACACGCCAGCAAACCAAGTCAATGGGCAAACGGCGGCAGCGCCCGAGGCGACCGCAGCGGCGAATGCGGTGGGGAATACGGCCGGCGGACTGTTGGGCGCGGCGAGTCACGTCTTGCAGAATGCGCCGCAGCAGCTCGCACAGATCGACGACGCAATGCAGCTAGTCAACTCCGGCGCGGCGACGGGGAAGTGGTCAGGCTTCCTACCGGGTGTCCAGAACGGAGTCTATGGCATCTTCGGGCAAGCCATGCGCAATCTTGGCGGCGCGCCCACATCGGCCGCGCAGCGCGCCGAGCTCGTGAAGGACCTTTCGGCAGGCGTTGCAACACAAGCGGCTGTCCTCGGCCTCAACGCGACGGACGCGCAGATGGCGCAGTCGTACATGTCGAGCGCAAACCCCGACATGCCCAAAGAGGCTATCCTGCACGCGCTGGCGCTGCAGAAGTCTTTTATTCAGTACCAGCAGTACATGTCTCAGCATATCTCGAATACAGCGGCTACGGCTCCGGGCCAGCTCCCGAATGCGTCAAACCAGTTCACATCGAAGGTAGGGGTGCTCCCGTTCCTTCTGCGAAACATGGCGCCCAGCGAGCGGGCGAACATGATCAAGAGCATGCCACAGTCTCAGGCGGATCAACTCAAGGCTCAAGTGCAGTCCTTGCAGTCCATCGAAAATGGGGGCGCTTATGGCCAGCATTGATCAGTCAACACAAGACTGGCTGTCCCAAGGCACTCCGCCGGGGCAGGCACCCACCCAGCAGCCCTCCGCCACAGATGGCGTCGTGTCGATCCTGCCCGACGATCCGCAACCGGGCGGCGTTATCGATGGCGTGGAGCAGGGGCTCGGGAACGGCCTGTATGGCGCTGCCATGGGTTTCGCTACGCCGGTTTACGGCCTGTCGCAGCTGGCCATGCATGGCCTCGGCTCGCTGGGCGCGGTCTCGCCGCAGGCCGTATCGGACTATGACAACACCATCAACGGCATCGAGAACGAGTACCAGAGTCAGACGCCAGGGTCATGGGCGGCTGGGGTTGGGCGAACGATCGGCACAATGGCTCCATTCCTCGCCTCGGCGTTCACCGGTGCTCCCGAGGCAGCGGCGGCGGCGCAGGCTCCGAACCTGCTCATGAGAATCGCTGGTGGCGCAGGCCAGGGCGCGGCGCTGGGCGCACTCGATCCCGTCGGACAGTCTGACGACTTCGCTGGCAACAAGATGGCGCAGATGGGCGTCGGCGCCGGCCTGGGGGCTGGACTTGCGGGGATTGGCGCGCAAGGTGGCGTTCTCAATTCACTGGCCGTCGCAGCCAGACCGCAATCCGCAGCCGCCAACACACTCATGCAGGTGCTCCAGGGTGCTGCAGATCCCGAGGTCGCAGCGGCAGCTCAGTCCGGCAACCCATCGGCACTATCAAACGTCCTGATGAGGCTTGCTGGATCGCCCCTTGTGCCTGGCTCGCAGCCGACACTTGAGCAGCTGACGGGGGGCGCGACCCCGGTCATGACAGCAAAGGCGGTTCGTCAGTTCGGCGATGCTCGTGCGGCCTATGCCGATCAGATGGCGCTCAACAATGCAGCCCGACTCGACGCAGTGCATCAGATCGCAGGCACCCAAGACGACATGGCGCAGGCTATCGCCGCCCGGCGCGCAGTTACGCAGCCCGGGTATGACTCGCTGGCGTCGGCTCAGCCCGTCGATGCGACGCCGGTCCTCCAACACATCAAGCGGCTGCAGGATAGTAGTTTCTCGACCGATCCCACTATCGCCGGCGCGCTGAAAAACATCGAAGATCAGATCACCAACAGGGCCGCG
>JAJZBU010000002.1 GCA_021851865.1 Pseudomonadota bacterium | reverse complement strand
ACCCACACAAATTGTCTGTACTCGATTCTTAAAGACCTCGGCCATCGATCTTCTCGATCACCGCCCTAGCAGGGAGCGCGTATTCTACGCGCTTTTTTCACCCGGTCAAGAAGTTTTTTGACCGCCTCGCCGTCAGCACAGTGGCGTCGGCGAGGTGGTGAATTATAGGGACTGTCCGTCGAGTGTAAAGCGCTTTTTCACAGCGCCGCGGCGGATCGCTCAGTTCTTGAGCAAAACACGCGCTATCGCCTTTTTCCCCGCCTGCAGCACATGGCGGGCGCCGACCTGCATGCGCCAGGATTCATCGACGGCCTGACCATCGACATAGGCGGCCCGCCGCGCGATGACGTCGCGCGCTGCCGCCGCATTGCGCACCAAACCCGCTTGATTGAGCACCGCCGCCAACGGCAGGCTGTCGCCCTGGCAGAGCAGTTCGATCTCCGGCATGTCCGCCGGTGTCGCACCGGGGGCCAGGCGATTGCCGGCTGAATGCGGCGCCGCCACAGCCGCCTCCTCCCCATGGAAGCGCGCCACCAGCTCGTGCGCCAGGGCCCGTTTGGCTGCCTGCGGATGCCCTTCAGCAGCGCAGCGTGTCCGCCAGACCTCGATCTCTTCGCGGCTGGCGAAACTGAGTAAATCGTAATAACGCCAGATCAGGCTGTCCGGCATCGACAGTAGCTTCTCGTACATGACACCCGGTGCCTCGGCGACGCCGACATAATTGCCGAGTGACTTTGACATCTTGTTGACACCATCGAGCCCCTCCAGCAGGGGCAAGGTGATGATGACCTGGCTCTCCTGACCCGCCTGCCGCTGCAAGGTGCGCCCCATCAGGAGGTTGAACTTCTGATCGGTGCCACCGAGTTCGACGTCGGCCTGCAACGCGACAGAGTCATAGCCTTGCAGCAGAGGATAAAGAAATTCATGCAGGGCGATCGACTGCCCCGCCGCAAAGCGCTTGGCAAAATCATCGCGCTCGAGCATACGCGCCACCGGATATTGCGCCGCCAGGGCAATGAGATCCGCAGCACTGCATTGCTCCATCCAGCTCGAGTTGAACACCACTTCCGTGCGTTCTGGATCGAGAATCTTGAACACCTGCGCGGCGTAGCTGCGCGCATTCTCCTGCACCTGCGCCTCGGTCAGTGGCGGACGCGTGGCGTTTTTGCCGGTGGGATCGCCGATGCGCCCGGTGAAATCGCCGATCAGAAAGAGAACCTGATGTCCCAACTGCTGAAAGACGCGCAATTTATTGATCAGGACGGTGTGACCGAGGTGCAGGTCGGGCGCCGTCGGATCGAAGCCCGCCTTGACGCGCAAAGGCCGCCCCCTGGACAGCTTGGCGAGCAGCTCTTCGCGCTGGATGATCTCTTCGCTGCCGCGCTCTATCAACGCCAACTGTTCTTCCGGACTCATGGTCGTCATGCTCGATCCTGCTGCAATGCGGGAGTGCTATTCTAGCAGCCTCGCAATGCGGAGCGAACAGATGGGCGAAGCGATCTATATGGGCATGATGTCCGGCACGAGCATGGACGCCGTCGACGCCGTTCTCGTCACCTTTCCCGACGACCATAGCGTGCAATTGCTGGCCAGCATCAGCCGCCCCTGGCCCGAGGATCTGCGCCAGTCCTTGTTCGAGCTCTGCCGCCCCGGCGCGCAGGAGCTCTACCGCATGGCCCGCCTCGATCGCGACTGCGGTGACTTCTTTGCCGCCACCGCCCAGGAGTTGCTGCGCCAGCATGGCATCGCTGGCGCTGACATCGCCGCCATCGGCAGTCATGGCCAGACGATACGGCATGAACCTGGCGTCGGCCACAGCCTGCAGATCGGCGATCCCAACCGCATCGCCGAGGTCTGCGCCTGCCCCGTCGTCGCCGACTTCCGCCGGCGTGACCTGGCCGCCGGCGGCCAGGGTGCCCCCCTGGTACCGGCCTTTCACGCCGCCCTGCTGCACCAAACAGGCACCGACCGCTGCGTCCTCAACCTCGGTGGCATGGCCAACATCACTTGGCTCGATGGTCGTAGCGAATGCGCCGTCAGCGGCTATGATACCGGCCCCGGCAATGTTCTGATCGACGCCTGGATGCAACAGCAGCACCATCGCCCCTATGATCCGCAAGGTCGTTATGCCGCTGCTGGCGACGTCGACGCCGAGATGCTGCAGATTCTTTTGGAACACCCCTATTTTGCGCTGGCCGCCCCCAAAAGCGTCGGCCGCGAAACCTTTCACCTCGACCTTATCGAGCAGACCCTGGCGCGACTCGGGCGGCAGCTCGCCGACAGCGACATCTTGCGCACCCTGACCCGTCTGACCGCCGTCAGCGTCGCCGACTGCATCCGTCGTCACGGCGAGCGCGGTGAGCTCATCCTCTGCGGTGGGGGCGTACACAACCTGACCCTGCAGGCCGATCTTGCCGCTCTCCTCCCTGGATTCAAGCTAAACGGCAGCGACGCCTACGGCATCGATCCGCAGTGGATGGAAGCGATGGCTTTCGCCTGGCTGGCGCGCGCGCGCCTCTATGGACTCCCGGGCAATCTCCCGGCCGTCACAGGGGCGCGTGGTGGACGTTGTTTAGGGGCGCTCTACGCCCCTTGAACTCACACCGAGAACGAGGATCCGCACCCGCAGGTGCTCTGCGCATTGGGATTGTTGACGATGAAACGCGACCCTTGCAAGCCCTCGCTGTAATCCACCTGCGAGCCTGCGAGATACTGAAAACTCATGGCGTCGACCACCATGCGCACGTCGCCATGCTCAAAAATGGAGTCATCTTCCCGGAGCGCATCGTCGAAGGTGAAACCATAGGAAAAGCCCGAGCATCCCCCGCCCGTGATATAGACTCGCAAGAACAAATTCGGATTGTCTTCGGCCGCCCGCAGCTTGCGCACCTTGGCGGCTGCAGCGTCGGTCAGGATCATCTCCTGTGATTGCATCGACATGATTCCTCTCTCCACACCAGCGTCCAGGATACCACAATCCCTAGTCTTTCAATAGGGTATTGCCCCGCTCTCAGACCGAGCTCGGCTCCCATCTGAACTGCTGCTCGACGTGCTCGCGCTGACGTCCCGACAAATCCAGGCGCAACGTCACCAGTTGCGGCTGAAACCCCGGCGGCAACACCCACTCGCCAGAAATACTCTGGAAATACTGCAAACTAAAGCGATCATCCCCCATATGCAAGGTGATACGGCGCGTCTTGCCCGCCTGCAAGCCCGTCACGCTGACCTGAATCTGGCCGGCGTCACCGCTGCCATCACGATGCGCCCGCGTCAACAAGAGGTGGTAGACGTAGCGCTGCCGGTCGGCGGTGGGATGCAGAACGAAGCGCTCGATACTCAGGGCATTATCGCGCGCATGCGGGTTGACGATCTGCTTGTACAGGCGCAACTGCTGCTCGAGCGCCGTCATGCCATCGAGAAGATCCTTGTTCTGTTGCTGCAGGCGATCCATGGCGGTCTGCGTCAGCATACGCTCACGCTGCGCCAGCAGGGTCTGATCGCGCCATTGCCGCCATTCCTGGGCGTAGAGGGCGACCGTCTGCCGCAATTCGATCACTTCCCTTGGCGATGCCCCGGAGAGCGCCGCACCGTCATAGCGCCCGAGCACAAAAGCCAGAACCGCCACGATGGCGATGCGCAGGCGTATGCCGGAGCGCAGGCGCGGCCACGCCGCCACGAACCAGGCCCTCATGCTTTAAGGCAGGACCGGAACGTGCAGAAGACCGCGATCTTGCGGCAAGCCCAACATCAGGTTCATATTTTGTACCGCCTGACCGGCTGCCCCCTTGACCAGATTGTCGATGACCGAGAGCAGGACGATGGTATCGCCCCCTTGCGGCCGATGCAGCGCCAAGCGACAAAGATTGCTGGCGCGTACACTGCGTGTTTCCGGCAAAGACCCCGCCGGCATGACGTCGACGAAGGGCTGGCCGGCATAATACTGCTCGTAGTGGTGTTGCAGCTCGGCGATATCTGCGGATACGCGCACGTAGACGGTGGCGTGGATGCCACGGATCATCGGCAGGAGATGGGGGACGAAGGTCAGACGCACAGGCGCCGCCGCATAACTGGACAGCTGCTGCTCAATCTCCGGCAAATGCCGATGCCCGGCGACACCATAGGCCTTGAAGGAGTCACCCGCCTCGGCCAGCAATGAGCTCAAATGCGCTTGCCGCCCGGCTCCCGACACACCCGACTTGCAGTCCGCCACGATATGTTCGAGATCGACCCCGGGCCAGCGCAAAAGGGGCAGCAGAGCCAATTGGACCGAGGTCGGATAGCACCCAGGGTTGGCGACCAGGCGCGCCGCCGCCACCTCCTCGGCATAAAACTCCGGTAAGCCGTAAACCGCTTCGGGGAGCCATTCCGGACAAGCATGCTCCTGACCATACCAACGCGCCCAAAGCGCTGCATCGCGCAGGCGGAAGTCGGCGCTGAGATCGATCACCTTGACCTGCGCCGCCAGCAGATCGGGCACCATCTTCATCGCCACCCCGTTAGGGGTCGCGAAGAAGACCAGATCACATTCACTCAGAAGATCGAGACTGGGCTCGGCAAAAGACAGATCGACGTGGCCGCGCAGGTTCTGAAACATGGCGGCGACGCTCTGCCCCGCCTCCGAGCGCGAGGTGATCGTGTGCAAACGCACATCGGGATGCGTCGCCAGAATGCGTAAAAGTTCAACCCCGGTATAGCCCGTTCCACCCACAATGCCAATCTTGAACATAGACCTTCCCCTTCAGACAGACACCATTATCGACCAAGCTTCGACGGCGGTGCATGAAGGATTCCCGCGTCGACGCCACCATCAACTTGTTTTAGTCCACTCTACTGATAGAATCGCCAAGCCATCTCAGGACGTTCAGCATGCAGACGCTCAAAGCGCTTCACATCATCGCCATGGTCAGCTGGTTCGCCGGCCTTTTCTATTTACCCCGACTCTTCGTCTACCATGCCATGACCGAAGACCAGGTCGGACGCGACCGCTTCGCCGTGATGGAGCGCAAGCTCTATCGCGGCATCATGACCCCGGCAATGCTCGCGACCATCGCCTTCGGCCTCGCCATGCTCCTGCCGCACTGGTCACTCTACCGCCAGCAGATCTGGGTCCACGTCAAACTCACCCTGGTCATGCTGCTGCTAGCATACCATCTGCTCTGTGGTCGCATACGCATCGATCTCGCCGCTGGACGTTGTCAGCATGGTCACGTCTTTTTCCGTTGGTTCAATGAAATTCCAGTCTTGTTCCTGGTCGCCATCGTCATGCTCGTCGAACTCAAACCCTTCTGACCCATCATGCCGCCTTGTGTTCTGATCATCGCAGGTCTCGACCCGAGCGGAGGAGCCGGACTGTCCGCCGACGTCGAGACCTTGCACGCCATGGGGTGCCATCCCCTGCCCCTGATCAGCGCACTCACCGTCCAGGACAGCCACAAAGTCCACGCCTTCACGCCTATCGACGCTGAGCTGCTGCGCCGACAACTGGCCACCCTGCTCGCCGACATGCCCCTCCAGGCGATCAAACTGGGCATGCTGGCCAGCGCCGGGATCGTCGCTGTCGTGCACGAGCTCCTGCGGCAGAAGCCGCAGGTACCGGTCATCTGCGATCCCGTGCTCGCCGGCAATCTCGCCGGTTCATTGGCGCAGTCGGATCTCTTACCGGCTTTGCGCCAGCTCTGGCCTCACCTGCATCTGCTCACCCCCAACGGCGTCGAACTGGCGGCACTGACCGCGCACGGTGACGCGCGTGAACTGCTCGCCGCCGGCGTCGAGCACGTCCTGGTCACGGGCGGACACACGCCCGGCCGACAACTGACCAATACTTTGCACAGCCGTGGACGTCCGCCACAGAGCTGGCAGATCGACCGCCTGCCGGGAGAGTTTCATGGCAGCGGCTGCACCCTGGCCGCCGCCTGTGCCGCCGGGCTGGCGCATGGTCGCCCGATCGCGACCGCCGTGGAACAAGCGCAACAGTTCACGACAGCGGCCTTGCAGCGAGCCTTCTCGCCAGGTCATGGGCAGTCCCTGCCATGGCGCTGAACTTGTCTCGACAGATCTATGCCATCACGCCGGAGCGTGCGGATGACGAACTTTTGTTCATCCAGGTCGAACAAGCTCTGGGCAGCGGCCTGCGCTGGCTGCAATATCGCGACAAAACCAGTTCCCCGGCGCGGCGCTTGCGTCGTGCACGCGTCCTGGTCGAGCTTTGCCATCGGCACGATGCTCGAATCATCATCAATGATGACGTCGATCTCTGCCTGCAGAGCGCTGCCGACGGCGTCCATCTCGGCCAAAGTGACGGCTCGCTCGCACAAGCCCGGCGCCGCCTCGGCCACGACCGCATCCTCGGCGCCACGTGTCACGCCGATATCGAGCTCGCACGCCAGGCCGCGGTCGACGCCGACTATGTCGCCTTTGGCGCCTTCTTTCCTTCGCACAACAAGCCCGCAGCGCCACGCGCTGCGCTCGACATCCTGAGGCAAGCCGCTCCCCTGGGTAAACCGAGGGTGGCTATTGGCGGCCTGACTCTGGATAATGCGCCTGCCGTCATCGCTGCCGGCGCCGACGCTCTGGCCATGATCAGTGCTCTTTTCGATGCACCTGACATCGCCCTGCGCTGTCGCCAATGGCAGGCTTTATGGACGCAGATCCACCCCCATCCCGAGACGTCAACGCGGAGACAGCCATGAGTCAATCCGAGCTTCTTTTTCAGCGCGCCTGTGAAGTTCTGCCCGGTGGCGTCAACTCGCCCGTACGCGCCTTCCGCAGCGTCGGCGGCACCCCCATCTTTATCGAGCGCGCCGAGGGAGCCCGCCTCTATGATGTCGACGGGCGCAGTTACATCGACTACGTCGGTTCCTGGGGACCTATGATCCTCGGCCACGCGCATCCCGCCATCATCGCCGCCGTTCGTGAAGCTGCGCTCTCCGGCCTCTCTTTCGGCGCACCGACCGCGCCGGAAGTCGACATGGCCGAGGCTGTGCGCCGCCTCATCCCGACCATGGAGATGATCCGTATGGTCAGCTCCGGCACTGAAGCTACGATGAGCGCCATCCGACTGGCGCGTGGCTTCACCGGCCGCGACCTTCTGGTCAAGTTCGAGGGCGGCTACCATGGCCACGCCGACTCTCTCCTGGTCAAAGCCGGCTCCGGCGCGCTCACCCTCGGCGTCCCCACTTCCCCCGGCGTTCCGGCCGATCTGGCGCGTCACACCCTCACCCTGCCCTACAATGACGCGGCGGCGGTTGAGCGCCTGTTTGCCGAGCGCGGCCATGAAATCGCCTGCATCATCGTCGAACCCGTCGCTGGCAATATGAACTGCGTCCTGCCGCGCCCAGGTTTTCTCGAGATCCTGCGGCATTGTTGTGACCATTCGGGCAGTGTCCTCATCTTCGACGAGGTGATGACCGGATTTCGTGTCGCTCTTGGCGGCGCACAAGCCCGCTACGGCATCCGTCCGGACCTGACCACCCTGGGCAAGATCATCGGCGCCGGCCTGCCTGTCGGCGCCTTCGGCGGCCGCCGCGACATCATGGAGCAGCTGTCCCCTCTCGGCCCGGTCTATCAGGCCGGCACCTTGTCGGGCAATCCTCTGGCCATGCGCGCCGGCCTGGCCATGCTCGAGGAACTGCAAAAGCCCAACTTCCATCGCCATCTCGAGCATCGCCTGCAATCCCTGCTGCACGGACTGCAGGAAGCCGCCCAGCGCGCCGGTCTGCCTTTTCAAACGACACAGGCCGGCGGCATGTTCGGCATCTTCTTCAGCGACCAGCCGGTGGAAACCTTTGCTGACGTGCAAAAATGCGACATCGACCGCTTCCGCCAATTCTTTCACGGCATGCTCGCACAGGGCGTCTACTTGGCCCCTTCCGCTTTTGAAGCCGGCTTCATCTCAAGCGCCCATGGCGAAGCCGAAATCGCAGCCACCTTGTCGGCCGCTGAACATGTCTTCTCGACCATGAGCTGAACGTCATGAGAACGCGGCGACGCTACCTGCTGGTCGCGCTGGGCCTTTCCTTGTCCCTTCACCTGCTGGCGTTCTTTTATCCGACTTTGCTGGCGCAAGGAGAGGAGCTGTCACGACCGGATCAGGCAGATGTGGTGGCTCGCCATGCCGGTGGCCATCTCAGCCATGTGCATCTGCATCTGGACACCGATGACAGCCTCCCAGCCGCTGGCCACACTCTGCACATCCACTGGCTGCCACCGACGACCGTCGCCGCCGCTTCCTCTATGACCCGACACACACAGCCACCGCGGGCGCATCACCGCCATCGCCCGCACCCGCCCAAAAAACTCCTCGCCCAGCACCCCACACCTGCCACACCTGCCACAGCACCTGCCACACCTGCCACAGCACCTGTTGCACCTGCCGCAGCAGATGCAACACCAACACCCGCTGCACCGCCAGCGCTGCCAGCACCCCCAACGGCCATAGCGATGAATACCGCCGACGATTCCCATGTCGTCATGAGTGCGGCGGCGACGCCACTTTTGCCCAACCCACCGCCGGCACCCACCCTCGCCACCACGCCACCGACGCCGGACAACAGCAGCGGGCAAACGTCACCGGCTGAACCGAGTGAGGATGTGGCGCACAGTGATCAGAGCACTCCGACCTTGCTCCCGCCCGCCAGCGTCGACACCAGTTCCTTTCCGCACGATGTGCGCGCGCTCTACCACCTGCGCGTCGGCCTCAGCATCCCCATCGGGGCCGACGCTCTCGAGCATTGGCAGATCCAGGGTTCGACCTATCACCTGCAATTGGATGCACGAAAATTTGGTTTCAAGGCGCGCATTCTCAGTATCGGGGGGATCAGCGCTCAGGGCCTGGCACCGCAACACTTTGAACTGCAGCTCAACGGTCGTTCCCATACCGTGGCCGACTTCTCCTATGCCACGCACAGCTTGAGCCAGGGTGCCCCCTTGCACCTGAAAACCAGTTCCTTCCCCGACGGCACCCAGGACATGTTCAGCTTCGCCTATCATCTGGCGTTGACCTTTGCCGATCATCCTGACGTCGAGATGACCGTCACCAATGGCTCGACGCTCTATCTCCTGCACTTCACCGTGGTCGATGAGGAAACCTTGACCTTGCCCGCCGGCACCTTGCGTACCATCCATCTGCGCGGCAGCCGTCAGGCCCATGACAGTACCCAAACCCAGGCCGGCTTCGACGCTTGGCTGGCGCCCGACTTCTGCAATATTCCGGTGCGTATGAGCGGCCCTGACAGTTCCGGGCATATCTTCGTCATGACGCTGAAATCCCTCGAATTTGATGGGCAGCCACTTTTCGGCCAGAATTTACCCAGGGACATGAGCAGTGACGGTCATCTGCCGGCACAACTCGCCCCTTTGCCTGAGGTTCAACCCTTGCTACAGGCGCCACGCTGATGCCCGATCTATCGACTTCGTTGTTAGGGTTCCTTGCCGCCATGCTGATTGGCGCGCTCATCGGCCTCGAGCGGGAACGCCACAAAAGTGAGCTCGCTGAACCAGAGGCGCCGGGCGTACGTTCTTTCGCCATCGCGGCTCTCAGTGGCGCCACCGCCAGTTGGTTGCAGCAAAATCATGCTTTTCCAGGATTACTCCTGACCATCTGCAGCCTCGTCGCCATCACCGGCCTGCTGCAGTTCGCCGCTGAGCTGTATCACCACCGCGAAGGCAGCAGCCTGACCACGCAGTTGGCTCTCATCATGAGCGTACTTCTCGGCGCTCTCGCCATGGACTCACGCCATCTTGCCGCTGCCCTCGCCATCTGCACCATGGCCTTGCTCGCTTATAAGCGTCCACTGCATGAAGCCATCGAGTCGCTGCATGAAGATGATGTCTACGCCGCCGCGCGCCTGTTGATCGTCTTTTTCATCATCCTGCCCTTGCTGCCGCAGCACGCCGTCGATCCCTGGGGAGCGATCAACCCCTATCAGCTCGGCTGGCTGGTGGCGCTGCTGTCGGGCCTGAGTTTTGCCGGTTATCTGGCGGCCCGCCACTTTGGTCGCACACAGGGCAGTCTACTCACCTCTTTGGCCGCCGCCTTGGTATCGAGCACCGCCGTCACCCTCAGTCTGGCGCGACAAAGCCGCCGTCTGGCGGCGAATGAACGCGAACATCTGCTGCTCGCCGCCAATGCCGCCGCTGCCTGGGGGGTCATGTTTGTGCGTTTGCCCCTGGTCGTAGCCCTGCTCGATCCGCACCTCGGCCTTTGGGTCGGCATCCGCGAATTCCCCTTGGCCCTGCTCTGCGGTTTGTTCGCCCTGGTCGCCCTGCGCCGTTCGCAACAGACGACACACGGCAGCAATGCGCCAGAGTTGCGCAACCCTTTCAGCCTGCTGGAAGCTCTGCAATACGCCTTCTTCCTCGCCGCCCTGCTGCTCATCGCCCATCTCGCCAACACTTACCTGTCGCCGCGCGCCTTGCCTTTCGTGGCGGCGATCGCCGGTCTCACCGATGTCGATCCGATCAGTGTCGCGATGGCCCAGCAGGCTCTCCACGCCGTCGATCCGAGTCCTTTCGCCGAGGCCATACTGGTCGCCACGATCAGCAACTCGGTGGTGCGCTTCATCATCGCCATCGTCATCGGCCAAAAACGCTTCTTCCTACCCCTCCTCGGCCTCCTGCTGGCCATCTGCCTGCCTTTGCTCGCCTGTCTGTGAAGACGCGTATTGCACCTTGACTATCTTCACTTTGAAAGTTTGACATATATCGAACTAATGGCTAAGGTAGGCGCGTCACTGTCATCGCGAGGATCATCATGACCGACCCCCTGCAACGTCCCCTGACTCTGCCCAACGGCAGCATCCTGCGCAACCGCATCGCCAAGTCGGCCATGAGCGAGGCTCTGGGAACTCCCGACAACCGTCCGACGAGCGCGCTCTATCCCTTGTACCGCCGTTGGTCGGAAGGTGGCTGTGGTCTGCTGATCACCGGCAATGTCATGATCGACCGCCGGGCTCTCGGCGAACCCAACAACGTCGCCCTCGAGGATGATAGCGATCTGGCGATGTTTCAAGCCTGGGCAGAGTCGGCCACCAGCGCCGGTAATGCCTGCTGGATGCAGCTCAATCATCCCGGCAAACAAGCCCCGAAAGGCCTCAATCAAGAAACCGTGGCGCCTTCGGCGGTCGGCTTTGGCGCAGAGCTCGCGCGTTTCTTCGACACGCCCCGCGCGCTCAGCGAAGAGGAGATCTGGGACCTCATCGCCCGCTTCGGTCGCGCCGCCGCCCTGTGTCAACGCGCCGGATTCACCGGCGTGCAGATCCACGCGGCGCATGGCTATCTGATTTCGCAATTTCTCTCTGCCCGACACAATCTGCGTCAGGACGCTTGGGGCGGTGATGCCGAACGCCGCCGGCGCTTCGTGCTCGAGGTCTATGCCGCCATCCGCGCCGCCGTCGGCGCCGATTTCCCCATCGGGATCAAGCTCAACTCGGCTGACTTTCAAAAAGGTGGCGTCAGCGAGGAGGAGGCGAGCGCCCTCATGCGCAGCCTCGACGCCGCCGGCATCGACCTGATCGAGATCTCTGGCGGCACCTACGAGGCGCCGGCGATGTCCACCGGCATCTCCCTGTCGGCCAGTAGCCGCGAGCGGGAAGCCTATTTTCTCAGCTTCGCTGAAAAAGTGCGCCATGAGGTCAATGTGCCCCTGATGGTGACGGGCGGATTCCGTACCCGCCAGGGCATGGTCGCCGCCCTCAACAGCGCCGCCCTCGATCTCATCGGCGTCGCCCGCCCGCTGGCGATCGAGCCCGATTTTCCGCGCCGCATCCTGGCCGGGGAGCCGCCCCGCCAGCAGACGCCCTCACGCATCAGCACCGGTATCGGCGCCATCGACCGCATGGCGCTGATGGAAGTGGCCTGGTATGGCCGCCAGTTGCGGCGCATGGGTCAGGGGCGTGAACCAAGGCCGCGTGAAAGCGCTCTCACCTCCCTCGCCATGACCCTGCTCGAGTCGGGCTGGCATACCTTCCGCTCACGTCGCGTGCGCGCCTAATCTCAGGAGATATCATGACCTCATCCACCGTTCTCATCACCGGCGCTTCCAGCGGTATCGGCCGTGCCTTGGCACAACGCTTCGCCGCCGCCGGACATGCCCTCATCCTGGTCGCGCGCCGCGAGTCGGCGCTGCAGTCCCTGGCGCAGGAACTGCGGCAAAGCCACGGCGTCGCGGTCACCGTCATCGCCCATGATCTCGCCATCGCCGGTGCGGCGGCCAGCCTGATGCAGCGCATCGAAGCGGCCGGCCTGCAGGTCGACATCCTGGTCAACAATGCAGGCCTCGGTTTCAATGGCGCCTTCATCGACTCCGACCTGGCGCAGGTCCAATCGATGCTGCAAGTCGATATGATCGCCCTCACCGAACTCTGCCACCTGGCGCTGCAGGGCATGAAGAAGCGCGGTCACGGCCGCATCCTCAACGTCGCCTCCGTCGCCGCCTTTCTGCCCTGCCCACAATTTGCCGCCTACGCCGCCTGCAAGGCCTATGTCCTATCGCTGTCGGAATCCTTGCGCCATGAGCTACGCCGCGAGAACATCACCGTCACCTGCCTCTGCCCGGGGGCGACGGCGACCGAATTTCATGACGTCGCCGGCAATGAGGGCACCTTGATCATGCGCATGATGGACAGCCCGGAGATGGTGGCCGAACAAGCCTACCGGGCAACGCTGGCTGGACGCGGCATGATCATCAGTGGCTGGGTCAACAAACCCCTGCCTTTCTTTTTGCAGCTCTTGCCGCGCTCCTGGGCGATGACCCTGGCAGGCCGTGCCGCCCGCCGCCAGGCGGCCTGAAGAACGCCGTCGTGGCCAGCGCGCGATTTACCCGCGGTGGCCGCGACTGTTAGACTGCCCACTCCAGCGACATTGAATGTAGACCTCTGGCATGCTGACTTCTCTTTCCGAGACCGACGAGCTGGCGCGTGCCTTCAAGGCACTCTCACACCCCAACCGGCTCGCCATTTATCTTGAATTGCTGCGCTACAGCGAGACCTCGATCAAGCACAGCTGCTGTTTGGGCGACATCATCCGGCATCTCGATGTCGGCGCTCCGACCATCTCGCACCATATCAAGGAATTGGTCAACGCCGGCCTGATCCAGGCTGAGCGCGACGGCAAATTTCTGCGCTGCCGCATCAACCCTGACATGCGCGACCGTCTCGGCGCCTTCTTCAACGCCTCACCGACCTGAGCCGGCCCTCAAACGCCGTCGCGCGCCATCTTTTTCAGACCACGCCGAATGGCGCCGG
This sequence comes from Pseudomonadota bacterium, assembly GCA_021851865.1. GTDB lineage: Bacteria > Pseudomonadota > Gammaproteobacteria > Pseudomonadales > Moraxellaceae > JAJZHK01. Next base: position 136,447 of record JAJZBU010000002.1, on the reverse strand, counting down.
CGAGCAGACGCTCGAGCAACACACCGACGCCCGGCAGGGGCGATTCGAACCAGATCTCCCAGACGACCTGACAGGCGCCGTCTTGCGCGAGAAACTCGATCTGACCGCGATGCGCGCGCAGGGGACCGCCGCCGCGACTGATGCGGTAGTCGATGCGTCGCTCCGCCTGCTGCGCCACCACCGTTTCTTCGACCGCCAGCGGCCAAATGCCGATGCGGCGCACCGAGCCGACGCCATTGAGCTCGGCGTCACCGGCGCGTAGGCGCCGGCAGGGCACGCCGAAGACCGTCTGCAGCTGGTCGTGATCGGACAAGCGGGCAAAAACTGCGGCGCAGTCATGATGAAAGTACTGTTCGATACGCAGATGGTGATGGCTCATAATTCGTTCTCTTTGCTCACAGATCCCCCGGTGCCACCCGCAACACCTCTTCCAAGGAGGTCAAGCCCGAGCGTACCTTGAGAGCACCATTCAAACGCAAGGTATGCATCCCTTCCTTGCAGGCTTGGCGACGTAATTGCGCGGCGTCGGCGCGCTCACTGATCATCCGTCGCAAGGTCGGCGACATCACCAGGATCTCATGGATGCCGGTGCGACCACGATAACCCGTACCACGGCACGACTTGCACCCGACGGGACGATAGACGCGCTCCGGCACGGCGATCTTCCACGGGCGCGTGCTTTCAGCCCAGGCACTCGCATCGACGACATCGGCCTGCTTGCAATCCGGACAGAGCAGTCGCACCAGGCGCTGCGCCATGACCCCCTGCAAGGTGGCGGCGATGAGGAATGGCTGGATACCGATATCGAGCAGACGCGTCACACTGCTCGGTGCGTCATTGGTGTGCAGGGTGGACAAGACGAGGTGGCCGGTGAGCGCCGCCTGAATCGCCATGTCAGCGGTTTCCGCGTCACGAATCTCACCGACCATGATGACGTCGGGATCCTGGCGCAAGAGTGCGCGGATGCCATCGGCAAAACTGAGATCGATCCCCTGCATGACCTGCATCTGGTTGAAACTAGGCTCGATCATCTCGATCGGGTCTTCCAGCGTACTGACATTGACCTCATCGCTGGCCAGCTGCCGCAAAGTCGCATAGAGCGTCGTCGTCTTGCCCGATCCGGTCGGCCCGGTGACCAGGATGATGCCACTGCTCTGGGCGCACATTTGTTGCCAGTTTTTCAGCTCGATACCTTCCAGGCCCATGTCTTCAAAACGCTGCTGCAGGAGGTCCGGATCGAAGATGCGCATCACCATCTTCTCACCGAAAGCCGTCGGCAAGGTCGAGAGGCGCAACTCCACCTCACCGCCATCGGGCTTGCGCGTCTTCACCCGCCCGTCCTGTGGCCGGCGCTTCTCCGCGATATTCATACGCCCGAGGATCTTGATCCGCGCCACCACCGCCGTCATCACGGTCATCGGCAGTTCCTGCATCACATGCAGGACGCCGTCGATGCGAAAACGCAAGCGTCCGGTCTCCCGCCGCGGTTCGATATGGATATCGCTGGCGCCTTGCTCGAAAGCGTATTGGAAGACCCAGTCGACGATGGAGACGATATGCTGATCATTGGCGTCCGGATTGCCGAGCTGGCCAAGATCGACCTCGACACCCACCCCACCAGGCCGCGGCCCAGCCTGAGTGCCGGCGCGATCGATGGAACGAGCCAGCTGATAAAACTCGCGCGTATAGCGGCGCAGGCGATCCGGGTGCACCAGGACGCGCTCGATACGCCGTTCACCTAAGGTGCGCTGCAGGTCCGGCATCCAGCTCGTGTGCTCGGGCTGCGCGGTGCCGATACGCACGACGTGCTCATCGACAGCGAGCGCCAAAATCTCGTGACTCTCGGCGAAACGCTGCGACATCACCGCCGCCACCCGTGCCGGCTGGATACGCAGCGGATCGATATGCACCAACTCGAGATGGGAGTGCTCGGCCAGCCAGAGGCAGAGCCTGTCGAGATCGAGCAAGGTGGTGCTACCGCTCTCGTGCAGACGGATGCGCGCGATGATTTCGAGAGGATGCAGCTGACGGCTATCCGATGAGCGCGACAACGCCTTGATGACTGCGGCATCGGCGGCACTGATGCGGCCATCTTCGAGCAAGGCATCGGCATACCAGGATAATTCGGGGCGCATGCTGACCTGAGGTTACCGTGAAAATCACGAAAAGTCGGAACAATAATATATGTACGCCCCGTAATTGGCATGAAAATACGAACAGTCTCGTGTCAATGTTGTGTTTTTCATGCTCAGGGGGCGTCGGCCTGCCTTCATGACGGTTAAGACGTCAGCCGCATTCTGGCTTGCAATGCCGCGCGAAGCAAGAAGAGCATCTACACTCGAAGCAGAGCATCCACCACAGACTATGAATCGCGACCATGCGTACCGATGACGACGAGCTACCCTTTCTCGAGCTCGGCCATGAATTGATTGAAGAATTTCTCGCTTCCTGCGAGGACACTTGTGACGCCATCGATCATACCCTAGCGGGACTCGGCCTGCATGCCGGTAGCGACCAGATTCACCGCCTGTTTCGCGACATGCACTCCTTCAAGGGCAACTGTCGCATGGTCTTTCTCGACGCCTACGTTGGCGTTCTGCACGCCCTGGAAGAGATCGTCGAGGACTTGCGCGATGGTCGACTGAACTATCAGCCCCTGATCGGGGAGTTCCTCGGCTATGGCGTGCACGCTGTCTATGACCAGATCCACAGCCTCGTCCACCAGGGTCATCTCGATCACCAAGCCCTGCACGATCTGCGTCTTTGGATCGAGCACGCCGACCAGCATCGAGCCGCCTCTCCTGAGCAACGCTTCGCTTTGCCGCACACCCCGCCACCGCCACCGCCGGAGGCGGTGATCCTCGCGCTCCCCAGCGATCTCGATCTGATGCTGTCGCTTGGACAAAAACTCGATGGCCTGAGCATCTATCGGCGCGGGCGCCTGGAATTGATGATGGAGCTGGCGCATCTGCTCAATACCGCGCTCGGATCGCCCTGTCATGAAGAGCAACTCATGGCTGCGGTCTGCCTGCACGACATCGGCATGGCCTTCGTCCCACATGGCATCTTCAACAAGGAAGCCGAGCTGAGTCGAGACGAACAACGCCTGATGCAGGGCCACGTCGAGGTCGGCTACCAGCTCTTGCGCCGCATGGGCAACTGGGACGAGGCCGCTTTCATGGTTTTGCATCATCACGAACGCTATGACGGCAGAGGCTATCCGCACAAGCTGCAGGCCACCGATATACCCGCCGGATCGCGCATCCTGGCCCTGGTCGACACCTATAGCTCGATCACCAGCGAACGCGCCGATCGTTATTCGCGCAAATCCCTGTTCAGCGCCATTACCGAAATCAACGCCCACCGCGCCAGCCAGTTCGACCCCCAGATGATCGACAGCTTCAACGAGGTCATCCGCCAACAAATAGCCCGTCAACGCATCGGTGAAGCGGCGACAGCAGCACGATAGGGCGGCCGGTGCTTTCGCCTTCCCCGAGATTGGACTAAAATGGCGTGCTGATCTTATCAACCCATGGCGCACCTTCGATCACGAGTCGACGGTGTTGAGGCCGTCACTATCGAGGAGAGCACCGTGCTCGAAGAATATCGCAAACAGGCTGCCGAACGCGCAGCACAAGGCATACCCGCCAAGGCTCTCGACGAAGCTCAGGTCGCAGGCCTGATCGAGCTTTTGAAGTCTCCCCCTGCCGGCGAAGAAGCCTTCATCCTCGACCTCTTCGAAAACCGCGTTCCCGCCGGTGTCGACCCGGCGGCCTACGTCAAAGCCGCTTTCCTGGCAGCAATCACCCGTGGCGAGGCGAGTTCGCCACTGATTCAGGCGGAGCACGCCGTCAAGCTGCTCGGCACCATGCTCGGCGGTTACAATGTCGCCCCGCTGGTGGCCTTGCTCGACCACCCCAGTTTGGCTACGGCCGCTGTCGAGGCGCTGAAAGGCACCCTCCTCATGTTCGACGCCTTCCATGACGTCCAGGAAAAGGCCCAGACCGGTAATACCCACGCCCAGAACCTTTTGCGCAGCTGGGCTGAAGCCGAATGGTTCACGCGCCTGCCGGAAGTGCCACACAAGATCACCGTCACCGTCTTCAAGGTCAGCGGCGAGACCAACACCGACGACCTGTCGCCGGCCCAGGATGCCTGGAGCCGTCCGGACATCCCCTTGCACGCCCTCGCCATGCTCAAAAATGCCCGCGAAGGCATCCAGCCCGATGTACCCGGGAACATCGGCCCTCTGCGCCAGCTGCAGGGACTCAAGGATCAGGGGCACGTCGTCGCCTATGTCGGCGATGTCGTCGGCACCGGCTCGAGCCGCAAGTCTGCGACCAACTCGGTGCTCTGGCATACCGGCCATGACATTCCTTACATCCCCAACAAGCGTGGCGGTGGTGTCTGCATCGGCGGCAAGATCGCGCCTATCTTCTTCAACACCATGGAAGACGCCGGTGCCCTGCCCTTTGAGGCCGACGTCAGCGCCATCAACACCGGCGACGTCATCGACATTTATCCTTATGAAGGCAAGATCACCCGTCACAACAGCGATACGGTGGTGAGCCGCTTCACCCTGAAGAGCCAGGTGCTGCTCGACGAAGTACGCGCCGGTGGCCGCATCAATCTGATCATCGGCCGCAGCCTGACGACGAAGGCGCGCGAAGCGCTGTCCCTGCCGCCCGTCGATCTGTTCCGCAAGCCGCAGCAACCCGCCGACAGCGGCCGTGGCTACAGCCTGGCGCAGAAGATGGTCGGCAAGGCTTGTGGCGTCGCCGGCGTGCGCCCCGGCACCTATTGCGAACCGCATATGACGACGGTCGGCTCCCAGGACACGACCGGCCCGATGACGCGTGATGAACTCAAGGATCTCGCCTGCCTCGGCTTCTCGGCAGATCTGGTGATGCAATCCTTCTGTCATACCGCCGCCTACCCCAAGCCGGTGGATGTGCAGATGCATCACTCGCTGCCGGACTTCATCATGAACCGCGGCGGTGTGTCGCTGCGCCCGGGCGACGGCATCATCCACAGCTGGCTCAATCGCATGCTGCTGCCAGACACTGTCGGCACCGGCGGCGACTCACATACCCGCTTCCCGCTCGGCATCTCCTTCCCGGCCGGCTCCGGCCTGGTCGCCTTCGCCGCTGCCACCGGCGTCATGCCCCTGGACATGCCGGAGTCGGTGCTGGTGCGCTTCAAGGGTCAGATGCAGCCCGGTATCACCCTGCGTGACCTCGTGCACGCCATCCCCTACCAGGCGATCAAATCCGGTCTGCTCACGGTCGAGAAAAAAGGCAAGAAGAACGTCTTCAATGGCCGCATTCTCGAAATCGAAGGTCTCGAGTCGCTGACGGTGGAGCAAGCTTTCGAGCTCTCCGACGCCTCGGCCGAGCGTTCGGCGGCAGCTTGCACCATCACCCTGTCGGAGCAGAGCGTCAAAGACTACCTGAACTCGAACATCACCCTGCTACGCTGGATGATCGCCAATGGTTACGGCGATGCACGCACCATCTACCGCCGTATCTCCTCGATGGAAGCCTGGCTGGCGCAACCCAAGCTGATGCGCGCCGACCCCGACGCCGAGTACGCCGCTATCATCGAGATCGACATGAACTCGATCACCCAGCCCATCCTCTGCTGCCCGAATGACCCTGACGACGCCCGCCTGTTGAGCGACGTCGCCGGTGCCAAGGTGGATGAAGTGTTCATCGGCTCGTGCATGACCAATATCGGCCACTTCCGCGCCGCTGGTAAGCTGCTCGAGCAGGTCGAAGGTGGATCGCTGGCGACGCGCATGTGGATCGCCCCCCCAACCCGTATGGACGAGCATCAGCTAAAGGAAGAAGGCTATTACAACATCTATGGCCGCGCCGGTGCGCGCACCGAGATCCCTGGATGCTCGTTGTGCATGGGCAATCAGGCGCGCGTGGCCCCCAATGCCACCGTGGTCTCGACGTCGACGCGCAACTTCCCCAATCGCCTCGGACAGGGCGCCAACGTCTACTTGGCGTCGGCGGAACTGGCTTCGGTGGCAGCGGTGATCGGCAAACTCCCAACGCCGGCGGAATACATGGTCTACGCCATGAAGATCGACGCGATGTCGGCAGACATCTACCGCTACATGAGCTTCGATCATATCCACGAGTACACGGATAAAGCCGAGAAAATCGACGTCGCTCAGCTCACCTGAGCCATAGCGTCTCCCTGGCTTCGGCCAGGGAGACCCCCATCGCCCAACACTCACGGACATGACGATGACCCGACTCCTCTGCTGGATGGCTCTCGGCCTGTGCATGCTCAGCCAAGCTTACGCCGACGCCGGTGACACCGAAGTCACCATCATCAGTTATCATGAAATCGCCGATCACGAGAGTGCTCTCGTCCCTTTTTATACTGTTTCACCGCTCAATTTCATGCGCCAGATGGACTGGCTGAAAAACAACGGCTACCACTTCGTCAGCGTCGACGACATCCTCGCTGATCGATCCGGCAAACGCGCCCTGCCCGACAAGGCCGTGCTCATCACCTTCGATGACGGCTATCGCTCGGTCTATACCTACGCTTTCCCCATCCTCAAGATGTACCACATCCCGACGGTCATCGCCCTGGTCGGCACCTGGCTCAATGCCCCGGAAGATGGTCGCGTCAACTTTGATGGCAAAGGCATCGCACGCAGTGAACTGCTCTCACAGAACGAAATCCATGAAATGGTGAAGAGCGGCCTGGTGGAGATCGCCAGCCATACCTACAACATGCACCGCGGGTCCCTGGCCAATCCGCAGGGCAATATGGAACCTGCCGCCACCGCCCGCCTCTGGTCGGACAAGACGCACCACTATGAGGATCAGGCCAGCTACATTCGCCGCATCACCGCCGACCTCAAACACAATCAGGATTTCCTCAAGAGCTACACCGGCCAGACCCCGCGCATCGTCGTTTGGCCTTATGGTCGCTACAACATCGAGCTGCGCCGTGTTGCCGCCAATCTCGGCATGCCCATCGGCCTCACTCTCGACGATGGCCCCAATACCAGCACGACGCCCCTGTGGGGGCTGCGCCGTATTCTCATCGACAAGACGACCACCGTCTGGGATCTGAAAAGCGAAATCCAGAAACGCAATATCGGCGATGTCGATGAGGACATGCCCAATCGCATCATGCACATCGACCTCGACTACATCTATGACCCCGATCCGCAACAGCAGGAAAAGAACCTCGGGCGCCTGCTCGATCGCATCCAGGCCATGGGGGTAAACGTCGTCTATCTGCAGGCTTTCGCTGATCCGGATGCCAATGGCGCTGCCGATGCCGTCTACTTCCCCAACCGCCATATGCCGATGCGTGCCGACCTTTTCAATCGCGCCGCCTGGCAGATCGAAACCCGCACCCAGGTCAAGCACGTCTACGCCTGGATGCCCTTGCTCGCCTGGCAACCGCCAAGCAGCGACCCCGTCGCCCGCGATACCGTCGTCACCTTGCCCTACAAGGTCAATCATGTCGCCATGGGCTATCCACGCCTGTCGCCTTTCTCACCGAAGGCACGCCAGTTCATCCGCGACATGTTCACCGATCTGGCCCGCAACACCCCGATCGACGGCATTCTCTTTCATGATGACGTCACCCTCTCCGACTATGAGGACGACAGCAGCTTCGCGCGCAAGGCTTATCAGGAATGGGGTTTACCAGGCACGGTCGCTGACATCCGCAAGCAACCGGAAGCGATGGCGCGCTGGACCCTGATGAAGACGGTCTATCTCGACAATCTCGCCGACGACATGGCCGCTGCCGTCAACGATGAACAGCCGGGACTGCGCGTGGCGCGCAATCTCTACGCCCAGGTCGTCCTCAATCCGCACGCCCAGGAATGGTATGCGCAGTCCCTGGAAGACTCCTTGCACGACTTCGACTACACCGCGATCGAGGCCATGCCTTATATGGAACAGGCCGCCGATCCCATCAGTTTTTACCATGATCTGGTCGAACGCGTGAAAGCCTATCCCGATGGCCTGCGCAAGACCGTCTTCGAACTGCAGACGACGAACTGGCGCACCAACAAGCCGATCCCGGACCAGGAACTCGCTGATACCATCCGTCGCCTGTACAGCTGGGGAGTCCGCAATATCGCCTACTATCCCGATGATCTCTATAACAATCATCCCGACCCTGGCATCCTGCGCCCGGCGCTGGACAACAAGCTCGGCCCCTTGCCCCAGCATCCTTAAGGTGAGCCATGTTGAGCATCGTCATCCATAGTATCTGGCATACCCTCCTGGGGTTCACCTTTTACTATCCCTTGTTCATGTCTTATCTATGGATGATCGGAGCTCTGCTGTTTTACTGGCGCATCGAGCGCCATGACCCCGCCTACACCGAACCACCGCACCTGCATACACCGCCGGCCGTCAGCGTGCTCATCCCTTGCTATAACGAAGAGGACAACGCCGAGGAGACCCTGACCCAGGCGCTGCGCCTCGATTACCCCGAGTTCGAAGTCATCGCCATCAACGACGGTAGCCGCGACCGTACCGGGGCGCTGCTCGACAGCTTGGCGGCGGCACACCCACGCCTGCGCGTCGTGCATCTGGCGCGCAACCAGGGCAAGGCCATGGCCTTGCAGGCGGGCAGCCTGCTCGCCCGTCACGAGATCCTCATCTGCATCGATGGTGACGCTCTCCTCGATCCACAGGCGGCACACTGGATGGTGCGCCACTTCGTCAGCAATCCGGAAGTGGCGGCGGTCACCGGCAACCCCCGCATCCGCAATCGTTCGACCCTGCTGGGGCGCGTCCAGGTCGGTGAATTCTCCTCCATCGTCGGCATGATCAAGCGCGCACAGCGCAGCTTTGGCCGTCTGTTCACCGTCTCGGGCGTCATCACCGCCTTTCGCAAATCCGCCATCCACCAAGTGGGCTACTGGAGCGACGATGTCCTCACCGAAGACATCGACATCACCTGGAAACTGCAACGCGCCGGCTGGGACGTGCGCTTTGAAACCAATGCCCTGGTCTGGATTCTCATGCCGGAGACCTTGCGCGGCTTGTGGAACCAGCGCCTGCGCTGGGCGACGGGCGGAGCGCAAGTGCTGCTGAAAAACGCGCGCGCACTCCTGCTGCCCAATCAAAATCACATGTGGCCTCTGCTCCTCGAACTGCTGCTCAGCCTGGTCTGGTCCTATGGCCTGCTCGTCATCACGCTGATTTGGCTCTGTGACCTGGCGCTACCCGACGATATCTTTCCGCACCTGAGCTCGCCTTTGATCCCCAACGAAGGCGGCGTCTTGCTGGCGGCGACCTGTCTGGCGCAATTCGCCATGGCCAAATGGATGGACAGCCGCTATGACAAGGGGCTGGGGCGCAACTACTACTGGATGGTGTGGTATCCCCTCGTCTTCTGGTTGATCAACACCTGCGCCACCATCGTCGCTTTCCCCAAAGCCTTGCGCTGGGGATCGGGGCGCCGGGCGCGCTGGGTCAGTCCCGACCGCGGCCTTCGCCAGGGAGACAACTCATGAGACAACCGCTGATCATCAACGTCAGCCAGCAGATGAGCTGGGCCCGCCGTTGCCTCACCTGGACGGCGACGGCGGCGCTGTGGATCGTCTGGCTCCTCCTTTGGGGCCCGATCTGGGAACAGATGCACGGCATCATCGAGCAGGGGCAACACCTGCGCCCCATGCTGCACATGATGCAGAACATGTCACCCGTCTCCCTGTCCCACGCTTTCTTCGCCCTCGTCGGCACCGCCTCGACCCTGCTGCTGTGGACCTTTTTGCCGGGACGGGTGCGCACCTATCACCATGGCGTCGAAATTCTCAGCGAGTACGCGCGCTACTTTCATCTCGCTGAACAGGACATCGCCGCTGCCCGTCAGGCGCAGATCGTCGTCGTGCATCACGACGACGATGGCCACATCACCCAACTGCAGGTGCGCGACTGAAGCCAGCACGCTGCATCGTCAAGCCGGCAGCGTCTTTTTCCGCGCACGACTCTTCTTCACCAGCGGCGGCTCACCCGTCGCCTTGGCCAGGATGAAATCGGCACGGTTGAGCTCGCGCGTGCGCAACCAGTAGCGCCAGGTGGACCAAGGCCAAATGGTATAGTTCTTACCCTGACTGTCGGTGTACCAACTGACACAGCCAGAGCTCCAGACCGTGCCGCGCAGAGCCTTCTGCACCTCCTCGTTGAAAGCCGCCTGCGCCTGCGGCTGCACATCGATGCTGTCGGCGCCCGACTGTTCGAGCAGCTTCATGCAGTTCAAGATGTAGTGCACCTGACACTCGATCATAAAGATGATCGAGTTGTGCCCAAGGGCGCTGTTCGGACCGACGAGCTGAAACATGTTCGGATAACCGGCGACTGAAACGCCATAATAAGCTTCGACCTGATCCTGCCAGTCCCGCAGCAAGTCATGCCCGGGCAGCCCGTGGCAGCTCATGCCCTGCATATAGATGCGCGGGTCGACGACGAAGCCCGTCGCCAGAATGATGCAGTCCGCGGCGCGCTCCTGGCCATCGTCGGTGACGATGCTGTGTTCCTTGATCTCCCGAATGCCTGCCGTCACCAGCTCGACATTGTCGCGATTGAACATCGGATACCATTTGTTCGATATCAGGACGCGCTTGCAGCCCAAGGTGTAGTCGGGGATCAAGGCGGCGGCGACTTGCGGATCCTTGACACTCCAGCGTATCCACCATTTCAGGGCCTCGCCACCGACACGCGCCAGCGAGGGGTGAAAGATGGGCCAGACGCGCGACTCATTGCTCCAGTACAGGCGCGCCCGGTGCAGTTTGCGCAAAAACGGCAAACGCGCGAACGCCTGCTTCTCGATCTGGGCATAGGCGCGCTCATCCCGCGGAATGACCCAGGCCGGCGTGCGCTGGAAAATGTGCAGGCGGCGCACACGCGGCGCGATCTCGGGGGCAAACTGGATGGCCGAACCACCGGTCCCGATCGAGACCACATTTTTGTCATTCAGATCGTAGTCATGATCCCACTGCGCCGAGTGAAAGACGCGCCCCTTGAAGCGCGCAAGACCAGGAATTTTTGGAATCTGCGGCACGTGCAGAGGACCACTGGCCAGAACGAAGTGCCGACACACGACCTGCAGGCCGCGATCCGTCTGCAAATGCCAAAGCGCCGTGGCGGCGTCATAACGCGCACCGATCAGGCTGGTCTGAAACCGGATGAACGGACGCAGGGCGTATTTCTCGGTCGTCGCCAGAATATACTCCTGGATCTCGCGCCAGGAGGAATAGCGTTTGGACCAGTTTGGATTGCCATTGAACGAGTAGGAGTACATGTGCGACTGCACGTCGCAGGCCGCGCCAGGATAGGAGTTGTCGCGCCAGGTGCCGCCGACGTCGGCGCCCTTCTCAAGAATGACGAAATCATCCTGCCCCGCCTCGCGCAACTTGATCGCCATGCAGAGGCCGCCAAACCCTGCGCCGATGATCGCTACCTGCGTGCGCAGCTCGTCTTGCGTTGCTGCCGTCGACACCTTCATCGTCACCGCTCCTGATTCTGTCCCGATATCACCAGTCTAAGGCTGCACGCTGATGGCGACCATGATAAGCCGGCCGGCATCATTGGTCTTTTCGGCAAATTCATGGCCAGCAGGTCGATCCTTGGCTTGAACGACATGCTCCGTCGCCTGACCAGCCTCGGTGAAGATCTGCGCGCTTCGCTCACTGAAATCCGGCGTGATCTGCCCGAGTGGGCTGAAGTGAATTGCTCCAGCCAGCAAATGACCTTGCGGCGACTCGATTGGAGTAGTTCATCTGTTGCGCGGCAAGTTCCCCTCGGCGACCGAGACTGCTCGCGCCTTTGCCGTCCAGGAGTGCACCTTGCGCGCACACTTGGCGCGCGCCTCCTGCAGCTATCGCGGCATCTTCGAGGAAGAACGCATGCACCGGGCACGACAGCTGCTCAGCCCGCATAGCGCCAGTATTGAACACATCGCTCTCGAACTCGGCTATGCTGAGCCTCGTCTTTTATCCATGCCTTCGTGCGCCATCATCAGACCACGCCGGCACGGTTCCGCCGACAAGTCACCCCGGGAGATGCCCCATGAGCCTCAATGTTTACGACGTCCTCTATCCCCTGCTCAGCCAGGAACTGCACAATCTCGAGCAATGGCTGAAAGCCGCCGAGACCTACGCGCAAGCGCATGATCGCAGCGTCGAGTCCTTGCTCTCGGCGCGTCTGGCGCCGGACATGTTCGAGCTGCGCCGGCAGGTCCAGATCGCCAGTGATCACGCCAAGGCGGCGATGGCGCATCTCTCCGGGACTGAGCTGCCGCGCTATCCGGATGAAGAGAAGACGACCGCCGAGCTCATCGCGCGCCTGGCGCGCACCCGCGATTTTCTCGACGGCTTCAACCGCGAGGCCTTCATCGGCGCCGAAGATCGCGCCATCCAGCTCGTCTACCCCTGGGCCACGCTCGACTTCGGTGGATTACATTATCTGCACTACTGGGTCATCCCCAACTTCATGTTCCATGTAACCACCGCCTACGCCATCTTGCGTCATCAGGGCCTCGAGCTCGGCAAGGCCCAGTTTCTCGGCCCGCGCGAAGGCTATACCAACGCCGGCTGAGCCACGGCCTCCTGACGCAAGCGCCGCGCCACCCGCACCAGGGTCGCCAGTGCCGGCAGCACCTCCGGCCAGCGTCGCGTCTTCAAGCCGCAATCGGGATTGACCCAAAGGCGGTCGGCAGGGATGCGGCGTCCGGCGGCACGCAAAAGCTCCTCGATCTGCTCATCGCTCGGCAGATTGGGTGCGTGGATGTCATAGACGCCGGGACCGATATCGTTCGGGTAGTGCAGGGTGTCAAAAGCGTCGAGCAACTGCATCGCCGAACGCGCGGTCTCGATGGTGATGACATCGGCATCCATGGCGATGATGCTCTCCATGATGTCGCCGAACTCGGAATAGCACATGTGCGTGTGGATCTGCGTCGCATCATCGACGCCATGCGCCGCCAGCGCAAAGGCAGCGACAGCGTTGTCGAGATACGCCGGCCAATCCTTGCGTCGCAAAGGTAGCCCTTCACGCAGAGCCGCCTCATCGATCTGGATGATGGGCAGTCCCGCCGCTTCAAGATCGAGCACCTCCGCCCTCACTGCCAGCGCCAATTGCAGGCAGGTCGTAGCGCGCGGCTGATCATCGCGGACGAACGACCAGTTGAGCAGAGTGACCGGCCCAGTCAGCATCCCCTTCATCGGTTTGTCGGTCAGGGACTGCGCGTACTGGGCCCAGGCCACCGTCATCGGCGCCGGCCGCCGCACATCACCAAAGAGGATGGGCGGTTTGACACAGCGCGACCCATAGGATTGCACCCAGGCGTGTGACGAGAAGGCGAAGCCCTGCAAGAACTCGGCGAAATACTCCACCATGTCATTGCGCTCAGCCTCACCGTGAACCAGAATATCGAGGCCTAACTTTTCCTGTTCAGCGACACAATGCGCGATCTGCGCCTGCATCTGCCGGGTGTACTCGGCCGTGTCGATCTCGCCGCGCCGATGTAGGCTGCGCACCGCACGGATCTCCTCGGTTTGCGGAAAGGAACCGATGGTCGTCGTCGGATAGAGCGGACGCGGCCAGCGCGCTTGCTGCAACTGACTACGCGCCGCGAAGGGCGAGTGGCGTTGCTGGCGTAAGGTCGCCATCTCGCGCAAAGCGGCAGCGACGCTGGCGTCATGCACACGCGGTGAAGAACGACGCGCCGCCAGCGCCTGATCGGCGGCCGCCAGCTGCGCCGCCACCGCCGCACGGCCGCTGCGCAAGGCCTGCGCCAGAATCTGCAGCTCTTCCAGCTTTTCCTGAGCGAAGGCGCACCAGGACTTGAGCTCAGGATCGAGGCCGCTTTCCGAGCGCAGATCCACCGGCACGTGCAGCAAGGAACACGATGGCGCCAGCCACAGGCGCTCGCCACGCTCGGCGTGAATGGGCTCGAGGCGATCGAGGAGAGCCGATAGATCGCTGCGCCAAATATTGCGCCCATCGATGACGCCGAGGGAGAGGACGCGATCTTTCGGCCAGACCGCGGCCCACAGCGCGACCTGCTCGGGGGCGCGCACGGCATCGATGTGCAAACCGTGCAGCGGCCAGCGGCAGATGCGTTGATAATGCTCACCGACACCGCCGAAATAGGTGCTCAGCAGCATCTGTGGCCCCGCCGCCGGCAACACACTATAGGCCTGATCATAAGCGCGCCACCAGCAGTCTTCGAGATCGGTGACCAGCGCCGGCTCATCCATCTGCACCCAGGCGACTCCCAGTTCCTGCAGCTGACGCAACAAGTCCTGGTAGAGCGGCAACAGCCGCGGCAGAAGGGCGGCACGCGCGGCGGCGTCGCCACCTCGTCCCAGATAGAGATAGGTGACCGGACCGATCAGCACCGCCTTGACCCGATGTCCCTGTTGCTGCGCCTCACGCACCTGCGCCAGGTAGAGATCGGGCTGCAGATGAAACTCGCTGTCGGCGGAGAACTCGGGCACGATGTAGTGATAATTGGTATCGAACCACTTGGTCATCTGCCCGGCAGCGACACCCTCGGCGAGGTCGGCAGAGCGGCCACGCGCGGCACGGAAGTAATCATCGAGGAGATGCGCCCCCGGGCGCCGCGCGCGTGCCGGTAGCACGCCCCACAAGAGACTGGCGTCGAGCACCTGATCGTAAAAAGAAAAATCGCCGACGCTCTGCAGATCGAGATCGGCCTGACGCTGCCAGTTCTGCTGCCGTAGACGCGCGCCTACAGCGAGCAACTGCGCACGCTCCGACTCACCGCGCCAGTAAGACTCGAGCGCAAACTTCAGTTCACGCTGCGCGCCGATACGTGGAAAACCCAGATGATGGATAGAAACCATGGCCAACCCCAGAATTAAAGATGACCGCCATGCTAGCCTTGCGAGATCATGATTAAAAATGGTATTAAATCAGCATTCAATGAGAAAAATTCATCGATGATCGAGCGCCACCACCTCTCCATCCTGCGCGAACTCGCGCGGCAAGGCTCCCTCACCGCCGCTGCGACCAGCCTCTGCCTGACCCAGTCAGCGCTCACACACAGCATCCGCAAGCTGGAAGAGCAGATCGGCACCGATCTCTGGCGGCGCGAAGGTCGACAACTGCACCCGACCGCGGCCGGCCGTGAGCTGATGGATTTGGCGACGCGGGTTCTGCCGCAATTCGAGGACGTCGAGACCCGGCTGGCGCATCTCGCACGTGGCCTGAGCGGTCATCTGCGCATCGGCATGGAGTGTCATCCCTGCTACCGCTGGTTGCTGAAAGTGGTCGATCCCTATCTGAAGGCGTGGCCGGACGTCGATATCGATGTTCGGCAACGCTTTCAATTCGGCGGCGTCGAAGCCTTGCTGCACTACGAGATCGACCTGCTGGTCACTCCCGACCCGGTGACCCGCGCCGGCCTAGTCTTCCAGCCGGTCTTCGACTATGAGCAGGTGCTGGTGGTCGATAGCGCGCACCCCTATGCGCAACGCGCCTGGATCGAACCCGACGACCTCAGCGACCAGACGCTGATCAGCTATCCCGTCGACACCTCGCGCCTCGACATCTTCCAGCTCTTCCTACGCCCAGCTGGCGTCTCGCCGCGCCGTCATCAGACGATCGAGACCACCGACATCCTGCTGCAAATGGTCGCCTGCGGTCGCGGCGTCGCCGCTCTACCTCGTTGGCTGGTCGAAGAGTATCGCGCCCATCTACCGCTTTGCGCCGTTCGTTTGGGCGCGACTGGACTGGCCAAACAGATTCATCTCGGATGGCGTCATAGCGATACCGCACGCTCCTATCTGCAAGGCTTCATCTCGCAAGCGCGCAGCATCGAGGCGCCAGCGGCAGCAGCCGGCGACGCCAGCGGCGCCACCTGAGTCAACCACCGATCCAGCGGCGCAGCCAGTGCGGCGGCCAGTTGGCGCGTTGGCCGGCGTGGTGCCCCGAATGCTGCGCCACCGGCGCGCTGCGCCCATGCTTCGCCTGATCAACCTGCTGTTCCTGCAGCAGTCGCTCACGCAAGGCGAGCAGATCGACGGCGTCGGGAGTCACCGTCAATGCCTGCTGCAGATCATTCTGCGCCGCCCGCCAACGATGCCTTGAAGCCTCGAGCAGCGCCGCGTCGCGATACCCGCGCGCCATACGCGCCACAGCGGCGAGAGCGTGGTCATTGCCCGGACGCAGGGCGAGCACCCGGCGATAGTAGAACAGGGCCGAATCATGCACCGGCTGCAACAACTGTCCCGCCTCCATGCGGGCGTCGGCGCGATGCAGCCAGCGTTGCAGACGATACTCCTGCACCGCCGGCCAGATCGACACCAGCACCAGCAAAAGCCCAACATAACGCCAGCGCCAGCGCCGACGTTCCTGCCGTCTTGGCGTCGACACTGCCGGCGGCTCGCTTCGGCTCACCGCGAGCGGCGACTGGCGGGTGACGGTCTCATCGACATCCGGCGAGGCGACGTGGACGATGCTGGTGTCGCTCACCGTCAGTTGCTGTAGTGCCTGCGCCAGGGTCGAGAGATCGGCATAACGCTCTTCCGCCTCTTTCGCCAAAAGACGATCGATGATGCTCTGCCAGGGCGCCAGGGCCGGCGGCAGACGCGGCGGCGGCATCTGCAGCTGGCGCATGAGCGTGCTGCCATAGTCGTCGCCGCGAAAGGGGTTGTGACCGAGCAGGCACTCGAGCAGCACGACCCCAAGGCTGTACTGATCGCTGCGCGCATCGAGACGTCGGCCGGCCGCCTGCTCCGGGCTGCTGTAAGCGGGACTGCCAACCATGACGCCGGTACGCGTCACATCGACGCCGCGCTCATCCTCGAGCGCGACGCCGAAATCGCAGAGCACGGGCGTGCCATCGTCGCGAAATAGAATATTACCCGGCTTGATATCGCGATGAATGACGCCGCAGGCGTGCACGGCGGCGAGCGCATCGACCAGGGCGATGGCCCACAGCCTGACCTCCTGCTCACGCAAGGGCGCCCCCGCCAGCCGCTGGCGCAAACTGCCGCCGGGCAGGAGCTCCATCGCGAGAAAGGGACGACCGTCGTCGAGACGGCCGACGTCATAGATGGTCGACACGTGGCGATGACTGAGGGTCGCCAGCAGCCTCGCCTCACGCTGGAAGCGTTGTGCCAGATCACCCTCGAGAGAGCGCAAAACCTTGAGCGCGACGCGCCTTTGCAAGGACAGCTGCCAAGCAGCGAAAACCGAGGCCATGCCGCCATCGGCGAGCCAAGCCTCGATGCGATAGCCCTGGACCTGCAGATCCGGGGAGTCCGCTCCTCCCATCGCCGCCAGCTCACTCACCGCGACAGAGGTCGGCGCGCGACCAGATCGATCAGCGCCGATCGGCCAGCATGACCTGGCCCTTCATCGATCTCGGCTTCGTACTCACGCAATTCGATCAGTTCAAAATCGGCGAAAGCGGCGCGCAGAAGCTCCCGGGTGTACAGCTGCTCAGGCTGTGACGGGCCTCCCGTGCGATGCTGCAGCTGCTCCAGGCCATACCCCTGCAACAACAGATATCCCCCCGGCCGCAAAGCCGCCTGCATGGCGGCGAATAGATAAGCGCGCTGCGGCGGCGTCGCGAACTGGATGAAAATAGCCACCACGGCATCGAAGGCCTCGCGTGGCCATTCCCAGGTGAGCAGATCGGCCTCGATCAGCTCCAGCTGCACCCCTTGCTCCTCGGCGAGGCGACGGGCTTTGTTCTGGGCCGAAGGCGAAGCCTCGACAGCACAGACCTGATGCCCTTGTGCCGCCAGCCAGACGCCATTGCGCCCTTCGCCATCGGCGACGGCGAGCACCCGACTGGCCGCCGGCAGATGGCTTGCAGCGCGCTGCAGAAAAGCATTCGCGGTCTTGCCAAAGACATAGGTCTCGGTCTTGTAGCGCTGTTCCCAGCGCTCGATTTCGGCTTGTCCCATAGCATCCTCACCACATCACACCCTGAAGGCTTCATCATAGCAATCCGGCTCGCGATCGTCAGCCGGAAGCATGACGCCGCAAGTCTGTTATCACGTTTGCGCGTAAAGCCCTGCCGTTTCCATCGACCCCATTTTTTTTAGGGGTTGGCCAGGGATATAAGCATGCCGTTGACCGTTTGTTTAAGCTGTCTATAATAACAGCGGCGAAGAAGGATCACTACGTTGGTAGCCAAGACCTTAACCGTCATGGAAGCAGGCCGACGCCCCCGAGCATGAAAACGGTGTCACTCTGCTGCGCAGTGGATGCATCGGCGGTAGGGTTGAAGGGCAGGTCGCCGGTGGCTGAAGGTCGAATTATCTTTCGATGGTAGCAACCGCGATTCTTAACTTGACCCGCCACGGTCCACTCGTACCCCAGCGCGGTATACTCCACGACCGCGACATCAACGCCGCAAGCAACATTCTCGCGCTCGGACATGAGCGTCTAGCTGCAGGAATCTCTATCCTTTAAGGCGGAGAGGATGTCAACATGTCGATATCGCGTCAGGAGGCCGTCGCGTTGCCCACCCCCTGCATTCAAGTCGTCGTCGCGCTGCCGCTGTGGCAGGCTTTCGACTATCGCGTCACGCCTCAGGAACACGCTCGCCTCCGCATCGGCATGCGCGTGCGCGTGAATTTTGGCCGACGCCTGGTCACCGCCCTGGTCACCGCTCTGCACGCCAGCAGCGACGGACACCCGCGCGATCTGCGCGCGATCGACGCCATCCTCGATGAGGAAGCGGTGTTGACGCCAGCCCTCCTCGAACTAGCGCAGTTTGCTGCCGACTATTACCGGCATCCCGCCGGCGAAGTCCTGTTTCAGGCGCTGCCTGTCCTGTTACGTCAGGGCGAGAGCGCACAAATAGCTCCCGAGTTGCGCTGGTATGAAACGGCTCTCGGGCGCCTCGGCCAACCCGATCTTTTACGGACAGCGCCGCGCCAGCGACTCGCCTGGCAGTCCCTGCGCGAAGAGAGCGCCGGCCTGAGCGCGCAGATGGCACAAGTCCTCGGCATCACGACGCGCGATCTGCGCGCTCTGGAAAAGCGCGGCTACGCCGAACAGAGGGCCAGCGCCCCGCCCCCGCCCGTGCTCTGCGGCTTGGCGGAAAGCGCCCTGCCGGCGAACGCCGAACAGGCGCACGCGCGCGACAGTGTGCTCGCCGACACCGGTTTTCAGGTGAGCCTGCTCGCTGGCGTCACCGGCTCGGGCAAGACCGAGGTCTATCTGCAGATCATCGAACGCCTGCTCGAGCGCGGTCAGCAAGCGCTGGTGCTGATCCCCGAGATCAGCCTGACGCCGCAGACCCTGCAGCGCTTTCGACAACGCTTTCTCTGCCCCGTCCTCGGACTGCACTCCGGCCTGTCCGACCGCGAACGCCTGCACGCCTGGCAGCAGGCGCGGGCGGGTCACGTCGGCATCGTCGTCGGCACGCGCTCGGCACTTTTCACACCCCTGCCGCGCCTCGGCATCATCATCGTCGACGAAGAACATGACCCTTCGTTCAAACAGGGCGACGGCTTTCGTTATCACGCCCGCGATCTCGCCGTGGTCCGCGCTCGCATCGAGAAGATCCCCATCGTCCTAGGCTCGGCGACGCCGGCGCTGGAATCCCTGCACAATGCCCAACGCGGCCGTTATCGTCTGCTGCGCCTGCAACATCGCTCCAATCGCCATCCGCCACCGGCGCTGCGTCTGCTCGATCTGCGCCACCAGCCGCTGTGCGAAGGCATGGCGGAGAGCGTCCTGCTGCGCCTGCAAGAGCACCTCGACGCCGCGCATCAGGTGCTCGTTTTCCTCAACCGCCGTGGTTATGCCCCCGTTCTCCTCTGCCATGACTGCGGCTGGCGCCTGCCTTGCCCGCGTTGCTCGACGACGCCGGTCTGGCACCGCCGCCTCGGTCGCGTCATCTGCCATCATTGCGGCATCAGCCAGCCCCTGCCGCAGCGTTGCGCCGCCTGTGGCAGTCAGGATCTGCGCCCGCTCGGCATCGGCACCGAAAAATTGCAGGAGATGCTGGCGCAACGTTTTCCCCATCACCCCCTCTGGCGCATCGATCGCGACAGCATCCGCTCGCCGCGTGAGCTCGAACACACCCTGCAGAGCATCCACCGCCACGAACCCGGCATCCTGCTCGGCACCCAGATGCTGGCCAAAGGGCATCACTTCGCCGCCGTCACCCTCGTCGTCATCGTCGACATCGACGCGGCCCTCTTCGCCAGCGACTTTCGTGCCCTCGAACGCTGTGCCCAGCTCGTCATCCAGGTCGCCGGCCGCGCCGGCCGCGGCGATCATCCCGGCGAGGTGCTGCTGCAGACCCACTGCAGCGATCACCCCCTGCTGCAGACGCTGGTCGACGCCGGTTACGAGTCCTTCGCCGCCGCCTTGCTCGATGAACGCGCCGCCATGGGTCTGCCCCCCTTCGGCCACCAGGCCCTGCTCATCGCGCAAGGCCGCGACGGCGAGCAGGCGCAGAGCTATCTCGCCGAACTGGCGCAGCGCTTACCCGCAGAGATCGCACCCTTTGGCGCCATGCCCGCCCCGATCGAACGCAAAGCCGGTGACTTTCGCGCGCATCTGTTGCTGCAAAGCCCCTCGCGACAGGCCCTGCACACGGCTCTTGCCTCCTTGCAACAGCGGCTGAACGAAGCTCGTCCCGCGCACCTGCGCTGCTGGATCGACGTCGATCCGCAAGATCTTTCCTGAAGTAGCTGACAACAAGGCCATCACCTACATTACAATAGCGCGTCCTGGTCTGATCTGCGGAGCCGGTGCCCCGACACCATGAAACAATGAAGACACGCATAGAAAACCTCCTTAGCCAAGCTCTCTCCCAGCTCCGGCAGCAGGGTCAGCTGACCTGCGACAGCCAGCCGGCTTTCCTGGTCGAGCGTTGCCGCGATCCGGCGCACGGTGATTGGGCCAGCAATATCGCCCTGGTCTACGGCAAAGCCGCCGGCCTGCGCCCACGTGACTTGGCGACACAATTGGTGGCGGCACTGCCGTCCGATGCCAGCATCGTAGCTATCGACATCGCCGGCCCGGGATTCATCAATTTCCGGGTCGATGAAAGCGCCGCACGCCAGGGGCTGTTGCAGGTTCTGGCGCAGGGGGAAGCGTATGGGCACAGCCAGGAAGGCGCCGGCCAGACCATCCAGATCGAATTCGTCTCGGCCAACCCGACCTCATCCCTGCACGTCGGGCACGGGCGCGGTGCCGCTTATGGCATGACCGTCGCCAACATGCTGGCGGCGCAGGGCTATCGCGTGCAACGCGAATACTACGTCAATGACGCCGGTCGGCAGATGAACATCCTCGCCACCAGCACCTATCTGCGCTATCTCGAACTGTGCGGCGAGATCTTCCCCTTCCCGAGCAACGCCTACCGCGGCGACTATGTGCGTGACATGGCCCGGGTCGTGCAGGAACGCGAAGGCGACCGCATGCGCCGCGCCAGCGGCGAACTCTTCGCCGACGTCGCTGCCGATGAGGTCAAGGACGCGCAGGGCGTGGTCGTCAGCGGTGACAAGGAAGCTCATATCGACGACCTCATCAGCCGCAGCCAGGAACTGCTCGGCCAAGCGGACTACGAACTATTTTTCAAACACGCTCTCGACACCATCCTCGACGACATCCGCGATGATCTGGCGGAGTTCGGCGTGCACTATGACCGCTGGTACTCGGAGCGTTCCCTGGTCGATAGCCACGCCTTGCAGCGGGCTCTCGATCGCCTGCGCGCCGCCGGCGCCACCTATGAACAAAACGGCGCTCTCTGGTTCCGCGCCACCGCCTTCGGCGATGACAAGGATCGCGTGCTGGTCCGCGACAATGGGCAGTCCACCTATTTCGCCTCGGACGTCGCCTACCATCTCGACAAATTCGAGCGCGGCGCTGACCGCATCATCGACATCTGGGGCGCCGATCACCACGGCTACATCGCCCGCGTGCGCGCCGCGCTCAAGGCCCTGGGGCTCGACAGCGACCGCCTCGAAGTGCGTCTGGTGCAATTCGTCACCCTGTGGCGCGGCGATGAACAGGTGCAGATGTCCTCCCGTTCCGGGCAATTCATCAGCCTGCGCGAACTGCGCCAGGAAGTCGGCAACGACGCCGCCCGCTTTTACTACATCGTGCGCAAGTCGGAGCAACACATCGACTTCGACCTGGCGCTGGCAACCTCGCAGAGCAAGGACAATCCCCTTTATTACATTCAGTACGCGCACGCGCGCGTCTGCTCGCTCTTTGCGCGCCTAGAAGCAGAGTCGATCCATCCCGATCTGACGCGCGCCGATCTTCACCTCCTCAGCGCCGCCGAAGATCCTCTCATCCGCCGCGTTCTGGCTTTTCCGGCCCTGCTGGCGCGCGCCACCAAGGATCGTGAACCGCATCAGCTCGCGCATGAACTGCGCGAGCTGGCTGGCGAATTCCACGCCTGGTACAACGCCACCAAGGTTCTCGTCGAAGCCGTCGATCTTCGCGACGCCCGACTGCTGCTCTGCGCCGCCACCGCTCAGGTCCTGCGCAATGGCCTGGCCCTGCTCGGCGTGCAGGCCCCCACCCAGATGTAAACACAGGAACCAGCATGCCTCCAAGCTCCCGCGGCGCGACGCCGCGCACCAATCCGCCCCCGCCACCGCGCTTGCTGGGCGGCATGCTTTGGCTACTCACCGGCGTGCTGATCGGCGGTGTACTGACTTGGCTGTGGTGTGCCGTCATCGATCGACCGGCGACTGCCTGCGCTAGTAGCGTGAGCGCCGCATCTCACGCCAGCGAAGCCGATAACGGCGATGGGTCGGCGACGCCGACACCGACGCCGCATTTCGATTTCTACAACATCCTGTCGCACCAACCCCCGGTCGCCGCGACGACGCCGGGAACACCGGCCCATGCGCCGACACCGACACCTGCTGCCAGCCCGCCACCGGCCGCCGTCACGCCGCCTGCCGCTGCACCCGCGGATGCAGCGGCAAACGCCACCGCAACGGAGGAGGCGCCGACGCCGCATGAGCACACCGCCTACATCCTGCAAAGCGGTTCTTTTCATACCCGGGCAGAAGCCGACCAACGCCGCGCACAAATCCTCATGCTCGGCCTGTCGGCGACGATTCAGGCGGTCCCGGTCGATGGCCTGTCCGCCTGGTATCGCGTCATCACCGGTCCTTTCCAGGACGCGGCGGCGGCGGCGGCGGCCAAGGAACGCCTGCAGGAACAGGGTATCGTCAGTATCGGCATGCGTAAAAAACCCTGAGCCGGCCGACGCGGCGTGGCTTGAATTCGCCAGCGCCACCCCCATCTTGGCAGGACCCCGCCTGAGGAGTCCTGCCGCATGACCACCATCGTCGCCGTACGCCGTGACCGCCACATCGTTCTCGCCGGTGACGGCCAGGTCTCACAAGGTCCGACCATCATGAAGAGCAATGCGCGCAAGGTGCGAAGGCTCTATGACGACAAGGTCCTGGCAGGCTTCGCCGGTGGTACGGCGGATGCCTTCACCCTGTTCGAACGCTTCGAGGCGCAGCTGGAAAAGTATCAAGGCCGTCTGGTGCGTTCCGCCGTCGAGCTCGCCAAGGACTGGCGGACCGATCGCATGCTGCGCCGCCTGGAAGCCCTGCTCGTCGTCGCCAATCATGAGGCGATGCTCGTCATTACCGGCAATGGCGACGTGATCGAACCCGAACACCCCATCATCGCCGTCGGTAGCGGCGGCAATTTTGCCCTCGCCGCCGGTCGCGCCATGCTCACGCACACGCAGCTCGACGCGCGCACCATCGCGCATGAGTCCTTGCAGATCGCCGCCGACATCTGTGTTTATACGAATGAACACTTCACCATCGAAGAGCTGGAGGTATGAGCGTGCAGACCATGACCCCGCGCGAGATCGTGCACGAGCTCGATCGTCACATCATCGGACAGCAGAACGCCAAACGCGCCGTCGCCATCGCCTTGCGCAACCGTTGGCGGCGTATGCAGCTCGAGCCCGAACTGCGTCGCGAGATCGTGCCCAAGAACATCCTGATGATCGGTCCGACCGGCGTCGGCAAGACCGAAATCGCGCGCCGCTTGGCGCGCCTGGCGCAAGCGCCTTTCATCAAGGTGGAAGCGACCAAGTTCACCGAGGTCGGCTATGTCGGCCGCGACGTCGAGACGATCATTCGCGATCTGGTCGAAGTCGCCGTCAAGGAGAGCCGCCAGAAACAGATCGATCTGCTGGCCGAGCGGGCCGAGGAGCAGGCGCAGGAGCGCATCCTCGACAGCCTCTTGCGCACCCCACGCGACCACACCGGCGCGACGCCGGAGCAGGAGCGTTCGCGCAAGATCCTGCGCGATAAATTGTGCGCCGGCGAACTCGATGAGCGCGAGGTCGAGATCGAGACGTCAGCGCGCGTCGACGTCGAAATCATGGCGCCGCCGGGCATGGAGGACATGAGTTCACAACTGCAAAATCTGTTCAGCCAGTTCGGACAAAAAAACACCCAGACGCGACGGATGAAGATCAGCGAAGCGCGTCTGCGCCTGCGCGATGAAGAAGCGGGCAAGCTGATCAACGAAGAAGAGCTGCGTCGCCAGGCGCTGCTCTCGGTCGAACAAAATGGCATCGTCTTCATCGATGAGATCGACAAGGTCTGCCGCCATAGCGAGAACGGCGGCGGCGGTGAAGTGTCACGCGAAGGCGTGCAGCGCGATCTGCTGCCATTGATCGAAGGCTGCGCCGTCACCACCAAATACGGCGTCATCCATACCGACCACATCCTCTTCATCGCCTCGGGGGCGTTCCATCTGACGCAACCGTCCGACCTCATCCCCGAACTGCAGGGCCGCCTGCCGATCCGCGTCGAACTGACCGCGCTCCAACCCGGCGACTTCAAACGCATCCTGTGCGAGCCCGCCCATTCCCTCATCAGCCAGTACACCGCCCTGCTCGCCGTCGAAGGTCTCACCGTGCACTTCAGCGAAGAGGCCATCGACCGTCTCGCCGAACTCGCCTGGCAAGTCAACGAGAGCACGGAAAATATCGGGGCCCGCCGTCTGCACACCGTGCTCGAGCGTCTGCTCGAGGACATCTCTTACAGCGCTGCCGATCTCGCCATTGAGTATGGCGGCAAGACCTTGTCGTTGAGCGCCGCCGACGTCGACCGCCAGCTCGCCTCCCTGGCCCAGAACAGCGACCTCAGCCGTTACATCCTATGAGCACCCCACCCGTGCAGGTGCTCTATCATCGCCAGGAGCGGATCCTCGAGCTCGTCGATCACGACCAGCGCCATCGCATCAGCGCCGGCTATCTACGCCGGCACTCCCTCTCGGCCGCGGCAAACGGCCCCGATGATATGGCAACCGTCGATGGCCCGGATGAACAAGCGCTGGACATCGCCGCGATCACCCCCTGCGGCCTCTATGCCCTGCAGATCCATTTCTCAGATGGCCACACCAGCGGCCTCTACAGCTACGACTACCTACGCCAGCTGGCGGCGCGACAGGCCGGCACTTCCTGATGCCAAGCCCGGCACTTCCTGATAAAATGTAGGCCCCACGTCCATCGGAGAAGAATTGAGGCCATGGAACGCGCACGCATCACCTTGGTTGCACAGGAACGTGATGGACGAGCTTTGAGTACGGCGGAATTCATGCGCGCCGAGATCGCCTCTTTTCGCAACTGGCGCTGCCACTATGAACCCGACTTCAATGCCCACTTCATGCAATTGCAGATATGGCAGGTGAAGCGGCTCAAGATGACGCACCAGCGCCTGCTCGAAGATGAGCGCTACTGCGCCGCCACGGAGTTCTTTCTCTCCGACATGTACGGTGGCCTCGACCTAACCGAACTGGCCAACGAAGTCGAGCGCGCCCTGCCCCTGGCGAGCAAACTGTTGCCCGATTCGGTCTTGCGCACCTCCGGCATCGCTCTCGAACTCAACTCGCTGACCGGCGCCCTCGATCAGCGCATGACCGAGATCCTGTTCGAGGAAATGTCGGTCAGCTCGATCGATGACGAGACCTACTGCGAGGCCTATCGCCTGTGCAGCGAGGCGGCTGCGCGTGAACGGCAACTGCACTTGGTCGCCGAACTCGGCCTGGGACTGGATCGCTACGTCCGTTCACGCGTCATCTACGCCACGTTCAAGATGTCCTCGCGTCCTGCCCATATGGCTGGGCTCGGGGGCTTGTATGACTTTCTCGGCCGCGGTTTTGACGTCATGCGGCCGATGGGGTCCGCCAGCGACTTCATCCATGAATTCGCCGACGTCGAACGACGGATCATGCAGAGCATCCTGCTGCGCGAGCCCGACCCTTTCGCCCCAAGGTCTTGATCCAGAACAACCTTGCCCACCACCGATCTGGCATCATGCGCCGGTGGTCAGCTCCAGCCGCCTCGAGGATTCCTGTATGCGTGACGATGAACTCACTCACTTCGGTTACAGCACCGTCGCCGCCGGCCAGAAGAGCGAAAAGGTGGCGGAAGTCTTCCACTCCGTCGCCGGCAAATACGATCTGATGAACGATCTCATGTCCTTCGGCATCCATCGCCTGTGGAAGCGCTATACCCTGGAGATGTCGGGGGTGCGCGCCGGCCAGTCCCTGCTCGACATCGCCGGCGGCACCGGCGATCTGGCTCTGGCCTTCAGTCGCCGCCTCGGACGCCAGGGGCGGGTCGTTCTGGCGGACATCAATTCGAGCATGCTCGCCGTCGGTCGCGATAAACTACTCGATCGCGGCGTCAGCAGCGCCATCGATTTTGTTCAAGCCGACGCTGAATGTCTGCCTTTCGCCGACGCCAGCTTCGATCTCGTGACCATCGCCTTTGGCCTGCGCAATGTCACCGACAAGGACGCCGCCCTGAAATCCATGTGGCGGGTGCTCAAGCCCGGTGGACGCCTGCTCGTCCTGGAGTTTTCCAAACCCGTCTCGGCGCCCTTGTCCCGCCTCTACGACCTCTATTCGTTCAACATCCTGCCGGCCCTCGGCGAACTCGTCGCGCACGACGCTGGCAGCTACCGCTACTTGGCCGAGTCGATCCGCATGCATCCCGACCAGGACACTCTCGCCGGCATGATGGATCGAGCCGGCTTCGATCGCGTCGACTACCACAACCTGACCGCTGGCGTCGTCGCCCTGCATCGCGGATTCAAAGCATGATCAGTCTGCCGCGCCTGTTGTTGCTAAAAAGCGCGGAACGCCTGATCGAGGCGGCCCTCCGCTACGACCCAGCCACCCGTCAGCGCCTAGCCAGCCTCGAAGGGCGACGCATCTTCGTCGAGATCCATCAACCCGAGATCTCGTTCATGATCAGCATCCAGGACGGTCACCTCCTGCTCACCGGCGATCCGCATGAGGCGGCGCACGCCACCCTCGAGGCGCGCTCGCTCGATCTGCTGCGCCAAGCCCTGCGCCAGCAAACACAGTGGGTCGGCGGCCCCTTGCGCAGCGACGGACAGACCCAGCTGCTCGAAACCCTCTACCAGGCTTTGCGCCAGCTCGACATCGACTGGGAAGAACCGCTGTCACACTGGCTCGGCGACAGCGGCGCGCACCAGCTCGGCCGCCAAGTGCGCCAGCTCGGTCGACTGTTCAAACGCAGCACGCGCATCCTGCTGCAAAACAGCCGCGACTACCTGCAGCAGGAACTCGGCATCCTGCCCATGCGCTGGGAAGGGGAAGAGCTGCTGTCACAGCTGGAAGACAGCCGCTCCGACCTCGACCGCCTGCAAGATCGCCTGCAACGTCTGGAACAACGCCTCACCCAAACGAAGGAAGCTCGCCCATGAAGCGACTGGCCCATCTGCACCGCCTGCTGACCATCTGGGGCATACTCGCCAGTCATCGTATCGATGGACTTCTGCCGACGAGTCTGCCCGCCTCCTTGCGCGTCCTGCTCTACTTCTTTCGTCTGCACCCCGCCTGGTGGTGGCCGCGGCGCCGCTCTTCTCCGGCGCAGGGCCTGCGCTCGGCGATGGAAGAGCTCGGTCCGGTCTTCATCAAGCTCGGTCAGCTCATCGCCACCCGGCGCGATCTGCTCCCCGCCGCCGTGCTCGATGAACTCAGCCATCTGCAAGATGACGTGCGCCCGTTCTCGCCGGCCATCGCCTGCCGCATCGTCGAAACCGAGTTCGGCCGCCCTCTCGCCGCCTGCTTCGCCCGTTTCGATCTCGGCGTGCTCGCCGCGGCTTCGCTGGCACAGGTGCATACCGCGCAGCTCTTCGATGGCCGCGAGGTCGTGGTCAAGGTGCTGCGCCCGGGCATGGCGCAGGCGATCCGTAGCGACCTCGGCCTCCTCCTCAGTCTCGCGCATCTGCTCGAGATGCGCTGGAGCGAAGCGCAACGACTGCATCTGAGCCGCGTCGTCATGGACTATGAGAACACCCTGCTCGACGAGTGTGACCTGCGCAAGGAAGCCGCCAATGCGCAGCAGCTGCGCAACAACTTTCTCGACTCGAACCTGCTCTACGTTCCCGCCGTGATCGACGGCATGGTCTCTTCCCAGGTGCTCGTCAGCGAACGCATCTATGGTGTCCCGATCAATGACCGGGCGGCCCTCGACGCCGCCCAGGTCAACCGCCGCGCGCTCGCCGAGAATGGCCTGACCGTGTTCTTCACCCAGCTGCTACGCGACAATTTTTTCCACGCCGACATGCACCCGGGCAATGTCTTCGTCGATCTGGCCAATCCGGAAAATCCTCGCTACATCGCCCTCGACTGCGCCGTCATCGGTAGTCTGCGCAAAAAAGATCAGGTCGCCGTCGCGCGCATCGGCATGGCGCTGACCCAACGCAATTTCACGGAATTGCTGCGCATCGCCTACAGCGCCGGCTGGATTCCCCCGGGCAGTGAGCTCGACGAGCTCGAAGAGGCGCTGCGCCGCCTGATCGAGCCCCTGCTCAGCCACACCATCGCACAGGTGAATTTTGGGCCGACCCTGCTGCAGCTCCTCGATCTGGCGCGCGAGTATCGACTGCTCGTGCCGACACGCTTCGTCCTGCTGCTGAAGACCCTGGTACACGTCGAAGGGCTCGGCCGCAACCTCTACCCGGATCTCGACATCTGGAGCCTGAGCCGCCCCCTGCTCAGTCGCTGGCTCGCCGAACAGATCGGCCCGCAGGCCTTCATGCGCCAGGTCAGCGCCAGCCTGCCGCAGCTGGCGAGCATGCTGCCGGAGCTGCCACACCTGGTCCACGACAGCCTCCTGCAAGGGCGTCGCGCCGGCGAACAACGCGAAGCGCAGGAGACCCTTCTGCGCCAGCTCCGCCAGGAAATGCGCGCGCAGCAACGTCGGCAACGCTGGTTGATCGGCGCCTTGTTGCTCTGGCTGGCCCTGGTCACGCAAGCGCAACACCTGCCCGGCGCGCCACTCCTGTGGCTGGGCTGCCTGACCTTACCCTGGCTATGAGAGCGACTTTGACCTTTTTTTGCGGTATGCTGGCAGAATGAACATGACATCGGCACAAGACTGCATCGACGCTGTCGCCTGGAATGAGGAAGGCTTGGTCCCGGTCATCGCCCAGGACCATCGCAGCGGTCGTGTGCTCATGCTCGCCTGGATGGATCGTAGCGCCTTGCGTTTGACTCTGGAGGAAGGCCGCGCCGTCTACTACTCGCGCTCACGCCAGCGCCTCTGGCGCAAAGGCGAAGAGTCCGGGCATGTGCAAAAGCTGATCGATCTCTGCCTCGACTGTGACGGCGACGCTCTGCTGCTCAAGGTCGAACAAGTCGGCGGTATCGCCTGTCACACCGGCCGTGCTTCCTGTTTTTATCGCCGCTGGACGAGCGCGTCGGACGCGACGGCGGCGTCTTGGCAGGACATCGATCCGGTACTCAAGCCGCAGGAGGACATCTATGGATCTGCTGAGTGAACTCGATGCCGTCCTGATGCAGCGCCGACACGCCGATCCAGCCACATCCTACGTCGCCAGCCTGCACAGCAAAGGCCTGAACAAGATTTTGGAAAAACTCGGCGAAGAGTGCACCGAGACCCTGATCGCGGCAAAAGACGCCGAGCGCTCGGGGGAGACCGCTGACCTCGTCCATGAAACCGCCGATCTCTGGTTCCACAGCCTGGTGATGCTGTCGCATCTCGGTCTGTCGAGTCAGCAGATCCTCACCGAACTCGCGCGTCGCTTCGACATCTCCGGCCTCGCCGAAAAAGCGGCGCGCCAGACTTCCAACACCACCTCGCCCTAAGAGGACTGCACCATGCTAGGCAATCTGAGTATCGTTCATATCATGCTGTTGCTGCTGATCGTCGTGCTCATCTTTGGCACCGGTCGGGTGAAAAATCTTGGCCGTGATCTCGGCGGCGCCATCAATGGCTTCAAACAAGCCATGCGTGAAGGCGAAGAAGCGGCACGGCAGACACCGCCCACGCCCACCGCGCCCGCGCCAGCACCACAGACTTTGCAGCAGACGCCGCCCGACACGCTGACGAGCACGACTAAGGACAAGGAACACCAGGCCTGACGCCATGTTCGATTTTGGTTTTGGCGAGCTCCTGCTCTTTGCCGTGATCGCCCTCGTCGTGCTCGGTCCGGAGAAGTTGCCACACGCCACCCGTATGGCTGGCGCGTGGCTGGGACGGTTGCGGCGCACCCTCGCCGACATTCAGGCCGACATCGAAAAAGAAGTCAGCCTGCAGGAGTTGCGAGATCGCCTGCAGCGCGATCTAGCCGTCGCCCAGACGGCGGAAGCGCAGCAGATGCTGAGCGCGCAGATCGAGACGCTCAATCAGACCCTGAACAAGCCTCTTGTCACAAAACCCCTGGTCACAAACCACCCTGCCTCACCCCCTCCTGCGGATCCGACACGCGATGCCTGAACCTTTCGACAACGCCCAGCAGAGCTTTTTCAGTCACCTGGGCGAGTTACGCACGCGCCTGATGCGCGCGCTGAGCGCGCTGGCCCT
Organism: Pseudomonadota bacterium; assembly: GCA_021851865.1. Taxonomy (GTDB): domain Bacteria; phylum Pseudomonadota; class Gammaproteobacteria; order Pseudomonadales; family Moraxellaceae; genus JAJZHK01. Next base: position 105,583 of record JAJZBU010000002.1, on the reverse strand, counting down.
GGTCTTTGGCATCCTCGCCTGGTACGACGGCGAGATCTTCGAGCTCCTTGCACGCCCCCTTCTGCGGCTGTTGCCGACAGGATCGCATCTGGTCGCCACCGACGTCACCGCGTCCTTCATGGCGCCGTTACGCCTTAGTTTTCTGGTCAGTCTCTTCGTCATCATGCCCTACATCCTGTTCGAGCTCTGGGGCTTCATCGCGCCGGCGCTCTATCGTGAGGAAAAGCGCGTCGCCCTGCCCCTGCTGATCATCTCCTGCCTGCTTTTTTACGCCGGCGTCGCTTTCTCCTATGTCGTCATCCTGCCGACCGTGCTGCACTTTTTCACCCATGCCGCGCCCCATGACGTTCAGCTGATGACCGACATCAACCACTATATCAACTTCGCCCTCAAGTTCTTTCTCGTCTTCGGCCTCGCCTTCGAGATCCCCGTCGCCACCTTCCTGCTCATCTGGAGCGGCATGGTCGGCGCCGATGAGCTGGCGGCAAAACGCCGTTATATCATCGTCGGCAATTTCTTCGCCGCCATGTTCCTCGCCCCCCCCGACGCCTTCTCCATGCTCATGCTCGCCGTGCCGATGTGCCTGATGTTCGAGGCCGGCCTGATCGCTGGCCGCATGGTGCAAGGCCGCCAGAGAGCCGCCTGACATGCCCGCACTGACCCTGCTGCACACCGAGTGGTCGGATGGCTGGGGCGGCCAGGAACGCCGCGTCTTCAGTGAGATGCAGGGCATGCGCGCGCGCGGTCATCGCGTCCTGCTCGCCACCCGCGCCGGCAGCACTCTCGGCGCTCATGCCGAGCAGGATGGCTTCGTGGTCTACCGCCTCGCCTTCGCCGGTAAATTCCATCTCCCGACCATCTTCGCCCTTTGGCGCCATATACGGCAGCAAAGGGTCGACGTCGTCAGCTCGCACAGCGGCATCGACAGCTGGTGCGCGGCTCTTGCCGCCCGGATGGCCGGCGTCGCCCTGGTGCGCACACGCCATATCGACCTGCCGATGCACGCCAGCTGGCTCAACTTCGTGCATTTCTTGCCTGACCGCATCGTCACCTGCGGTGAAGCCATGCGCACGCACCTGCTCGCCGACAACCCGCTGCCGCCAGAGCGTCTGGTGAGCATTCCCACCGGCATCGACTTCGATCGTCTGCAGGCACAGGCGCCGCGCGCCAGCCTGCGCCTGCAGCTCGGCCTCGGCAACGACGACCGCGCCATCCTCATGGTCGCCATCCTGCGCGGCGTCAAACGTCATATGCTGGCGCTCGAAGCCCTCGCCCGCCTGCGCCTCAGCCACCCCCAGGCCCGCCTCCTGCTCGCCGGCGAAGGGCCGATGCGGGCTGAACTGGAGGAGCATGCACGCGCTCTGCAGTTGAGCGGACAGGTGACTTTTCTGGGCCACCGCGAAGACGTCGCCGATCTGCTGGCGGCCAGCGACGTGTTGCTGCTCAGCTCACGCTCGGAAGGTATTCCGCAGTCGGTCGTGCAGGCGATGGGGAGCGGCCTGCCCGTCGTCGCGACACGGGTCGGTGGGCTGCCCGAATTGATCGATGACGGGCAGAATGGCTTGCTCGTGCCAGCTGAGGACGCCACCGCCATGGCGGCTGCATTGCAGCGCCTGCTCGACGCCCCCGACCTGGCGCAACGGCTGGCCGCCGCCGCCCGTGACAAGGTGCGCGAGCGCTACAGCTACGCCGCCATGCTCGACGCCACCGAGAAGATGTTGCAAGACATCTTGCTGGCGCGGCGACAAAAGGCCCGGACCTGAGACCAGCCGAGCCCGCACACTCACTTGCTGGGATTGATCGCCAGAAGCTCGACCTTGAACAGTAGGACGGCATCCGGCGGGATGACGCCCGAGCTGCCTGCCTCGCCGTAAGCGAGCTTGGCCGGGATGACGAAATCATAGATGGCGCCAGGCTGCATCAGCTGCACACCCTCGGTCCAACCGGGGATGACCTGATTGAGCGGAAACTCGGCGGGCTGATGCCGTGCATAAGAACTGTCGAAGACCTTGCCGTTGAGCAACTTGCCTTCATACTGGACGCGAACGAGGTCGGTCGCCTTCGGGTGGGCTCCGCTACCCGCTTTCTCGATGCTGTACTGCAGACCGCTGGCGGTGACATGAACGCCAGCCTGCTTGGCGTGCGCGGCGAGGTAAGCCGCCCCGGTCGCCAGATTCTTTTGTGCCTCAGCATTGATCTTCTGTTGCTGTGCGAGCAGGAGCTTGTCGCGGAACTTCATCAGCACGGTCTTCATCTGATCATCGCTCATGGCTGACTTTTGACCGGAATAACCGTCGCGAAAGCCTTGCACGAATTGATCGACGTTGAGGTCCTTAACCTCGGAGGCATTACCCTGCCCGGAAAGAAAACCCAGGGCATAACCCACCTGCTGGTCCTCTCCTTGCGGCGCCGCCTGCGCCATCCCCATCCATATCAAAGCACTCAATCCATAGAGACAAGAGGTCGTCTTTTTCATTGGCATCGCTGCGCGAGAACTCTGCTCAAACATGACCAGAGCGGGACAGCACATCGTGCCTGGACACGATCGTTCTCGCTTCTCCTCAGTTGGTGGCTGTCCTCAAACAGGGTTCACCCCGCTTCACGGCGGGAATTTCATCTCAGCAACCTCATACGAGATGGCGAGAGAAGCATACTGAAGCTCCCGACTTTTGAATAGTCGCCGGCAAGTCATGACCGACATCATCTCAGTGCTAAATTCAGCGCGCAAATACTCGCTTTTTTTAAAGGCTTGGGCTATTTTCGGAAGGGCACAACCACTGTGAGGATGTGATATGCCTGACCAGAAGATCGACCCTGCGACCAAGGCTGCCGACAAGGCCGCAAAGTCGGAACCCACCGCCAAGGCCGCCAAGGCGGCTACTGTGAAAGGACCCACCATGGACATTGACAAGCAGATTGAAAAAATTCGATCGCAGCTGATTGAAGCCGCCGATCGCGCCGAAAAAGAAGGACAACGCATCATGGATGCCGCGCAGAAACTGATCGACAAAGCCGTCGCTGCGGAAAAAGATCTGCGGGAAAAACTGAAGAAACAACTCGAAAAAGCGAAGAAGTCGAAGGCCCGCGATACCGCCGACGAAATCCGCGCCAGAGCGCAGTCGGCTATCGATGACGCGAGGGAACTGGTGAAGCTGGCGAAATCAGATTTCGCCACGGTGAAAAAGATGCTGCAGGACCTCGAGAAGAAAAGTCAGGTCAGCTCCTATCTGAAAAAAGCTTTCACCCATAAGCCCGTTGCCAAAGCCGCTCCCAAAGCTGCTGCGACGAAAGCCGCCGCCCCCAAGGCCACTGCAACGAAAGCAGCGGCAAAACCGGCGGCAACGAAGCCTGCTGTAGCGAAACCCGCGGCAGCGAAGCCGGCAGCGGCCGCCACCAAGCCGGCCGCCAAACCCGTCGCTGAAAAAGCTCCGGCGGCTCCAGCCAAGCCAGCAGCGAAGGTGGCCAGCAAGCCGAAAACCTCCAAGGAGGATTCTGCCAAGGTCACGCCTAAAACCTATAATCCGGCGGAAGACGACAAGGGTTGAGGCGCACGCAACCTTGAATCAGCCCCCCCGTCCGTACGGGGGGTAGTTTTTTCAAAGCCGCGATGAGCCCCTGCAGGTGAAGGTCGGCACGCGTATCCAACCGCGCCACCTCGACACAGAGGATGAGGTTGTGCTCGAGTGCTTCTGGCCAGGGCATGAAGCGCAGCGGGCGAGCACGCAGCAACTCATAGAGGTGCGCCAGCTGCACCTGTTCCGCCTGCAGCTCGGTTTTCAGCAGCAGATCCTGCCAGGTGCTCTGCCAGTCAGGGTGGCTGACCAGGGCCTTGCGCCCATGCAGGGCCTGCAGCTTGTCGTGATACGCCTGAAAAAATACGCGACTTTCCGCCAGCACAGCGAGGTCGGCGGCCTCGAGACGACGTTGCCATAGCGCCAGATAGGCGGCCCCGATGAGCAGGTTGCCATCGATGGCATAGTCCTGTTTCAGCACTTGCATCCAGCCGCGCGCCGAGGTCTGCGCATAGACCTGCAAGGCATAGTTCCACAAGGGTGTCGCCAGCTTGTCCTGCGACTCTGACATCGATGCTTCCTCCAGAAGAGCGGGCGGACAGGAGCGGGACGATCGCGGCATGCGAGACGATGCCGGATATGGTAGTCTTGCAGGCATGATAGAGCTTCGCGATGCCACACTCCAGCGTGGTGAAAAAATCCTTTTCGAACACGCCGATCTGCGCCTTTTTCCGGGTTGGCGCATCGGCCTGAGTGGCGCCAATGGCGCCGGTAAATCCAGCCTCTTCGCCTTGATCCGTGGTCTTCTGCCGATCGATGCCGGCGCTTGCAAACTGCCCGCGAGCTGGACCTTGGCGACGATGGAGCAGCACGTACCGCAGAGTGAGCAGGCCGCCCTCGATTATGTCCTCGACGGCGATAGCGCCCTGCGCGCCAGCGAGCACGCCCTGCTCGCCGCGGAGAAGTCCGACGATGCGCAGGCCCTGGCGCGCGCGCACGAGCACCACGACAGCATCGACGGCTATCAGGCGCCGATCCGCGCCGCCCGCCTCCTCGCCGGACTCGGTTTTGCGCCGCAACGGCATCGCGATCGTGTCGCCAGTTTTTCCGGCGGCTGGCGCATGCGCCTTGGCCTGGCGCGCGCCCTGATGTGTCGCTCCGACGCGCTCTTGCTCGATGAACCGACCAATCACCTCGATCTCGACGCCCTGCTCTGGCTCGAGCAATGGCTGAAAGGCTATCCTGGCCTGCTCATCGTCATCGCCCACGATCGTGAGTTCCTCGACGCGGTGTGCGATCACATCCTGCATCTGGAAGGACAGAGGCTGACCCTGTACGGCGGCAATTACAGCAGCTGCGAGCGCGTCCGCCACGAACGACGGGTACAACAGGCGCGGGAACAGGCGGTGCAGGAACGTCAGCGTGCACACCTGCAATCTTTCGTCGATCGCTTCCGCGCCAAGGCCAGCAAGGCGCGCCAGGCGCAGAGTCGCTTGAAGCAGCTCGAGCGCCTGCCCGAAATGGCCGCGGCGCATAGCTCGTCCGTTTTTCAGTTCAGCTTGCCGGTGCCGCAGCATTTGCCGCAACCCCTGCTCACGCTCAGCGACGGCAGCGTCACCTACGGCGGTTCGCCCCTCCTGCAGGATCTGCAACTGCAGATTCATCCCGGTGATCGCATCGGCCTGCTCGGCAGCAATGGCGCCGGCAAATCGACCTTGCTGCGCCTGCTCGCCGGCGAGATGCCGTCGCCGACAGGACATCTCGTCGCCGCCGACAAACTGCGCAGCGTGCTCTATCACCAGCACCAGACCGAGGCCTTCGACGACCACGACACTCCCCTGCTCTGCCTACGTCGTCTCGACGCCGAGGCGCCGGAACTGGCCCTGCGCTCTTATCTCGGCAGCTTCGGTTTTTCAGGTGAGCGCGTGCAGACCGCCTGCGGCGTTTTCTCCGGTGGTGAAAGAGCGCGCTTGGCCCTCGCCCTGTGCATCTATCAGCGCCCCAATCTCCTGCTGCTCGACGAGCCCACCAACCACCTCGACATCGAGATGCGCACCGCCTTGACCCTGGCTCTACAGGATTTTGCCGGCGCCGTCGTCCTCGTGTCGCATGACCGCCACCTGCTGAACAGCTGCTGCGAGCGCTTTCTTCTGGTCGATGGCGGGCACGTCCAGGACTTCGCCGGCGACCTCGATGACTATGCCCACTGGCTGCAGGATGCGGTCGCGACAAAGCCCTCCACGGCGACGGCGACGCCCCCGGACCGTCGCGAACAACGCCGCCTCGAAGCGGAGAAGCGGCAGCAACTGCGCCCTTTACGGCAACGACTCGAGCAGCTTGAGCGGCACATGCAGACCCTGCAGGCACGCGCTCAAACGCTGACCACCGCGCTCGCCGACCCGGGCCTCTATGAAGCGCAGCGCAAGCCTGAGATGCTGGCGCTCATGCAGGAGTCCGAGCAGGTCGCGCGTGACCTGGCGCACACCGAAAGTTCCTGGCTCGAACTCAGCGAGGAGCTGGAGGAGTGTCAACGTGCCTGAATGCCGCAGCGGCTGCGCCGCCTGCTGCATCGCGCCGTCGATCAGCAGCCCCCTGCCCGGCCTGCCGGCGGGCAAAGCCGCCGGCGTCCCCTGTCCGCATCTCGATGAACAGCGACGCTGCCGCCTTTTTGGACAAGCGACGCGACCGCGCGTCTGTGTTTCGTTGCGGCCGCAGGCATCGATGTGTGGCCAGCATCGCGATGAAGCCCTATCCTATCTGCAGCAGCTCGAAGACCTGACCACGCCCACCACGATCTGGAGATCCGCATGAGTCCCTTCACGCCGAGTCGCGCGCCCTTTCCTGACACCCGCATGCGTCGGCTGCGCCGCCAGGACTTCAGTCGTCGCCTGGTGCGCGAGACCCGCTTGAGCGTCGATGATCTCATCTTTCCCGTCTTCATCCTCGAAGGCCAGGGGCGGCGTGAACCGGTCCTGTCGATGCCCGGCATCGAACGCCTGTCGATCGACCAGCTGCTGATCGAAGCGCGCCTGCTCGTCGATCTCGGCCTGCCCGCTCTCGCCCTGTTTCCGGTGACGCCGCCGGCGCAGAAGAGCCTGCTGGCGGAAGAGTCCTACAACCCGGAAGGACTGTTGCAGCGCGCGGTGCGCGCCCTCAAGGCGGAGCTGCCGCAGCTGGGCTTGATCACCGACGTCGCCCTCGATCCTTTCACCGTGCATGGCCAGGACGGCATCATCGACACCTCCGGCTACGTCATCAATGACGTCACTACCGAGATTCTGACGCGACAGGCCCTCTCGCACGCCGTCGCGGGCGCCGACATCGTCGCCCCCTCCGACATGATGGATGGGCGTATCGCCGCCATACGCGCCGAGCTCGATCGTGCCGGGTATGGGCACGTCAGCATACTGTCCTATGCCGCCAAATACGCCTCGGCCTACTATGGCCCCTTCCGCGACGCCGTCGGCTCGGCGGCGGCCCTCAAGGGTGACAAGGGCAGCTATCAGATGGATCCGGGCAATCGCCAGGAGGCCTTGCACGAGGTCGCCCTCGACCTCGGTGAAGGCGCCGACATGGTCATGGTCAAGCCCGGCATGCCCTATCTCGACATCGTGCGCGAGGTTAAAGAGGCGTTTCAGGTTCCCACCCTGGTCTATCAGGTCAGTGGCGAATACGCCATGCATCAGGCGGCCATCGCGCAGGGCTGGCTCGCCGCCGAAGCGGTCATGCGCGAATCGCTGCTCTGCATCAAACGCGCCGGCGCTGACGCCATCTTGACCTATTACGCCAAAGCCATGGCCCTTGCTCTCGCCGATGAACGGCGTTGAAGGATCCGTTCGATGACCGACGCCGTGCCCGATCTCAATCAGCCCGCCTATTACATCAACCGCGAGCTGAGCATTCTCGAATTCAATCGCCGCGTTCTCGAACAAGCGCGCGACGTCACCCACCCTCTGCTCGATCGCTTCAATTTTCTCATCATCTTCTCGCGCAACCTCGACGAGTTTTTTGAGATCCGCGTCGCCGGCCTCAAGCAACAGGCGCGCCTCAATCGCGCCAGCCCGGGCCCGGATGGCATGCTGCCGCAGGAGTTGCTCAAGCGCATCGGCGAAATCTGCCACGCCGCCGTCACCGAACAGTACCGTCTGCTCAATGAAGAGCTGCTGCCGGCCCTGGCGCAGGAAAAGATCCGTTTTCTGCGGCGCGAGGAGTGCACCGACCTGCAATCGTCGTGGATCAAGAAGTACTTCCGCGAACAGGTCATGCCGGTGTTGACGCCGATCGGCCTCGATCCGGCGCACCCCTTCCCGCGCTTGGTCAACAAGAGCCTGAACTTCATCGTCGCCCTCGAGGGCAAAGACGCCTTCGGCCGCCAGATCGAGTTGGCCGTCGTGCCGGCGCCACGATCATTGCCGCGCGTCGTGCGCCTGCCCGATGAGCTGACCGACGGCGGCGACCAGCACGTCATGCTCTCTTCGATCATCCACGAGCACGTCAGCGAGCTCTTTCCCGGCATGAGTGCCAGCGGCTGTTACCAGTTTCGAGTCACCCGCAACGCCGACCTGGCGCTCGACGAGGACGATGTCGAGGATCTCGCCTCCGCCCTCAAGGGCGAACTGCTGATGCGGCGTTACGGCAGCGCCGTGCGCCTCGAGGTTGCCGACAACTGCCCGCAGCCCATCGTCGATTATCTCCTGCGCAAATTCAATCTCGAGGACGAAGACCTCTATCGCGTCTATGGCCCGGTCAACCTCGCCCGACTGTGGTTGAGCATGGATCGCCCGCGCCTCAAATACGCTCCTTTTACGCCGGCCATCGCCGACTCCCTGCAAAAGAGCGAAAACTATTTCGAAGCCCTGAAGATACGCGACATCCTGTTGCTGCATCCTTTTCAGTCCTTCGCCCCCGTCGTCGAGCTGCTCCGGCAGGCGGCGCAAGATCCGCAGGTGCTGGCCATCAAGCAGACCCTCTATCGCACTGGCCCGGACTCCGAGGTCGTGCAGGCTCTGGCGGAGGCGGCGCGCAATGGCAAAGAGGTGACGGCGGTCATCGAACTGCGCGCGCGCTTCGATGAGGCGTCCAACATCGAGGTGGCGAACATCCTGCAGGAAGCCGGCGCCATCGTCGTCTATGGCATCGTCGGCTACAAGACGCACGCCAAGATGATCATGGTGGTGCGGCGTGAAAAGAATCGTCTGGTGCGCTATGCCCATCTCGGTACGGGCAATTATCACGCTGGCAACGCCCGCATCTACACCGACTACTCCCTGCTCACCGCCAATGTCGATCTGTGCGAGGACGTCGGGAAGATCTTCGGCGAACTCACCGGCATGGGCAAGGCAGCGCGCCTGAAGAAGCTCTTTCATTCTCCCTTCACCCTGCATGCCCAACTGCTGGCGATGATCGACGCCGAAATTCAGCATGCGCTGGAAGGACGGCCGGCGCACATCATCTTCAAGTGCAACGCCATCACCGAGAAACAGATCATGCAGGCGCTGATGCGCGCCTCCCAGGCCGGCGTCAGGGTCGATCTCATCGTGCGCTCGGTCTGCTGCCTGACCCCGGGCATCGCCGGGATCTCCGACAACATCTATGTGCGCTCGATCATCGGTCGTTTTCTTGAACACACCCGCATCTACTATTTCGCCAATGCCGGCGACGCGCGCATCTACGCCTCCAGTGCCGACCTCATGGATCGCAACCTCTTCTCCCGCGTCGAGACCTGTTTTCCCATCGAGGATCCGGATCTGCGCAAGCGCGTCCTGCGTGAAGGACTGCAGGCCTACCTGCAGGACCGCCGTCAGTCCTGGCTGCTGCAGGCTGATGGTTGCTGGGTGCGCGAGAACGTCGATCTCGATCCTGATCGCCAGCCGGTGCAAGCCTGGCTGCTGGAACGCCTGACCCGCTGATAAATCTCTCACCGCCGACCACGTCTGGCTCTAGAATAAGGCCTCATCCGGCCACCACCGTACAGGATATCGCTATGGCCCAATACATCTACACCATGAACCGTGTCAGCAAGATCGTCCCGCCGAAACGCGAGATCCTCAAAGACATCTCCCTCTCTTTCTTTCCCGGCGCCAAGATCGGCGTCCTCGGGCTCAACGGCGCCGGCAAGTCGACCTTGCTGCGCATCATGGCCGGCGTCGACACCGACATCCAGGGTGAGGCGCGTGCCCAGCCCGGCATCAAGATCGGCTACCTGCCGCAGGAGCCGCAACTCGACGCCAGTAAAGATGTCCGCGGCAATGTCGAGGATGGCTTGCGTGTCGCCCTCGACGCTCTGCAGGAGCTCGATGCGGTCTTCGCCGCTTACGCCCTGGAAGACGCCGACTTCGATGCCCTGGCCAAACGCCAGGAAGCGCTCGAGGCCATCATCCAGACCTGGGACGCGCACACGATCGAAAACCAGCTCGAACAGGCCGCCGATGCCCTGCGCCTGCCCCCCTGGAATGCCGACGTCAGCAAGCTGTCCGGGGGAGAACGGCGCCGTGTCGCTCTCTGCCGCCTGCTCCTGTCTCGCCCCGACATGCTGCTGCTCGATGAACCGACCAACCACCTTGACGCCGAATCGGTGGCCTGGCTCGAGCACTTCCTCAAGGATTTTCCGGGCACCATCGTCGCCATCACCCACGATCGCTATTTCCTCGACAACGTCGCCGAATGGATCCTTGAGCTCGACCGCGGCCATGGCATCCCCTGGCACGGCAATTATTCGAGCTGGCTGGAGCAAAAAGAGACCCGCCTCGAGCAGGAGCAGAAAGCTGAGGAAGCGCACACCAAGGCGCTCAAACGCGAGCTCGAGTGGGTGCGGCAGAGCCCGAAGGCGCGCCAGGCGAAGAGCAAGGCGCGTATGGCCGCCTATGAAGAACTCGCCAGCAAGGAGTTCCAAAAGCGCAATGAAACCCAGGAGATCTATATCCCGCCAGGACCACGCCTGGGCGAACAGGTCGTCGAGGCGCAGGGTCTCGGCAAGGGCTTTGCTGAGCGCAAGCTCTACGAACACGTCAACTTCATCGTGCCGCGCGGCGCCATCGTCGGCATCATCGGCCCCAATGGTGCCGGCAAGACGACGCTCTTTCGCATGATCACCGGTGAAGAGCGCCCCGACCAGGGACGCATCATCGTCGGCGAGACGGTCAAAGTCGCCTACGTCGGCCAGATCCGCGACCAGCTCGATGACAGCAAGACCGCCTGGGAGGAGATCTCCGGTGGCCTCGACATCCTGCGCGTCGGTGACTTCGAGATCCCCTCGCGCGCCTACCTGGGTCGTTTCAACTTCAAAGGCAGTGACCAGCAAAAACGCGTCGGAGAACTCTCCGGCGGCGAGCGCAATCGTTTGCAGCTGGCCAAGATTCTGCAGGCCGGTGCCAATCTCGTCCTCCTCGATGAACCCTCGAACGATCTCGACGTCGAAACCCTACGTGCGCTCGAAGACGCGCTGCTGACCTTTCCCGGCGTCGCCATGGTCGTCTCGCACGATCGCTGGTTCCTCGACCGCATCGCCACCCACATCCTCGCTTTCGAGGATGATGAGGTGGAGTGGTTCGAAGGCAACTTCAGCGATTACGACGCCTATCGCCAGAAGAAGGTCGGCCAGGGCAACGCCGGTGGCGGCCGTGGACGGCACAAGAAGATCAGTTGACCGTGTAGCTCGGCGGCTGGCAGGACAAGGCCAGCCGCTCGCCTCAGAAACGATAGTGTGCCAGCAGTCGTCGCAGGTCCGCCGCTGTACCCTGCAGACGCTGGCTGGCGGCGTGCAGGTTGCCGACCTCGGCACGGCTGGCGTCCATCAGATGGTACATGTTCTCGGTGCTATGGCTGACCCGCGCCGTCGCCGACACTTGCTGCAGCGCGGCTTGATGAATGGCCGTCGCCATCTCCGTCACCTGCAGGCTACCGCGCTCGATCTCATCGAAACCCTGCAGGGTCTGCCGCATCCGGCTCTGCTGCACGATCACCTCATTGACGGAAGCATCCATCTCGCTGGCAGCGCGCTGTGAGCGCGACTGAATGTCCTGCACCATGCGGGTGATGTCGGCGGTGCTCTGGCCAGTGCGCGTCGCCAGCGTGCGCACCTCGTCGGCGACGACGGCGAAACCACGCCCGGCCTCGCCGGCGCGCGCCGCTTCGATGGCGGCGTTGAGCGCCAGCAGATTGGTCTGGGCGGCGATTTCAGCGATCACCTGCGTCACCAGACTGATGCTCTGCGCCGCCTTATTGAGGCCAACCATGTCTTCGGCAAAACCCTGCACCATGCGCACGAGGTGATCAAAGGAACTCACCCCTTCATGCAGCTGCCCACCACCCTCACGGATATTTTGCAAGGAATCCTGGGCGGCATTGTCCGCCTGCGAGGCGGCCAGGGACACCGTCTGCACCGACACCGTCACCTCGCTCACCGCCTGCTTCACTTCATCGAGAGACTGCACCTGCGCGCTCGCCTGCTGGCGCAGGCTGTCGAGAGCCTCGGCGACCGCCGCCTGTTGCAGGAAGAGATGATCGGACGACCCCGCCGTCTGCTGCGTCATCCACTGCAGACTGGCCTGCATCATCGCCAGATCGGCCATCAGCCGACCGGCGTCGTCATCACGATCGACGTCGATGTAGGAGCTCAGATCGCCTTGTGAAATGGTGTGGAAGATACCGCGCGCATCGCGCAGGGAACGACCTATGGTGCGTTCGATGAACCAGGACGAGGTGACCGCCATGCTGACACTGCAGGCGAGCAGCAGGTACATCCATATGATCTGATGCTCATAGGCCACCCAGGCCACACACAGCGTGACCGCCACCATACTGGCCATATAACTGGCATAGCGCAGCAGGAAAGGAATCTCATAAAAACGCCGCATCAGCGCAGCGAAGCTCCCTGTCGCCGCCTTTTCCTGCGCCACCGTCGCGTCCTCGAAGACCAGCAGGGTCCCTTGCGCCTGCGGTAGCGCCAGGACGCTGACCGCGGTGCCCGCCGCCAGGTAAAGACGACCGCGCCACGGCCGTTCCTGCTGCAAAGCCGCCCACAGATCCTGTAGCTGCCGCTGTGAACGGACGACATCGAGCCACTCGGTCAATGCGGCCGCGATAGCGGGCTGCGGCCCCGTCCAGGTCGCGGACAGGATCATCGCGCTCAGCCGTCGCTGACGGTCGAGCATCACCCAGCTTTGTCTGGATTCCAACGGCATCTTTTTCACCTCACTTTTCTGATCATGACGCTCAAACATCTTCCCGTGGCTCCCTGATGCCACCATGCCAGAGATGCTCAAGCGAACCGAATCCCCACTCTTCTGCCAACTCACGCGCCAAAATACGTTCCTCACAGCTCTCACGACTGAGATCGATCAACTCTTCCGGCAGCAGCCGCCGCGTCTCGACGTCAAAAAATACACGCACATGCGGCTTGAGCAGCTGCTCACCGCTCTGCTCGACCACCACCGCCAAGCGCTGCGATGACAGACGCACCAAAGAACCGCTCGGATAGATACCTACCGTTTTCACGAAGGATTGAAAAAGAAGTTCATCGAAATGCCCCTTCGCCCACTCGGCCATCTTGCGCATGGCCACCGCTGGATCCCAGCCGCGCTTGTAGGGACGATCGGAAGTGATCGCGTCATAGACGTCACAGATCGCCCCCATCCGCGCCAGCACACTGATCTGTTCCGCCGCCAGCCCGTGCGGATAGCCACTGCCGTCGACTTTTTCATGGTGATGCAGGCAGACGTCAAGCGGCATCGCGCCGACGGCATGCCCCTGCAGCAGAATCTCATGGCCGAACTCAGGGTGCTTCTTGATGGCGTTGAACTCAGCTTCCGTCAGCTTGCCGGGTTTGTCGAGGATGTCGCTGGCGATCATCGCCTTGCCGATGTCATGCAGCAGTCCTGCCAGCCCCGCCTGATAGACGAGTTCATCGCTCATCTTGATCTGGCGCGCCAGAGCCGTCATCAAAGCGCAGACCGCCACCGAATGCATATAGGTGTATTCGTTTTGCGTCTTGAGGCGGGCCAGTCCGATGATGGCCGATGGATTGCGCATCACTGAAGCGGCGATCTCTTCAACCAGCGGCTGCATCTGCTCGGCGTCGAGAGCCTGCCCCATGCGCACGTCCTGAAACATCTGTTTGACCGCCTGCTGCGCCTTACGACAGATCTTGGCCGCCTGCATCACTTCCTCTTCGACGCTGCGGCGCAGCGGCGGCTCATCCACCACCTGGGCGGCCTGCTCGAGCACCTGATCGATCTGCTGCTCGGCGACTTCCTGCGTCACCCCGCGTTCATCGCCTTCGACGTCGACTCCGCGCTCGGTATCGATCCACAGCTCGCTGAGCGATGAACCCTGGATGCGTTCAAGATCACGTACTTTGTCGAGCAAAAACTTGCTACGCCAGAAAGGATGCTCCATCCATGAGCCAGCAAACTCATGAATGAACATTCCCAGGCGCACACTTTTGATGGGAATACGTCTGAGCACTTCGGCCACTCCGCACAAACTCGCCGTGAGTATAGATGCCTTTAATGGCGGGTCACCGTCGATTTTGTCAAAAGCTGAGCCATGGCCGGCATCAGACGACCGGAGACGAGGCGTCGTGCCAGGTCACTTGCGCGCCGGCTCTTGCCCGGAGCGATCACCGGCACGCCCTTGTCGAGAGCCTGCAGGGATTGCTGCACCACTTCTTCCACCGTCAACAGATTGCGGCGTGAAGGCATCAAGCCGCGCGACTGCTGCATCGCCCCGGCCGCAAGAATACTGACGATGATCTGCTGCGCACGCAATTCATAGGCCAAGGCTTCGCCCAGGCTCTGCACATAGGACTTGGCGGCGGCATAGCTGGCCCAGCCCGGCGTCGCCTGAAAGGCGGCCAGGCTCGACAATAAAAGGATGTGCCCGCCGCCCTGCTCGGCCATATCGCGACCGTAGCGCCGCAAAAGCCGGGTCATCTCCAGCACCTGCAAGAGCAGCATGCGCTCTTCCTGGCGTTCGTCGAGATCGAGAAAGTCACCGGCCAAGCTGCGCCCGGCGGCGTGAATGAGAACGTCGACGGCCAGACCGCGCAAACGCGTCTCGGCGTGCAGTTCATCGGCGGCACCCGCCTGGGCGAGATCGAGCGCCAGTCCCTCGACGTGGACGCCATAGGTCTGCTGCAGATGTTGGCAGAGATCCTGCAACGGCGCGAAACGGCGCGCCACCAAGCATAGATGCAGGCCGCGCGCCGCCAGTTGCCGGGCAAATTCGGCACCGAGACGACCGCTACCCCCGGTGATCAACGCCGTCCGCCCTGCCTCCATGACCGGCTCCTCTTACGCCATGCGCCAGCGATCATAGGCGTTCGTCATCGCGGCTGGCAATCATCCTGCGTGAAGATAGATCTGGCTGCCGTGCTGACGATACTGGCGTGGCGACATACCACTCCATTGCCGGAAGGCGTGACCAAAGTTGGAGGCATCGCTGTAACCCAGACGCGCCGCGATGTCCTGCACCGAACTACCGCTGGAAGTCAGCAATTGAGCCGCCATGGCAAAGCGCTGCGCGCTGAGGATCTCCTGAAAAGAAGATCCTTCGGCGGCGAGATGACGACGCAGCGTCCGATCACTGACGTTCAATTCCCGCGCGACCGCCGACGCCGAACTGGCTGCAAAATTTCTGCGCACGAGCGAGGCGACGCGTTCACTGAGTCGATATTCATGTCGATCCATGGAATTTACCTATTGCTAACCACCGTCGCCCCTACATTACAATGGCCGCTCGCCGCGCGGTTTGATGCAAATCAAAGCGCGCCACAAACACCATCCGGCCATCTTGCGGAGAAAGATCCGTGTCATCCCGACTCCAAGAATTCCGCTTCGTCCATCCACAGGAGGTCACCTGGGGTGACATGGATGCCCTCGGCCACGTCAACAACACGGTCTATTTCCGTTATCTCGAAAATGCGCGTCTGGCCTATTTCCTCAGCCTGGATGGCCTACAGATCATGCACCGGCATGGCTGTGGCCCGGTCCTGGCCGACACCCGCTGTCGTTTCCGCAAGCCTGTGCGCTATCCTGCGCACCTGCAGATCGGGGTGCGCGTCGAAGAGATGAGTCAAGATCGTCTGCGCCAGGTCTATCACCTGGTCCGCCAGAGCGACGACCAGCTGGTCGCCGAAGCGGAGGCCAGCGTCGTCTGTATCGGTCTCGAAGATGGTCGGCCGCGCCCCTGGCCGGAGGAGCTACGGCAGGCGATGCAGGCGCGCGAGAATCCTTTCTGCTGAGGAAAGTTGCTCGAAAGTCGCTCCGCTTACGCAGCCGGACAGCGGCAAGCTGGATATAGCACCGGACACGCGCCATAATAGGGGGTGCCCCAGCCCGCCGGGGACTGGGGATTCCATGAACTATCGTCACGCCTTTCACGCCGGCAATTTTGCCGATGTCCACAAACACATCCTTCTCATCGGCTTGCTCGAACTGTTGATGCGCAAAGAGACGCCGATCTGCGTCGTCGACAGCCACGCCGGTCGTGGCGTCTATGATCTCGGCCAGGCCGCCGCCCAGCGCAGCGGGGAATATCGCGAAGGCATCGCACGCCTGCCGGAGGCGAAGCGTACCCAGCACGTCTGGATACGGGCCTATCTGCAGCAGGTGCAGAAGCTGCGTCAGCACGGTTCGGCGCTGTCCTATCCCGGCTCGCCGGCGCTCATCTCGACACAGCTGCGGCCGCAGGATCGCGCCCTGCTCATCGAACGCGAGCACGACGAAGCTGAAGCTCTGCGCGCCTGGGTGCGCACACAGACGCGCCTGTCCGTGCATGAGCGCGACGCCTACGAAGGCATTCCGGCGCTCATCCCGCCGCCGGAGCGCCGTGGCCTGGTGCTCATCGACCCGCCTTACGAGGAAGAACGCGAAGACTGGAAGCCGGTGCAGGATCTGCTCCTGCGCGCTTGGCAGCGCTGGCCGACAGGGGTCTTTGCGCTCTGGTACCCGATCAAGCATCAAGTGCAGACCCGGCGCTTCCTGCGCCAGCTGGCGCAGCGCGGCCTGACCAAGATGCTGAGCTGTGAACTCTGCATCCGGCCCG
Source organism: Pseudomonadota bacterium (assembly GCA_021851865.1). Lineage (GTDB taxonomy): Bacteria > Pseudomonadota > Gammaproteobacteria > Pseudomonadales > Moraxellaceae > JAJZHK01. The sequence continues at coordinate 89,027 of JAJZBU010000002.1, read as the reverse complement.
CCGATCAGACCCTCGGCCTCAATGGTAGCGGCATGCTGATCATCAACCCGCCCTGGACCTTCGCCGCCGCCGCCAACGCCGCACAGACGGAACTATGGCCGCTGCTCAGTCAGGAGGGACGCGGCAGCCATACGGTTCAGGACTGGAAGAATGCGCCGTCCGCCAGCAAGGACAAAGACTGAGCGACGGACAAGGCTGAAGCGAAAAAAGGCGGATTGCGCCAAGGCGGGCCATAGCTCAGCCGGCGACCGCCGCCATCACACAGACAGCCGCCCGCTTCCTCGAGAATGAGCTGGGCCGCCGCCGTATCCCAGGCCATGGTCGGTCCCAGGCGCGGATAGAAATCGAGCTCGCCGGCGGCGATCTCGACCATCTTCAAAGAGCTGCCGCGCTCGATCAGAGTCAAAGGGCAGCGCTCGGCGAGGGCCTGCAGACCTGCCCTCTCCCCCTGGGCATGATGGCGACTGACGGCGACGCGCAAAGGCGTCACCGCACCCGATTGCAGGCGGCGCTCCCCCAACCAGGCGCCGTGTCCGTGGACGGCATGGTAGACACGACCATCCGCCGGCACCTGCACCACCGCCAGAATGGGGTGATGATCCTCGATCAAGGCGATATTGACGGTGAATTCACCGTTGCGTGCGAGAAATTCACGCGTCCCATCAAGCGGATCGACAAGAAAATAGGGCGCCGCGTCCATGCGCTGCGGCAGGACGTCCATCTCCTCACTGACGATGGCCAAACCCAGGTCCTGGAGCGTCGCCATGATCACCGCCTGCGCGCATCGATCGGCTTGCGTCAGCGGGCTGTCATCCGCCTTGTAGGCGACCTGCCAACGCTCGCTGTCCGCATAGATCGCCATGATCTCAGCGCTGGCGGCGGCCGCCGCCGCCAGCATGCGCTTCAGACAAGGCTGGCGATTTCGTGGCACACTAGGCGATATCGGCGTTTTCATGGGAACCTCAAGCATCATGCTCATCGATTGGAGCCGCGTCGATCTCGTCATGCTCGACATGGACGGCACCTTGCTCGACCTCCATTTCGACAACCACTTCTGGCGCCAGCTGGTGCCGCAGCACTGGGCGCAGGCGCGTGGCCTCGATGTCGCGCAAGCGCGACACGAACTGGAGCAAAGATACCACAAGGAGCGCGGCAGCCTCAGCTGGTACAGCGTCGACTTCTGGAGCGAAGAGCTCGGCCTCGACCTCCTCACCCTGAAACAGAGCGAACGCGGCCGCATCCGTCTGCGCCCGCATACCCAGGACTTTCTCCAGGCGCTGGCCGGCAGCGGCCGGCAGCGTTGGCTGGTCACCAATGCGCACCATCACAGCCTCGCGCTGAAACTCGACGTCACCGGCATCGGCGCCCACTTCGACCTCATCATCTGTTCGCATGAGCTGGCGGCCGCGAAAGAATCAGCGACTTTCTGGCAGCGACTGCAGGATCGCCACCCCTTCCCGGCGTCGGCTTGTCTGCTCGTCGATGACAACGAGGAGGTGCTCGACACCGCCTGCGCCTATGGCATCGGCCAGGTTTTATGCATCCGGCAACCCGATTCACAACAGGCGCGGCGAAACGATCTGCGCCATCCAGCCATCGATGACTTTCACGAGATCATGGGCGACGCATGCCGGCACATCACAAAAACCTGACAGCGGCGGATGACCCGCGCCTGCGCATCGACCGTTGGCTCTGGGCGGCGCGTTTTTTTCGCACGCGCAGTCTGGCCAAAGCCGCCATCGAAGGCGGCAAGGTGCATTGCGACGGACAGCGCGTCAAGGTCAGCAAAGCCGTCCATGTCGGCATGACGCTGACGATACGCCAGGGCGATGACGAGCGCGACATCGAGATCCTCGCGCTCAGCGATGAACGCGGCGCGGCAGCGCAAGCGCAGACCCTCTATCGGGAAAGCGAGGAGAGCCTGAAACGACGCGAGCAACGGCGTCTGCACGGGGGGCGGAATGAAGCGCCGGCGCACCGCCCGGACAAGCGCGAACGGCGACGCATCATCCGCTTCCTGCAGTCCTGATCAGGCGTCCGCCGCCACCACATGCGTGCTCCAGGTGACGCCGGCGAGACCGAGGCGCAACTGCTGCCCGACCTGCAAGGCGGCGACTCCGGCCGGAGTACCGCTCATCACCACGTCGCCGGCCTGCAAGGAAAAGACGGCGCTGATGTGTGCGAGAAGATCGACGATGCCGAGCAGCATGTCGCCACTGTGCCCCGTCTGCCGGCGCTGGCCGTCGACGTCGAGAAAGAATTCGATCTGCGTGAGGTCGGGACAGGTCGCCGGCGGAAGAAAGGGCGTGAGGGCGGCGGCGCCATCGAAGGCCTTGGCGCGCTCCCACGGATGACCGGCCGCCTTGAGTTCCGCCTGCAGATCGCGCAAGGTCAGATCGAGGCCGAGGCCGATGCCGGCGATGGCGGCGCGCGCCTGCTCGGCATCGGCACGGCGCAGATCGCGTCCGAGAAGAAGACAGATCTCGGTTTCGTGATGACAGGCGCCGCGATCGGTGGGAATGGCCAGCGGCGAGCGCAAGTCGACGACGGCGCTACCCGGCTTCATGAACAGCAGTGGTTGCTCGGGCACGGCGTGGCCGAGCTCACGCGCGTGCTCGGCGTAGTTGCGGCCGACACAGACGACCTTACCGGGTTGGCTCATCAGGATGCACCTCGCGCCGCGGCCAGATCGTGCTCGAGCAGAAAGAGCCGATCACAGCCGAAATAGAGCTCATCGCCAAGAAAGAAACTGGGCGCCCCGAAGGCTCCCCGCATCACCGCTTCATCGCTGTTTTCCTTGAGCGCAAGCTTACCGGCGCTCGCAGCGGCCTGATCGAGCACTTCGGCGCCGAAAAGATCCTTGAGCACTTGCCGATCGGCGACGTCGCGCCCCTCGACCCAGACCGCCTCGAACAAAGCCAAGCTGCTCGCCGGCAACAACGCCGCCGGCAAGGTCAGCAGACAACGCATGGCGGTCAGCGTCTCAAAAGGAAAAGTCGCCGGCATGACCAGCTGGACGCCGTAGAAAGCCGCCAGTCTTTGCAGGTCCCTTTGCATATACTGCGCTCGCGCCGGCACCAGAAAGGGCGGCTGATTGCCGGTCGCCTGCATCACACCGGCGAGCCAAAAAGGGCGCCAATGCACTTCCGCCTTGGCCTCGATGCGCGCCACCTGGGTCGCAGCGAGATAGCTGTAGGGGCTGACCACATCATAAAAGAAGTCGACGACAGGCATGACTAGCCGAGCTCACGGTCCTCCGGGAGCTGATCGAAGATCTTCCCCGGATTGATGACGTTGCACGGATCGAAGGCCGCCTTGATGGCGCGCAGGTAAGTGATCTCGGCGTCACTGCGGGTGTAGCCGAGATAGGGCTTCTTGGTCAGGCCGACGCCATGCTCGGCCGAAATCGACCCCTGATAAGTGCGCACCACGTCGAACACGCGCAGATTGACGCGCTGGCAACGCTCGACGAACTGCTGCACGGAACTGTCAGCGGGCTTGAGGATGTTCAGGTGCAGATTGCCGTCGCCGATATGGCCGAACCAGACGACGCGCAGATCCGGATACTCCGCGGCGACGATGGCGTCGATGGCGTCGATAAACGCCGGTACGTGGCGGATGATCACCGAGACGTCATTCTTGTAAGGCGTGTGCGCGGCCAGCGTCTCCGAAATATCCTCGCGCAGACGCCACAGTTGCTGTGCCTGGGTCTCACTCTGACTGAGCACGCCATCGACCACCCAGCCGTGCTCGATAGCGCTGTCAAACAGTTGCAGCGCCTTGTCGACGGCGCTGGCGTGCTCGCCTTCAAACTCGAGGAGCACATAAAAGGGTGTCCGCGCCGCAAAAGGCCGCGACAGACCGGTGCGTTCGATCACCAACTGCATCGCCAGCTCGGAGAAGAATTCGAAAGCCGTCAACTCGATCTGCTCGCGGAAAGCCTGCAGGATCGGCATGACCGCGGCGAAATCGGGAACACCGAGGACGATGACGCGTAGGTCGCGTGGCGCCGCCGCCAGGGCCATGGTCGCCTCAACGACAAAGCCCAGGGTGCCTTCGGCGCCGACGAACAGATGACGCAGATCGTAGCCGGTGGCGTTCTTGATCATGCCGCCATTGAGGTCGAGGATGTCGCCTCGTCCGGTCACCACCTTCAGCCCCATGACCCAGTCGCGCGTCATGCCATAACGAATGACCTTGATACCGCCGGCATTGGTGCCGATATTGCCGCCAATCTGACTCGATCCGGCGCTGGCGAAGTCGACGGGATAATACAAGCCCTGCGCTGCGGCATAATCCTGCAACTGCTGCGTGACCACGCCCGCCTCGACGCGCACCATGCGGTCCTCCGGCAGGAACTCGAGAATGCGGTTCATGCGCTCGAAGCTGACCACGATCTCGCCGCGCTCGGCCACCGCCCCGCCCGACAGTCCGGTCCGTCCGCCGGAGGGCACCAGGGCCCAGCGCCGCTCCTGAGCGCGCAGCACCAGCTGCTGCACCTGATCGACCGTCGTCGGAAAGACCACCGCCGCCGGCGCCGGACTGAACACCCGTGTCCAGTCTCGGCCGTAGACGGCGAGACTGTCATGGTCGGTGCGCAGGCGCTCATGGCCTACGATGCTTTGCAGAATGCCGATGTCGTCAGCGCTCAAACTCATGGAAAACTCCGCAACTGGTTCATCCATCATGCCTCCAGGATCGGCTTATGTTAGCATAGGCGGTCTGTTTTCATCGTCACGGCCTTTGCGTATTCTGTGCGCCCATATTCAGGGGATATTCCTATGAGTCAGTTCTCGCTGGACAAGTCCAAGATCCGCTTCCTCTTGCTGGAAGGCGTTCACTCCAATGCTCTGGATGTCCTCAAGCGCCATGGCTACAGCCAGATCGACTACCTCAAGACGGCGCTCGATGAAGAAGCTCTGATCGAACGCATCCGCGACGCCCACTTCGTCGGCATCCGTTCGCGCACGCAACTGACGGCGCGCGTTCTGGAAGCGGCGTCGAAGCTGATCGCCGTCGGCTGCTTCTGCATCGGCACCAACCAGGTGGACCTGAAGAAAGCGCGCCAGCTCGGCATCCCGGTGTTCAACGCCCCCTATTCCAATACCCGCTCGGTGGCGGAGCTGGTCCTCGCCGAACTCATCCTCATGCTGCGCGGCATCCCGGAAAAGAATGCTCTGGTGCACCGCGGCGGCTGGAGCAAGTCGGCCGATGGCTCCTATGAAACCCGCGGCAAGACCCTGGGCATCGTCGGCTATGGCAACATCGGCTCGCAACTCTCGGTCCTCGCCGAAGCCCTGGGCATGCACGTCGTCTATTTCGACGTGGTGACCAAACTACCGCTCGGCAACGCCCGCCAGGTCAACAGCATGGAAGAGCTGTTCGCCCAGGCCGACATCGTCTCCCTGCACGTCCCCGACCTGCCCTCGACGCGCCAGATGATGCGCGCCGAACAGTTCGCCCAGATGAAACCCGGCAGCCTCTTCATCAACGCCGCGCGCGGCACCTGCGTCGACATCGACGCCCTCGCCGCCGCCTTGCGCAGCCGACATCTGGCGGGAGCCGCCATCGACGTCTTCCCGAAGGAGCCCAAGGCCAATGGCGAAGAGTTCCTCTCCCCCTTGCGCGAGTTCGACAATGTCATCCTGACGCCGCACATCGGCGGTTCGACCCTCGAAGCGCAGGCCAACATCGGTTTTGAAGTCGCCGAGAAATTCGTGCGTTACTCCGACAATGGCACCACCTTGTCGGCGGTCAACTTTCCGGAAGTGGCGATCCCCATGCAGGAAGGCAAACACCGCCTGCTGCACATCCATCGCAACATCCCCGGCGTGCTCTCGGCGATCAACCAGGTCTTCGCGCAAAACGGCATCAACATCAGCGCGCAGACCCTGATGACGCAGGAAGACGTCGGTTATCTGGTGGTCGACGTCGACGCCGAGTATTCAGCGATGGCTCTCGATAAGCTGCAGCAGATCGAGGGCACCATACGCACGCGCGTCCTCTACTGAATGCAAGCCGTGGAACGCGCCTGGGTCCGCCTGCCCTCGGGCAAGCACCTCGACCTGCTGCATCCCTCGCCCGAGGACTGGAATGACGAGGATCTCGCCCTCGGCCTCGCCCGCACCTACCGCTGGGGCGGGCATTCCGCCTGGCGCCACCCGCTGTCGGTGGCACAGCACAGCCTGATGGTGATGCATCTGCGCCGGCAGGATGCCGAGCAGGTCACCGCCGACCCCAGGCTGCTGCTGCGCGAACTGCTGCACGACGCGGAAGAGGGCCTGCTCGGTTTTGACCCGCTGTCGGTGCTCAAACCCTATCTCGGTGACGCCTTTCGCGCTCTCACCGATCGCCTAGCCGCCGCCGTGGCGCGACGCTATGCCTTGCCGGATTGGGATGAGATGGGTTACCGTCTGCACAAGAAAGCTGATCGTCTGGCGGCCGCCAGCGAAGCCCTCCACGTCGCCGGCTGGCCGGCGACAGAGGTGCGCGACACTTTGGGCATCACCTTGTCGCCGCTGCAGGCCGATGTGCTCCAGTCCATCTATGGCGGCCTTGCCTGGGAACCCTGGCCGGCCGAGATCGCCTACACGCGCTTTCTCGCTTGCCTGCAAGAGCTTTTAGCCGCGAGCTAGGATCGAGGTCATGGAATGAGACGGATACTCGCAGGCCTCGCTTTCCTGGCCTTGACGCTGAGCCCTGGCGGTCAGGCCGATGACTTCGGCCTGATCAGAACGGCCCTACCCGACTTGCACAACGAGCTCGCCGCCAGCGACACCGATAGCGACAGCGACGCGCTCAGCGGCCCCCTGCAAGGACTCGCTTCCTGGTATGGTCCCGGATTGCAAGGCCGCCCGACCAGCAGCGGCGAACGCTTCCGACCACGGACGCTGACGGCGGCGCACCGCAGCCTACCCTTAGGATCTCTGGTGGAAGTCAGCCTGCCGGGCACCGACAAACACATCATCGTGCGTATCAACGATCGCGGCCCTTACAATCTGCACCGCATCATCGATCTGTCCTACGGCGCGGCGGCGGCCCTCGGCATCACCCACCGCGGCGTCGCCCGCGTCGTCCTGCGCCCGATCCAGGCGAGCGAGCTGGGACCGGAGGTGGCCGCTCTCGACGGCCACAGCTGCTCCGGTCAGCCCCGCCTTCAAACGCCGTAGCGATCGGCCATGCTCTCGAGCGACAAAGGCTTGATGCGGGAGGCCTGACCGGCCGTCGCAAAAGCCTCATAACGGGCGATGGCGATGTCACGCATGGCGGCGATGCTGTCCTTGAGATAGCGGCGCGGATCGAACTCGTCCGGATGCGCCTGCAGATGGCGACGAATGGCGCCAGTCGCGGCCAAACGCAGATCAGTGTCGATATTGACCTTGCGCACGCCGTGACGGATCGCTTCAACGATCTGCTCGACCGGCACGCCATAGGTCTCCTTGATGTGCCCGCCGTTCTCGTTGATCACCGCCAGCCACTCCTGCGGCACCGAACTCGAACCGTGCATGACCAGGTGGGTGTTGGGGATACGCGCATGGATCTGCTTGACGCGCTCGATCGACAGGATGTCGCCGGTCGGCGGACGCGTGAATTTGTAAGCGCCGTGCGACGTGCCGATGGCGATAGCGAGAGCGTCGACACCGGTATCGCGCACGAAGCGCTCGGCTTCATCGACGTCGGTGAGCAACTGCGTGTGATCGAGCACGCCTGCGGCGCCGACGCCATCCTCTTCACCAGCTAGGCCGGTCTCGAGGGAACCGAGGCAACCGATCTCACCTTCCACCGAGACGCCACAGGCGTGCGCACTCGCCACCACAGTGCGCGTCACCCGCACATTGTAGTCGTAATCGGTCGGTGTCTTGCCGTCCTCGGCGAGCGAACCATCCATCATCACCGAGCTGAAGCCGAGCTGGATGGAGCGCAGGCAGACGCCCGGGCTGACGCCGTGGTCCTGATGCATGACCACCGGGATGTGCGGGAACTCTTCGACGGCGGCGAGGATGAGGTGGCGCAGAAACGGCGCTCCGGCGTAACGCCGAGCTCCTGCCGAAGCCTGGACGATGACCGGTGCATCGGCCTTGTCGGCGGCCTCCATGATCGCTCGCATCTGCTCGAGATTGTTGACATTGAAAGCCGGCACGCCGTAGTCGTGTTCAGCGGCGTGATCGAGCAACTGGCGCAAAGTGACCAAAGCCATACATCATTCTCCTTGGGGGGCAGCACCTGCGGCGGCCGCCTGCAAAGCCGCCACGGCCGGCAGGGTCTTGCCCTCGACGAACTCGAGAAAAGCGCCGCCGCCCGTGGAAATATAGGAAATATTACGACCGACGCCGTATTTGTCGATGGCCGCCAGTGTATCGCCGCCACCGGCGATGGAGAAGGCGTGACTGTCAGCGATCGCCTTCGCCAGGGCCTGGGTGCCGAGACCGAAGGCATCGGCCTCGAAGACACCGACCGGACCATTCCACAAAATGGTGCGCGCGTGCTCCATCAGGTCGGCGAACATGGCGCTGGTCTGCGGCCCGACGTCGAGGATCATGTCGTTGGCGGCGACGTCGCGCACCAGCTTGATCTGCGCCGGTGCCTGTTGCGCCCAGGCCATGAAATCGCCGATCTCGCCCTCGGCGGTGGCGACGACGACGTCGATCGGCAAAGGCACCGCCACCCGCGTCGCCAGATTGCGCGCCGTCTCGATGAGCTCGTGATCGCAGAGCGAGCGCCCTATCGGAAAACCGGCAGCGGCGAGAAAGGTGTTGGCGATGCCGCCACCGACGATGAGCTGATCGCAGACGTGCGCCAGGGAATTGAGCACATCGAGCTTGGTCGACACTTTCGACCCGGCCACCACCGCGACCATCGGACGCGCCGGCTGGTGCATGGCGCGCCCGAGAGCATCGAGCTCGGCGGCGAGCAGGGGGCCGGCGCAGGCGACGCGCGCGACGCGCGCCACACCATGCGTCGAGGCTTCGGCGCGATGCGCCGTGCCAAAGGCGTCCATGACGAACACATCGCACAGATCGGCATAGGCGCGCGCCAGCTCGGGGGCGTCTTTTTTCTCGCCACGATTGAAGCGGACGTTCTCAAGCAGCACCAGCTGCCCTTCCTCGACGTGCGGCGGCTGCTGCAGGTAATCACGCACCAGGGGCACCGGCTGTTCAAGCGCCGCGCTCAGGTAATCGGCCACCGGTTGCAGCGAGTTCTCGACGCTGAACTCCCCCTCCACCGGACGCCCGAGATGCGAGCAGACCAGGACACGCGCGCCCTGGGCGAGAGCGCGGCGCAGGGTCGGCAGGGCGGCGACGAGCCGCGCATCGCTGGTGATGCTACCTTGGCGCACCGGCACATTCAGATCTTCCCGGATCAGCACGCGCTTGCCGCGCAGATCGAGCTCACTCATCTTGATCACTTGCATGCATCCATCTCCATGACGAGGGTTCATCGGTGGGCCGCCATCACCTGCACGAGCTCGAGCAGACGATTGGCATAACCCCATTCATTATCGTACCAGGCGAGTACGCGCGTCTGCTGACCTATCCGGCGCGTCTGCGTCGCATCGAAGACGCAGGACCACGGCTGATGGATAAAATCCGAAGACACCAGAGGTTCATCGGTATAGCCGAGAATACCTGCGTAAGCTTCCTGACTGGCGGCCAGGAAACACTGGTTGAGCGACGCCTCGGACAGCGTCCGGCGACCGCAGACATTGAGTTCGACGGCGGCCACGACCAGGGTCGGCACACGCAGGGAATGTCCCTCGATGGCCAGGTCCGGCAACAGCTGACGCACCGCCGCCAGGGCGCTGGTACTCGTCGGCACGATGTTGTGGCCGCTGGCACGGGCACGGCGCAGGTCGCGATGGACGTGATCCAAGGTCGGCTGATCCGAAGTCTGCGCGTGCACCTCGGTGAACATGACCGATTCCAGTCCGAGCGCCGCGTCGAGCACGAGCAACAGCGGCATGAGCGCGTGCGTGGTGCAGGACACTGAGGAAATGACGCGATGCTCCGGGCGCAACTGCGCCTCGTTGATGCCTTGCACGATGAGCGCATCGACACGGTCGAAAGGCGCCGCGCCGATGACCACCCGCCCGGCACCGGCGCTCAAGTGCTGCGCCGCCTCGGCGCGGGCGCGAAAACGACCGGTGCACTCGAGGACGACGTCGACGTCGAGCAGCGCCCAGGGCAGGGCCGCCGGCATGGGTTGCGACAAGACCTGAATGCGTTGCTGCGCGATCAGCAGATGATCATCCTCGACTTCGACCACGCCGGCAAAACGACCATGCGTGCTGTCATAGCGGGTCAGGTGTGCCAGCGTCTGGGCATCGGCGAGATCATTGATGGCGACGATCTGCACCTGATCGCTCAGACCGCGCTCGTACCAGGCGCGCAGGACATGCCGTCCAATGCGCCCATAGCCATTGATGGCGACGCGCAGGGGGCGCTTCATAAGCTGGCGGCAGCTGCGAGGACGGCCGCCTGGGTAAAGCCGAAATGGGCGAACAAAGCCGCCGCCGGCCCCGACTCGCCGAAGCTCTCCATGCCGATGACACGCCCGTCGAGCCCGACAAAACGGAACCACGGCTGCGGATGCGCCGCTTCGACGGCGAGCCGGCGGCGTACCTGCGCCGGCAGCACCGCTTCGCGATACGCCGCGTCCTGCGCCAAAAACACTTCCATGCAGGGCATCGACACCACGCGCACTTGCCGCCCCTGCCGCGTCAGTTCCTCGGCCGCCGCCATGACCAGGGCCAGCTCCGAGCCGGTCGCCATGAGGATGAGTTCGGGGGTGGCGGCGCTGTCGCGCAGGATATAGGCGCCGCGCGCCACATCGGCGATCTGCTGGCGATCGCGCGTCTGCGCCGGAAGGTTCTGGCGCGACAGCACCAGGGCGCTGGGACCGCGCCAGAGCGCCGCCTGCTGCCAAGCGACCGCCGTTTCGAGGGCATCCGCCGGACGCCAGGTGTGCAGCCCCGGAGTGCTGCGCAGGGCCGCCAGCTGCTCGACCGGTTGATGCGTCGGACCATCCTCGCCGAGGCCGATGGAGTCATGCGTCAGGACGTGCACAACGCGCTGCTGCATGATGGCGGCCATGCGCAGGGCATTGCGCGCGTACTCCATGAAGATCAGAAAGGTGCCGCCGAAGGGCAGGAAACCCCGGTGCAAGGCGATGCCATTCATGATCGCCGCCATGCCGAACTCACGCACGCCGTAGTGCAGATAGTTGCCATCGGCGGCATCCTGCAGGCCGCGCGCACCGCGCCACAAGGTCAGATTGGAGCCGGCCAGATCGGCGGAGCCACCGAGAAATTCCGGCAACAGCGACGACAGGCTCTCGATCGCCTGCTGCGAAGCTTTGCGCGAAGCGACGGTCTCGGCCGTCGCAGCGACGCTGGCGATCCAGTCGTCGCTGCGCGCGATGAAATCCGCCGGCAGCTCGCCGGCAAAGCGCCGCGCCAGCTCAGCGGCGAGCTCCGGATAAGCCTCGGCATAGGCGCGAAAACGCTCCTGCCAGGCGCTGTGGCGGGCTGCGCCCTGCTGCCGCGCATCCCAGGCGGCGACGACGTCGGCGGGCATCTCGAAAGGCGGCAGATGCCAGTCGAGCGCGGCACGGGTGGCGGCGACTTCGGCCGCGCCCAGGGGCGAGCCGTGGCTGATCTCCTTGCCCTGTTTGGCCGGCGCGCCGGCGCCGATCAGGGTGCGGCAGATGATCAGGCTAGGATGCTCGCTGTCGGCGTGCGCCTCTTGCGTCGCGGCGATCAGAGCGGCGCGGTCATGGCCATCGATGGGGCCTATGACCTGCCAGCCATAGGCGCGAAAGCGCGCCGCCGTGTCGTCGCTGAACCAGCCGTCGATTTCGCCATCGATGGAAATGCCATTGGCGTCGTAATAGCAGGTGAGCTTGGCCAGGGCGAGGGTGCCGGCGAGCGAGCACACCTCGTGCGAGATGCCCTCCATCAAGCAGCCGTCACCGACGAAGACATGCGTCCGATGGTCGACGATGTCGTGCCCCGGGCGATTGAACTGCGCCGCCAGCGTCTTCTCGGCGATGGCCATGCCGACGGCATTGGCCAGCCCCTGACCGAGCGGCCCGGTGGTGGTCTCGACCCCAGGCGTGTAGCCGTACTCGGGGTGCCCCGGCGTGCGCGAATGCAGTTGCCGGAAATTTTCCAGATCCTGACGGGTGAGATCATAGCCACTGAGATGCAGGAGACCATAGATGAGCATGGACGCGTGCCCATTGGACAGGACGAAGCGATCCCGATCGGGCCAGTCCGGATGCGTCGGATCGTGCTTGAGAAACTCGCGCCAGAGGACCTCGGCGATGTCGGCCATACCCATGGGGGCACCCGGATGCCCCGACTGGGCTTTCTCGACGGCGTCCATGGCGAGGACGCGCAAAGCATTGGCCAAACGCCGCTGCGGCAGGGGACTGGCGGTCATGGGGCTCTCCATGCAGACATAAAGGCGCTATTGTCTACCAAAGACAGGGCGATGTGAACCTCAAAAGCCGACAAATGCGGCTTGTTAAGCTGGTGAGACTTGCGCCGCCGCCTGCGGCAACGTAATCTCGGCCACGGCGACATCGTGTCGCATCCGCGGGGGACAGGAGCGTCGCCCACATTCAGCCTATAACACCAGCGCTTTGGCTCCTTCGGCGCCGGTGAAGATACAACAAAGGAGACATTCGCAATGTCTGAGTACCGCATTTTCACCTCTGAATCCGTCGCTGAGGGGCATCCCGACAAGGTCGCCGATCAGATCTCCGACGCCATCCTCGACGCCATCATCGCCGTCGACCCGCAAGCGCGCGTCGCCTGCGAGACCCTGGTCAAGACCGGGGTGGCGATCATCGCCGGCGAGATCAAGACGCACGCCAACGTCGACTTTGAAGCCATCACCCGGCAAGTCATCATCGACATCGGCTACGACGCCTCCGAGGTCTGCTTCGACGGCCGCACCTGCGGCGTCCTCAACCTCATCGGCAAGCAGTCGCCCGACATCAATCAAGGCGTCGATCGCGCCGTCCCGGAAGATCAGGGCGCTGGCGATCAGGGCCTGATGTTCGGCTATGCCACCAACGAAACCGACGCCTTGATGCCCGCCCCCATCCTCTACGCGCATCGCCTCGTCGAACGCCAGGCCGAGGCGCGTAAGAGCGGCCTGCTGCCCTGGCTGCGACCGGACGCCAAATCACAGCTGACCTTCCGCTATGAAGACGGCCGCCCAGTGAGCATCGACGCCGTTGTCCTGTCGACCCAGCACGCGCCTGACGTCAGCGACAAAGACATCCGTGATGGCGTCATGGAATTGATCATCCGCCAAGTCCTGCCCAGCCACTGGCTGAATGAGCAGACCCAGTATTTCATCAACCCCACCGGTCGCTTCGAGATCGGCGGCCCGATGGGCGACTGCGGCCTCACCGGACGCAAGATCATCGTCGACTCTTATGGCGGCATGGCGCGGCATGGCGGTGGCGCTTTCTCCGGCAAGGATCCCTCAAAAGTCGACCGTTCAGCCGCTTATGCCGGCCGCTACGTCGCCAAGAACGTAGTCGCTGCCGGCCTCGCCGATCGCTGCGAGATCCAGGTCTCCTACGCCATCGGCGTCGCTGAGCCAACCTCGATCTCGGTCAACACCTTTGGCACTGGCAAGATCGAGGAGTCGCGTCTGGTCGCTCTCATCCGCGAGCATTTCCAGCTGCGTCCCTACGGCCTGATCCGGCAACTCGACCTTCTGCATCCGATGTACCAGGACACCGCCGCCTACGGCCACTTCGGTCGCCAAAGTCAGCACGTGACGCGACATGGGCAGAGTTTCGACACCTTCACCTGGGAGCGCACCGATCGCGCCGAAGCGCTGCGCGCGGCGGCTGGCCTCTAGCCAGTACCGACGTTCGCAGCTAAGATGAGGCATCCCTGAGGAGCGTTGCGACGGGTTCGACCCGCCAGGCTCAGGCCGATCCTATGTGATCGTCAACGACGCTCGCTGTACCGATGCGGTCGGCGAGCTTCTTTGTCTCTACGTACCGCGTCCCTATTCCCCTATCGAGGAGAGAGACGCCATGTCTGAAGTTTTTCATGATTACAAGGTCGCCGATATCGGCCTGGCCGCCTTTGGCCGCCGTGAGATCCGTCTAGCCGAAGCCGAAATGCCGGCGCTGATGGGCCTGCGGCGGCGCTACCGCGACAGCAAGCCGCTGGCCGGAGCGCGTATCATGGGCTGCATCCACATGACCATCCAGACGGCGGTGCTGATCGAGACTCTGATCGAGCTCGGTGCGCAGGTGCGCTGGTCATCCTGCAACATCTTCTCCACCCAGGACCACGCCGCCGCCGCCATCGCTGCCAGCGGTGTCCCAGTCTTCGCCTGGAAGGGTGAAACGGAAGAGGAATTCTGGTGGTGCATCGAGCAGACCATCCTGGAAAATGGCCAACCTTGGGCGGCCAACATGATCCTCGACGACGGCGGCGATCTCACGCAGCGCGTGCATGAACGCTATCCGCAGATGCTCTCATTCATCCACGGCATCACCGAAGAGACCACCACCGGCGTCGCCCGCCTCTATCAGATGCTGCGCGATGGCGAGCTCAAGGTGCCGGCGATCAACGTCAATGACTCGGTGACCAAGAGCAAGAACGACAACAAATACGGCTGTCGCCACTCGCTCAACGACGCCATCAAGCGCGCCACCGACATGCTGCTGGCGGGGCGACGCGCCCTGGTCATCGGCTATGGCGACGTCGGCAAAGGCTCGGCGCAGTCGCTGCGCCAGGAAGGCATGATCGTGCGCGTCAGCGAGATCGATCCGATCTGCGCCATGCAAGCCTGCATGGATGGCTATGAAGTGGTCTCACCCTACCGGCAAGGCATCAACACCGGCCGCAGCGAGGACGTCGACAGCCAGTTGCTCGGCAGCACCGACCTGGTGGTGACCACCACCGGCAACACCCGCGTCTGTGACGCCGCCATGCTGCGCGCGCTCAAAAGCGGCGCCGTCGTCTGCAACATCGGCCACTTCGACACCGAGATCGACACCGCTTTCATGCGCCGGGAATGGCACTGGGAAGAGGTGAAACCGCAAGTCCATAAGATCTATCGCGATGCGCAGGGCAGCGACGATTATCTGATCCTGCTCTCGGAAGGACGCCTGGTCAATCTCGGCAACGCCACCGGCCATCCTTCGCGCATCATGGATGGCTCCTTCGCCAACCAGGTGCTGGCGCAGATGTATCTGTACGAACAGGCCTACGCTAGCCACACCGCGGCGATGCAGGAACGCCTGCTGAAAGTCGAAGTGCTGCCGAAAAAGCTCGATGAGGAAGTTGCTGCCGCCATGGTCGCCGGTTTTGGTGGCGTGCTCACCCGACTCACCGAAGAACAGGCGAGCTATCTCGATGTCGCCGTCGACGGCCCCTACAAGCCCGAGCACTACAAGTACTGAGAGCGTCATGAGCATCCCCATCTCTTTCGAATACTTTCCGCCCAAGACGGATGCCGGTGCTGACAAATTGCTCGCTGTCCACCAGGAGCTGGCGCGCCTGCGGCCGACTTACGCCTCCGTCACCTATGGCGCCGGTGGCTCGACGCGTGAGCGTACGCTCGCCACCGTCGCGTCCCTGCGCCAGGTCGGCATCGATATCGCGCCGCATCTCTCCTGCATCGGCGACCGGCGCGAACAGCTGCGTGACATCCTGCAGCTCTATCGCGCCCAAGGCCTGCGCCGCATCGTCGCCTTGCGCGGCGATCTCCCCTCCGGCCAGGTCGGCCACGGCGATCTCCCCTATGCCGTCGATCTGGTGCGTTTCATTCGCCAGGAGCACGGCGACCATTTTCATATCGAAGTGGCCGCCTATCCTGAGGTGCATCCACAGGCCGAGAGCTACGAGCAAGGACTGGAGCACTTTCTCGCCAAGGCCGCGGCCGGCGCCGACGGCGCCATCACCCAGTACTTCTACAATGCCGACGCTTACGCCTACTTCGTCGAGCGCGTGCGCGCGCGTGCCTGCAGCATCAGCATCACGCCGGGCATCATGCCGATCGCCCAGTTCAGCAACCTGGTGCGTTTCTCCGACGCCTGTGGCGCCGAGATACCGCGCTGGCTGCGCCGCCAGCTCAGCGCCTACGGTGATGACACGCAAGCCCTGCAAGCCATGGGCGAGGAGTTCGTCGGCCGCCTGTGCGAGCGCCTGCTCGCCTGTGGCGCCCCGGGCCTGCACTTTTACACCATGAACCAGCTCGAACCGACGCACCGGCTGTGCCGACGCCTCGGCCTGATGGAGGACTGAGATGCCCAATGCCGAGTGGATGCGGCGGGACCTCGCGCATGTCTGGCACCCCTGCACGCAGATGCACGACCATGAGCAGCTGCCCCTGATCCCCATCCGCTCGGCGCGCGGGCTCTGGCTGCATGACTTCGAGGGGCGTCGCTACCTCGACGCGGTGAGCTCGTGGTGGGTCAACATCTTCGGTCACGGGCATCCCTATATCGACGCGCAGATCAAGGCGCAGCTCGACGAGCTCGCCCACATCATGATCGCCGGCTTCACCCACGCGCCGCTGGTCGAACTGAGCGAGCGCCTGGTGGCGCGCGCGCCGGCCGGACTCACGCATTGTTTCTATGCCGACAACGGCGCCTCGGCCATCGAGGTGGCGCTGAAGATGAGCCAGCACGCCTGGCGTCATCAGGGCCGACCCGAGAAACACCGCTTCTTGTCCCTGCGTCACGCCTACCACGGCGAGACCCTGGGGGCGCTCGGCGTCACCGACATTCCCCTGTTCTCCGCCACCTACGCGCCTCTGCTGCATCAGGCCCTGCACGTCGCCGGCCCCGACTGTCGCGGCCTGCCGCAAGAACAGTGGCAGGAGCACAGCCGGCAGGCCTTCGCGACCATGGAACAGGCTTTGTCCGAACACGCCGACGAGCTGGCGGCGGTCATCGTCGAACCCCTGGTACAAGGAGCGGCGGGCATGCTCATGTACCACCCCATCTACCTGAGCTTGTTGCGCGCCGCCTGCGACCGCCACGGCGTGCACCTGATCTGCGACGAGATCGCCGTCGGCTTCGGTCGCACCGGAACTTTTTTCGCCTGCGAGCAGGCGCAGATCAGCCCCGACTTTCTCTGTCTCTCGAAAGCGCTCACCGCCGGTTATCTGCCGATGTCGGTGGTCATGGTGCAGGATTCGCTCTACGAGCTGTTCTATGATCGCTTCGAGACGCTGAAGGGCTTTCTTCATTCGCACAGCTATACCGGCAATGCCCTGGCGGCGCGCGCCGCCCTCGCCTCGCTCGATCTTTTCGACCAACTCGACGTCCTCGCCAACAATCGCCGCCGCGCCGCACGCATGGCCGAACACGGTCGCCATTTGGCGACGGCGGCGCACGTCGCCAACCTGCGCCAGACCGGCATGATCCTGGCCTTCGATCTCGTCGACGCGCAAGGCCGCCCCTTCGATTGGCGTGAACGCCGCGGACTGCAACTGCACCGCGCCGCGCGCGATCGCGAGGTGTTGCTGCGACCGATCGGCAACACCGTCTACATCATGCCACCCTACATCATCGAGGACGCCGACATCGACCTGATCTTCGATGTCCTGCGCGAGTCCGTCGCCATCGCCTGCCACGGCGATGCCGGCCCCGGACACGACACCAGCATCGCCCTGCCCTGAGAATCCGTATGCGCTTTTTCCTCGATCAACCGCTCGCCCTGGCGACCGACGTCGAACTGCCCGAGACGGTCTGGCGTCATCTGCACGTCCTGCGTCTGCAAGCCGGCGTCAGCATCGTCCTGTTCAATGGCGATGGCCACGACTACGACGCCCGCCTCACCACCCTGACGCGGCGTGCGGCCACGGCCGAGATCCTCGCAGCGCGCGCCACGGACACGGAGTCGCCCCTACGCCTGCACTTGGCCCTGGTCATGAGCAAGGGCGACCGCCTCGACTGGGCCCTGCAAAAATCGACCGAACTCGGCGTCTATGCCATTCACCTGCTGAGCAGCGAACGCTGCGAGGTGCACTTGCACGACGCGGCGCGCCGCGCGCGCAAACTGGAGCACTGGCAGCAGATTTTGCTCAGCGCCTGCGAGCAGTGTGGGCGCAATGTTCCGCCCCACCTTACGCCACCGCGGCCGCTCTTGCAGCACCTGGCGGGCGAGCGCCGCCCCGGCTTCATCCTCGACCCGAACGCCGGCGCAGGCAGCTGGCCGGAGAAGCTGGCGAGCGCGGAACTGGAGTTGCTGATCGGGCCGGAAGGCGGCTTCAGCGCCGCCGAAGTCGCCGCCGCCACCGCCGCTGATTATCGCGGCCTGCGCTTAGGACCGCGCATCCTGCGCACCGAAACGGCGCCGCTGGCCGCCCTCAGCGTTCTCCAGCATCGCTACGGCGATCTCCATTGACGGTCGTAGGCAATGGCAAAGTGCGGAAATCCTGCTATGGTTGCCTGAGTGTCCGTGATTGGAAGGATCCATGCTAGGCCGCCTAATCTTCTGCGCACTCGCTCTGTATGCATGGGACGCCAGAGCCGACATCCCCCTCGACATCTCCGGCTTTGGTACTCTCGCTCTTGAGCACAATGGCCAGCGCGGCGCTGACTGGCGCAGCACCTCCGAAGAAGGGGTCGGCGTCGGTCGCAGCAGCGACAGCAGCGGCGCCGTCGCCTCGCTCTTCGGCATCCAGGCGGACAGCCAGTTTTCGGCGAAATGGCACGCCACTTTCCAGGTCGTCGATCGCGAACTCAGCAATGACAGTTTCGCCCCTTACCCGGAGTGGGCCAATCTGCGCTACAGCCCAAGCAATGACCTGCATCTGCGTTTCGGGCGCATCAGCAACAACACCTTCATCATGTCGGAGTCGCGCGAGGTCGGTTACACGCGCATGATGCTCAATCTGCCGATCATCTATGTCATCGATCCGATCGAATACATCAACGGCGGCGACGCCAGCTATGATCTGCGCGTCGGTGACGCCACCTATCATATCAATCTGATCGGAGGACAGAGCGACTTGCACCTGACCTACGCTGCCGGCGTCGTGCACTATCACTTTCAACAAGTCGGCGCCAATTTCAGCGTCAACTGGCACAACCACAGTTGGCGCCTCGTCTACAACCAGGACCGCATCGACAGCTCCGGCCCCCTCCTCTCTCTTTATGAGTCGGGCATCGACCAGATGTCCGCCGCCGGCGTCGCCGGCAGCAGCAGCATCGACGACAGCATGCATTTCAACGGCATCCTGGCGCATTTTATCGGTGCCGGGTACACCTATGACGACGGTCGCTGGTGGGTGCAGAGCGAAGCCGGCCATCGCGCCATCGCCAGTCAGCTGATCCAGAGCCTCTATGGCGGCTACATCAATGTCGGCCGCCACTGGCAAAATCTCGCCTTCTATACCCAGTACGATCACATCCACAACAGCACCGGCTACACCTTGCCGACATTGACCTCGAGCAACCCCCTCGTCGCCCTGGTCAATGGCGTCGACAGCGGCCTGGAGCAGGCGCAGAACATCAACGCCCTCTCCCTGGGCTTGCGCTGGGACATCAAGAGCAACGCCGCCCTCAAATTCGAATACACCTATTTCATCAAACCGGCACTTTCGGTGGGCCCTTTCATCAATGCCACCCCCAACTTCTATGCCAACAGCGCCCATGTCCAGCTTCTCGGGACCGCTTTGGACGTCATCTTTTGAAGGGGGGCCAGCAAGTCATGCAGACGCTGCGTACGCTCGCCCTCGCTCTCCTCGCCATCTGTGGCGGCGTTGCCGCAGCGCGAGCAGATACCGCCATCGACGTCATCGTCAACGTCAATAATCCGCTGCGGACGTTGAACGCCGCCGACGTTCGCCACCTGTTCATGCATGACATCGCCAGCTTTCCTGACGGCAGCACCGCCCACCCTTATGACAACCAGCCGGAGGAGGAGGTTTTCTATCGCCAGATCGCCGCCCGCTCGGCGCTACAGATGCGCGCTTATTGGGCGCGTGTCGTCTTCACCAGTTCAGGGTCGCCGCCACCGCAACTGCACGATGACGCCGCTGCCATCGCCAAGGCGGCGCAGGATCGCGCCGCCATCACTTACGTCAGCGACAAGACCCCCTTGCCGCACAACGTCAAGCTGGTCCTGGTCATCCCTTGAACATGCGCCGCAAGGTGACGTCTTTGAGCACGAAGTGGTGGTACAAAGCCATGGCAGCGTGCCCACCGGCGACGATGAGAAGGGTCGTGGCGAGGGCGGAATGGATGTTCTCGGACCATTCCTTGAACGCCGGGTTGGCGGCGATCAGGGACGGCAGGGTGCACCACCCGAAAATATCGACGCTCTTGCCGTGCAGCATGCTCATGACATAGCCCGACAGGGGGATGACCAGCATCAGCAGGTAGAGCAGATGATGCACGCCTTTCGCCAGCTTCGCCTGTTGCGGCGTGCCGATGGGCTCCGGCCCGCGATGCGTGAGATTCCAGCTCAGGCGCAGCAAGGCAAGAAAGAAGATCAGCACGCCGATCGACTTGTGGATTTCGACCACCTCATGCTTGCTGGCGCCGTGCGTCCAATCCATGAGTTCGGCCAGCGTGTACATGACGATGAACATGAACAACATGAGAGCGTGCAAACCGCGCGTGGGCGCACTCCAGCTTCGAACTTCCTGCATAGCGACTCCTTTGGACGAGCAGATCAAGGGAGCTGCATTGTCTAGGAGAGACACGATCTAGGCAAGCCTGTGCGGGGGGAGTTTCTTGGATATCGGCCAAATGCGAGCGCTCTGATGTGAGCGGTGCGGCGCGACTTGCGGCCGCCCTCCCCAGGGCGGGGAGGGCGCTCGTCTCAGTTCTTGCGGAAGGAACGTCCGGCAAAACGCTGATTGAACTTCTCGATCCGGCCGCCGGTATCGACGACTTTCTGGGTGCCGGTATAGAAGGGATGGCACTTCGAGCACACGTCGAGATGGATGGGCTTGCACAAGGTCGAGCGGGTGGCGAAGGAATTACCGCAGGAACAGGTCACCTGGACTTCTTCATAAGCGGGATGGATGTCTGCACGCATGATCATACTCCGAAAGAACGGGTCATTGTGGTCTCGCCACGACGCGTCACCACCAGGGTTTGCGCGCACGAGACCGGCCATTCTTTTGGCCCACCGAGGCGGTCAACGCCAGAGCCGGGCACAACAAGGGCGGTCATTTTAATGCAGCATTCCTCTGCGCACAAGAGCGCCGCGCCGGCACTCCCGCCCTAGTCATCGACCTCGAAGGGAAAGACGACGTCGAGATGCGAGGCCACCGCCTGACCGGCGGCGATCGCCGCCGCGAAGCGCCAGTTGGCGGCAGCCTGCAGGGCGACCTGGTCGAGCTCGGCGACGCCGCTGCTCTGCAGAATGCGCACCGAGAAACTGCCATCGGCACGAACCTCGAAGCGCAGCAGCACCTGCGCGCGTAGGGCGCCCCCAGCCCAATCGTCGGGAACATCCGGCACCTCCTGATGCAGCACCTGGACGCCGGAATCATCGCGCCCCAGGGAAGTCGCTGGCGACGTCGGCGCCGTCACGTGCGCAGGTACTGCTGGCGGCGGCGGTGCTGGTGGCGTCGGCACGACAGGCGCGTGCGCGGCTGGTGCGGCTGGCGGTGGTGGTGGCGCGTGCGGCGGTGGTGCTGGCACCGGTGCCGGCGTCACATGGACTGGCCGTGGCGCGCGCTGCACCGGACGTGCTGGCGCCGGTACTGGTGGCGCTGGTGGCGCCGGCAGCTCGACCAGGGTGGCGAGAAGCGGTTTGCTCACCGGCGTCGGTGTCGGCGGCGTGCGCAAAAGCAACAGCAAGGTGGCGATGAGCAGCAACGGCCAGATCAGCGTCGCCGCCAGCAGGCTGTTTCTGAAACGCCGATCACTCATGATGGATGGCGATCATGAAATGTTCGATGCCGGCCGTGCGCGCATGCAGCATGGCTTGCACCACGGCGCCCTGCGCCGCTGCGTCGTCGGCGGCGACGACGAGGCTGTGATCGGCCGGCAACTGCGCGTGGATCGCGGCGGCGAGCTGGGCGAGGACGACGACGTGATGATTGAGCTGCAACTGGCCATGCTGATCGATGGTCAGCACCAGCGGCTCCTGATGCGTCAACGCCACCGCCTGGCCCTGTGGCATATGAATGGCCAGGGTATCGATGTGCTGCAACGACAAAGAGGCGAGCATGAAGGTCGCCAGCAGAAAGAACATGACGTCGATCATCGGAATGATCTCGATCCTGCCCTTGCCTGGCGCGCGGACGCGACGCAGCTTCATGCGCCCTCCCGATCCAGCCGGATATGGTCGATCAGGCGCGTCGACAGGCGCTCGACTTCATCCATGGTCGACGCCTGCAGACGCGACAGATAATTGAAGGCGAACAGGCAAAGCAGGGCGATGAACAGGCCGACAGCGGTGGCGATCAGGGCTTCCGCGACGCCGCCGGTGACTCCGGTTGGATTGACCAGACCCTTGCTGCCGATGAGACGAAAGGCGTGCATCATGCCCAAAATGGTGCCGAGCAGGCCCATCAGGGGCGCCGCCGTCACCACCGTCTCCAGCACCCACAGGCGTCGCGCCAGTTGCTTTTCCATGAGCTGGGCCTGATCGGCGACACGTGACTCGATCCACCACAGGGGGCGCTCGCGCAGGCTGAGCACGAGTTCGAAGAGTTGGCGAAAATGATGCCCCGGCAGCAACGCGGCGCTCGCGCGCGCCAACTCGTCCCAGTCGAAGGACCAGCTTTCCACCAGATCGCGCAGCGCCGCTGGCAGGGCGGCCTCGCGCCGATAGAGCCAGAACTTGTCGGCGATCACCGCCAACGCCAGAATCGCCAGCAGCGACAGCGGCAGCATGATGACTCCACCGAGCTGCAATGCCCACCACGCCTCACGCAAAGACTGCATCGTTGTTCTCCTCAGAAATGATGATCGATGGCCCAGTAAAATCCGCGACGCGGCCCGAATTGTGGCGCACCGACGCCGACACCGCTGCCATCGCGCAACTCATAGACATGGTCAAAGAGGTTGATGATCGTCCAGCGCATGTCGATGGCATGCGGCAGCTTCTCATCCCAGCTCAGATTCCATTGCGTATAACCCGGCATCGTGCCGGTGTTGGCAAAACCACGCCGCAGACCACTGCCGGCGAGCATGTCGAGGCCCCAGCTGGACGAACCTTGTGTATAGGTCAAGCCGCCGGAAGCGGTGAGCGTCTGGTCATGATCGAGATGGATCCAGTGATTCTGGATATAGCCGAGCTCGGGCATATTAAAGGTGTACTGGCTCGACACGATATTGCGGCCGAAGGCGGAAGAGCGGGCGGCGTTGAAATAGGCATTCCAATGCTCGACGTGCCACTGATTGGTCCATTCCAGGCCATAGATCTTGCCCTGGCTGTAGTTGAAGGGGGTGTAGAGCAAGGCGGCGCCGAACTGCCCCTCGTCGATGAGGTCGTGCGCGCGCTTGTAGTAGGCATCGAGGCCGGTGCTCCACTGTGAACTGGGGTGCAGCAGGCCGCCGATATCGAAGGAGTCATCGCGCTCCGGCTTGATCTGGCCATTGAGAAAATTATCCGGCTGGTTGGTGCTGCCCATCACCGCCGTCAGATCGTTGCTGCTCAGCATCTGCGTCGTCGGCGGCATGAAATAGCGGGCGTAGCCGGCGTGCCAGCTAAAAAGGCGACTCGGGTCCTGCTCGATATTGATGCGCGGACTGATCTGGTTGCCCTGGGCGTAGGCGCGCAACTCATCGAAGCGCAAACCATAGTTGACCGTCCAAGTCGGCTGGGGCCGCCAGCGATCTTCGACATAGGCGCTGCTGTAATAGGCGCGCCGACCATCCTGCGTCGCCGCCGCATAGGGCACATCGCTGCTCTGCTGCCCCTGGGCATTGGCCGGGAACAACATCAGCTGACTTTGATTGCTGAGATTTTCCGCCGTCATATAGGTGCCGACCTGGAGCTGGTGATGCAGCCCCCAGGCGCGATGCGCATCGACCTGCAGACCATTCAACCAGCCACTTTGCTGCACCGCCGAGGACACCCCGTTGTATATCAGGTCGCCGGCAACACCGGGCGCAAACTGCACCGCCGTATAACGGTCGACGATGTCGGCCTGATACGACCAGCCCGCCGCCCAGCCTTGTAAGCCGAGCAGGACATACTGCATCTGCTCGTACTGCTGATCATTGAGCGCCGTCGAAGCGATGGCGGGGACGCCTTGTAGGGCAAAGCCCGGCGTCTGCCCCGGCACATTGGGAATCTGAAAATACTGCGACGATGTCCCGGCGATGAGCACCAGCTTGTTGGCCTGCGGCAAGTCCCAGGACAAGTAGGCAAAAGCGTCGCCTTGATGCGTGTGGTCATGCAGAGCATTGACACTGGCCGTCGGATTATCGATGCCGAGGTTGTCGCGTTGCGCCGTAGCGGTGACATAGGCATTGAAATGATCGCCATGTCCCATCCATTCGGCGTGCGCGTTCTCGGTCTGATAGCTGCCGACGTAGAGCCCGACATCGCCGCCCTGCTGGAATTGTCCCTGGTGCGTATGGATGTCGACGACGGCGGCGGTGCGCTCGCCATAAGCCGCCGGCAAGGTGCCGGTGAGCAGATCGATGCGGTCGGCAAAACGCGTATCAAAAGCCTGACCGAAGCCGGCGAGAGCGCCCGGCAGAATAAAACCGTCGATGCGATATTGCAGGTCGGCGTGTTCACCGCGCACATGCACCTGACCATAAGAGTCCTGCACCACCCCAGGCGCCTGCAGGAGCACCTGATTGAAGGAGGTGTTCTGGCCTTGCGGCAAGGCATCGATCGTCTTGGCGGTGAGATGGTAGTCGGAGGTGCCGGTTTCGTGGTTCAGCGCCAGTCCCTGGTGCAGATGCCGGACGTGCGCCTTGAGCCGCAGCGGCTGCTGCGATTGCAAAGTCAGCGAGCGTTGCAAGGTGGCGCCTTCGCGCAGGCGCAGAACGGCACTGGCGCCGCCATAAGGCGCGATCGCGCCGTGCAGACGATAACGCCCGGCCGGCACATGGTCGAACTGATAACGCCCCTGCGCGTCGCTGTCGACCCGCCAGTGCCGCCCGTGCGCATCCTCGAGATCGAGATGGGCGCCGGCCACGGGCTGCCCCAGTGCGTCACGGACGACACCACTCAGACCGCCATCCTCGACGGCGGTCGCGGCGACGGCGGGCACACCGCGCAGGCAGAGGAGACAGGCGCCCAGCAAAGGCGCGTAACGCTGCAACGAAAACATGACGCATCACCTCGACAAAGACCCGATACGATCGATTCGATCCTATGGCAAACGCCAGCGGCTCAGGGCGCCGCCGACCAGGCGAGGCGATAGCGCGGCAGGCGCCGGGTCGGCGTGCGCAGGGGCAGGTCGTGCCAGGAGGCAGTGAGCAGGATCGGCAAACAGGCGATGAACAAGGTCGGCGGCACGCCGCCAGAGATCAGGGCCGCGATCTCGCAGGCAACGCAATGATCATCCTGGGCCGACATCGCTTCATGGTGGTGTAGACAACTCAAGACGAGTTGCATCGCCAGCAGCAGGGTCAGCACCAGCAAGCCGATCGGGCGTTGAATCCGCCACCGTAGCACCCGCAATGAACTGATCACAGAACTCACTTGTCGATCCATCGAGCCGACATGCTATGCCAAGTCCCTGGTAGCAGCAAGTAGTCAGCGCCGCACGCACACCAGGCTTCATTATCCTGACGATTTGCGGCAGACTTGCGCTTTACCGCGAGCGAATCGAATTTCCGCATGAGCGCCCAAGAATACAATGCCCAAGCCATCGAGGTTCTCTCCGGCCTGGATCCGGTGCGCAAGCGCCCCGGCATGTACACCGACACGCAGCGCCCGAACCATCTCGCCCAGGAAGTGATCGACAACGCCGTCGATGAAGCCCTGGCCGGCCACGCGCACAGCATCAGCGTCGATCTGTTCAGCGACGGCTCCCTGCGCGTCAGTGACGACGGCCGCGGCATGCCGGTGGACTTGCATCCCGAACACGGTGTTTCCGGGGTCGAGCTCATCCTCACCCGATTGCACGCCGGCGGCAAGTTCTCGCACGACAGTTATGGCTTCGCCGGTGGTCTGCACGGCGTCGGCGTGTCGGTGGTCAATGCCCTCTCGCAACGTCTCGTCGTCCGCATCAGCCGCGACGCGCAGATCTGGGAGATGGAGCTGGCCGGTGGCGATGTAGTGACGCCGCTGCGCGCCGTCGGCACCTGCCCGCGCCGGCAGACGGGCACGACCGTGCATTTCTGGCCCGATGCGCGCTACTTCGACAGCGCCCGCTTTTCGGTGAGCCGCCTGAAACATGTGCTCAAGGCCAAGGCCGTCCTCTGCCCCGGCCTGCAGGTGAGTTTCTTCGAGGAGCACAGCGGCGAGCGCCAGGTCTGGTGCTATGAAGCCGGCCTGCGCGACTATCTGGTCGAGGCTTGCGCTGGCGCCACCTTGCCGGAAACGCCTTTCGTCGGCAGCTTCCAGGGTGAGCGCGAGGCCGTCGACTGGGCCTTGATGTGGCTACCCGAGGGCGGCGAGCTGCTCTGCGAGTCCTACGTCAACCTCATTCCGACCGTGCTCGGCGGCACCCACGTCAACGGCTTGCGCACCGGTCTGCTCGAAGCACTGCGTGAATTCTGCGAGTTCCGTTCGCTGCTGCCGCGCGGCATCAAGCTGGCGCCGGAAGACGTCTGGGAGCGCCTCGCCTATGTGCTGTCGCTGAAGATGCGTGATCCACAATTCGCCGGCCAGACCAAGGAGCGCCTGTCCTCGCGCGAGTCCGCCAGCTTCGTCGCCGGCATCGTCAAGGACGCCTTCTCGCTCTACCTCAACACCCACGTCGAAGTTGCCGAGAGGCTGGCCGAACTGGCCATCAGTCACGCACAAAAGCGTCTGCGCGCCAGCAAGCAGGTGGCGCGTAAAAAGATCACCCAGGGGCCGGCCCTGCCCGGCAAGCTCGCCGACTGCAGTGCCAGCGACCTCGAACGCACCGAGCTATTTCTCGTCGAGGGCGACTCCGCCGGTGGCTCGGCGAAACAGGCGCGCGATCGCGTCTTTCAGGCGATCATGCCGCTGCGCGGCAAGATTCTCAACACCTGGGAAATCGCCGCCGAGGACGTGCTCAGCTCGCAGGAAGTGCACGACATCGCCGTCGCCATCGGCGTCGACCCCGGCCAGAACGATCTGTCCGGCCTGCGCTACGGCAAGATCTGCATCCTCGCCGACGCCGACTCCGATGGCCTGCACATCGCCACGCTGCTCTGCGCCTTGTTTCTCAAGCACTTCCCGAGCCTGGTCGAGCGTGGCCACGTCTACGTCGCCATGCCGCCCCTGTTTCGCATCGATCTCGGCAAAGAGGTCTACTACGCCCTCGATGAAGCCGAAAAACAAGGCCTGCTCGATCGCCTCTACGCCGAACGCAAGCGCGCCAAGGCGCAAGTGACGCGCTTCAAAGGCTTGGGCGAGATGAGCCCGTCGCAACTGCGTGAAACCACCATGAATCCGGACACCCGCCGCCTCGTGCAACTCGTCCTCGAAGCCGCGCCCGAGACCCATGCCCTGATGGACATGCTGCTCGCCAAGCGTCGTGCCGGCGACCGCAAAGAGTGGCTGGAAAGCAAAGGCAACCTCGCCTCGCCGGCGTGATCGAGAGAGACGATGACCGAACAGCTGCCCCTGCACACCTATGCCGAACGCGCCTACCTCGACTACTCGATGTATGTGATCCTCGATCGCGCCCTGCCGCACATCGGCGATGGCCTGAAGCCGGTACAGCGGCGCATCGTCTACGCCATGAGCGAACTCGGCCTGAGAAACAGCGCCAAGCACAAAAAATCGGCGCGCACCGTCGGTGACGTGCTCGGCAAGTACCACCCGCATGGCGACAGCGCCTGCTATGAAGCCATGGTCCTGATGGCGCAAACCTTCAGCTACCGCTACCCGCTCATCGACGGCCAGGGCAACTGGGGATCGGCGGACGATCCCAAGTCCTTCGCCGCCATGCGCTATACGGAAGCGCGCCTGTCGCCCTATGCCGACGTCCTGCTCGCCGAGCTCGAGCAAGGCACCGTCGAATGGGGGCCCAACTTCGACGGCACGCTGGAAGAGCCGCTGACCTTGCCGGCGCGCCTGCCCAATGTGCTGCTCAACGGCAGCACCGGCATCGCCGTCGGCATGGCCACCGACATCCCGCCGCATAATCTGCGCGAAGTGACAGCGGCCTGCATCGCCCTGCTCGAAAACCCCGGCATGTCGGTCGATGATCTGTGCCAGATCCTGCCCGGCCCCGACCTGCCGACGCACGCCGAGATCATCACCCCGCGCCATGAACTCGTCGCCATCTATGCCAGCGGCCGTGGCAGCTTTCGCATGCGCGCCACCTGGGAGCGCGAAGACGATGGCGACATCATCGTCACCGCCTTGCCGCACCAGGTCTCCGGCGCCAAGGTGCTGACCCAGATCGCCGAGCAGATGCAGGCGAAGAAGCTGCCCATGGTCGCCGATCTGCGCGATGAATCGGATCATGAGAATCCGACGCGTCTGGTCATCGTGCCGCGCTCGCAGCGCGTCGACGTCGAGGCGCTGATGGCGCATCTTTGCGCGACCACCGATCTCGAATCGAGCTACCGCGTCAACCTCAACCTCATCGGTCTTGATGGAAAGCCACAGGTCAAGCCCCTGCCGGTCCTGCTCAATGAATGGCTCGAGTACCGCCTGCGCACCCTCACCCGGCGTCTGCAGTTCCGCCTCGACAAGGTGCTGGCGCGCCTGCATCTCCTCGCCGGCCTGCTCATCGCCTTTCTCAACATCGACGAAGTCATCGCCATCATCCGTGAGCATGAGGACCCCAAACCCGTGCTGCAGGCGCGCTTCGCGCTGAGCGAATTGCAGGCCGAGGCCATCCTCGAACTGAAGCTGCGCCACCTCGCCCGACTCGAGGAGATGAAGATTCGTGCCGAACAGGACGCCCTGGCGCAGGAGCGACAGGAGCTCGAGCATCTGCTCGCCTCTTACAGCGCGCTCAAACAACTGCTGATCGACGAATTGCGCCGTGACCTGCAGACCTATGGCGATGAGCGCTGCTCGCCCCTGGTGAACCGTGCCGAGGCGCGCGCGCTCACCGAGAGCGAGCTTCTTCCGAACGAGCCCCTGACCGTGATCCTCTCCAGCAATGGCTGGATACGCGCCGCCAAAGGCCACGAGGTCGACGCCGCCGGCCTCTCCTATCGTTCCGGCGACGCCCTGCTCACCCAGATCGAAGGTCGTAGTCAGCAGCGCTTGCATCTCCTCGACAGCAGCGGCCGCAGCTATTCCCTGAACGCCGCCAGCCTGCCCTCGGCGCGTGGCCAGGGCGAACCCCTGACCACCCGTCTGAGCCCGCCTTCGGGAGCCAGCTTCGTCGCCCTGATCATGGGCGATGCCGAGCAGAGCTGGCTTCTGGCCAGCGATCAGGGCTATGGCTTCATCACCCACAGCAGCGACTTCGAGACCAATCATCGCCAGGGCAAGGCGATGATCAACCTCGGCGAGGCGCGTCTGATGCCGCCCTTACGCGTACAGCACCCCGACGACGATCATCTCGCCCTGCTCTCCTCCCTCGGCCGCCTGCTCATCATCGGCACCGCGGAACTGCCGCAATTGAGCAAAGGGAAAGGCAACAAGCTGATGAATCTCGGCGGCGATGAACGCCTGTTGATGATGGCCGTGCTGCCTTCGGGGGCGCCGCTCAAGATCATCGCCGGGGCGCGCCACGTCGTTCTCAAAGGC
The DNA here is from genome assembly GCA_021851865.1 of Pseudomonadota bacterium. GTDB lineage: Bacteria > Pseudomonadota > Gammaproteobacteria > Pseudomonadales > Moraxellaceae > JAJZHK01. Next base: position 59,257 of record JAJZBU010000002.1, on the reverse strand, counting down.
CAGGATCTCGAGCACTATCGCGGCGAACGCGGACGCCGCGGCCATTTGCTGCCGCGCGGTTTTCAGAAAGCCGAGCAGCTTATCGTCGATCAGTAGCCGTCGATCAGTTCAGTAACCACGCACACTGAAGTCGGGAGCGAAGCGGAAGGCGGCGACGCGTTCGACGCCGCTCGTAAGCTCGCCGTCAGCGAACAATCGCAGCCAGCGGTAGCCCGGCGCTTCGGCGCTGACGGCGAAGGCATCGCTGCCGACGGCGAACTGGACGCAAGTCGAGGGCGTCGACAGCAGGCGCACCGCGCCGCGCTGCGTTTCAAAGACCTGATGCACATGCCCGAACAGCACTGCCCGGACGCGTCGGCAGGTGTCGATGACGCGCCAGAAAGCGGCCGCGTTCTCCACCACCTGCTGATCGAGCCAGCGACTGCCGACGGCCACCGGGTGATGGTGCAGAGCGACGAGGACGTGTTCGCCGGCGGCGGCCAGCGCCTGCTCGAGAAACTGCAGCTGCGCCGGCACGAAAAGACCGTGCACCTGATGCTCGACGGCGGAGTTGAGCAGGATGATCGTCCACGTCCCGAGCTGATAGACGCAGGGGCTGACCAACGCCGTCTGACCGACGGCGGCGCGCAGGGGTTGTTGCAGATCATGGTTGCCGTGCATCCACAGACAGGGGCGCTGTTGCGTCACTGGCGCCAGCATGGCATGGAAGCGCTGATAGGCGGCGAGACTGCCGTCCTGGGCGATATCGCCAGTCGCGAGAAACAGATCGGCGGCGGCGTCACGCTGCCGGATATGGTCGAGAACGCGTTGCAGGCTGAGGTCCGTATCCAACCCCAGCAACTTACCCCCCGGCTCTGCAAAGAGATGGGTATCGGTAATCTGTACGAGATGCCAGCTCTGCGCCCTTGTCACCGCCCGCCGTCCGTCGACCATGACTAATCAACACCATAACCCAGAGCTGGCCGCCTGACCAGTCTTAGACGCAGCTTTGTCGTACCGTTCGCATTCCTCAGCGGCCTCAGGCGAGAGAGGCGACCACGTCCTGACGCAGCGCCTGATGCAGCATTTCGGCGAGAAAGTGGTTCACCTGCCATTTTTCGTCACGCGCATAGCCGCGCGCATGCGGCTGTACGTGGCGGACGAGGAAGCCGCGGCGATCACCCACTGCCTGCACCTCGAGCATGCCGGCATCGTGATACATGTGCAGACGCCAGCATGCCTGTGGCCACCAGACGATGTCGGGGCGTCGCCAGTGCAGGGTGATGGTCGAGGTATAAGGCGAAAGTTTTTCTATCTGCAGGCGAATCTCGCCCCAGGCGCCGGGCAGACGCCCTTGCAGCGAACTACGCTCCTGCAGCAGCAGGCGCATGCGCTGATAATTGAGGGTGCACAGCTCCTGCAGGGCGAGGAGATCGATCATGGCACCTGCCAGCGCTTGAGCAGACGCGGTTTTTCACTGCGCAGCCACTGCAGCGCGAGCAGCGCCGGGGCATTGTTCACCCGCCCATGTAGCGCCGCCTGCCAGGCCTGTTCGAGGCGCATGACGTGCACCTGGATGTCTTCACCTTCACTGGCCAAGCCATGCACGCCACCGGCCTGGGTGAGGTCGGCCTGCGCCACATAGAGGCTGAACACCTCATCGCAGGAAGCCGGACTGAGCAAAAAGTCGATGGCGTGCTCGACGCGCAGCAGGCTTTGCCCGGCTTCTTCCTGAGCCTCGCGGCGGACCATGTCCTCGCCGCTCTCTCCCGCTTCGATATAGCCGGCGATGATCTCGAGCAGCCAGGGACCACGCGCCGCTTGCAAGGCACCGACGCGAAACTGCTCGATCAGGAGAACTTCATCGCGTTGCGGATCGTAAGGCAGGACGCCCGCCGCCGGCGGCTTGATCATCACCTCGCGCGTGATGGGCGGACTCATGCCACCATGAAAGAGCTCGTGCTGCAGGTGCACGCGTTCGGCGCGAAAGAAACCCTCGTAGAGGCGATCGCGCCGCAGGACCTCGAAACGACGAGTCGTTGCCGCCATGATCAGAGCACCTTATAGACCTGCGCCCCCTGGGCGACGAATTCGCGACTCTTCTCGGCCATGCCGGAGGCAGCGTAATCGCGCACTTCCTGGGTGATCTGCATGGAACAGAAGCGAGGCCCGCACATCGAGCAGAAGTGCGCCAGCTTGTGCGCTTCCTTCGGCATGGTGGCGTCATGGTAAGCGCGCGCCGTATCGGGGTCGAGTGACAGATTGAACTGATCCTCCCAGCGAAACTCAAAACGCGCTTTCGACAGGGCGTTATCGCGGCGCTGCGCGCCCGGATGCCCCTTGGCGAGATCAGCGGCGTGGGCGGCGATCTTGTAGGTGATGATGCCGTCCTTGACGTCTTTCTTGTCGGGCAGGCCGAGGTGTTCCTTGGGCGTGACGTAGCAGAGCATGGCGCAACCATACCAGCCGATCATGGCGGCGCCGATGCCGGAAGTGATGTGGTCATAGCCCGGAGCGATGTCCGTGGTCAGCGGCCCGAGGGTATAAAAAGGCGCCTCCTGACAGACTTCCAACTGCAGTTCCATGTTTTCCTTGATCAGATGCATGGGGACGTGTCCCGGCCCCTCGATCATCACCTGGACGTCGTGTCGCCAAGCCAACTGCGTCAGTTCGCCGAGGGTGCGCAGCTCGCCGAACTGCGCCTCGTCATTGGCGTCGGCGATGCTCCCTGGGCGCAAACCATCGCCCAGGGAAAAAGCGACGTCATAAGCCTTCATGATGGCGCAGATGTCCTCGAAATGCGTATAGAGGAAGTTCTCCTGATGATGCGCCAGACACCACTTCGCCATGATCGAACCGCCGCGCGAGACGATGCCGGTCAGGCGTTTTGCCGTCAGCGGCACATAGCGCAGCAGGACGCCGGCGTGGATGGTGAAGTAGTCGACGCCCTGCTCGGCCTGCTCGATCAGGGTATCGCGAAAGATCTCCCAGGTCAGATCCTCGGCGACACCATCGACTTTTTCGAGAGCCTGATAGATGGGCACGGTACCGATCGGCACCGGGCTGTTGCGCAAGATCCATTCACGCGTTTCGTGGATATGGCGGCCGGTGGACAGATCCATGACCGTATCGGCGCCCCAGCGGATGGCCCAGGTCATCTTCTCGACCTCCTCCTCGATCGAGGAGACGAGGGCGGAATTGCCGATATTGGCATTCACCTTGACGAGAAAATTGCGGCCGATGATCATCGGCTCGAGTTCCGGATGATTGATATTGGCCGGGATGATGGCGCGCCCGCGCGCGATCTCGTCGCGCACGAAGGCGGGCGTGATCTCGGCGGGAATGCTCGCGCCGAAGGACTGGCCGGGATGCTGACCATGCCCTTCGGTCAGCGCCTGACGGCGCAGATTCTCGCGCAACGCGACGTATTCCATCTCGGCGGTAATGATGCCGCGCCGGGCATAGTGCAGCTGGCTGACATTGCCACCTTGGTGGGCGCGTCGTACCGGCTGTGCGCGATTGAACCGCAAGGCCTCGAGCTGCGGATCCTGCTCACGTCGACGGCCATAGGCGGAACTCAGCTGGGCCAGGACGTCGCTGTCCTGGCGCGCCTCCAGCCAGGGCTGGCGCAAAGCCGGCAGACCCCGGCGCAGATCGATGCTGACGGCCGGGTCGGTATAGGGCCCCGAGGTGTCATAGACCCACTCTTCGGCGTTGTCCTCGCCCCCGAGAGCGCTCGGGGTCGCGGACAGCTGGATGGCGCGAAAAGGCACCCGTAAGTCGGGACGCGAACCTTGCACATAGACTTTGCGCGACTGCGGCAAGGGCTGGACAGCGGCGCCATCGACGCGGGCGCTCTCACTCAGATACTGGTTGGGCATGATCTCATCTGCAGAACACATCAAGGAAGGGGCGCCTGATCCACCCCGGCACAGCTGCACTATAGCTAGCCACCGGAATGGCGGCAACCATACCGATAGCGCGGACAAGTGTTGACGGCTTGCCAAGGACGGGTGGCACGGGTAAGCTGCTGCATACCCCCCCGACTATAGATTGAGTGACGCATGCTCATGAAACGGCGATTCTCCCTCGGTTGCTGTCTGCTGTTGCCGATGGCCGCAGCGCAAGCCATGGACCTGCAACAGGCTTATCAGGACGCCCTCGGCTATGACGCCGGCTGGGCGGCGACACGGGAGCAATATGCTGCCACGACGGAAGACAGCGTGCAGGCGGAAGCCGCTCTGCTGCCCCAGGTCAACGCCAGCGGCACCCTGAGCTCGGTGCGCATGGCGCCGTCCGAGCAATTTCCAGCGTTCGGTCTCTATGACCGCACCTATACCAACAAACTCGCCGCCGTGCAGGCCATGCAACCTTTGTTCAATGGTCCGGCGTGGGCGACTTACAAGTCCGCGCAACAGGCGCATTCGGCGGCGGCGGCGCAGTTCGAGGTCGATCACCAGACCTTCATGCTCAAAGTCACCACCGCCTATTTCGGCGTCCTGCGCGCGCAGGAGAACCTAGCTTACGAGCAGGCGCAGGAGAAGGCCATCGGGCGCCAGCTCGAGCAGACACAAAAACGCTTCGAAGTTGGCCTGGTCGCGATCACCGAAGTGCACGAAGCGCAGGCCGCCTACGACAGCGCCGTCGCCGACCGAATCAGCGCCGAAACCGACGTCACCAGCGCCGAGCTCAATCTCGCCACGCTCACCGGCCAGGACCACGCCACGCTCGCCGTCCTGCGTACCGACGCCCCCGTCGATCAGGTGCCGGCGCACAGTGAGAACGACTGGTCGAGCTTGGCACAAAAACAGAATCCGGCCATCGAAGCCGCCACCTTCCAGGTGCAGGCGGCGCATCAGCAGACCGTCGCCGCACGCGCCGGCCACCTGCCCTCGCTCGCCCTGGTCGGCAGTTGGCAGGACGCCAACACCGGTGGCGCCAATCCTTTCATCGATGGGCGCACGACCTCGGTCGGACTGCAATTGTCGGTGCCCTTGTACGAAGGCGGGCTCACCCAGTCACAGGTCCGTCAAGCCCTCGACAAGGAAAACGCCGCGCGTGATCGGCTCGATCTGGCGCGCCGCGTCGCCCTGCAATCGACGCGCACCAGCTATCTCGCCGTCGCCACCGACGCCGCACGCGTCAAGGCGCGCAAGCAGGCGGTGAGTTCCAGCGCCTCGGCCCTGGTCGCCACGCAGGCCGGCTACGACGTCGGCACCCGCGACATCGTCGAGGTCATGCAGTCGCAACGCGATCTCTACGCCGCCAAATCGGCCTACGCCAATGCCCGTTATGACTACGTCATCGACAGCCTGCGCCTGAAAGCCGCCGCCGGCCAGTTGCGCGACGTCGACATCGCTCGGCTCAATACCTGGCTCGACGCCAAGGGCCGGCTCGACGTCGACACCCTCAATCCTGAGATCCATCAGCCGCCGGCCACCATCCCGGCGCTGCCGCCCCATCACTGAACCAGAAAGCCGTCGATCGCCTGCAGCTGTCGCTGCAAGGCACCTCGGTTGGCGGCGAGCAGGCGCTGCGCTGCCAAGCGCAGGCGCCCTGCCTCTTCCTCATCCTGCAAGACGCTGGTGACGGCGGCGACCAGCTCATCGCCGGCGGCAACCGTGCGTAGCGCTCCAGCGGCACAGGCGGTGTCGACGATCTGCTGAAAATTCATGACATGCCGACCGCACAGGGTCGGCACGCCAAAGGCCATGGGCTCGAGCACATTGTGCCCACCCAGATGCGGTAGCAAGGAGCCGGCCACCAGGGCGACGTCAGCGAGGGCGTACCACTGATTCAGCTCGCCCATGCTGTCCGCCAGCCAAACCGCCGTCGTCGCCGACGGCCGTTCGCCGCGGCTGCGCCGGCAGTCGCCCCAACCGCCAGCCTGGATCGCGCGTGCGACGCTGGCGAAACGCTCCGGGTGTCGCGGCACCAGGATCAACAGCAGGTCGGGCAGGAGCGAGCGCAGCGCCGGCAGCGCCGCCAGAATGAGCGCCTCCTCGCCGGCGTGCGTGCTGCCGACCACCCAGATCGGGCGCTCGCCCAACTGAAACTGGGCGCGCAAGGAGGCACGATCCAGGGCCGCCACCGGCATGTCGAATTTCAGGCTACCGCACACCTGCAGCCGCGCCGCCGCGACACCGAGAGCGGCGAATCGTTGCGCCGTCGCCGCATCCTGCGCCAGGACGCCTTGCAGTCCTTGCAGCATCGGCTGCACCAGCGCCGGCAGACGCGCATAGCCTGCTGCCGAGCGCGGCGACAGGCGGGCGTTGGCGAGCACCACCGGAATGGCACGTCGCCCGGCCTCGGCGATCAGACAGGGCCACAACTCCGTCTCCATGATCAGCAGCAGGCGCGGCTTTGCGGCGTCGAGCAGGCGTCCCTGCCAGCGGTGATGGTCCCACGGGAGATAGCGATGCTCGACGCTGGCGCCGAGCAAGGTCCGGACACGTTCGGCGCCGGTCGGGGTCATGCCGGTGACGAGCACGCGCAGCCCCGGATGCGCCTGCTGCAGCGCCTGGATGAGGGGGGCCGCGGCGACGCTCTCTCCCACCGAGACGGCGTGCACCCAGAGGTCGCAGGGCTGTGGTAAATGCCGGGCGAGACGTTCCGGCAGACGCCGGCGATAGTCGACAGCGTGCCGGCTGCGCAGCAACAGGCGCAGCAGCAGTAGCGGCAGAAACAGCGGATAGAGCCAGGAATACAGTCGTAGCACAAACATCTCCGAAGGAGCGGCATGCTCATGGTAACATGCGCACCACGGCCCCTCTGCACGGAATGTATCATCTCGTCATGCTGACTCTCGATACTGACATTGTCATCTTTGGTGGCGGCATCGCCGGTCTCTGGACGCTCCACCATCTGCGCCATCTCGGCTATGCGGCGCTGCTCCTGGAGAATGGGCAGCTCGGCGACGGCCAGACCCTGCGCTCACAAGGCATCATCCATGGCGGCATGAAATACGCCCTGTCCGGCATCCTCAACGCCGAAGCCGAAGCCATCGCCGGCATGCCGGAGCGCTGGCGGCGCGCCCTGCGCGGTGAAGGTGACATTGATCTGAGCGGCGTCCGCGTCCTCTGCGATCACCACTACATGTGGTCACAGTCGAGCTTAGCCTCGCGCCTCACTACTTTTTTTGGCAGCAAGATGCTGCGCGGCCGCATCGCCCAGGTGCACGGCGATGAGCGCCCCGAAGCCCTGCGTGATCGCGCATTCAAAGGCAGCGTTTATCGTCTCGACGACATCGTCGTCGACACCCACAGCCTGATCGAAACCCTGGCACAACGGCAAAAAAATCATATCTACCAGATATCGCATCACAACTGCCGCATCGAAGCCGACGACCAGCATCGTACCCGCGCCATCTTCATCACCGCCGCCGGCACCGAGCCCCTGCGCATCCATCCGCGCGTCGTCATCCTCGCCGCTGGCGCCGGCAATCGCGAACTGCTCGACGACATCGGCCTGACCCAGCAACGCATGCAGCTGCGCCCCTTACACATGGTGCTGATGAAACACCCACAGTTGCCGCCGCTTTATGCGCACTGTGTCGGCACCAGCAGCAAACCGCGCATCACCATCACCACGCACACGACGGCGGCGGGTGAGACGGTCTGGTATCTCGGCGGTGAACTCGCCGAGTCCGGCGTCGAGCGCGATGCCCGTCTGCAGATCGACGTCGCTCAGCGCGAGATCCACGAGCTCTTCCCCTGGATCGACGTGCGCGGTGCCCATTGGTCAACCTTGCGCGTCGATCGCGCCGAGCCACAGCAGGAACAGTTGGTCAAACCCGATCACGCCTACGCCTCCTGGGTCGGCAACAACATCATCTGCTGGCCGACCAAGCTGGCCCTCGCCCCGAACCTCGCCGAACAGATCAGTGCCCTGCTCAAGGAGCACCAGATCGAGCCGTTGACGCCGCCGCCTTCGCCTCTGCCCCTGCCATTCCCTGAGATCGCGACGCCGATCTGGGACCGCCGGGAGCCGATCTGATGCTGCCTCGCCGCCGCCTTGGCCGCCACGGCCCGGAAGTCAGCGCCCTCGGCCTCGGCACGGTCAAGATCGGCCGCAATCAGGGCATCAAATACCCCCAGGGCTTCGATCTGCCCGACGATCGTCAGGTGCTGACCCTGCTCGACTGCGCACGCGAACTCGGCATCAATGTTCTCGATACGGCCCCCGCCTACGGCAGCAGCGAAGAGCGCCTGGGGCGACTGCTGCACGACCGCGAGCGCTGGGTGCTGGTGAGCAAGGCCGGCGAGGATTTCAGCGCCGGTCAGTCGCATTTTGATTTCAGCGCCGCCGGCTTGCGCGCCAGCGTCGAGCGCAGCCTGCGCCGTCTACGCACCGACCGCCTCGACGTGCTGCTGCTGCACTCCGATGGCAACGACCTCAAGCTGCTCGCCGAAGGCGCCCTCGCCACCCTGGTGCGCCTGCGCGAAGAGGGCAAGGTCGTCGCCGTCGGTGTTTCCAGCAAGACCGTCGACGGCGCCCTCGCCTGCCTAGCGCAGGCGGATGTGATGATGCTGAGTTATCGTCCCGATCATCTCGTCGAGGCCCCAGTTCTCAGCGCCTGTCAGGAACAGGGCATCGGCGTGCTGATCAAGAAAGCGCTCAGTTCCGGTCATCTCGGCGGCGACCCGGCGCGCCAAGCGCAGGAGCAACTGCGCTTCATCTGGGATCATCCCGCCACCAGTTGCATCGTCGTCGGCACCCTCAATCCGCAGCACCTGCGCAGCAATGCCGCCGCCTTTTCAGCGCCGGCGGGCGAGGCGAGCTAGCTGCGCCAGACGCTGCGCGGCGTCCACCGCGTCCGCCTGGTAGGAGAGGCCGATGTAAAGCTCGGCGATCGCGCGCGCCTCGGCGGCGAGATCGGGACGACGGCGGGCGATACGCTCGGCATAACTGCACGGCCCTTCCGCGACGCGACGCGCCAGCCCGAGGCGAGCCATGCGCCGGACATAGCGACGATAGTGGCGCTCCGCCGCCGGTAGCGCTGGCCGGTGCCACACCTGACGCAGCAACACCATGGCGCCAAAAACGGCAGCGATGGCCGCGACCATGACCAAAGCGCGACGGAGAGCATCCGCGCCCCCGAGCCAAGCCTGCAGCAGGCGATTCTGCTGTGCCACGTCGTAAGCTAAAACGTCGCGCCGCCACCGAAAATCGAGGTCGTCGAGCCAGGCGCGCAGATGCAGGCGCAGGCCGAAGACGCGCCCGGCAAGAAAACGCCCCGCCGATTCATCGGCCTGATGCCGCCATAGGGTGGTCGCCCCCTGCATGATCCGCTCCGGCGCGACGGCGGCGGTCGGATCGACGCGCACCCAGGCACGCTGCGGCAACCAGACCTCGGCCCAGGCGTGCGCATCCATCTGCCGCACTTCCCAGTAGCCGCCACTGAGGCCAGGCTGACCGCCTTGGTATCCGATCACCACACGCGCCGGAATGCCCGCCGCCCGCATCATGAAGACGAAGGCGGAAGCGTAGTGCTCGCAGAAACCCTGCCGGGTATGAAAGAGAAAATCATCGATCTGCTGGCCCTCCAGCCGGGGAGGATCGAGGGTGTAGACAAAACCACCGCGGTGGAACCAGAGCAGGACCCGCTGCAGATAGGCCTCATCTCCGCCCGCTGCCGCGCGCCAGGCGAGAGCGCGCCAGCGCGTCCGCTCATTACCCGCCGGTAGCTGCAGATTGCGCTGCCGCGCCGCCGCCGACAAGTCCCGATCCATGCGACCGGCGAGGCGGCTGCTGACCTCATAGCGACGTGTGCGGACGATCGGATCGCGCGTGCGCAGGGTGTAGGTGCGGGTTCTAAAGATGTCGGGCGCGTCGCTGCGTGCCCGCGCCAGGGCGAAGAGCCAGCGCTGCCCCGTCGCCTCGAGCGTGACGCGATAGTCGACACGCAGCGCCGGCACCGGTGGCGCTGGCGGCCGTGGCTGCTCATCCAGCGCGCCGGGCTGCCAGGCGCGACCGTCGAATCGGCTGAGCACGATGCCGCGCCAGTAGAGCTGGCTGCGATCCGGCCGCCGACCATGAAACTCGACACGAAAAGCCAGATCGTCCGATTCACTGAGATGCGCCAAGTCGCCCGGCGCCATCAGCGCAGACAAACCGGTCACGCTCGTGCCGGCGTGTGTCCGCAGGGCCCACAGCGGCGGCAAGCGCGGAAAGAGCAGGTAGAGGATGAAGGTGAGCGGCAGCGCCTGCAGCAACAGCAGCGCCGCCCGCCGCAGGACTACGATACGTCGCTCGTCGCGCTGCAGGGCGAGCAGGCCGGCGAGAATCAACACGATGACCGCTAGGCCGTAGAGGCTCAACCAGAGCGAAGTGTCGAAAAGAAAGTCCGTCGCCAGCACGAAACAGCCGATGAGCAACAGGACGTAGACGTCACGACGGCGTCGCATCTCGAGCAGCTTGACGACCATGCAGACGACCAGAAAGGCCGATCCTGCCTCGGCACCGACAAAGCTGTGGTAGGAGTTCCATAAAGCGATCAGCGCGAACAGAAAGATCAGCCAACGCCCAATCGCTGGCGGCAGGGTCAGGCGCCGTTCGACGCTCGGCAGACGCCACGCACAAGCCAGCAGCAGGAGCCACGGCAACCACGACGGCAGGCGCTGCCACTGCGGCAACATCGTCGCGATCTGCACCCCCAGCAGCCAAGGGCGGGCGGCGTGAATATCCTCTTCTTTCATCGGGCTAGCTCGAACAAGGCCAGGGCCTCGAGGCAGAGCTGCTGCTGCCGCGCCCCGGCGGCGATGGCGATCTCCACACCCGGCAGACGTAGACCATAGGCGCGTTCCTGGCGCGACAGGGTCAAAACCCACCAGCACAGATGCGACAGGCGCTGCTCGCGCTCGACACCCTGATAAAAATACCAGTCGAGCATGGGCGCCGGCGCCGCTTCGCTGGCGAGCACCTTGCTCAACAAGGTCTGCGCCCGCGCCGCCTGCCGCCAAGCGATCTGGGCGCGCGAGTCGCCGGCGTGATAGGCGCGCAAGCCGGCAAAATCCTCCTGCCCCGGCAACACCTGCCGGTCACCGCGACGCTCACCGGCGCCACCGACCGGCAGCGCGACGGCGGCGCGCGGTGCCGGATAGACCAAAGTGCACAGATCGAGATCGAGCCAGGTCCAACAGCGCAGCAGACCGAGCGGGTAGACGCAGCTCAAATGCAGGCGCGGTGGTCGATAGCGGCCACGGCGGGCGACCGGAAGATAAAAGTCGACGCGCTCGCCTTCCCCCACCGCGGCCACCTCGACCTCGCTACCGGCCCAGTCGCAGCGCAGACAAGCGCGCTGACGCCGGGCATCCTGAACCGACAGCTGCAGATGAAAGCTGGCGTGTGCCCCGGCGTAGCCCGGATCACCGGCGAAGGCCTGGATGCGCACACCGGAGAAATTGACGTAGGTGTGATAGATGCTGAGCAGGAGGACGCTGGCGAGGACAAAGCTCAGACCGAGCAGGAGGTTGTTGCCGTAATCGATGCCCGCGACAAAGATCGCCAGACTGATCAACAGCAAGGTGGCGCCGGTACCGGTCAGAAAGATGAAGATGCGCCGGCGGTCGAGGGTGATGTCGCGGCTCGCCGGCAGGCGCCTGGTGAGCCAGCGCTGCCACCACCCGCGCAGGTCGTCGCGCATGGCTCAACCGAGCACGTCGACGCTGGCGAGCAGGCGCCGACTGAGGCTGTGCGCCTCGCCCGGGTGCTCGAGGCCGGCACGCAGACGATGTTCCGCCACCGCGGGCAACACCGCCTGCAGGTCCTCGGGCTGGACATAGGATCGTCCATCGACGTAGGCCCAGGCGCGCGCCGCCTGCAGCAAGGCTAAACCGGCGCGCGGCGACAGCCCTTGCGGAAAGTCCGCTTGTGTGCGCGTGTAGTGCAGCAGCCGCTGCAGATAGTCGAGGAGGGCTTCGCTGACATGCACGGCGTCGACCTGCTCCTGCCAGCGCAGAACCTCGGCCGCCGTGGCGACGGCGACTAAGTCGCTGGCCGCCTGCCGCCGTCCACCGGCGCGCAACAGCTCACGTTCAGCCCGTGCGTCGAGATAACCGAGCTCGATACGCATGAGAAACCGATCGAGCTGCGACTCGGGCAAGGGATAGGTGCCGGCCTGACTGACCGGGTTCTGGGTAGCGACGACGAAAAAAGGCGTCGCCAGACGACGTGTCACACCGTCACTGCTGACCTGCCCTTCGGCCATGGCCTCGAGGAGCGCGCTTTGCGTTTTCGGCGTCGTGCGGTTGATCTCATCGGCGAGGACGAGCTGGGTGAAGAGCGGGCCGGGATGAAACTCAAACACCTGCTCGGCCGGATGAAAGATCGACACCCCGATGATGTCGGCCGGCAACAGATCGCTGGTGAACTGGATGCGCTGGTAATCGAGCCCGAGCACGCGCGCCAAGGCCTCGGCCAGGGTCGTCTTGCCCATGCCCGGAAGATCCTCGATGAGCAGATGTCCGCGCGCCAGCAGACAGGCCAGCGCCAGACGGATCTGACGTGGCTTGCCGAGAATGATTCCTTCCAGAACAGCGATGATCTGCGATAATTCGTGCATGCCCACTCCACCTCGCCAACACCGGCACAGGATAGCCCGAATCCCGCCACTGCGCTCAGAACAAGCGCGCGATCAGGCTCGGCAACACCCATTCCACCCGTTGGATACGCGGCCCAAGATCGATGTCGCCGAGGCCTTGCGCGCGGAGCAGTTCGACTTCGAAGGGAATGAAGCCACCCTCGGGACCCACCGCCAGGACGACGCGCCCGGAGAGATCGCGCGGGCAGGCCGGCGCTGCGGCGCCACCCGGATGCGCCACCCAGCCCTGCGCTCCTTGCAAGGACAGGGGCAACTCATCCTCGACAAAAGGCCGGAAGCGTCGTGCCAACACGACTTCGGGCAAAGAGGTGGCACGCGCCTGCGCCAGACCGAGCAGCAGCTCGCGATGGATGGCAGCCTCACTCAGCCAGGGGCTGCTCCAGTAGCTCTTTTCGACGCGATAGGTCTGCATCAGGACGAGACGGGCGACGCCGAGCCCAGCGCTCATCTGCAGGATACGACGGAGCATCTTCGGTCGCGGCAGGGCGAGCAGCAGGGTCAAGGGTAAGAGCGGCGGCGGCGGCTGCGTCAGATCGAGACACAGTTCCGCCTGCGCTGCGTCGACACGCAGCAAGCGCGCCTGACCGATGCGGCCGCCGACGAGGCCGGCACGCACGCTATCGCCGGCCTGCAGACCAAGCACCTGCTGCAGATGCCGGACCCGCTCACCGCGCACACAGGCATGATCCGGCGCCAACAGCTCATGCGCCTCGACGAGCAGAAGGTTCACTGCGGCTGGCGAATTTTGTCGACGATGGCCGTGGTCGACAGCTGTGGCACCAATCCGAGCACTTTGACCTCGCCGCCATAGGCGCGCACGATGTCGGCGCCGACGACGCCATCGACCTGATAGTCGCCGCCCTTGACGAGGATGTCCGGCCGAAAAAGGTGCAGCAGCGCCTCCGGCGTGTCGTCGCTGAAAGGCACCACCCAGTCGACCGATTTCAGTCCCGCCAGCACCGCCATGCGCCGGGCGAGATGATTGATCGGACGCCCGTCTCCTTTGAGGCGGGTGATCGATGCGTCGTCATTGACCGCGACGATGAGGCGATCGCCCTGCGCCCGCGCCTGCTGCAGATAGCTGACATGGCCGGCGTGCAGAATGTCGAAGCAGCCATTGGTCATGACGATGCGCTCACCGCGCAGGCGCGCTGCGCGCAAGGCCACCTGCAGTTGCTCGACATTGAGCACGCCATCTTCGGCGCGCTCGACTGGAGCGATCGCCACCGCCAGCTCTTCGGCGCTGATCGCATAAGTGCCGAGCTTGCCGACGACGACGCCCGCCGCCACGTTCGACAAGGCCACCGCCGTCGCCAGATCCTGTCCGCTGGCGAGTGCCGCCGCCAGCACCGAGATGACGGTGTCGCCGGCACCGGTGACGTCGAAGACTTCGCGCGCGTGCGTCGGCAGATGCAAAGGCTCCTCATCCTGGCGCAGCAGTGTCATGCCCTGTTCGCTACGCGTGATGAGCAGAGCCGACATGGCGAGCTCGCGCATCAGCGCGTGGCCTTTGTCGATGAGGCTGGCCTCGTCCACGCACGGCCCGACCACCGCCTCGAATTCACTGAGATTGGGCGTCAGCAGGGTGGCGCCACGGTAAGGCGAGAAGTCGCGGCCTTTGGGATCGATCAGCACCGATATGCCGCGCGCACGCGCCAAGGCGATCATGGCGGGATAGTCGTGCAGGCTGCCTTTGGCATAGTCCGACAGCACCAGCACCGACACCCCGGTCAGCCGACGCGCCAGATCATCCTGCAGAAGCTGTGCCTCATGCGCATCGAAGCGCTGTTCAAAGTCGAGACGCAGGAGCTGCTGATGGCGGCTGAGGACGCGCAATTTGGTGATGGTCGGCTTGCTCTGCACCACCGACAGATGGCAGTCGACGCCGGCCGCAGCCAGAGTGCTCTCCAGGATGCCGGCATTGGCGTCAGCGCCGACGAGGCCGCACAAGCTCACCGCCGTGCCGAGCGTCGCGACATTGAGGGCGACGTTGGCCGCCCCGCCGGGGCGATCCTCGAGGCCATCGATGCTGACCACCGGCACCGGCGCTTCCGGTGAAATCCGCGCCGTCGTCCCTGTCCAATAGCGATCGAGCATGACATCACCCAGCACCAGCACACGGCCGCGCGAGAAATCCGGCAAACTCAGCTTCATCCTTTAGCCCTCCAAAGCCGGGAATGATACCATAATGACCCGTGTGCACAGCTGACGAGTATCGAGATCCCATGTCGCCGAGCGATCTGCCCACCTATGAACTGAAACTGGCCGCGCCTCGTTTCTGGCCCATCTGGTTTTTGCTGGCCGGCTTGCGCCTGCTCGTCCTGTTGCCCTACCGCTGGCTGATGCCTCTCGGCAGCGCTCTCGGGCGGCTCTTCTTCTTTCTGGCGCCATCGCGACGGCGTATCGCCGAGATCAACATCGAACTCTGTTTCCCCGAGCTCGACGCCACACAACGGGCGGCGATGCTGCGCGCCAACGCCCGCAGCACCGGCATGGGCATCGTCGAATCCCTCTATGCCTGCTGGGGACGAAATCCACCACAGACGATCGAGTGGCAGGGGGAGGAGATCCTGCAGGCGGCCATGGCGCAAGGACGCGGCGTGCTGCTGGTCGGCCTGCACATGACCTGCCTGGACATCATCGGCCGCCTGATCAACGCCCGTTACCACATGGACTATCTCGAGCAGGAGCGGCGTAATCCTCTTTTGCGCGCGGTGACGACGCGGGCGCGGCGCCGCTACTTCAACGAGGCCATCGAGCGCAAAGCCACGCACCATCTGCGCCGCTGTCTGCGCCAGGGACACATTGTCTGGTACGCCCCCGATCAGGACCACGGCCTGACACACGGCGTCTTCTCAAACTTTTTTGGCGTCCCGGCTGCGACGGTGACCGCCCTGGCGCGCATCGCAAGTTTTTATGACACCCCGGTCGTCTTCATCCACTACCACCGCCTGGAGCAGACGCTGGGCTATGGCATCACCTTCGAATCCGCCGGCGATTTTCCAACCGGCGACAGCGAGAAGGACGCCCGCCGCATCAATGACTTCCTTGAGCACGCCATCCGTCAGCATCCCGATCAATATCTCTGGGTGCATCGCAAGTTCAAGACCCGCCCACCGGGCATGCCCGAACTCTACCGGCGCAAGGATGGACGACGCTATGGCGATTGACTTCACCAGCATCCAGCGCGTCCTGCTGATCAAGCTGCGGCATCACGGCGACGTTCTGCTCTGTTCGCCGCTACCGCACGCCCTGCGCGCGCAGCATCCGCATCTCGAGGTCGACGCCCTGGTCTATGCCGACACCGCTCCGATGCTCGCCGGCCATCCCGACCTGCAGCGACTGCACGTCATCGACAAGCGCTGGCGTGAGCAGGGCTGGCGCACCCAGCTCGGCCAGGAGTGGACCTTGCTGCAAACGCTCAGGTCGCGCCGCTATGATCTGATCCTACATCTCACCGAGTCCTGGCGTGGCGCTGCGCTCTGCCGCCTGCTGCAAGCGCCCTATGCCGCCGTCGCCGCCTATCCGCGCCGCCGCCACAGCCGCTTCTGGCGCAACAGTTTCAGCCACCACGCCGCCATCCCCGGACGCCTGCGCCACACCGTCGAGAAACACCTCGACCTGCTGCGCGTGCTCGGCCTGCAGCCGGCCGTCACCGAACGCCAACTCATCCTCACCCTGCAGGACGCCGCGCGCGCGCGCATCGACGCACAGCTGAGCGCCGCCGGTCTCAACGATCAGCCGTTTATCCTTATTCATCCAACCTCACGCTGGATGTTCAAATGCTGGGACGAGGACAAGCTGGTGCAGCTCATCGACCGCCTGCATGCCGACGGTCACGCCGTCGTTCTCAGCTGCGCCCCCGACGCCCGCGAGCTGGCCAGTCTGGCGAGCTTGCAGCGGGCCTTGCGGCAGCCGCCGCGCCTCGACCTCGGCGGACAGTTGCAGTTGCCGGAGCTGGCGGCGCTGATCGCTCGCGCCGAACTATTCATCGGCGTCGACTCCGCGCCCATGCATATGGCGGCGGCCCTCGGCACACCTTGCATCGCCCTGTTCGGCCCGAGCGGAGATCTCGAATGGGGGCCGTACACCTCGGCCGACAAAAAGCGTATCCTCACCGCTGACGCCGATCGTTTCCCTTGTCGGCCCTGTGGCCTCGATGGCTGCGCCGGCAGCAAACACGCCGATTGCCTCAGCGCCATTCCGGTCAGCGCCGTCACTCAAGCCATCGCCGAGTTACGCCCATGACCCGCATCGCCCTCATCCGCCAGCAGTACCGCCCCGATGGCGGCGCCGAGCGTTTCGTCAGTCGCGCTCTGCAGGCCTTGTCGCAGCACGGCGTCGAACTGGCGCTGATCACCCGGCAATGGCTGGATGAGGGGCCCTTCAAGGTCTATCCCTGCGACCCGCCGATCCGCAACCGCATCTCGCGCGAACGCGACTTCGCGCGTCAGGCGAGCGCCATCTGCGCGCACGAGAACTTCGACATCGTCCAGTCGCATGAGCGCATCCCCGGCTGCAGCCTCTATCGTGCCGGTGATGGCGTGCATCGGCGCTGGCTCGACCTCCGCCGCCAGATCCTGTTTCCGGCGGCGCGCTGGTGGCAGGAGCACAGCGCCTATCATCGCTACGTCATCGCCGCCGAGCGCGCCATGTTCAGCGACAGCCGGCTGCGCACGGTGATCTGCAATTCGGCCATGGTGCGACAGGAGATCATCGACTACTACGGCGTCGCCAGCGAGCGTCTCGAAGTCATCTACAGCGGCGTCGATAGCGATCTTTTTCATCCCCGCCGCCAGGCCGGCCGCGCCGCCCTGCGCGAACAACTCGGTATTCCACAGGCGGCCCTGCTGCACCTTTTCGTCGGCTCCGGCTTCGAGCGCAAGAATCTGGAGACCCTGATGCTCGCCCTGGCGCGCCTGCCGACCGAGCATCAGGCCGCCGTCGTCGGCCGTGACAGTCATCTGGCCTCCTACCAGCGTCGCGCCCACCGCCTCGGCATCGCGCATCGCCTGCACTTCCTCGGCGTTCGGCACGACCTGCCGGCGCTTTATGGCATGGCCGACACCTTTGTGCTGCCCACCCTCTATGACCCTTTCCCCAATGTCATCCTCGAAGCCATGGCCAGTGGTCTGCCGATCATCACCAGCGACACCTGCGGTGGCGCCGAACTGATCGCCGATCAGGCCGGTCTGGTGGCGCCAGCGCGCGATGACGAGATGCTGCGCCTACACATGATGAGCCTGTATGACGACGAACGCCGGCGCCGCCTCGGCCAGCACGGCCGGCAGCTCGCCGAGAAACTCGACTATGACAGCATGACGGCACAGCTGCTATCGCTCTATGGGCGACTGCTGCAGGAGGCAGCGTGAGCGTTCCCATCCTCATGTATCATCATGTGCTGCCGACGGCGGGATTCATCAGCAGCAGCGTCGCACAGTTCGGCGAACAGATGCAGTGGCTGGTCGATCACGGCTGGCACACCCTCGACAGCGCCACTTTTCGCGATTACAAGCTGCAGCGCCGGCCCCTGCCCGAACGCTCGCTACTGATCACCTTCGACGATGGCTGGCGCGACAATCTGATCTACGCTTACCCCATCCTAAAAGCTCTGCGGCTGCGCGCCACGCTCTTCGTCGTCACCGGCTGGATCGACGCCGCCAGCGCCGCTGCCGCCGACTATCAGCCACGCCAGCACAAGGAGTGCAAACGCCTGGCGCCGGTCGCGCCGCGCGCCGTATTGCTCAACTGGGAAGAGCTCGCCGCCATGCAGGATGTCTTCGATATTCACCCGCACACCCATACCCACCGTGACGACTATTTCGGCAGTCTCGACTGGGGCGAGGACCTCCTGCGCTCACGCGCGCGCATCGAAGCCGAGCTCGGCCACCGCAGCACGCATCTGTGCTGGCCGCGCGGCGTCTACGCGCAAGAGCAGCTTGATCTGGCGCAGAGCATCGGCTTTGATATGCTCTATACGACCGAACGCGGTGCCAATGTCGACGACGGCGATGGGCGTCGCCTCCACCGTCTGGCGGCAAAAGAAGGTCAGCGCTGGTTGCACCGCAATCTCTGGATTGCTCGGCACGCGCCTCTGGCCCGACTCTATGCCCGATTCAAGCCGGAGTGATCATGCGTTGGTGGATCTTGTTGTGGCTCCGTATCTATCGCTGGCGACACCCTGATCGGCCGCAGCCGTGGCCCTCGCCCGCCCCCCTGACGCCGGCGCCGGCGACCGTCCTCGTCGTCGCCAACACGGCGCTCGGCGATACCCTGCTCTGCACCCCGGCGCTCAAGGTCATCCGCGACAACTGGCCGCAGGCGCGTATTCTTTTTTTCGTCCATCAGCGCTTCGCCCCCCTGTTCGTCGGCCATGAGGCGATCGATGTGCTGCTGCGCCACGCTGGCGGCTGGCGTGGCATCCTGCCAACCCTGCTGCGCCTGCGCCGCGAAAAGCCGGACCTTGCCCTGCTCCTGCACTCGAACGGCCCCCAGGACGTGCCGACGGCCGTCCTCAGCGGCGCCCGCATCGTGCTCAAACCCTATAATCACAGCGAATGGGCCGATCTGCTCTCGGCGCGCCTGCCCGAACGGCGGCAACACGTCATCGAGGACAAGCTCGACACCCTACGGCAACTCGGCGCCCGTATCACCAGCACGCGCATGCAGCCGGGGCAGCGTCATCTCGACGGCGCGCGCAGGCACGATGGCCTGGTGCATATCGGCTTGCAGCTCGGCGCCGCTGACGTCTACAAATGCTGGCCGGGCGAGCGCTTCGCCGCCCTGGCCGAACAACTGCTGCAGCGTCCGGGCCGACGCATCCACCTCGTCGGCAGCGCCCAGGAAATCACCCGCGCCGAGGCGGTGTTCGCCCACCTGAGCGATCATAGCGGCGTGAGCATGGACTGCGGCCGCTATAGCGTCGAGGAACTGCCGGCAGCGCTACGCTCGCTCGATCTGCTGATCAGCAACGACACCGGTCCCATGCATCTAGCCATCGCCCTCGGCGTGCCGACGCTCTGTCTATTCGCCGCCACCGACCCCGCTCGTATCGGCCCCTACCAGGACCTCGACAAGCACCGCGTCATCTTTCATGATGGCCTCGAAGTGCAGAAATTGGCGAAAAAAGAGCGCAGCGACGTCGCCATGCACAAGATTCCCGTGGCGGAAGTGTTCGCCGCCGCCGAGGCCATGCTGACATGAACATCCTGCTCCTCACCGACCAGATGTACCCAAGCCAGCATTCTTCTGTCGAGGGTCTGTTTCATACCGAGGCCGCCCGCCTCGGTCAGGTGTGGCGCGTCTACTTCGAACGCCGGCTCGCCACGCCACAGCGCGATGGCGACCTGATCCGTCTACCTTTGAGCTGTCGACGGCATGGCATCATCGCCGCCCTGCAACCGTTGATCGACTTCACCGAGATCGACATCGTCATCGTCCGCAACTGGTTCTCCCTGTTGCGCCAATGCCTGCGCCTGCGTCAGGACTTCCCGCATCTGCGCCTCGGTATGTGGGAGTCTTTCCCGCACACTTACCGACGTCTGCACGAAGCGCGCAGCGAAGGTCGCGCTCTCTGGCGCAAGACCATCGAAGTCAAACTCAAGACCTTGTGGGAAGAGCGTCTCCTCGCCCAGGTCGACTTCCATCTTTTCATCAGCACCGGCTTTCAGCGACAGATACGTCCACAGGTGAAGCGCCCCTGGCTGGCCTTGCCCATGGGCGTCGATCTGCACGATCTACCCAGTCAGCCAGCGGCTCCACATCGCGGCCCCTTGCGCCTGGTCTATATCGGCACCATCGACGCACTGCGCCGCGTCGATCTTCTCGCCGCCGCCTTGCACGCGCGCACGGAAGACTTTCAGCTCGATTTCTACACTTCAAGCGACAACGACAGCCTGCTCGCCCTGCATCAGCTCGGCGATGCGCGTATCCGTATTCTGCCGGCCCTGCCGCGACGGACGCTATTCCAGCGACTGCAAGACTATGACGTCGGCATCGCCCTCATCCCTGACGACGCCCTCTACCGCGTCGCCTCGCCGACCAAGACTTTCGAATACGCTGCGCTCGGACTGGCGGTCCTGCTCAATCCCCTGCCCGAGCACGTCGCCGTGTTGGCCGAGGATGACGCCATCTACTGCAGCTTCGACAGCGCTGGACTCAATGCTGGCCTCGACCGCCTGTTCGCCACACCGCGTCCGCTGTTGCGGGCGATGGGACAACGCGCCCGCATCGCCGTGCTGGAAAAACGCAGCTATCCCGCCTTGGCGGCGGAACTGGCCAGCTTTTTGGCGTCCATCCTGCCGCCGTCGATGCCGGCCTGAAGCAGGGCCAGCAGACTCCAGAAGGTGAGGCTGACGGAGAACTCGACGAAATCGTCGCTCATGTTCTTGATGATGAGCGCCAAGATCAGAGCGATGGCGGCCCAGGCCAAATCCTCGCCGGCGCGCGCCAGGCGCAGGAAATGCCACAACAGACCGATCATCAAGATCAGCCAGGAGAGCGTGCCGGTGACGCCAGTCTGCACCATCTGGTCGATGAGCAGGTTGTGCGCGTGCGCGCGTATCGCACCCTCTTCCGGGCGCAGGGCGGGCGGGACGGAGGCGGGGCCACCGAGATCGCGATAATAGGCCTGCTCGACACGGATGCCATAGCCATGCCCCCACCACGGCGATGACGGGATACGCTCGCACCAATAGCGCCAGACACCATGGCGTGCGTCCTGCGTATAGACCTGACCCAGGCTCATCGCGCCCATGCGCACCTGCGTCGTCTTCCAGGCGAGACCGGCGCAGGCGAACACCATCAGGACGACGAGCAAGGCCAGGCGGTGCGGGCGGCGCAGGGAAGCGCGCATCGTCACGAAAAGCAGAAGCGCACCGCTCAGCGCCAGCACGACCCAGGCCATGCGATTGAGGGTCAGATAGACCCCCCAGGGAATGGCCAGAAGGACGGCGACCGGCAACACCCGCTGCCCATATGACTTGGCGCGGCGATAAAGAGCCCACGCCACCGGCAAGGCCAGAACCAAAAAGGTGCTGCTCAGGCCCGGTCCAGGATAGTAGCGCCAGCCGGGAAGGCCTCCAACCTGCGGGTCAATCCCGAGCCAGACCATCCGGCTCAGCGTCGACACCAGGAGCAGGATGGCCACCAGAAAGACCTGCAACAGAACGTCGAAGTGCTGTCGTTGCGACACCAGCACAGCAAACACCAGCACCGGCAGGACAACATTCCACAATATGATCTGCAGGGACTCGCCCGGACGCACCGAAGCCGCCAGTCCGAGAAACAACAGCGACCACCAGAGGTACAGCGCCCACGACCAGCTCTGCCGGCGTATGGCCGCGCCGACCCCGGAAAACCCAAGAGCCAGGAGGACAAAGGCGGTGGAACGCTGCCAACCGAGGAAGTGATACCATGGCAGACCGAACAAGAGCAAAAAAGCGACGAGCGTTTGCGGCTGACGCCAGCGAGCAGCGGGGAAGGACAACGGCACGATAAATACCAGAGCATGCAGATGACCAAGGGTAGCGAACTTAGCAGCAGATCGGCAAGCCCCCACGACAGCGCGCCGCGTCCACGCCTGATGTTGGTGCACTTTTGGGGGACGCTGCACGATCTGCGCGGTAGCGTGCAGCAGATCATCGACACGCAGTGCCGTCATCTGCAGGGCTTTGATATCGCCGTCGCCCACGTCGGCGCGGCGCAAGCGTCGGCCGAGATCGCCGGCATCGACTATTTCAGCTTCAGTGAAGACCGCTGGCGCAATCGCTGCTTCAACAAGATCCTCGGCCTGAACGTCTTCACCTTTCGTCAGCTCCCGCGCTTGATCGAGGCCTGGCGACCCGACATCCTGCACCTGCACAATCGTCAGGAGTGTCTGCCGGAGGTGCTGCGACGTCTCACTTATCGACCGATCAGCGTCCTGCACTATCATCGGCACTTTCGCCAGCCGGCCTTGCCGGCGGCCGATCTCTGTCTGGTGCCGAGCGCCGCCTCGCAGCAACATTTTGAGCGCCTCGGCAGTCACGGCCACTGGCAGGTTCTGGCCAACCCCGTCGCCGCCGCGGCCTTCGCCCTGCCCGCCTTGCCGACCACCGCGCAAGGACCAGCGCGGCTCATGTTCAGCGGTGGCGGACAAGCCGGCAAGGGCCTGCACCTGCTGCGCGCGGCCCTGGCCGAAGAACTCGACGACGCCCTGGACTGGTCGTTGCGCCTGTGTGGCCGCGACCTCGCCGCTGGCGCCGACGACGACCCGCGCTGGCAGCTTCTACCCTACCTCGATCGCCCCGCCTATCTGCGCCTGCTTGGCGACTCCGACATCGTTCTCCTGCCCTCTTTGAGCGAGAGCTTCGGTCTCGCCGCCATGGAAGCCGCCGCCGCCGGACGCTATCTGGTGCTCAGCGATCTGCCGGCTTTTCGTGAGCTGCTCCCGCCAGACGCCGGCTGGTTCTTTAGCAGCGGCGACGCCCAGGATCTGCGCCGCGCCCTGATCGCCGCCATGAACGCGCGGCGCTGCAGCGACCGCAGCCGACCCCAGGCCGCCCAACAGGCGGCGACAATCTACGACGCCGAGCACTTCGCCCGGCGCCTGGAGTCGCTCTACTTCGATCTGCTCAGGTCTCGAACAGGGTCACCTGATTACGACCACCTTCCTTCGAACGATAGAGGGCCTGATCGGCGCGCATAATCCAGGTCTTGATGTCCTCGACGTCCTCCGTCAAAGGGGCGACGCCGAGACTGATGCTGTAGGCGATCTCACCGCCCTCGTACATGACCGTATGCTCGGCGACGAACTGGCGCAGGCGCTCGGCGAAGATCATCCCGCCTTGCGCGTCGGCCCCGACCAGGATGGCGGTGAACTCCTCACCGCCATAGCGTCCGCCGATGTCGGTCTCGCGCAGCTGCTGCATCAGCGCCGAGGCAGTGGCACGGATGACCTCATCGCCAGCGGGATGACCATAGCTGTCATTGACGCGCTTGAAATGGTCGATGTCGAACATCACCAAAGTCGCCACCATCGCGCGGTTGCGTTGGACACGCTTGAATTCGCGCTGCAGGCACTCTTCCCAGTAGCCGCGATTGTAGAGCTGGGTCAGCCGGTCGGTACGGCTGAGGCGTTCGAGTTCGCGGTTGGCGGCGAGGACCGCGAGGCGATTGACGGCGACGTCGGTGACGTCATAGACCAAAATACCGACATACTCGATTTCAGCGTGGGTGGAACTGAGCGGAATCATCGTCACATTCTGGTACATGAAGTCTACCCGTCCGGTGATCGGGCGGTAGCTGGCGAAGCGGAAAAGATAGGGACGCTGCTCCCAATGGGTGAAGACCTGGGTATGAAGCTGGCGAACCGGTCGCAACTTCTGTTTCAGCCAATCCCTGTCGATCTCCGGAAACAAGTCGAACAGCACCTTTTCCTTGACATCTTGCGCCTTGCGCGCGCTGTGGTTTTCCATGAAGGAATTCCACAGATGGATCCTGAAGTCACGATCCAGGACACACAGCCCGACGTCGATGTTCTGCAACAAACCCATCATCCAGTGCAGCTCACCCAGATCGACACCACTCATCAGACGACCTCCAGATAGCTGGCCTTGCGCTGCAGGATCGGCACCGATTCCTCGGTCAGCAGGAGCAGCAGGGCGCAATCGATGGGATGCGCCTCGATACGGTAGCCGACCTCGATGGCCAGGGTCTGGCGCCAGCGTGGTTGTTGCCGTAGCAATTCCTCGAGTTCGAAATGGCGCCCGAGGACCATCGGATGCCCGGCACTGAACGTCATGTCCAGCTGATCAGCCAGCCCCTTGGCGAAAGAACCGATGAGGATGCTGGCGATGTCCATGACCATCTCCGCCTGCACACTGGGCAGCTCACCATCCTGCCGATGCAGGAGTTTGGCGATGTCGCTGTAGGAGGAATCGTGCAGGATGAGCAGGGCCTCACCCGCGATCCCCTCCCCGATCAGGCCCTGGCAGACGGCCGAGAAGGTCTCATGGTGGGCGGCAAGATCGAGAGCCATGCGCAATTCGCTCGGCGCCAGCATATTGATGCGCGGTATGGGTAATTCGACAAAAACGCCGAGCAGCTGCGCCAGCAGGCTGGCGGCGCGCCCCATGGCGACATTGGCCACCTCCTGCAGGGCATCAAAGCCTTGCGGATGAATCCGCGAACTGACGATGGGCGGCGGCGGCGGCGCCGACTTGCTGCGCAGGGAAAATAGACCAAAATCAGCCTGGATCTGCTCCAGCCGTTCGCTGCTGACCGGCTTTTTGATGAAATCGTAGGCCCCCAGAGCGCGCGTGCGCGCCACCGCCTCCGGCTGCACATCCCCGGAAACGACGACGACGATGACCGGCAGATCGGCGGCCTTGATCGCCGCCAACGTCTCGTAGCCATCCATCACCGGCATGTTGAGGTCGAGGAACATGACATCGACGCCGCCGGTCTGGATCTTCTCCAACGCCTCCCGGCCGTGCTCGGCAAAATCCTGCACCACGTCCCAATCGGGCGGCAGGGCGCGCGACAGCTGCTTGCGCGCCATCGCCGAATCGTCGCAAATCAGAATACGACTGCTCATGCCACCCCTCCCGTCAATACCCTCCAGTTAAGGTGATTTTCATGAAATCTCCAGCATGACGCTCATGCGTGCCGCCGCCATAGCCAAAAAAACACGCCACCGCCCGCCGCCACGAGCAGCGCCGCCCACCACCAGAGGTCAGCGCGACGCGGCGCGGCGTAGGGATCAACCAGGGTGCGATCGGCGCCAGGCGGCAGGGTCGCCAGCTGCGTCAAGGTGGTGCCGAAGACGATGTTGATGCGCGCCTGCGAGTTGATCGCCCAGCCATTGCCTTCGAGGATGGGACCGAGGTTGCGGGCGCGCAGCTTGAACCAGGCGAGCACCATGCTCGGCCCCGAGATCAGCCCGAGGATGGCGAGCACGGCCAGGGGCATCTGCCAGAAGTGCAGCGACAAAAAGCCGGTCGCCACCGACGCCAGGGCGGTACCGATGGCGCCCAGCGCCAGGCCGATGGCGGCGAAGATGCCGGCAAACCGGCCGACGTCAAAAGCCGGCGGCGCACTGCCTTTGCCGAGCGCCGTCACGTCCTGCATCGCCTGCGCCTGCACACCGGCCTCCTTGGCCTTGGCCATCTTCTGCATCTGCTCCGCCACCATATTGCCCATGCGCCGATAGGGGGTCCAGAAGGCCTCGCGCACACTGATCGGATTCTCATCGAGCTTGATGATCGTGGCGTCCCAATCACATCCCTGCTGATCGTAGAAGACCGCATGCCGCCCGAGCATGATCTGGCCGGCGTCGCCAGCGCTGACGGCGGCGACGATGATCTTGTCCTTGGCGCCGGCGCGGGTGCACCGACAGTAGACGAGATAGGTGCGGCTGTGGGCAGCGAGAGCGGTATAGCTGTCGAGATGCCCGACCTCGACGCAGAGGTCGCAACTACGTCGATCGATGTAGAGCCGGCCGGCTTGAAACAGAGCGGCTCGCCGCCTCTCATAAAAATCACGAAAAGAGACGAAGTTATGGAGAAATTGCACGAGATAGCGCTGATAGTGCAGCAAGGTCAGCAATTCGAGGGTGCTGTCCGCAGCGTCGGCGACGGCGAGATCGGCGGCGATGGCCTGCTCCAGAGCGAGGCGCCGATCGCCCTCGGCGTAGCGCGCCAGATCAGCTGCCGCCAAGTCTAGGGAGGGTTGCGTCTGTTGCTGCAGCCAATCGCCATAGGCGCTGACAACACCGCGCACCGACTTCCAATCGGTGGCGCTGAGCACCTCGATCGGACCGAGCAAAGGACGCCAGACGACCTCGGCGAGCTGCAGCACGGCTTCGCTCCAGGCCGGATTGAGCGCGTCGGACAAAGGCAAAATCGCCGCCACGTCGATGTGCGCCAGGGGCAGGTCGCGTGCCTGCGGCGAGTCTTCCGCGATGAGGGTCGTGGCAAGAGCGCTGAGCTGATCTTCGCGCGCATCGAGCAGGACCGCCGCGCGTGCATCGAAAGCGGCGAGACGACAACGGGCAAAATAGTCATCGATCTTGGCCAGCAGCGGTTCCGTCAAGGCCCAGGCGCGCGCCAGGTCGATCGCCGGATGCACGGGCTGCGCCTGCCACCAGGCGAGTTGCTGTTCGACGCGCGCAAAAAAAGCCGCCACCTCCTCGGTACCGACCCCCGGATCACCGCTGCGATCGAGGCGTGAGCCCTGCGCGTCGATGATCACCTGCAAAAGATCGTCCTGCCCGGCGACACGCAGGTCGGCGACGGTGATCAGGCCATCGCCGTTGGCGTGTCCAGGTGGGAAGATGGCGGAACGATCAGCGACGTGTTCGAGACTCAAGGCCGTATTGGCCGGCAGCGCCAGGGCCTTGAGCAGCTGTTGTGCGGCGGCGGCGAGACGACGCCCGGTCTCCGTATCGTCACGCAAAGCTGCCAGCGGCAAGCGATCCGGCCCGAAGAGCATGTGCAGGTCGCGCAGGGCAGCGCGCACGAAATCGATGGCGGCGAGGACTTCCGGAATACGGATGCGCCCATCATGGTCCCCATCGAGAGCGTCGAGGGTCGCCTGATCAAAGACCAGGCCCTGCGTCGGACAGGCCAGGGCCGCCCACAATTTCGGATCCAGTTCCGCCAGATGCACGAGATCCTCGGGACCGTCGATACGCACCTGATCAAAACCCCCGGAACGGGTGAAACGCCAAACATAGGACTTGTCGCTCATGCTTCACTCTCATCACAGGGGCCGCTCGCTTGGGCGGCAGCTAAAAATGTGTGCAGCGCCTGTTCCACCGGCTGGCGCAAATCGGCACGTTCATTGGCCAGCTGATGACCCGCCTGCGCCAGACGCTGGATATCGGCGCTGGGAAAATGCCGTCGCAGCCAGCGCAGGTTGTACGGTCCGTCAACGGTGCTATCACGCCCTCCCTGCAGCACGACGACATGCGCCGGACTCGCACGCTGGTGGCGCAGGCGACGTTCCCAGGCGAGCATCGCCCCCACCCAGGCGACGCTCAGGGCGCGCGCCTGCAGCGGATCCTGGTCGCGGATGAAGCGCAGAAAATCACTATCGCTGCTGTTGACGCGGAAACTGCGCGGCCAGGTCTTTAGCTGCCGCCGCAACAAATGGTGCAGGACACGCGCCTGCCAGAACGCCGCCGGGCGCACCAACGGCGCCAGCAGCATGACGTCGGCAAAGACCGGGGATGGCGTGCGCAGCAGATATTCGATGAGGATGCCGCCACCGGTGCTCTGCCCGAGAGCCTTCCACGGTCGCGGAGCGACGTCGTCGGCGACGCTGATGGCGGCGCGCAGCAAGTTCTGATACGCAGAGAAATCGTCAATGCTCGCCGCCGTCCCGGACGACAGACCATGACCGGGGAGATCGATGGCGAACACGGCGTAGCGGCACTGCAAGGCGACGCGGATGAGGTGCCGACAAAGACCGACATGATCAAACAGTCCATGCCAGATCCATAAAGTGCCGACGGCCGGCAACGTTGGCCAAAAACCCCAGCAGGCGATGCGCCAATGCAGGAGATCGCGATAGCCGACACGCCACTGCGCCAGCGGCGGCAGCCCATAGAGCGCGGCGATGGCCGCCGCCTGTGGATGGACCGCTGTGGCGGTCCCCGCCCAGTCCGGCGTCTGTGTGCGCCACGCTTCTGCCAGCATCATGACTCCTTTCCTGCCTTTACCCTTATAATCGCTGGCCGCCCACATGACAAGGATGCCTGTATGCGCTCACTCTGGATCCGCGGAGCCTGCCTCCTCACCGGCCTGATCCTGGCCGCCTGTACCGCCGCACCTATCAAGGCCGGCCAGGCGCGCTACTACGTCGTGCACATCCCCGCCGCCGACGGCACCCGTCTCACCGCCACCGTCTATCAGCCGGCTCTGGCGCCGGGGCAGAGCGCGCCCCTGATCATCCATGCCCACGCTTTCGCCGGCTGGCGCATGACCTCTCCCGATGGATTCTACAGCCGGGTGATGATCTCCGGTCGCGCCGCCCTGGCCGCCTGGAAGGCGGGCTACTGGGTGGTCAGCTACGACCAGCGCGGCTGGGGTGAAAGCCATGGCAAGGTCATGCTGATGGACCCGCGCTATGAAGTCCGCGACGTCAGCAGCGTCATCGACTGGTCGCTGGCGCACCTGAAGGCACTGCAAGGCGGCACAGCGCATCCGCGCATCGGCATGATCGGCGAGAGTTATGGCGGCGCCGTGCAACTGCTGGCGGCTGCGCGCGATCCGCGCATCACCGCCATCGTACCCATCGCCACCTGGTATGACCTGCCTCAGGATCTCGCTCCCGACGGGGTGGTCAAGACGACCTGGCTCGGCGTCCTCGGCGTCAGCGGTGAGCTGATGAGCCACGGCGACGCTGGCATCCTCCTGCATCGGCCGTATATCAATCTACTCTCCGGCCACCTCAACGCCCAGGCGCGCGACATCCTCTATCAGCACAGTCCAGCCTATGGCTGTGAGCATGGGCATCCGCCGCAGGCCGACGCCCTGCTCATTCAGGGTCTGCACGACAGCCTGTTTCCCCTCGATGAAGCTCTCGCCAACCGCGACTGTATCCTGGCGGCTCACCACGACGCCCGCCTGCTCGCCATCCAGGGCGGGCATATGCTGTTCTGGCCGATCCAGGTCCACGCCGGCATGCCGCTGTTTCATACGGATCGCCATGTCGACTGCAGCCGGCCGGCGGCGACGATGACGCAAACCATCCTGGCCTGGTGGGATCTCAAGCTGCGTGGCCGCAAAACCGCCACGCTCCTGCCCGCCTTCTGCGTCAACCTCGGGCACGGACATGGCCTGCTTCTCAGCGGTCCACCGAGCAATGCCTCTCCCATGTCGCTGCCGGAAGGCTCTTTGCGCCCCCTCATCAGCGGCTTTTTCGATGGCTGGAGCGAACCGCTGCTGCGCCTCTCCGATCATCTCCTGCCCAAGGCTGCGCCTTTGCAGGCGGCGAGCGGCGGCTTCGGTCGCGCTCTCTTTCTCCCCCTGCCGCCGCAGGCTCAGGACGGCGATTTCTTCGCCTCGCCCGGTCTCGACATCGATCTCACCGCCGCACACGCTGTTTTCAACACCCATCTTTTCGTCGCCCTGGGACTGCGCCGCGCCGGGCAACATAGCTACCGTGCCCTCAGCGATCAGTGGACGCCTTTGCCCGGCATAGGCCACTGGCGGATGACCCTGCCGGCGGTCGCCACCGAACTGCATCGCGGTGATCAATTGGGGCTTGTCGTGCGAGGATTTTCCGGTCAATACTTGGGCAATGGCTCCTGGTCGCCGACGACGATCGATGTTCGCGCAGCACTGGCACTACCCAAGCTCTTTCCCCGTTCCTGAGGAGTTCGCCGCATGCCCTCCATTTTCATCACTGGCGCCGCTTCCGGCATAGGGCGCGCCACCGCACAACGCTTTGCCGCCGAAGGCTGGCGCCTCGGTCTCGCCGACGTCGATGCCGGCGCCCTCGATCGTGTGCGCGCCGAACTGGCGAGCGCTGAACTGCACCTTTATGCGCTCGACGTCTGCGACGATCAGGCGCTGGCCGCCTCTCTGCAGGATTTTTGTGCCGACCAGGGCCTCGACGTCCTGCACAACAACGCCGGCATCCTGCGCGTCGGCAGCTTCCACGAGATCGCCCTCGCCGAGCACCGCCGTCTCCTTGAGATCAATGTCATCGGTGTCCTGCAAACGGCCTGGCTGGCCTATCCCTATCTGCGCCAGAACCAGGGCTTGCTGATCAATATGAGTTCGGCCTCGGCCATCTTCGGCACCCCTGATTTCGCCAGCTATTCGGCGTCCAAATTTGCCGTCCGCGGCCTGACCGAGGCCCTGGCCAGCGAGTGGGCCGCGGTCGGCATCCGCGTCTGCGATCTGATGCCGCCTTTCGTGCGCACACAGATGCTGCACGACGAAAGCTCGAACAGCCGCATGATCGATCGCCTCGGCATCCACCTGGAAGCGCCCGACGTCGCCGAACAGGTGTGGTGCCTGACGCAGGAGCGACATCTGCACAATCCGATGACGCTGCCGTTCAAGGTCCTGGCGACGCTGTCGCGCTGGTTGCCCGATACCGCCAATCGCCGCATCATGCAATTGCTGGCGCGGCCATGAGTACAGCCCTCCCTCTGCTGATCGATGGCGAGCACCTCGTCAGCGGCAGCGATGAATTTCATCAGACCTATGATCCGTGCACCGGAGAAGCGCGTCAGCGTGTTCCCCTGAGCACCGCCGCCGAGATCGAGTGCGCCGTGGCCGGCGCCGCCGCCGCCTTTCGTGACTGGCGCGAGACGCCGCTACCGCAACGGGCGCGGCTGATGTTGAAGTATCAGCAACTGCTCAAAGAACACGCCGACGAGCTGGCGGCGCTGATCGCCACGGAAAGTGGCAAGACCCTGGCCGACGCGCACGGCGATCTGTGGCGCGGCATCGAAGTGGTCGAACAGGCCGCCGGCATCGCCCGCATGCTGCAAGGCGACTACAGCGAGAACGTCGCGCACGGCGTCGACACCTATTCCCTGAAGCAGCCCCTCGGGGTCTGCCTGGGCATCACTCCCTTCAATTTTCCAGCCATGATTCCCTTGTGGATGTTCCCTCTGGCCATCGCCTGCGGCAACACTTTCATCCTCAAACCCTCCGAGCAGGTGGCACAGACCGCCTTGCGCCTAGCGTCGCTATTGCTGCAGGCGGGTGCGCCCGCCGGGGTCCTTCAGGTCGTCCACGGTCAGGCCGCCCAGGTCGAGCAGCTCATCGACCACGCCGAAGTACGCGCTGTTTCCTTCGTCGGTTCGGTCGCCGCGGCGCAAGCCGTCTACCGCCGCGCCGGCCAAGCGCTGAAGCGCGCCCAATGTCTGGCTGGCGCCAAGAATCATATGGTCATCCTGCCCGACGCCAATCGCGATGCCGCCTTGCGCGCCCTCGCCGGTGCCGCCTGCGGCGCCGCCGGCCAGCGCTGCATGGCCATCTCGGCGGTCGTCTTCGTCGGCGCGGCGCGCCATTGGCAGGAAGAGCTGGTCGAGCACCTGCGCCAGCTACGCCCAGGCCCCCCGGCGCAGACCGACGCCGCCTTCGGGCCACTGATCTCGGCAAGCGCACGGGCGCGCGTGCACGCGCTCATCGAACAAGGCTGCCAGGAGGGCGCCGTCTGCCGTCTCGATGGCCGTTCCCTGACGCCACCGGCCGGCCATGCCGGCGGCTACTGGCTGGGACCGACCCTGTTCAGCGGTGTGCAGCCGACGATGTCGATCTATCGTGAAGAGATCTTCGGCCCCGTCCTCTGCTCCTTGGAAGTGGACGATCTCGACGCCGCCATCGCCCTGATCAACGCCAACCCTTACGGCAATGGCACTTCCCTGTTCACCGGCAGTGGCGCCAGTGCCCGCCACTTCAGCCATCATGTCGAGGTCGGCCAGATCGGTATCAACCTGGCTATTCCCGTACCGCTGCCTTTTTTCAGCTTCACCGGTTGGCGGCGCTCTTTTTATGGCGATCTGCACGCCTATGGCCAGCAGGCGGTACAGTTCTATACCGAGACCAAGACCATCACCACCCGTTGGCAGGAGCCGACATCGCCAGCCTCCAGCCCATCATCCACCACCCTTGCATGAAGCGAGCATGGCCGTCATGAGCACATCGATCGCCGCGCACACCCTGCCCCTGCCCGGCGGACTTCGCCTTGGCCATCTGCGCCTGCAGGCTGAACGCAGTCTCAACGCGCTCAACCTGGGCATGGTCGATGAACTCGCCCGCGTCCTGCACGACTGGCAGAACGATCCCGGCATCGCCATGGTCCTCATCGACGGCGCCGGCGAGCGCGCTTTCTGCGCCGGCGGCGATGTGCGCCAGCTGCAGGCGAGTATCCGCGAACTGCCGGCGGGGGCGCGCAATCACCGCGCAGAAGACTTTTTCGCGCACGAGTATCGCCTCGACCATCTGATCCATGTCTACCGCAAACCCATCCTCGTCTGGGGCCATGGCGTCGTCATGGGTGGCGGCATGGGCTTGCTCGTCGGCGCCAGCCATCGCGTCGTCACCCCTAGCAGCCGTCTGGCCATGCCGGAGATCAGCATCGGCCTCTTCCCCGACGTCGCCGCCAGCTGGTTTCTCAATCGTCTGCCGACGCCCCTGGGGCGCTTTCTCGGCATGACTGGCGTCGCCATGAATGCCGCCGATGCGCTGTTCGCCGGTCTCGCCGACTTTCATCTCGAAGACGCGCAAAAATCGACCCTGATCGCTGTCTTGCAGGAAGCCGAGTTCGACATCGATCCGGCCTACAACCAGCGCCTGCTCAGTCATGTCCTGCGCTCTTTGCAGAACGAAGCTCAGCCGCTGCCGACCTCTCCCCTCTACGAGCGCTACGCGCACATCGCGCAACTGGCGCGTGGCGACAGCGCTCTCGAGGTGGTCAGCCAGATCCTGGCCCTGGACAGCGAAGACGCCTGGCTGAATCAGGCACGACAGAATCTGCAGCAAGGCTCGCCCCTGACCGCCGCCATCGTCTTCGAGCAACTGCGCCGGACGCGCCATCTGTCCTTGCAGGAGTGCTTCGAGATGGAGTTCGTCGTCGCCTTGAACTGCTGTCAGTTCGGCGATTTTGCCGAAGGTGTGCGCGCCCGCCTCATCGACAAGGATCCCGCGCCGCGCTGGCGTTACGCCCACGTCGCCGCCGTCGACGTGGCGCCATTTTTCCGCTGGCCGCAAACCTGGGGACCGCGCCAATACATCTTCGCCTCGACACCGGCAGCATCGACCTGACACTTCTGTCATAATCAGCGTCATAATCACCGCCATCCTTCAGTTTTGAGGAGATTGCAGCATGAGCGCGCTACCTGTGGTCTTTGTCTCGCACGGCTCGCCGGCGTTGGCCGCGCATCCAGGCGATGTCGGCCGTGCTTGGCAGGAGCTCGCCGCCCGCTGGCCGACGCCGAGCGCCATCGTCTGCATCTCAGCGCATTGGTTGAGCGAGCGACTGTCTGTCACGGCCGCCGAACAACCCGGGCAAATCTTTGATTTTTATGGCTTCCCGCGCGAGCTTTACCAAAAGCGCTACCTACCTTACGGCGCTCCGCAGGTGGCACAGGCGATCGTCGAGCGACTCGCTGAGTTTGGTTTCGAGGCGCGCCTCGAGCCGGTGCGCGGCCTCGATCACGGCACCTGGGTGCCGCTGTTGTCGATGTATCCGCTGGCCGACGTCCCGGTGCTGCAGCTGAGCTTGCTCAAGAGCGACGATCCCCTCGTCCATCACCGCGTCGGCGAAGCCTTAAGCGCGCTGTCTGCCCAGGGCATCCTTCTTCTCGGTTCCGGCGGTCTGACCCACAACCTCAGCTATTTCGGCTTTATCGACGAGCAGGGCCCGGTCCTTCCCTTCGTCGCCAGTTTTCGACAGTGGCTGCACGATCGTCTGCGCGCGCGGCAATGGGAGCAAGTGCTCGCCTATCAGCAACAGGCGCCGGAGGCGAAAGCCAACCACCCGAGCAGTGAGCACCTGCACCCGCTCTTCATCTGCATGGGCGCCGGCGGCCCCGACAGCACGGTCGAGATTCTCGATCTCGGCGTGCAATACGGCATGCTCGCCATGGACGCCGTCGTCTTCCAACCCGGACCCATTCTATGAGGGGGCTGCTCGTCCTGCTGCTCATCGGCCTGTCCTTGTCCGGCTGGACCTGGGGCGCACGCGGTCATCGCGAAGTAGCGCGTATCGCCGAGGCGCACCTGTCGAGCGCCGCCCGACAGGAGATTGATCGTCTCCTCGTCAGCGACCTCGACGCCAACGGCCTCCCCTCTTCCCGCCATGATCTGGCGCAGATCGCCACTTGGGCTGACGAAATCAAACGCCATGCCTATGGCCGCCAGCGCGCCGCTTGGCATTACGAGGATCTGCCGGTGTGCACCAGCGCAGCGCCCCCCTGCCCACGCGGACGCTGCCTGGAAGCGGCCCTGCACCGACAACTCGTCCTCCTCGCCGATCGCCAGCAGTCCGATGCCCGACGGGAGGTGGCGCTGAAATGGGTGGTGCATCTGGTCGCCGACTTGCACCAGCCCCTGCACGTCAGCGACGATGACGACGCCGGCGGCAACCGTCTCAAGGTTCGGCTGCGCCCCGGCGGACGCGTTCGCAGCCTGCATCATGTCTGGGATACGACCTTGGTCCGCCAGGTTCTGCGCGATCCGCCGACCTTAAGTGCGCAGGAGATCGGCGCCATCGACGATGACATTCCCGCCTGGATCGCGCAGTCGCACGCTCTCGCCGTCGACGTCGCCTATGGCGCCCTGCCCGGCTTCCACTGTGCCACCGCGCCAGAACAGGATCTTCTCCTCGACGCCCACTATCAGTCTCTCGCTCGTCACAGCGTCGCCCTGCAGTTGCAACGCGCTGGCCTGCGTCTGGCACACCTGCTCAATGACACTCTCGCTCCCGCTGGTACGCATCCATGACCACTCCATCACCCTCTCTCGCCCTGCGCCCTACCCAGATCGCCGCTTTCAGTCTCGAGATCCTCAGCGCCGATCCGAACGCCTGGGCACAGGAGCTGGACACCAAACTGGCCCAGGCGCCGCAGATGCTGCGCGCCGCCGGTCTCGTCCTCAGCCTCGACAAATACCCTGAGCATCTGCCACGCCCCGATCTCGCCAGCCTGATCGAGCTCTTGCGCGCCCGCGCCCTGCAGACCCTGGGTATCCGCGGTCTGCGCGCCGACGAGCAGGACTCGGCACAGGCACTCGGTCTCTTAGCGCTGTCGCCGGCGCCAGCATCACCACGCCCGGAGAACAACGTCGCGCCAACGCTGCCGCGTCCCAGCCTGGTCATCGATCAGCCCGTGCGCAGCGGCCAGCAGATCTATGCCCAAGGCTGTGATCTCATCCTCACCGCCACCGTCAACGTCGGCGCCGAGGTCGTCGCCGACGGTCATATTCACGTCTACGCCGCTTTGCGCGGTCGCGCTCTGGCGGGTGTCGGTGGCGATGAGCAGGCGCGCATCTACTGCCGTCAGCTGGAAGCCGAATTGGTCGCCGTCGCCGGCCGCTACCTGATCGCTGAAACGCTGCAGGAACACCCGCTGGCAGGCCATGCCGCGCAGATCCAATTGCACGGTGATCAATTGCACATCGTGGCGCTTTGACGGACAATTCAGCTTTGGCAGACTCAGGCAAGGATTACGACACGTGGCCAAGATCATCGTTGTGACTTCCGGCAAAGGTGGCGTCGGCAAGACCACCACCAGCGCCGCCATCAGCACCGGCCTCGCGCAGCGCGGTCAGCGCACCGTCGTCATCGATTTCGATGTCGGCTTGCGCAATCTCGACCTCATCATGGGGTGTGAACGGCGCGTCGTTTACGACCTGATCAATGTCGTGCGTGAAGAAGCGCACCTGCATCAGGCCTTGATCAAGGACAAACGCTACGAGAACCTGTCCATCCTCGCCGCCAGCCAGACCCGCGACAAGGATGCCCTGACGCAAGAAGGGGTCGAACGCATCCTGCAGGAGTTGTCGACGCAGTTCGACTACATCATCTGTGATTCGCCGGCGGGCATCGAAAAAGGCGCGCACCTGGCGATGTATTTCGCCGATATCGCCATCGTCGTCACCAACCCCGAGGTCTCCTCGGTGCGTGACTCCGATCGCATGCTCGGTCTCGTCGCCAGCAAGAGCCGCCGCGCCGAACAAAACCTGGAGCCGATCCGCCAACACCTGCTGTTGACACGCTACAACCCGGAGCGCGTGCAAAAAGGCGAGATGCTCTCGGTCACCGACGTTCAGGACATCCTCGCCGTCGATCTGCTCGGTGTCATTCCCGAGTCGACCGCCGTCCTCAAGGCCTCGAACTCGGGCGTTCCCGTCATCCTCGATCAGGAGAGCCCGGCCGGCCAAGCCTACGAGGACGCCGTCGCCCGCCTGCTCGGCGATGAGCGCCCACACCGCTTTCTCGATGCCGAAAAGAAAGGCTTGTTCAACCGTCTGTTTGCGGGGGCTCGGACATGAATCTGCTCGACTTCTTTCGTGCGCGCAAGGAGCCGAGCTCGGCGAGCATCGCCCGGGAAAGATTGCAGATTCTGGTGGCCAGCGAGCGAAAACAGCGCGGCCAACCCGACTTCATGCCGGCCCTGCAGCGCGATCTGCTCGAGGTGATCCGCAAATACGTCCCCATCGATGACGATCAGGTGCAGGTCGAGATGGCCAATCAGGGCGACTACTCCATCCTCGAGTTGAACATCACCCTGCCAGAACGCTGAGGTCTCAGCACACCTGGCAGGAGTCCTGGCAGGAATGATGAAAGTCCATCGACTCCTGCTGCAAGGTGACGTGGTGAATGGCGAACTCGTCGGCGAGCAGGTGCAAGGCGTGATGCAGCACCTCCTCACCCTTGGCCTGCCGGCTGAGCACCATGTGCGCGGTCAACGCCACTTCCGTGCTGCCCGGTCGCCAGATGTGCAGGTCATGGATGTCGACCACCCCCTCGAGCGCCAGCAAACGCGCGCGTATGGCACCACTGTCGAGATGCTCGGGCACGGCGTCGACGAGGCGATGCAGGGACTGCCGCAGCAGACGCCAGGCGCCATAGAGGATCACCGCGGCGATCAACAGACTGGCGACTGGATCGAGCCACGTCCAGTGCCGCCACACATAGAGGGCGCCGGTGGCGACCACCGCTAGAGATACCAGGGCGTCCGCGAGCAGGTGCCAGAAGACTGCCGCGACATTGAGATCGTCGGCATGGGCGCGAAAAAGGAGGGCACTGGCGCCATTGATCAACACCCCCACCGCCGCCACCACCATGACGAGACCGGCGGCGAGAGCCTGCGGATGCGCCAGCCGCTGCAGCGCGACCGAGATCAGGACCAGCATGGCCAGGGCCAGGAACAAGGCATTGACAAAGCCGGCGAGGACGCTGACACGCCGCCAGCCATAGGTGTGGCGCGCGTCGGCGCTACGCCGCGCCGCCAGAGCCGCTAGAGCGGCAAGAAGAAGACCGACGACGTCACCTAAATTGTGACCGGCGTCGGCGAGCAAGGCCAGGGAATGCACAGACCAGCCGACCGCGGCTTCGATCGCAGCGAAAGCGGCATTGAGGGCGATGCCGATGACAAAGGCCCGCCCCCAACCCGAGGCAGCGCCGTGTGCAGGGACGGAATGCTCATGATGCGCGTGCATCAAGCCCGCGCTCAGTCATCATCGTGATGCCAGCGTCCCCATCCGCCACCCCAACCGCCGCCCCAGCGATCACCATCTTCACCACCGCCATAGTAGCCGCCGCCATAACCCGGTTGCACGACCACCATCGGTGACGGATAGACCGGCTGCTGCTGCACGTAGACCGGCTGCGGATAGGCTTGTGGATAAGCCTGCGGATAGGCTTGCGGGTAAGCCTGCGGATACATCGGCTGAGCGCCGTAGGCCGGGCCATAACCATAGCCCCCTTCCATCTGCTGTCCCGCCGCATAGCCGAGAACCGCACCCGCCGCCGTCGCCGCGAGACGACCGTTGCCTTCTCCGAACATACTGCCGAACAGACCGCCGGTGACCGCCCCGATCGCCCCTCCCATATCGGCGTGCACTGGCAGCGCCAGCGTGCAGCCCAACAGGGTGACCATCGATATCTGGCGTAAGTTCATGATCTCATCTCCTCCTAACAACAGGTTTTCTTGCCTCTACTCACAGCATAACGCCGCTACCACAAAAAGGTTCTATGAATCTGCTGTCATCTGTCGCATTTTGCCGCCGCCATCACACTCTACCGGATTCTACGGCTGGGCGAAAACGCATGCGCCCGAGCAGGGGCAGGAGCAGAGGCTCGGCGCCGGCCTCGCGAATCTCCTCGAGAAAGCCCGGCAAATCGACACCGGGTATCAGATCCGGCGGTGACTCCAAGGGCGTCATCATGGTGTCCCAATGGCAGGGGATGACCCAGCGCGGCCGCACGCGCTCGATGATCGCGCGCGTGTAGTCGGGACGCGACTGGCGACCGACGGCGCAAAGACAGAGGATGTCGGCGCGCTGACCTTGCAACGACGCCTCGATATAGTCGGCGGAATCGACGTGCAGGATGCGCAAACCCGCCACTTCCACCGCCCAGTTCAACACCAGCCCATGGCGCAGGGTATGCAGGCGCGGCGGCCAGGCGGGAGGCTCGCTGATGTCGCCGGGAAAGGGGATGCGGCCAAAGACCCGTCCATGCCGCGAAGGCAGGCCGCGCACACGCCAAAGACCACAGGCGATGTCCTCGTCACCACGCGTGGCGAGCATCTGTGACTCTGGTAAACCGGCCGCCCGACCGACCATGACCGTCGCGCTCGAGCCGATGAGCCGCGCCCCCGTCTGCTGACAGAGGCAGGGCGCGTCGAGGACATGGTCATAATGCGCATGTCCGACGAGAACGTCATCGGCGACGGGAATGTAGCGCGCCAGCCTAGCGGCGTCGGCGCACAGGGGCGCGGTCAGCAAGGGCCAGGGCGAAATGCGACTGAGATAGGGGTCGAGCACCAAGGTGCGCTCATAGCCTTGCAGGACAAAACCCGCCGTACCGAGATAGGTCAACTGCACCGGGGCGCAGTCGCCGCTACCGAGACAATCTTCCGGATGATAATCCGTCGCCGCCGGACGTTTGAAGCAGCGCTGCCACATCGACATATTCCCCTCCCTGGACAGGCCGATCTGCGCCTGGCGCCTTTGGTCAAGATCTTCGCTATCCGGACTATAGACACTGTCTTTTCCAACGGCAAGCCTTAGGGAGACTGCCATGCTCGCTCCATCCGCGCTGCTCGCCGCCGCGCAACTGAGAACGCCCGATCATTTTCAGTGGCCGGTGATCACCCTGCTTCTGCTCGTGCTCCATGCCTATGTCGAACAGGCGCGCGCCGGACGCTGGAACGTCGTCCTCGGCGGCATCGCCTTCTGGCTCATGGACTGGGTCAACGAAATCGTCAATGGCCTCCTTTTTCACTTCTCCGGTTTTGCTCCGGCCTGGTCCACCGCCGGCAGCTCGGCCTATACCGTGCTCATCGGCCTCAATGTCGAGATCAGCCTGATGTTCGCCGTGATGGGGCTGATCGCCACCCGCCTCCTGCCGGACGATGCGCAACAGCGCTGGTTCGGCCTGCCCAATCGTCTGGCGCTGGCGGCGACATCCTCCGTCGCCTGCGTCATGGTCGAGCTCTGGTTGCATCACATCGGCGCCCTGCAGTGGGCCTGGTCAGGCTGGAATGCCAACCGTCCCTGGCTGATCTGGCTGCTCGGCTACCTGCCTTTCTTCGTCGTCGCCTATGCCGTCCACGACCTCGCCTCGCGCCGCCGCCAAATCACCGTCGTCGCCACTCTCGCCACAGCGGTGGCCCTGGCTTTGTACGTGTTCGGCGACCTTCTCGCCTGGATCTAGGAAAGCGCTGGTGATGGCGGGCAGGGACTTATCGGAGCAAAATGCACGCCGCCGCGCTCGAGCGCCGGAATGATCGCCAGCCCGAGGGCTGACGCCGGCGTCAGCACGCCATAGGCGGCGATACCGCCGCCAGCCAGGAGCAGGGCGGCTTGCGTCAGCATGTGCGAGGTGGCGCCATAGCCCGGGTCACCACCGCTCACCTGCGTCTGCCAGCGACGATTCCGCACCTGGGCGATGAGACTGATACGAAACCAGCCGCGCGCACGCTCTTCGGCGCTCGGCCCGCTACCGCTCGGCAGACGCCCTTGCAGCCATTGCCGCGTCGGTGACCACTGCGCCGCCAAGGTCAGACCGACGATACCCGCCGCCAAGCCGAGCATGGGCAGCAGATGCTCGCCCAAAGCGAAGTGGCCATAACGGAAGTCGGCGCCGTAATCGCCGCGTAGACGCGCCGACTGGCGCACGACGTCGCCATCGATGGTCACCAGGGGCAAAGCCCAGCGCTGCAGATCCTGACGATATTGTGGGCGCGCCGGCAAAGCCTGCTGCTGCGCCGCCTGAAACCGACGCAAGCGCGGCAAGCCGCTCTCGGCCAGAGACTGCAACAGGGCAGCCCAGGTCCCGCCGGAGATGGCGCCGTCGGCCTCGATACCGGCGAACACCTCAACCCGTTGATGGCGCAAGCTGGCGCCGAAATCATGACGCAAACCTTCGAGCAGATGCAGCACGCCGATATCGACCGGCAGGCTCATGAAGCCACAACAAGGCAGAATGCAGATTTTTTTGCGCACCGCCAGATGGTGCCAATGGCGGCGCAGGTGATCGACCGTCTGCGGCTCATCGCAAAGATCGAGATAATGCGTGCCCTGGGCGATGCAGGCGTGCACCAGCGCGTCGCCGTGCGCGGCGTAGGGGCCCACCGTGTTGATGAGCACACGCGCGCGCCGCGCCAACTCATGCAGACTGCCCGCATCCCCGCTTTCGGCATGGAGAAGATCGGGAATGTCGCGCACCGAGTGCAGGTGCAGCTGGCTACGCACCGCCTCGAGCTTGTCGAGGTGGCGGCCAGCGAGAGCCCAGCGCAGGCCCGCCCCGGCACAAGACTGCGCCAGGCAGTCAGCCACCAACGCTCCGGTATAGCCACTGGCTCCATACAGAACCACATCGTAAGGCCGCGCCAGCGTCATCCGACACCCTCCTTGCCATCACCTCCTATGGCGATTAAATCTTATTTGTGCGCGCCGCCCAACACTATTTTGCTTTTTAGGCAAAGCGGCGCAACTGCGATATCCTGAATCGCCAAGGAGACGCCCCGATGAATGCCCCAGCCTTTGCTCCCTTCCGTCGTTTCTGGATCACCCGCGTCTGCACCATCATGGCCTTCCAGATGCAGGCCGTCGCCCTCGGCTGGCAGGTCTATGCGCTGCATCACCGCGCCATGGATCTGGCCTGGGTGGGCTTGATCAGCTTCATGCCGGCGGTTCTGCTCATGCTGATCATCGGCCAGGCCGCCGATCACTTCGAACGGCGCAAACTGGCCATGACCTGCCAGGTGGTGTCCTGTCTGCTCGCCCTCGGCCTCGCCTGGCACAGCCGCAGCGCGCCGCCCGGACGCGATCTTTTGTTCGCCTTCATTTTTCTGCTCGGTAGCGCCAAGGCCTTCGAGTCGCCGGCGCTGGCGGCGATGCTGCCGGAACTGGTCGACGCCGAGCACCTGCCACGCGCCATCAGCGCCTCAAGCGCCGCCATGCAGGTCGCCGTCATCGCCGGTCCCGCCCTCGGCGGACTGCTCTACGCCGTCGCGCCGGTGGCCGTCTACATCGGCGCCGCCAGCCTCTATCTCGGCGCCATCACCGCCATCGCCCCTCTGCGCCGGCCACGCCAGCGCGTCAGCGCACCGCCACGCTGGCACACCATGCTGGCCGGCATACGCTACATCTGGGAGCGCCGCATCCTCCTCGGCACCTTGTCGCTCGACCTCTTTGCCGTCCTTCTCGGCGGCGCCACCGCCCTGCTCCCCATGGTGGCGCATGACATCCTACGCGCCGGCCCTCTTGGCCTCGGACTGCTGCGTAGCGCTCCGGCGGCCGGCGCGCTGATCGTCTCTCTCTGGCTCAGCCGCCACACCCTGCGCCACGCCGGTCGGTGGATGTTCGTCGCCGTCGGCGGCTTCGGCGTCTGCACCATCGTCTTCGGGCTCTCGCACAGCATGCCGCTGTCCCTGCTGGCCTTGGCGACAGCCGGCGCCAGCGACATGATCAGCGTCGTCATCCGCTCGGCGATGGTGCAACTGGAGACGCCGAACGACATGCGCGGACGCGTCAGCGCGGTGAATTTTCTCTTCATCGGCACGTCGAATCAGCTGGGAGAGTTCGAGTCAGGCGTGACAGCTGCATGCTTGGGTGCCGAGAAAGCCATCGTGCTCGGTGGTCTTGGCAGCCTACTCATCGCCGCCTTGTGGTATCGCTATTTCCCCGAGATGCATCGCTACTCGGGTACGACGACTCAGGCGTGAGGAGACGCTTGCCGGAGAGCGAGATGTGCCGGGATCAGACGCACGGCGCCACGATAATGCTCGTGCCAGAAGGCATCACCGAGGTTATCGACGCGCACTGTGCTGCCCGTGGTCGGCGCGTGCACGAAACGACCGTCGCCGATGTAGACGGCGACATGATCGATGCGGCGATGATGTCGCCCCATGTGGAAGAAGACCAGATCGCCGGGTTGCAGGTTCGCCTGCCGGCTGATCCTTTGGCCACCGGCGTGATGGAAGAGCGCCTCCGCCGAATGCGGCAGATCACGCGCCAAAACGTCACGATAGACATAGGAAACTAGGCCCGAGCAATCAAAGCCGCCTTCCGGACTGGCGCCGGCCCAACGATAAGGCGTGCCAATCAGGCTCAGGGTCTCCATGACCACATCGGCGGCGCCGAGTTCACTGACGCTGAGGGCAGGCGCATCGGCCGGACCGATCGTGGCGTCGGCCGCCACATCCGCCCGTGCAGACCCCAAAGCCGCGAACAAGATCACAGCGGTGAAGAAAGATGTGTGCCAACGATGAATCATGGGTTCTACTTCCGTCGTTCGTCGGTCAATGAAGTCAACCGGAACATCCTGTCGCTGCTCACCGAACAACGCAGCTCCCGATGCATCAAACTTAGCCGAGTGTGCCACAAACCACCACGACATCACCCCACGCAGAAGATAGATTTGTTTCAGATTGTTAAATAATCCACAAAGTTTGTCCCTCTCCGTGACCCGGATAGTGCCTCTCTCCTCGTCGCCAGCCGCCTCGATCCTGTATAGAATGGGCGTCACCATGGATATGGATTATGCGGAGTTACGCTATGGAGACGTCCCCCCTGGCCCAGGCATTGCTCGACGCTCA
The DNA here is from genome assembly GCA_021851865.1 of Pseudomonadota bacterium. Lineage (GTDB taxonomy): Bacteria > Pseudomonadota > Gammaproteobacteria > Pseudomonadales > Moraxellaceae > JAJZHK01. Next base: position 15,899 of record JAJZBU010000002.1, on the reverse strand, counting down.
GGTCAGATTCATCCTGCGCGACCTCTCGGGCCCTCGCCTGCAGGCTTTTATCGAACATGGGTTGGACGACTTGCTCGCCCGTTCACAGCGCCTGCGCTTGAATGAACTCATCACGCCGGAGATGATCAAGACCACGCTCCGGCAGTACGCCGTCAACCTGCAGCTGCGCTCGGCCATCCCCGAGATCGCCAGCGCCGTGGCGCATCTGCTGCATGAGAAGATCGCGCAGAAGCAGACCCGTATCGACGCCATCCTGCCCAGTCCGCATGTGCGCGAACTCTTCCAGAAATCGCTCGAGCTCAAGGACTTGCGACAAAACACCCTGGATGAGATCAAGGACAATCCGGTCTTCGCTCAGCTGCTCACCGACATGCTGCTGCGCCGCCTGCGCACCTGGGTCGAAAACCATACCCCGGACACCCTGCAGCGCAACTGGCCGATGCTCAAACGCAGCCTCTGGCAGGGCCGGATGCACGATCTGCTGCTGCACTTCATCACCGCCAGCCTGCAGGATCTGTGCGAACAGCTGAAGACCCTCGAAGACCAGCAATGGCTGGACTCCATGCTCGATGCCTGGGAACAGATCCGCCATCGCGCCATCGGCCGCATCAGCGACTACGTCACCCCGATCGACGTCGAGGACTTCTTTGTCATCTACTACCAGTACTGGCAGCACTTGCGTCAGACCGACTTCTACAGTGAGCTTCTCGATACCGGCGTCGACGCCTTTTTCTCGGTCTATGGCGAGGTCCTCCTCGGCGACCTGCTCGACGACCTCGGCATCACCCGCGCCATGATGCTGCAGGATGCCCTGCGTTTCGCGCCACCGGTGTTGCGCGTGCTGCGCCGCAAGAAGATGCTCGAGTCGATGTTGCGCAAGATCCTGCAACCCTTTTATGAGTCCCCGGAAGTGCAACAGCTACTGACCGGCGCGCCCGCTCCTTGAGTCCGGCCAGACATGGTCAATTGCCGACAAGCCGCTAGAGTGTGGAAATCCCTGGCTGACCACAGGAGTTTCGTCCATGCCCAGCCTTAGCGCCCGGGTCCTCAAGACCCTCGTGCGGCACACGATCAAGACGTCCCCCGATACACCGCATCAGCTGGTGCGGCATTTGCGTCGCCACTTCAATGCCTCGCTCTTGCCCCGACTGCCGGCCTTGGGCGTAACCCATCGTCTACGCCAGGTCGAGGGCATCGGCGTCGATTCGTTGAGCCCGCGGCAGACGCGCGCCGCCATCCTTTATCTGCATGGTGGCGGCTTCATCGCCGGTGTCACGCGCACTTACTTCAACCTGTGCGCGGCCTGGGCGCGCCACTGCGATGTCGCCGTCTGGCTGCCGGACTACCGTTTGGCGCCCGAGCATCCCTACCCCGCCGCCCTCGACGACGCGCATAGCGTCTATCTCGCCATGTTGAGGCATTTTCCGACGCAACAGCTGGTCATCGCCGGCGATTCCGCTGGTGGCGCCTTGACCCTCTCCCTGCTCCTGCGTCTGCGCGATGAAGGCCAGCCGTTGCCGGCGGCGGCGATCGCCATCTCGCCCCATGCCGACCTGAGCAACAGTTTGAACAGCCGTATCCGCTGCAGCGAGAGCGACGACATGCTCTCCCTCGACATGCTGCATGCCGGTCGCGACGTCTATCTCGCCGGCGCCGACCCGCACCATCCTTACGCCTCGCCACTGTTCGGCGACTATCATGGCCTGCCGCCCCTATGGCTGAGCTGCAGCGCCAGCGAGTGTTTTGCCGATGACGCCGTGGAAGTGGCACGGCGAGCGCGTGCCGCTGGTGTCCAGGTCGATCTGCTGCAAAGACCGGACATGCCACATGTCTGGCCCATTTTTTATCCCTTCATCGCGGAAGCGCGCGCCGACCAGCGAGACCTCTTGCGGTTTTTGCGCGCGCACTTGAACTGACCCCAAGGAGATTCGCCGATGCATCCGCTCGCCCAAACCTTGCTCGATGCGCATACGCAACAACTGCTGCAACAGCTGTCGACCGAGCAGCTACAACAGACCGTACCCAGCGAAATCGACGCGCTCGTCACCGCCCTCGCCGATCAACCCCTCGCCACCCTGGTCGACCTGGAAGCCATCAAACGCCTGTTGCGCCAGCAGATTCTGCAACAGCCGGCGACCGAGCTCCTGCGCCAGACCAGCCTCGATCTGGCGCGGCGCCTGCTCGCCCTACCACTGCAAGGCCAGACGCGCGCCGCAGACCTGATCGATTCGCGCCACGTCGAAAGCCTGATTGATCGTCTGCTCGACCTCGAGGATCTGCGCCGCGACGTCGTCACCGCCGTCCTCGCCAGTCCAGTCTACAGCGACGTCCTGTCGGACCTGCTCTACAACGGCATCCGTGACTATCTCCTCGAAGACAACATCCTGACCAAGAAAGTCCCGGGCATGTCTTCCCTGATGAAACTGGGCAAAGGCATGGTCAATCGCATGGGTGGGCTCGAGGAGGGTATCGAGCGCACCATCAAGCAGACCATCGCCAAAAACCTGCGCGCCTCGCTCGAATTGAGCGAACATCTGATCGAAAAAGCCTGCAAGGGGCCGCGCCTGCGCCAGGCGCTGATCGAAGCCTGGAAAAAGGCGTGCGACCTCAATCTCGACAGCTTCATCGCCTATATCGGTGAACGCGAACTCATCGACGCCGAGAGCATCCTGAACACTTTTTGGGAAGATGTCCGCCAGACGCCTTACGCAGCCGCCTTGCTCGATGCTATCGTCGATGCCCTTGCGGACAGCCTCGGCAGCCTCCCCCTGGCACAGGTGCTCACCCGGCAAGCCCTCGATGTCGCCACGATCGGGCGCGAGATTCTCGCCTGTATCGAGCCGGCATTGACGCAGCTGCGTCAATCGGGGCATCTGGAACAGCGCCTGCGTGCGCATCTCAGCCTCTTCTACGCTAGCCCCGAGGTCGCGCAACTGCTCCCCTGAGAGCACATCGGCACTTGGCGTTGGCGCGCTTTACCGGTATGTTGATCCTTACGTCCGCCAGGTCGACCCGAGGAGCCCGATCGTGCGCAGCAAAACCGACCTCAGCCAGTTGCGCAAGGACTATGGCCAACAGGAGCTCGACCCGGAGAGCGCGGCGGCAGATCCGCTCGAGCAACTGCATCGCTGGATGGAAGAAGCCATCGCCGCCGGGGTCAACGAACCCTCGGCGATGCACCTCGCCACCGTCGATGCAACCGGCGCCCCGAGCGGACGCATCGTTCTGTGCAAGGGCATCGACGCGCGCGGCCTGCTCTTCTATACCAACTATGCGAGCCGCAAGGGTCAGCAGCTGAGCGAACAACCGCGGGCGGCGGCAACCTTTTTCTGGCCGGAACTGGAACGCCAAGTGCGCATCGAAGGCGAGGTGAGCCGCCTGCCCGCCGCCGAGTCGGACGCCTACTTCGCCTCGCGCCCCTACGCCAGCCGCATCGGCGCCTGGGCCTCGCGCCAAAGCGCGCCGATGCTTTCCCGGACACAGATGATCAGCAAGGCGGCGCAGATAGGCCTGCGCTATCCACTGCAAGTTCCCCGTCCCGACTTCTGGGGTGGCTACGTCCTGAACGGCCGGCGTTTTGAATTCTGGCAGGGGCGACCGAGCCGCATGCACGATCGTCTGCTCTATCTGCCCGAAGCCGCCTCGCTCTGGCGGCGCAGTCGTCTTTTCCCCTGATCTCAGGATTTCATATTTCAAAAATTATTGACTACACTGATGCAAAACCTGAGTCCGAATCGCATGTCTGACGATGAGCTCCTCCTCTTTGACGATAGCGATGTCGTCGATGCAGAAAGCGCCCTGCCGCCGTGGCGAGTCCTGGTGGTGGACGACGATCCTGAAGTGCACCAGGTGACCCGCCTGGTCCTGCAGAATGCCCGTCTGCTCGGGCGTCCGATCGAGATCGTCGATAGCTACTCCATGGCGGAGAGCATGAGCCTGCTCGCCGAGGATCGCGACTTCGCCGTCGTCTGGCTCGACGTGGTCATGGAGACCCCCGACGCCGGTCTACGTCTGATCACCCATATCCGGGCGCAATTGTTCATGCTCGAGACGCGCATCATCCTGCGCACCGGCCAACCCGGATACGCGCCGGAGCTCGAGGTCTTCGCCGAATACGACATCAATGACTATCACTCCAAGACGGAGCTGACGCACGCACGTTTAATGACGGCGATGACCGCGGCTCTGCGCTCCTACGAACAGATCGAAACCAATCGTCGCAACACCGAGCTGATGGAGCGGATCGCGCGCGAATCCGCCAAGCTCAATGGCCAACATACCCTGCAGAGCCTGTCGCAGCAGGGACTGGCGTCGCTGGAGAGCATCCTCGGCCGCTCGCTCGGCGGTCTGTTCGCGGCGCAAGTACCCGCCGGCGATGATACCCCGGTGGTCGGCGACGATCCCGGTCATCTACGCATCCTCGCCAGCCAAGGCAGTCTGGCGGCTCACTGTGACGCCGAGTGGGCCTGTCTGCCGGCCGCCACCACCGATCGCGTGACACATTGCCTCAATCTGGCACAGCACCTTTTCGAGGGCGAGCACTGCACACTGTATCTTTATGGTGAATTTCTCGTCGCCATCGTGCTCCTCGAGATCCAACCTCCGCCCTCTCCTGTCGAACGCCAGGCGATCCACCTGTTCGCCGCCAATCTCAACACCGCCTTCGCCACCGCCAATCTGTTCGAGCAGCTGCATTTCAACGCGACCCACGACCATCTCACTTCGCTCTGGAATCGTCAGCATCTGATCAACCACCTCGATGAGCATCCGCACAGCGAGGGGCGTCATGACGTGCTCGCCCTGCTCGACATCAACAACTTCGCCGAAGTCAACGACGCTCTCGGCGATGAGCTGGGCGATGAACTGCTGCGCAGCGTCGGCGAGCGCCTGAGTACGCGCCTGGCGCACAGCCATATCGCACGCATCGGCGGCGATGTCTTCGCCGTCGTCGGCCCCGAGAGCGAGGCCAATCCCGGCAGCCTGCTGCATATTTTCGATACGCCCTGCCAAGTCGGCGACAACAATATCCCGGTGTCGGTGACCCTCGGCCTGCGGCAGCTGAACAGCGACGGCGGTGACGGCATCAGCCTGCTGAAATCGGCCAACATCGCCCTCAGTCGCGCCAAAAAGAGCGTGGTCACCCACTTCGAATATTTTTTACCGGAGATGGAGGAGCACACCCAGCGCCACCTCGAGATCATTCGCGACCTGCGTCAGGCTTTCGACGCCGAAAAGCTCGACGTCTGGTTTCAGCCGCAGATCAACCTGTTCGACGGCCGGGTCAGCGGCATGGAGGCGCTCATCCGCTGGCCCAATGAGCATGGCGGCTTTGTCCATCCGCCCAATGTCTTCATCCCGCTCGCCGAAGACTCCGGCCTCATCATCGATATCGGCCAATGGGTGCTGGAGCGTTCCGCCGACGCCTTGATCCAACTCGATGAAGAGGGGCTGTTCGGCGGTCGCGTCGCGGTCAACGTCAGCATGCCGCAGTTCCGTACGCAGAGCTTCGTCCATGACGTCGCCGAGGTCATCGATGTTCTCAAGCTGCAGGGCCTGCAGCCGGATCGCCTCGAACTCGAGATCACCGAGAGCATCGCCATGGATGAACCGAAGGTCGTGCAACGCAGCTTTCACGCCCTGAAAGAGATCGGCGTGCGCATCGCCATCGACGATTTCGGCACTGGCTACTCCTCGATGGGACAGCTGCGCGCCCTGCCCATCGACACGATCAAGGTCGATCAGATGTTCGTGCGCGAGATCGCGCAGGGTCAAGGCGCCTTGTTTGCCGAGACCATCATTGGCATGAGCAAGCGACTCGGCGTCGAAACCGTCGCCGAAGGTGTCGAGACCGAAGAACAGGCCAGCCTGCTGCGCCAGCTCGGCTGCTCGGATGCGCAAGGCTGGCTCTATGCGCGCGCCATGCCCATCCCCGAACTGCGCCTCTGGCTGCAACACTATCGCCAACAGACGTCCGCGACGTGAGTTCGCAGCTGCCCTCCCTCGAAGGCATGCTCGGCGAGTTGGTCGCGCTGCCTTCGGTCAGCTCCGTCGACCCCGCCCTCGACATGAGCAACCGCGCCGTCGTCGAATGCCTGGCGCAGTGGTGCACGACGCTCGGCTTCAGCTGTCAGCTGCGCGAGGTCGCCACCGGCAAGTTCAACCTGCTCGCCCGCTTAGGTGACGGCGAGCAGGGCCTGTTGCTCGCCGGCCACACCGACACCGTTCCCTATGATCGCGAAGGCTGGAGCTCCGATCCTTTTTGTCTGACACGCCGCGATGATCGCCTCTATGGACTCGGCACCGCCGACATGAAGGGCTTTTTCGCCATCGCCCTGCAGGCCATCGCCACCTTGCCGCGACAACGCTGGCGTGCCCCGCTCGTCCTCCTCGCCACCTGTGACGAAGAGAGCTCCATGCGCGGTGCGCAGGCCCTGGTCCAGGACGACGTGCACGGTCTGCGCCAGGCCCTCATCGGTGAGCCGACGAATCTGCGGCCGGTCACCCGCCACAAGGGCATCGTCATGCAGGAATTGTGCTTGCAAGGACGTAGCGGACATTCATCCGACCCCAGCCTCGGACACAGTGCGCTCGAAGCGATGCACGCTTGTCTGGCGACCTTGCTCGAGTTTCGTCGCGAGCTGCAGGCACGCTATCGCCAGGACATCTTTCAGGTGCCGGTTCCAACCCTCAATCTCGGCGCCATCCACGGCGGCGACAACCCCAATCGCATCTGCGCGCAGTGCCGCTTGCAGTTCGATCTGCGCCCCTTGCCCGACATGCCGATCACCGCCTTGTTGCACGACCTGCAGGCGCGACTGCTCAGCACCTGTCGTCACCATCACGTCGCGATGAGCTTGCGCGCCCTGTCCGCTGGTACACCGGCCTTTCACTGTCGCGATGCGGCGGCGATACTGCACGCCTGCCAGGAAATCACCGGCCATGCCGGTCACGCCGTCGCCTTCGCCACGGAAGCGCCCTATCTCAGCGCTCTCGCGCTCGACACCATCGTGCTCGGCCCGGGCGATATCGCCGTGGCGCACCAGCCCGACGAATATCTGGCCTGCGCCAGCTTGGCGCCGATGCAGCACATTTTGCAGTCTCTGATCGAACGCTTTTGCCTAGCCTGAAGAGCGCCGGCGCCATCTCTTGCCCGTCTGACTCTTTCGCACCCGCGCTTCTGGGCATAGAATGGCCCGACCGATCCTTGAGCGAGCGTGTCCGTGTCTGATGATCTCCCCATTCCCGAGAGCATGAGCCAGCAGTATGTGCACTGGTTCCGCAACTCTGCTCCCTACATCAATGCCCACCGCGGCAAGACCTTCGTCCTTCTTTTTGGTGGCGAGGCGGTGATGCATGAGAGCTTTCACAACATCGTCCATGACATCGCTCTTTTGCACTCGCTCGGCATCCATCTCGTCCTGGTGCATGGTGCCCGGCCACAGATCGATGAGAACCTCATCGAAAATGGCCTGCACACCCCCTTTCATGCCAGCCTGCGCATCACCACCCGCGAGTCCTTGCGCTGTGTTCTCGACGCCGTCGGTTCGGTGCGCATCGAGATCGAAGGACTGCTGTCGATGGGGCTCGCCAACTCGCCCATGTATGGCGCGCGCATCGACGCCGTCTCCGGCAACTTCGTCACGGCGCGCCCCTACGGCGTGCGCGATGGCGTCGATCACGCCCTCACCGGCGAAGTACGCTCGATCGATACCGAAGCCATCCAAAAGCAGCTGGTGAATCGCCACATCGTCATCCTCGGTCCCATGGGCTACTCGCCCACCGGCGAGGTCTTCAACCTGCTCGCCGAAGACGTCGCCGTCAGCGCCGCTGAGGCCCTGCAGGCGGACAAGCTCATCTGCCTGTCGGAGTACGACGGCATCGAGGAAGACTCGCACCTGTTGCGCGAGATGATCCCCAACGAAGTCGATCGCTATCTGCGCGACCGCCCCCTCGACAACGAACTGCTGCGCTATCTCAACGCGGCTCGCGCCGCTTGCCGCGGCGGTGTCAGGCGCATACACATCGTCAGCTACCGGCGTGATGGCGCCCTGTTGCAGGAGCTCTTCACCCGCGACGGCGCCGGCACCCTGATCACCCAGGACCCCTACGAGGAGATACGCAGCGCCGAGATCGAGGATATCGGTGGGCTGTTGGAGCTGCTGCGCCCACTCGAGGATGATGGCATCCTGGTGCGGCGTTCGCGCGAGAAACTGGAAAACGAGATCCAGCATTTCGCCGTCATCGAGCGTGACGGCATGATCGTCGGTTGTGGCGCGCTCTACCCTCTGCCGATCGACGATGGCCTGCCCGCCTGCGGCGAGATCGCCTGCGTCGCCATCCATCCCCTGTACCGCAAATCCGCCCGCGGCTCGGAACTGCTCGATTTTCTCGAACGCCGCGCCGTCATCAAGGGTTTGCGTTGCCTCTTCGTGCTGACGACGCGCACCGCGCACTGGTTCATCGAGCACGGTTTCACCCCAGCTTCCGTCGATGACCTACCGTCATCGCGGCAGGCGCTTTACAATCTGCAGCGCAACTCGCTGGTCTTCAGCAAAAAACTCTAACTCCGCAATCCATGACCAAGAACAACAACCCAGAGCTTTGAAAACATGTCGATGATACAAAGGAATGACGTCGCCACCAGAACTTCCCGCCACCTCCTGGCGCGTAGCGTCTTGACCTTGCTGCTCGTTTTCGCCTGCCTGAGCAGCTCCGCCGAACCACCGAGCGATGAAGCAAGCATTCTGGCGGGCGGCTGGAAACCCGCGCGACACTCTCACGACCTCTACACCTATCTACGCCAAGACCCGGGCAAACGCCTCAAATCCTTTCGCATCGAAGCCGACGTCAACGCGACGCCCCCCGCCCTCGGCGCCATCTTCACCGACTTCGATCATTTTTGTGACTGGATCTACCGCTGCGGCGAGACACGCGTTCTGAAACGCATCTCGGACACCGAATACCTGATCTACATCATCCACCGCGCCCCCTACGGCGTCAGCGACCGCGACACCATCATCCATGGCAAGGCCTATCGTGACCCGGCGCATCACGCCGTGGTGATCAAAACCTGGGAAGAGCCCTACGTCCTGCCGGAGCAACCGCACTTGGTGCGCATGATCCATGAAGAGCTGGAGTGGACCTTCACTGCGCGGCCGAATGGCGTCATCCATATCCAACTGCTCGGCTACGCCGACCCGGGTGGATGGATCCCGCGCTGGATCGACAACATGGTCCAGCTCGATGCCCCTTATTACTCGGTGCGCGGTCTCATGCACCACGTCAACCGCCCCGAATACGTCGACGCCAAACTCCCCAGCGATGTACTGGATCTCTGGAAGGATCTGATCGACGACGCCAACTCCCCCCCGTCGGATACGAAGGCAAATGAACCATGAGCAATGAGGATCTTCGCAAATACTCTTCCCAGGTCGTCGATGGCATCGAGGCCGCCCCCGGGCGCGCCATGCTGCGCGCCGTCGGCTTCAAAGGCGATGACTTCAAAAAGCCGCAGATCGGCATCGCCTCCACCTGGGCCATGCTGACCCCCTGCAACATGCACATCGACCGTCTGGCGCGCGAGGCTGAACAAGGCGCCAACGAGGCCGGTGGCAAGGCCGTCATCTTCAACACTATCACCGTTTCAGATGGCATCGCCAATGGCACCGAGGGCATGAAATATTCTCTCGTCTCGCGCGAGATCATCGCCGATTCGATCGAGGCGGTGGCCGGTTGCGAGGGCTTCGATGGCCTCGTCGCCATCGGCGGCTGCGACAAGAATATGCCCGGCTGCATCATCGGCATGGCGCGACTGAACCGACCGGCAATCTTTGTCTACGGCGGCACCATCCGTCCCGGCGAAGGTCATACCGACATCATCTCGGTCTTCGAAGCCGTCGGTCAGCACGCACGCGGCGAGCTCAACGCCATCCAGGTGGCGCAGATCGAGGAAGTCGCCATCCCCGGCCCCGGTTCCTGCGGCGGCATGTACACCGCCAACACCATGGCCTCGGCGATCGAGGCTCTCGGTATGTCGCTGCCCGGCAGCAGCGCCCAAGACGCCATCTCCGCCGCCAAGAGCAGCGACTGCCACCGCGCCGGCGCCGCCGTGCTCGAACTGCTGCGCCGCGACATCAAGCCGCGCGATATCATGACCCGTCGTGCCTTTGAAAACGCCATCCGTGTCGTCATCGCCCTGGCCGGTTCGACCAACGCTGTCCTGCATCTGATCGCCATGGCGCACGCCGTCGACGTCGACATCAGTCTCGACGACTTCGTCCGTCTCGGCGACATCACCCCGGTACTCGCCGATCTGCGTCCTTCCGGGCGCTATATGATGAGCGAACTGGTCGCCATCGGCGGTATACAGCCGCTGATGAAGCGCATGCTCGACGCCGGCATGCTGCACGGTGACTGTCTGACCGTCACCGGCCGCACCCTGGCAGAGAATCTCGCCGATGTCGCGGACTATCCCGCCGACCAGGACATCATCCGGCCCTTTGCACAGCCGGTCAAAAAGGACTCGCATCTCGTCATCCTGCGCGGCAACCTCGCCAGCGAAGGCGCCGTCGCCAAGATCACCGGCAAGGAAGGCTTGCAGTTCAACGGCACGGCGCGCGTCTACGACAGCGAGGAACTCGCCCTCAGCGGCATCCTCGAAGGCGAGGTGTGCGCAGGTGACGTCGTCGTCATCCGTTTCGAAGGTCCACGCGGCGGTCCGGGCATGCGTGAGATGCTGTCCCCGACCTCGGCGATCATGGGCAAGGGCCTGGGCAAGGAAGTGGCGCTGATCACCGATGGCCGCTTCTCCGGCGGATCGCACGGCTTCGTCGTCGGCCATATCACGCCGGAAGCCTTTGAAGGCGGCTTGCTCGCCCTCGTCGAGAATGGCGATCAAATCAACATCGATGCCGAGTCACGTCGCATCGAACTGCTCGTCGATGACGCTGTTCTGAACCAGCGCCGGGCACGCTGGCAACGGCCGGCACCGCGCTACCGTCGCGGCGCCCTGGCCAAATATGCGGCGACGGCGGCGAGCGCCTCTCTCGGGGGGGTCACGGACAAGTTCGACTGATGGAGCAGGGTGACAACGCGGTCACCCGGCTCAGGGATGGAGCTCATGACGCACAAGCGGCGTAGCGGTCCACCGGACGAGACGATGATGTGGTCCATCGCGCTGGATGCGCGTGGCCGCATCGTCGCCGATGACGCCACACTGCGGCGGTGGCTCGGTCTTGCGCACAGCCTGCGCGGCAGGCCGTGGCAGTATCTACGCCAGCGCGTGCGCAACCATGCTGACTTTTGTTCGCTGTCTCTGCGCGCATCCTCGCGCCAACGCTGGCTGCTACTGCAGACGTCGACTTCGACTCACACTGCTGCCAACGCGACGGCAACCGCCTTGCAGCATCAGGCGGAGTCTTTCGCCATGCTCGCGCATGAACTGCGCACCCCGCTCAACGCCCTGCTCGGCATGGCGCAACTGCTCGGCGACACCACGCTCGACGCCGAACAGCGTGGCTATGTCGGTACGCTGATTCAGTCGGGGGAACTACTCACCACCTTGATCAATGACATCCTCGACGCCGCGCGTCTCGATCTCGGTCATCTGCAACTCGAAACGCGCGATTTCGACCTCGAAGAACTGATCGATGGCCTGCTCCATATCCTGACCCCCAAGGCGCGCGACAAAGGTCTCGATCTCAGCGTCCATTTTGCGCCACAGACGCAGTTCGCCTTGCGCGGCGACCCGCAACGCCTACGTCAGATCCTGCTCAATCTGCTCGGCAACGCCCTCAAGTTCACGGCACATGGCCAGATCCATCTCGACATCGCGACACGAACCGAGGCTGCCGTCTGTCACCTGTCGATCACCGTCGAGGACACCGGCATCGGCATGAGCGAAGCGCAGATCGAACGACTTTTTCGCAGTTTCAGCCAGGGGCATGCCGCCATCCACCGTCAGTACGGTGGTAGCGGTCTCGGACTGGTCATCAGCCGCTCCCTGGCGCACCTGATGGGCGGCGACATCTGGGTGCACAGCATGCCACAGCGCGGGTCCGTGTTCGGTCTCTCCCTGCCCCTGCTCACGGCCGAGAGGCCGGCGCCGGCGACACCGGCACAGGGCACTCTCCGTCTCGGCCTGATCGAAGAGCGACCGGGCCCCCTCGGCGAACAACTGCGCGCCGCCGGCTATGCCGTGGTCAGCGGTCAACGCCTCGGCGGCGTCGTCGCCGCCGACGTCCTGATCTGCGATCTCGATCACTTCGAGCGCCTGCCACGCCGCGATGATCCTACCCCCCCCTGCCTCCTGCTCTGCGACCGCTGGTCATGGCAGCGGGAACTCGCCGCGCAGCACCTGCAGGCGCGCGCCTTGCTGCGCCGGCCGTTGCGCCTCGAGCACCTGGCGGCGACCCTGGCTTGGCTACATAGCGCAACACCGCCGGCCTTCATCACCCTGAGCGATCTGCATGAACTGCATCGCCAGCAACGTACGGCGCAACGCACCGCGCGGCGGCATGAGGGCTGGCACGTCCTGATCGTCGATGACAATCCGGTCAACCTGCTGATCAGCCGACGCAGCCTGGAACGCCTGGGGTGCCTCGTACACGGGGTCAGCAGCGGCGCGGAGGCGCTGAATGCGGCGCAGGCGCGCGTCTTCGACCTCGTGCTCATGGACTGCGAGATGCCGGAAATGGATGGTCGGGAGGCGACGCGAGCTCTGCGCTCCATGGCCAGCTATCGTGACACCCCCATCATCGCCTTCACCGCGCATTCGCCGGGCGAGCAGCGTCACAACTGCCTGGCGGCGGGCATGAACGAAGTGCTGGGCAAACCCCTGTCACCCGATCGTCTGCTCGATGTGCTCGAGCGTTATCTGCCTGACTATCGTCAGGTCGATGACGCGCAGATGCTACACTCCAAGTCATGAAGCTTTCGACCTTACTGCATCTTCGCTCGTGGCGAGCGCTGCTCTCCCGCTTGCTGCCGCATTCTCTTGGCCGCCAGGTGGCGGTCATCGGCTTTCTCGCCCTGCTCGCTGCCCTGCTGGTCTTCGGCTGGCTGGTCTATGACAAACAGACCGAAATTTATGATGCCAGCACCACGCAGCAGGCCAATCTCGTGCTCGGCAGCTTCGTCACCGCCAGTTCTCTGGCGATGACCAATGACGATCTCGCCGTCCTGCAAAATCTCTGTCTGCGCACCGCCGAATTTGGTCCTGTGCGCCGTATCGCCGTCACCGACAACCACGGCCGCGTCATCGCCGCAGCGGTCAATCCGGATGGTCAACACGCTTATCTGCAACGCCGCAGCCACGATTTGAGCCCGCCCCTGCTGCAGGGCCTGAGCATCCAGCACCAGGCCAAAAACCTCATTCTCTGGCAGTCCTATGGTGACGATGGCTGGGTGATGCTGGTCTATGACGCCGCCAGCCAGTCGGCCAGTTATCTCGCCGCCTTGCGCGGTCAGATCGGCACCGCTCTCCTGCTCTCGGCCATCATCGCCCTCTACTTCTTCCTGCAACTCGGGCGCCCCCTGCGCCAGCTACGGCAATTGATCGATTTTGCCCAAGGCCTCGACGTCTATCAGGGGCAGGCGCAGATCCACATCGACACGTCGACACGCGAAATCCGTCTGCTCAATCGCGCGCTCAACCAGTCGGCCACGCGCTTGTTTCAGCAGAGTCAGCAGATCCTGCGCTCCGAGGCACAGCATCGGCAGGTGATCCAGGCCATCCGCGAAGTCATCTTCCAAACCGACGTGCGCGGGCACTGGACCTTTCTCAATCCCGCCTGGGAGACGATGACCGGGTACACCGTCGAGAGCAGTCTCGGACGATCGGCCCTCGAGCACGTCTCCCCGGAAGACAGCCCCAAACTCGAGGAAATGCTCAATCCCCTGCGCGATCTGAGCATGGACACGGCGCGTGGTGAAGTGCGTTTCATCGCCGCCGACGGCATCATCCGCTGGATGGACGTATGGATCTCGGTACAGCGCAATGAGGCCGGTTGGGCCATCGGCACCACCGGCACGCTCAACGACATCAGCAGCCGCAAAGCCGCCGAAAGCGAGCTCATCGCAGCACGTGACCAGGCGGAGGCCGCCACCCACGCCAAGTCGGAATTTCTCGCCACCATGTCGCACGAGATTCGCACGCCGATGAATGGGGTGCTGGGCATGGCGCAACTGCTCAGTGAAACGCCGATGAGCGCCGAGCAGCGCGACTATGTCCGCACCATCTATCAGTCCGGCCTCGGTTTGTTGACCATCATCAACGACATCCTCGACTTCTCCAAGATCGAAGCCGGCAAGCTCACCATCGAGCCCCTACCTTTTGATCTCCTCAGCGCTCTCGAGGAGGTCTGCGAGCTGATGACGCCGCAAGTGCAGCAAAAGAAACTCGAGCTGATGCTGCGCTATGATCCCTCCTGTCCGCGCCTGGTGATCGGCGATACCGGTCGCATCCGCCAGATCGTGCTCAACTATCTGAGCAATGCGGTGAAATTCACCGAACACGGGCATGTCCTGGTCGATGTCAGCACGCTCAAGGTCGAGCGCTCACGCGTCCGTCTGCGCATCAGCGTCAGCGACAGCGGCATCGGCATCGCCGCCGACAAGGCCGGCACCTTGTTTCAGCGCTTCACCCAGGCCGATGCCTCGACCACCCGTCGTTTTGGCGGCACCGGTCTGGGCTTGGCGATCTGCAAGGCGCTGACCGAGATGATGGGCGGACAGGTCGGCGTCAACAGCGAGTTTGGCCAGGGCTCGACCTTCTGGATGGAGCTCACCCTCCCCCTGCAAGGCGTCGCCACGGAGCCGGAACGAAACTTGTCCGACATGCGCATCCTGATCGTCGACGCCAGTGCGCTGCAGCGCAAGGTCATCCACGAGATCCTCGCCCGCCGCGGCGCCCTCGTGCAGGAGGCGGGCAGTGCCCGTCAGGCCTTGAGTCTGCTCAACGCCGCACGCCAACGCGGCATCCCCATGCAGACCCTGCTGGTGGACTACGCCCTGCCGGACATCAACGGCCTGACCCTAGGCCGCTTCATCATCTCCGACAAGGTCCTGCGTGAATGCAAGGTCGTGCTGCTGACACCGCCCAACCAACGCGCCGACGCGCGGCGTCTGCACGAGGCGGGTTTTGCCAGCGTCCTGCCCAAACCCTTGCGTCAGGACGCTTTGGTGCGCACCTTGCGCAGCATCCTGCTCCCCGGCGTCCCCAACAGTCCGGCGGAACTCACCCTCCCTTCACCCATGCCCCTGGCCTTGCGACCGGGCCTGCGCGCCCTGCTCGCCGAAGACAATCTGGTCAATCAGAAGGTGGCGACCAAGATGCTCGAGCGCTTCGGCGTCAGCGTCGATCTGGCGCACAACGGCATCGAAGCGGTCCGCCTCTATCTCCAGGCGCGCTATGACATCATCCTGATGGACTGCCAGATGCCCGACATGGACGGCCTCGCCTGTACGCGGGAAATTCGCAGCCTGCAAAAACTGGCGGCCAGCGCCCGCGCCATTCCCATCATCGCGCTGACCGCCAACATCATGGAAGGCGAACGCGAGCGCTGCCTCGCCGCCGGCATGGACGATTTCCTCAGCAAACCCTTGAAACTTCAGGATCTGCAAAGCGTCCTGCTCAAGCACCTGAACAGCAAGGAGTCGGCCGCATGAGCCAGACCGTCGCCATCTTAGGGGCCAGCGCCAAACCCGAGCGCTTCGCCCACCCGTTTTTACGCGAGGGGCTCCATCCAATTTTATGATTGGATGGAGGGGGATAGCGCCCGGCGCGTAGCGGCGGTTACTTTTCGAGTCTGGCCTGTTGCTGGATGTATTGCTTGATGATTTCAAGTGGTGCACCGCCGCAGGTCAGAATGCAGTAGCTGCGGCTCCAAAGTACCGGCTTC
>JAJZBU010000028.1 GCA_021851865.1 Pseudomonadota bacterium | reverse complement strand
TACCGCGATGCCAGCGTCAATGACGAAGAGCTCATGGTCGAACGCAATGCCCCACGCTGGCTCAAGATGCTGGGCAAGTACGGCTATCTGGCGCGCAGGCCTATGGACTGATCAGGAGTCCACGGGCAGTATTGCTCTGAGGTCCGTGGTGTTTTCACGGTAACATCGGAGCGACGCCCAGGATCGCTGCGCGCTTTTATTTATGCGCGAACCCTTGCCTCCAGCCCTTCATCTCTGGTATAACATGCCCCCTTGCCGTCGCCCCACTTGCTTTGGCGACCTTTTGTTTTGTGGAGAGGAATCATGTCCAAAGTTTGCCAGGTGACGGGCAAGCGGCCGATCGTCGGCCACAACGTGTCGCACTCGAATATCAAGACCAAGCGTCGTTTCGAACCAAATCTGCACTACCATCGTTTCTGGATGGAGAGCGAAAAGCGCTTCGTGCGCCTGCGCCTGACCCCGAAGGGCATGCGCATCATCGACAAGCTGGGCATCGAGGCCGTGGTCGCTGACCTGCGCGCCCGTGGCGAAAAAATCTAAGGAGAAGCATCATGGCGAAAGGCGCACGCGAAAAGATTCGTCTGGTGTCCTCGGCGGGCACGGGCTATTTTTACACCACCACCAAAAACAAGCGCACCATGCCGGAAAAGATGGAGATCAAGAAGTTTGATCCCAAGATCCGCCAGCATGTGATCTTCAAAGAAGCCAAGATCAAGTAATCGCCTCACGACGCTGCCCGCGACGTGTCGCCGATGATCGAAAAAAGGATGCCGAGTGCATCCTTTTTCGTTTTGCAAGCCGGCCCCCATGCCTGAGCTGCCCGAGGTCGAAACGACACGCCGCGGCCTCGCTCCAGCGCTATGCGGGCAGCGCATCGTCGCCGTCGAGATTCGCCGGCGCGATCTGCGCCAGCCGATTCCAACGCAAGTCGACAGCCTCGCCGGACACGTCTTCCTCGCCTTGCGGCGGCGCGGCAAATACCTCATCGCCGATCTCGATCACGGCCACCTACTCATCCATCTCGGCATGTCCGGCAGTCTCGCCCTGGTCAGCGCGACGCAGGCGTGGCGACGACATGAGCACTGGGCGCTGCGTTTGAGCGATGGGCGCGAACTGCGCTATCACGATCCTCGTCGTTTCGGTTGTCTGCTGTGGACCGAGGCGCCCGAGCAGCACCCTCTGCTCGCTCATCTCGGCCCCGAACCACTCACTCCGGACTTTGCCGCCGAGCATCTCTATCGCGTCAGCCGCGGGCGCAAGACGGCGATCAAAACCCTGCTCATGGACGCCCGCTGCGTCGTCGGCATCGGCAACATCTACGCCCAGGAAGCCTTGTTCGTCGCCGGCCTGCGCCCACAACGCGCCGCCGGCAGCCTGAGCCGCAAGGACTGTCAAGGTCTGCATGCCGCCGTGGTCGCCCAGCTCGAAGCCGCCTTGCGCGCTGGTGGCAGCAGTTTGCGTGACTACGTCAATGCGCAAGGTGAACTCGGCTATTTTCAGACGACCCTGGCGGTCTATGGCCGCGCCGGTCTGCCCTGCCCGCGCTGCTTGGCGCCGCTGGCGCAGATCCGCCTGTCCGGGCGCAGCAGCGCCTATTGCCCCCACTGTCAACGCTAAGTGCAGCTTGCACTCGCGAGCATAGTCGTCTACATTTCGCTAAAACCATGTTGCAATAGGTACTTGTCTGCACTTCTTCAGACAAGACACGAACACATCCAGCTGATCCTGGGTGCTTTGACCTCACCACAGAAGGACAGATCATGTCTCGCTCTCTGAAACGCCACGCTCTGGTTCTCCTCCTCGGGGGCAGCCTGATCACGGCCAACCTGGCACGCGCCGACGCCATGCTCTCCACCGACATGGATGAAACCGATCTATCGCCGTCCTGGGATGCCATGATGGGCGACGTCATCATCGCGCGCCCCTTCCTGCTCGCCATGACCGCCACCGGACTCGTCGCCTTTGTCATCACCCTGCCTTTCTCGGCCCTGGGTGGCAACATCAAGGAAGCGGCCGACAACTTGGTCGGCAAACCCGCCGAAGAGACGTTTCTGCGCTGCCTGGGCTGCACCGAGAGCCAGGACAACTGGCGCAAGCAACGGCAGGCCAAGGAAGCCAAGCGCGGTATCGACACGACGACCAACAACTACTGATCGCGTGCCGATGCGCGTAACCTGAGCAGCTTCTCATGGAGCTGAGCGGGGGTTTCGACATGCGCCGGATCGTCCGGTATACAGTCGACCGGACAGACACGCCGACACTGCGGCGCATCGAAATGACCGACGCACTCGGTGCAGCGATCGGGCTGAATCTCGTAGTGCTGGTCGCCGATATAGATGGCTTCGTTGGGGCAGGCCGGCTCACAGACGTCGCAGTTGATGCACTGCTCGGTGATTTTAAGCGCCATGCCGGGCGAGTTTGCGGGCAAAACCGTCGACCACGATCGCGTCGACAAACTTGGAAACATCGCCGCCGAGCACGGCGATCTCGCGCACCAGGCTCGACGAGATGTACGAAAGATGCTCCGCCGGCGTCAAAAAGACCGTTTCGATCTCAGGCGCCAATTGCCGGTTCATGTTGGCCAGTTGAAACTCATATTCAAAATCGGACACCGCGCGCAAGCCGCGCAGCACGACACTCGCTCCTTGCTCGCGCAGAAAGAAGGCGAGCAGCTTGTCGAAGCCGGTGACGCTGACGTTGGGCAGATGCGCGAGCACTTGGCCGGCCATCGCGACCCTCTCCTCGAGGGTGAACAGGGGGCCCTTCTTGTCCGAGCTGGCGATGGCCACGACCACTTCATCGAACATGCGCGCGGCGCGCTCGACGAGGTCACGGTGACCATTGGTGATGGGATCAAAGGTGCCTGGATAGATCAGTTTTTTGCCCATCGACACATCCTCCGGCTATGGCGGCCCATCCGCACGCGGCGCGGCCAGTTTAGTGCAAGCGCCCCGATCTTGACTAGTCGCTGCGGCAACCGCCGCCTTTTACGCTATTCTGCTGCCACACCATTTAGGAGACCCACCATGGCCTTGACCACCCTCGATCGCCAAAGCGCCCTCATCGTCATCGACCTGCAAAAAGGCGTGCTCGCCCTACCCCCCGCCGAGGCGGCGGCGCGTGTCCTGCAACAGACCGGTAAATTGCTGGCGGCCTTTCGCCAGCGCCAGCTACCCGTCGTCCTGGTGCGGGTTGAAGGTGGCGCACCGGGACGGGCCGAGCAACAGCGTTCGCTGCAGGGTCTGCCCGCCGATTGGAGTGAACTGGCCCCGGAACTACAGGCGCAGGCGAGCGATCATCGCATCAGCAAGCGACGCTGGGGCGCCTTCACCAACACCGGCCTCGACGCCCTGCTGCGCCAGCTCGGCGTGACCCAGGTCGTCCTGGCGGGCATCTCGACCAGCATCGGCGTCGAGTCGACAGCGCGTTTTGCGCATGAGCTGGGCTATAACGTCACCCTCGCCGTCGATGCCATGACCGACGTCGTCCCCGAGGCACACACACACAGCGTCACGCGCATTTTCCCCCGCCTCGGCGAAACGGCGAGCAGCGACGAGATCATCGCCATGCTCGCGCGCTAACCGCGCGGCCAACGGCGCAGCAGCGCCTGCAGAGCGAGGGCGCGATGACTGCAGCGGTTCTTCTGCGCGCTCGACATCTGCGCCGCCGTCAGCCGCAGCTGCGGCAGGTAAAAGTGGGGGTCGTAGCCAAAGCCGCCGTCGCCGGCGGCCGTGGCCTGGATCTCGCCCTCCCAGTCGGCCTCGGCGATCACCGGACAAGGATCCTCGGCATGGCGCAGGAGCACGATGCAGGCGTGATAACGCGCCGACCACGGTGGCGGGAGGCCGTGCAAGGCGGTGATGAGTCGACGGTTGTTGTCGGCGTCACTCGCCCCCGGCCCGGCATAGCGCGCCGAATACAGACCTGGCGCCCCGTGCAGGGCGTCGACGACGAGACCAGAATCGTCGGCCAGCGCCGGCAAACCGCTCTCGCGGCTGGCATGCCGCGCCTTGAGCAGGGCATTCTCGATGAAGGTGACGCCAGTCTCCTCAGCACCGCTGATGGCGAGGGCGTCCTGCGACAGGACCTGCACGCGCTGCGCCGCGAGAAGTTCACTCAGCTCGCGCAGTTTGCCGGGATTGCTGCTCGCCAGCACGACGCGATCAAGCATGCCGAGCCACCCGGTAGATGGCGACTTCACCGAAGACATTCGGCCATGCCTGCATGAGTGGACCGCTCGCCTGCTCACCATTGACGGCGTGGCGGTCGAGGATACGGAGGTGATGCTCGGCGCACAGCGCATCAAAGTCGGCAAAGGTGCACAGATGGATGTTGGGGGTGTCATACCAGTGGTAAGGCAAGGCCTCCGACATCGGCATGCGGCCACGCAGAGCGAGGTAGAGGCGCGTCTTCCAGTAAGCGAAATTAGGGAAAGTGACGATCGCCTCACGCCCCACCCGCAGCATGTCGAGCAGCAGGCGATCGGGAGCGGCCACCACCTGCAGGGCCATGGTCATGACCACGGTATCGAAGCGATCGTCACCAAAGAGGGCGAGGCCGGCGTCGAGATCGTGCTCGATGACATTGACGCCGCGTGCGACACAGCGGCGGATGCGCTCAGGATCAATCTCGACACCATAGCCGCGCACCCCCTGCCGCTGCCCGAGGTGCGCGAGGAGGTCGCCTTCGCCGCAACCGAGATCGAGGACGCGGGCGTCAGGAGCGATCCAGCGTTCTGCCAGCATCAGATCGAGCCGCATGTCACACCTCCACGCGCTGCAAGAAAGCCTCGAGCACAGCGAGATATCGCGGCACCGGCAAGAGAAAAGAGTCATGCCCCTGCGGCGCATCGATCTCGACGTAGCTGACCGGTTTGTCGGTGGCGACGAGGGCGGCGACGATCTCGCGCGAGCGCGCCGGCGAGAAGCGCCAGTCGGTGCTGAAGGCGATGACGAGAAAGCGGCAGCGGGCCCGCGCCATCGCCTGCTCGAGGCTGTCGCCGTAGTCGCGCGCCGGATCAAAATAGTCGAGGGCCCGCGTCATCAGGAGATAGGTGTTGGCGTCGAAGTAGCGTGAGAAGGACTCCCCCTGGTAACGAAGATAGCTCTCCACCTGGAACTCGGCGTCAAAGCCATAGTGGAAGTGCCCGGACTTGAGATCGCGCCCGAACTTCGCCTTCATCGCGTCATCGGAGAGATAGGTGATGTGCCCGACCATGCGCGCCAGGATGAGGCCGCGCCGCGGATAAGTGTCATGGTCGTAAAAACGGCCTTCATGAAAGTCAGGATCCGACAGGATGGCCTGACGCGCCACCTCGTTGAAGGCGATGTTCTGCGCCGATAGCTTGGGGGCGCAGGCGATGAGCACGGTGTGCGCGACGCGTTCGGGGAAATCGATGGCCCACTGCAGCGCCTGCATGCCACCGAGACTGCCACCGATCACCGCCGCCCAGCGTTCGATGCCGAGGCGATCGGCGAGGCGGGCCTGCGCCTTGACCCAATCCTTGACCGTCATCATGGGGAAGGAGGGGCCATAGACTTGGCCGGTCTCGGGGTTGAACGAGGATGGTCCGGTCGAGCCATGGCAGCCGCCCAGATTGTTGAGCGCGACGACGAAGAAACGGCGCGTATCGATGGCCTTGCCCGGCCCGATGCAGACGTCCCACCAGCCCGGCCTGTTGTCCTCGGCGCTGTGGAAGCCGGCGGCGTGATGGTGGCCAGACAGGGCATGGCAGACGAGCACGGCATTGCTGGCCGTGGCATTGAGTTCGCCATAGGTCTCGTAGACGAGATCATAGGCACTGAGCGCACGCTGACACTCAAGCGCCAAAGGCTCGACGAAGTGCGCCGTCTGCGGCACCACCAAGCCTACCGAGTCCGCCGCGAAGCCGCGCGTCATGGAGCCCATCCCTTCAGCCAAAGCCAGCAGTCTAACCTGTGCATCCATCCATCGCCAGCCCGAATGCCGCGCTCAACAGGAGCCCTCTTCAAGACCGAGAAGATCGATCGCTGCCTCAACCAGTACCTGCTCCTCATCAGTGGGAATGACCCAGACGGCGACGCGGCTGTCGGCGGCGCTGATCCGCCCCTCACCGTGCAGACGGCGATGCGCGTCGCCGTCCTCCTGCACGCCGAGATAGGCCAGCTTGTGCATGAGCTCATGCCGCAGCTGTGCGTCGTGCTCGCCGATCCCGGCGCTGAAAACGATGGCATCGACACCGCCGAGCAGAGCCGCCAGACCGCCCATCTCCTTGAGCAGACGATGGCTGAAGACGTCGATGGCGAAAGCGGCGCTGGCCGCCGGCGAGGCGCGCAGAGCCCGCATGTCGGCACTGATCCCGGAGAGGCCGAGCAGACCGCTCTGCCGATAGAGCAGGTCCTGGATCGCATCATGGGTCAGCCCCTGTTCGAGCAGATAAAGCAGAATGCCGGCGTCGAGGTTGCCGGTGCGTGTGCCCATGACCAGCCCTTCGAGGGCGGAGAAGCCCATGCTGGTGGCGACACTGCGCCCGGCGCGCACGGCGCAGACGCTGGCGCCATTGCCGAGATGCGCGAACAGGACGCGCCCGCTGTGCGAAGGATCGAGAGCGGCGAGACGCCGGCTCAGATAGGTGTAGGACAGACCATGAAAACCATAACGCGCCACCCCCTGGTCGCGCCAATGCTGCGGCAAAGCGTAAGCGCGCTCGACCTCGGGCAGATCAGCGTGAAAGGCGGTATCGAAGACAGCGATCTGCGGCAGGCCCGGAAAAACCTGAGCGGCGCGCTCGATGGCGAGGAGATTGTGCGGCTGATGCAAAGGCGCTAGCGGAATGAGCTGACGCAGATCCGCCAGCACGCCGGCGTCGACACACAGCGGTTGGCGGTAGTGGCGGCCGCCGTGCACGACACGATGCGCCACCGCCTGCAAGGGCGTGCCGCGACCCTGGGCCCAATGCGCCAGATGGGTGAGCGCAGCGGCGAAAGCCGTATCGGCGTCACCGGCGAGATCGTTCTGCTCATCGCTGCCCTCGCCGCGCACGATGAGGCGCGGCTGCCCTTGTGGCTGCAACCCTTCGACGACACCTTGCAGACGTGGCCGTTGCCGGTCGTTCACTTCATAGAGACAGAACTTGAGGCTGGAAGAGCCGGCGTTGAGGGCGAGTAGGGTCATGGCGTTTCACTCACGTGGGGCCCAGGTGAGGCCGGCGGCGGCAACCAGACGCGCCAGAGCGGCCGAGGCCAGACGCTCATTGCTGCCGTCGGACCGGCTGGTCAGGATGATCGGAATACGCGCCCCGAGGACCAGTCCGGAAGCGCTGGCGCCAGCGAGATATTCGAGTTGCTTGGCCAGCATATTGCCCGCCTCGAGATCGGGCACGAGCAGGATGTCGGCGCGGCCGGCCACCTGCGAATCGATGTGCTTGATCGCCACCGCCTTCGGCGAAATGGCATTGTCAAAAGCCAGGGGACCATCGAGGAGACCACCTTGGATCTGTCGCCGGTCGGCCATCTTGCACAAGGCGGCGGCGTCCAGCGTCGCCTGCATGATCGGATTGATGGTCTCGACGGCAGCGAGGATGGCCACTTTCGGTTGTTCGACACCGAGGACGTGCGCGAAATCGATGGCGTTCTGCACGATGTCGGCCTTCTCGAGCAGGGAAGGTCGGATGTTGAGGGCGGCGTCGGTGATCAGCAGGGGCTTGCCATACATCGGCACGTCAAAATGAAAGACGTGCGACATGCGTCGCCCGGTGCGCAGACGCGGTTCGGCGAGGATGGCGTGCATCAGCTCATCGGTATGCAGACTGCCCTTCATGATCGCCGCCACCTCTCCATCGGCGGCCATCTGCGCCGCTTTCTCGGCGGCGGCATGGCTGTGCGCGACAGCGACCACCTCGATACCGCTGAGATCGAGCTCCTGCTCCTCCGCGACGGCGCGGATGCGCGCCTCGGGGCCGATGAGCACGGCTTGCAGGATGCCCGCGTGCACCGCATCGAGGGCTCCGCGCAAGGATTCGCTGTCACAAGGCTGCACCACAGCGCAACGCAGCACCGGCCGCTCCTGGCCACGGGCGATCAGCTCGCGCAGGCGCGCTTCCGGATCGAAGACCGTCAGCTGTGGCGTCTCGACCTGGCCGCTGATGAACTTTTTCTCCGGCGCCAGAATCACCGCCTCACCGCCGAGCACCATTTGCCCTTTCTGGTTGAACACCTCGGTACTCAGGGTCAGGCGCCGGCTCTCCTCATCGCGCGCCGTCACCGTGACGTGGGCGGTCAAGGTGTCACCGATACGCACCGGCTTGGTGAATTTGAAGGACTGCTGCAGATAGATCGTCCCCGGACCTGGAAAGCGCGTACCGAGCAAAGCCGAGATCATCGATCCGGCCCACATCCCATGGCCGATGACGGTGCGAAATTGCGTCGTGCGCGCGTACTCGGGATCAAGATGCGCCGGATTGGTGTCGCCGGTCACCGCCGCAAAAGCTTCGACGTCCTCACGCTGCAAGGTGCGCACGAGGCTGGCACTATCGCCGATCTTGATCTCATCGAAAGTCCTGTTCTGACTCATGACCCTGTCCTCTTGTTGGAGCACTTGCAGTCCATTAGGCGCCCGGCAGGATGGCGCTTTGATGACGCAAGTCAAGACTCAGCGTCAGCTCGAGCGGGATCTGGCGCATTCTTCATGATCGCGTCAAATTCAGCGCCAAGAGATGCCGGCGAAGACCGTCAGCGGACTCGCGCGGGCCTGTCATCACAGGCTTTGTGAAATTATCGAGATTCATCACATCATCTGACATATGTCAAGTCTCTGCAATATGTGAGGCAGAAGATGAAAACACGGACCGACGCGCCAAGCGCGATCCGGAAACCACAGGATCGATGCAATCCAGAAAGGATGAGGAGACGATCATGAACACTCTGTTTAGCGATACGTTCAAGGAACAAGCGAAAAAGTTTACCGACCCGCTGCAGGCGATCAACCGCGCCTGGGTGAGCAATCTCGAACGCGTCACCGAATACTCCCTGACCACGGCGCGCAACTACGCCGAACTCGGCCTCAAGCAGCTGCACGCCGCCAGCGCCGTCAAGGATCCGGAAACCCTGACTTCTTTCCAGAGCCAGCAGACGCAGCTGCTCAGTGAACTCAGCCAGATGCTGCTCAAGGACGCCGAGCGCCTGACCGAGATCGGCAACCAGCTGCGCTCCGACCTGAGCTCGGTGATGGGGCAGTCTTACCAGCAGGCGGCGCAGCCGGCCGCAGCGGCGGAAGCCAAGGCCAGCAAGGCCACAGCGAAGGCCTGAAGCCATGAACGAGCCGACGAACCAGGCCCAGACTGCCGCCAGCGGCAGTCTGTGGGGAGAGATGATGAGCACGCTGGCGCGCGGGGTACTCGGCATGCAGGATCATCCGGTGCGTTGGCCCTTGTTGTTCGAAACCATGGATGGTTACCGGCAGTTGTTCGAAAAGAACTACAGTCAGCAACCCGGCACGCTGATCGACCAACAGATGGCCTTCTGGCAGCAGCATCAGGAGTTGTGGCAGAACCTGATGCTGCGCATGGCCGGAAAAGATGCCCCGGAGCTGGTGCAGCCGGCCAAGGGGGATCGGCGTTTCGAGGCCAGGGACTGGCATGAGAACCCCTGGTTCAGCTATCTGCAGCAAACCTATCTGCTCATCAGCCAAAGCGTCATGCAAGCTCTCGACGCCGCTTCCGGCCTTGATGACAAGGCACAACAGCGCCTGCGCTTCATGACGCGGCAGTGGTTGAGCGCGATGGCGCCGAGCAATTTTCTCTGGAGCAATCCGGAGATGCTGCGTCTGACGGCGGAGAGCGGTGGCCAGAACCTCTTGCGCGGCCTGCAGCAGCTGGTCGAAGACCTGCAAAACAGTGCTGAATCGCTCAATATCACCATGACCGATCGCACCGCCTTCCGCATCGGGGAGAATCTCGCCGCGACGGCGGGCAAGGTGGTCTTCCGCAATGAATTGATCGAGCTGATCCAGTATGCGCCGCGCAGCCAGGAAGTCTTCACCCGCCCCCTGCTCATCGTGCCCCCGTGGATCAACAAGTTCTATGTGCTCGATCTGAGCGAGAAGCAGTCGCTGGCGCGCTGGATCTGCGAGCAGGGGCACACCGTCTTCATGATCTCCTGGGTCAACCCCGGGCGCGCCCTGCACGACAAGGGTATCGAAGACTATATGCAGCAGGGCCTGCTCGCCGCCCTCGACGCGGTACGCGCGCAGACCGGTGTCGACGACGCCAATGTCCTCGGCTATTGCGCCGGCGGCATCCTGCTCAGCATCACCCTGGCCTGGCTGGCGGCACGCGGCGAAGCCGGACGCATCGCTTCGGCGACGCAACTGGCGACCCTCGCCGACTTCAGCGACAGCGGTGACATCGGCGTCTTCATCGACGAGGCTATGCTCGGCGCACTCGAGAACGAACTTGACCGCCAGGGCGTGCTCGACGGTCGTATGCTGGCGGTGACCTTCAGCATACTGCGTGAGAACGATCTGTACTGGAACTACTACATCCAGAACTACCTCAAAGGCGAGCGGCCGGTGCCCTTCGACATGCTGTACTGGAACACCGACAGCACCAACGTGCCGGCGCGGGTGCATAAGTTCTTCTTGCGCCAGCTCTATACCCGGGATCTGCTGCGCCAACCTGGCGCCTTGCAGATCGCCGGCGAGAGCATCGACCTGCACCAGGTGAAGACGCCGGCTTTCATCTACGCCAGCCTGCAGGATCATATCGCCAAATGGCCAGGCTGCTACGCCAGCACCCAGCTCTACAGTGGCCCGGTGCAGTTCGTGCTGGGGGAATCAGGACACGTCGCCGGTGTCCTCAACGCGCCCGGTGGTCGCTATGGCCACTACCGGCACGACCAGTTGCCGAGCTCATCCGCCGACTGGTTCGCGGCTGCACAGTATCATGCCGGCGAGAGCTGGTGGCAGCCTTGGGCACAGTGGCTGGCCGGCCATGGCGGCGACAAGGTCGCAGCGCGCAGCGCGCAGCAGGATCTCGGTGATGCTCCCGGCTCCTACGTTCGCGTCAGTGCCGCCGAAGCCCTGAGTTGATCAGGGCTTGAGGCTACGGCGGATGCTCGCCAATTCTTCCGACTGGCGGGCGAGCTCGGCGATGCGGGCGTCGACCGCCATCATCTTCTCGCTATCGGCGCTCTGCGCCTTCATGCGCGTCAGCTGCTCCATCATCTGTTGCACACGCGCGCGGTATTGCATGGTCTGCTGCATCAGAGGGCCGAGCGATGATTTGCACCATTCTTCAGCTTGTTGCGCCGCTTTCAGATAGAGCTGACCGGCGGCATGAGCGATGCTGGTGAAGAAGCGATCGGCGGCCTTTTGTGCGCCGATCATGTTGCTGATGCGCGAGCGATAGGGCGCCGCCTGCACTTCCATCTGCTGCAGCTCGAGCAAGAGTGCGTCGAGGCTGAGGCGCGGGTATTCGAGTAGATCTTCCTGCGCTTCCTGGGCATAACGCTGGTAGAGCTTGAACACCATGCCATCCATGCTCACCGCATCTTCGCGCAGGCCCATCAGGTCGCTGCGCAAGGCGGCGAAGAACTGTCCCACCGCCTGCGCCAGTCCACTGCCGAGGACGCCACTTTGCGCCTGTTGCCGCGCCGCTGTCAGGTGCTTTTCGAGCTGTGCCGACGTCACCACCTGGCGCAGCTTGGGCAGCTGGGTTTCCATCAGCTTACGCGCCGACTGCAGAACGGCGAGGCGGCGATTGTAGGCCTGCTGCTCACCTTGCACGGTGCGCGTCAAAGCCACCAGTTCATAATCACGCTGATGATCCGGCTGCGCCAGCAGCTCCTTCTCCTCATGCAACTGCTGACGTCGGTCGCTCAGCGCCTGGGCGCTGCTCTCGACCATCTGCACCAGCTCCAGCACCACGCTCTGCTGCAAGGCCTGCTGCTTGTGCGCGATCACCGATTGCGCCAGCACCTGCTCGAGTTCAGCGAGATGGCTGCGCTGCAGGAGTTCTGCGTCATTCATCAGATGCGCCTTCACCGCCGTCCGCGCCGACAGGGGCAGAACGTGCTGCATCGGTATCTGCAGCTGTTGCGCCGTCAGACGCACCTGCCGGGCGACGTGCGCTTCGATGTCAGCGGCGTCTTCGTCCTCGTCCCAGAGCATGTCGATCTTGTTGAGCACGCCATAGAGGGCGGCGCCATGCCGTTGCACGATCTCGCGCACGTGCTCGTTCCAGATCATATGATCGGTGGCGGTGAGACCGGTGTCCGCCGACAGCACGAAGAGAACGGCGTGCGCGTCCGGCAACAGGCTGAGGGTGAGCTCGGGTTCCGAGCCGAGGGCATTGAGGCCCGGGGTATCGATGATCGACAGGCCCTGGCGCAAGAGGGGATGGTCGATGTTGATCAGTGCGTGGCGCCAGGCGGGAATCTGCACCTTGCCGCCCTCTTGCCCGACTTCCAGATATTCCACCTGAAAACCGAGATCGGCGGCCTCCTCACGGCTCACCGCCATGGTCTTGGCGACCTCCTGGAAGGCCTTGCCCATGGCGCTGGCGTCATCGAGGTTGATGCTCAGATGCACCCAGTGCTCGAGCTGCTGCTTGTACTCGCCGAGGCTCATCGCCTCCTTGCGCGTCTGGATGGGCAGCAACTTGATGTAAGCGCTGGTGACGCTGCCGTCGTAGTAGAGCTCGGTCGGACACATGGTGGTGCGACCGATGCGTGTCGGCAACAGGCGCTGCTTGTAGTGCCGACTGAGCAGGGCGTTGATCATCTCCGACTTGCCGCGCGAGAACTCGCCGACGAAGGCGAGGAGGATGCGGTCGTTCTTGACCGTGTGCAGGGCCTGACTGAGCCGACCATCGAGCTCGATGCTGTTGAGGCCGTAAGCGTTGAGCCAGCGACGATAGCGCGTTCCATCCTGGATCACTTCATGCTTCCAACGCGTATAGGCCTGCACACGCTGGGAGAGGTCTTCTTTAGCACTACTCATTGTCGCCGCCTCATCCTCTCACTGTTCGGCCGCGGGGCCGAGGTCCTTTAATTCCGCCGGCCATACGCCGATACGGTCCAGAGCAAAGCGCTTGCGCCGCGAACTGAGGCCGCTGAGCAGCCGGACCTCACCCTGACGCACGGCGAAAGCGGCCGCCAAAAAGGCCTGACAAGCGGCATTGGCGCGACCATCGACCGCCGGGGCGGCGATGCGCAGGCGCAGAGCGTCGCCATAAAGACCGGCGAAACCGCTGACCTTGGCGCCCGGTTGCACATGACAGAGTAGCTCCAGCCCGGCGCCGACGCGCCGCCAGGGTGTCATTTTAGACGCCCACCATGGCGGCGATCGCTTCAAAACCATGCGCCAGCAGAATCTCAGCGATCTGTAGCCCAAGAAAGACCAGGATGATGGAGAAATCCAGCCCACCCATGGGCGGTAACAGGCGCCGCGCCGGCGCACACAAGGGATCGGTGATCTCCTGGACCAGGGCATACAGGGGATGATAGCCGCCGGCCGCCACCACCCAGGACATGATGACGAGAAGGATGAGGGCGCCATTGTAAAAATAGAGCAACTGCGAGGCCAGGGCAAAGACCATCAGCACCACCAGCTGCAACGGATTGAGCGCTTCACCCTGAACGACGCTGAGGCTGAAGCTGATCTCGACGAGTTTGATGAGCACGATGAGCAGCAGCGAGGCGAGATCGATGCGTCCCGTCGCCGGCAGGATCTGACGCAGAGGCTGTAGCAGGTGATGCGTCAAGCGCTCCACCTGCTGCGCCACCGGGTTGTAGAAATCGGCGCGCAGGAACTGCAGCAGAAAGCGCAGCCAGAGGAGGCCTAGGATGACGCCGACCAGGGTGGCGATGAGCAGATGCATGATTTGTTGACCGGTGCTCATCGTGCCGACTCCTGCAACTGCCGCCCCAGTTCACCGGCACGCCGATGCGCCGCCACCAGGGCCTGCTCGAAACAGTCCATGAGGCCATGTTCCTCGAGGACGGCGATCGCCGCCTGGGTGGTGCCTCCGGGCGAGGTGACACGACGGCGCAGTTCCTCGACACCGACGTCGGCGGTCACCGCCATCTGCGCCGCGCCGAGCGCCGTCTGTAAGGTCAAGGCACGCGCCGTACGCGCGTCGAGCCCGAGCGCCTCACCGGCGCGCTGCATGGCCTGCATGACGATGAAGAAATAAGCCGGCCCGGAGCCGGAGACCGCCGTCACCGCATCGATCAGAGACTCTTCCTCGACGCGCAGAGCCAGTCCGACGGCGGCGAGGATCTGCTGCGCCTGCTGGCGCTGCGCCGCCGTCACCGCGCTGCTGCAGTAGTAGCCGGTGGCCGCTGCCTGGACCAGGGCGGGGGTATTGGGCATGGCGCGCACGATAGCCCAATCGCCGCCGCCGAGCAGCTGGGTGATACCGGCGATGGTGGCGCCGGCGACGATGGAGAGAATGAGGGGGCGGCGCGCACGCAGCAACTCGACCTGCGGCGCCAGCACGCTCGCCAGCATTTGCGGTTTCACCGCCAGCACCACCACGTCAGCGACACCCAGCATCACGGCATTGTCGGTGGTGGTTCGGCAGCCGCGCTGGCTATGTGTGGCCAAGGCCGACTCGAGCGGATCAGACAAAATCAGCGACTCCGCCGCCTGACTGCGCGCCAGCAGACCGCCCACCAGGGCACTGGCCATGTGGCCGGCGCCAAGAAATCCTATGCACTCGCTCATCACACCCTCATCTTTGACTTGCTACCCTCATCATAACAGGAAGCTCACGCCTTGCGCGGCCCGAACAAGGCGCTGCCGATGCGGATCCAGCTGGCACCGGCGGCGATGGCGGCCTCGAGATCGTCCGACATGCCCATCGACAAGGTGTCGAGAGCCTGGCCGGACTGAACCAGCTCGGCTTGCATGGCGGCGAGACGCTGAAAAGCCGTGTGATCACCCGGCGCCGGCAGCGCCATCAAGCCTCGTAGCCGCAGGCGCGGCAAGGCGGCGACCGCGGCGGCGAGCGCCGGTAACTCGGCGCAGGTGCAACCCGACTTGCTCGCCTCGGCGCTGATATTGACCTGCAGGCACACCTGCAGCGGCGGCAGATCGTCGCGACGCTGCTCCGACAGGCGTTGCGCCAGAATCAGGCGGTCAACCGAATGCACCCAGCTGAAATGGGCGGCCACGGCGGCGGTCTTGTTGCGCTGCAGCGGCCCGATGAAGTGCCAGGTGAGATCCGCCAGATCACTCAATTGCTGCTGTTTGGCGAGCGCCTCCTGCACATAGTTTTCGCCAAAATGGCGTTGCCCGAGGGCGTAGAGGGCGCGCACGCTCTCCGCTGGTTGATGTTTGCTCACCGCCAGCAGGTGGACTTGGTCGCGGCGGCGACCGGCGGCGTCGACGGCGGCGCAAATACGCTGCTGCAAGCGCGCCTGCCTCTCCATCAGCGGGGTGTCGTTCACAAATTCATCCTCCTGCTGCCTCCAGTTGAATCGACTGCTATATTCTAGGAGCGCCAGATTATCGACAAGGGGTCATCATGGACATCACCGAACTGCTCGCCTTCAGCGCCAAGAACGGCGCATCCGACCTGCACCTGTCCGCCGGACTCCCGCCGATGATCCGTGTCGACGGCGACGTGCGCCGCATCAATCTACCGGCGATGGAGCACAAGGAAGTGCACCGCTTGATCTATGACATCATGAACGACAAGCAGCGCAAGGACTATGAGGAATTTCTTGAAACCGACTTTTCCTTCGAAGTCCCGGGTGTCGCGCGCTTCCGTGTCAACGCTTTCAACCACAACCGCGGCGCCGGTGGCGTCTTCCGTACCATTCCCTCGAAAGTGCTGTCGATGGAAGAGCTCGGCATGGGCAAGGTCTTCCAGGACATCTCCGATTATCCGCGCGGTCTGGTGCTGGTGACCGGGCCGACCGGCTCGGGCAAATCGACGACCCTGGCGGCCATGCTCGACTACATCAACAGCTCGCGCTACGAGCACATCCTGACCATCGAGGATCCGATCGAGTTCGTGCATGAATCGAAGAAGTGTCTGGTCAACCAGCGCGAGGTGCACCGCGACACCTTGGGTTTCGCCGAGGCCTTGCGCTCAGCCCTGCGTGAAGACCCCGACATCGTCCTGGTCGGCGAAATGCGCGACCTCGAAACCATTCGCCTGGCGCTCACCGCCGCCGAAACCGGCCATCTCGTCTTCGGCACCTTGCACACGACCTCGGCGGCCAAGACCATCGACCGCGTCGTCGACGTCTTCCCGGCCGAGGAAAAAGAAATGGTGCGCGCCATGCTCTCGGAATCGTTGCAGGCGGTGGTCTCGCAAACCCTGCTGAAAAAGAATGGCGGCGGTCGCGTCGCCGCGCACGAAATCATGATCGGCACACCGGCCATCCGCAATCTCATCCGTGAGAACAAGGTGGCGCAGATGTACTCGGCCATCCAGACCGGCGCCGGCTATGGCATGCAGACCCTCGATCAATGTCTGCGCAATCTCGTGCAGAAGGGCCTGGTGGCGATGAATGTGGCGCGCGACTACGCCAAAAGTCCCGAGTCCTTGTAAGGAGTAGCCACGGCGATGGAATTTGAAGATCTGCTGAAAATCATGGTGCAAAAAGGTGGCTCCGACATGTTCATCACCGCCGGGGTGCCACCCTCGATCAAGGTCAATGGCCAGGTGGTGCCGATCACCAAGTCGCCGCTGACGCCGGACATGACGCGCGAGGTCGTTCTCGGCGTCATGACCGAGGCTCAGCGTAAGGAGTTCGCGCAGTTCAAGGAGTGCAACTTCGCCATCTCGGCGCGCGGTATCGGCCGTTTCCGGGTGAGCGCCTACTATCAGCGCAACATGGTCGGCATGGTCCTGCGCCGCATCGAAACCCGTATCCCCGGTGTCGATGAACTGAAACTGCCGGAGGTCATCAAAGAACTGGCGATGAGCAAACGCGGCGTCGTCATCTTCGTCGGCGCCACCGGCACCGGCAAGTCGACGTCGCTGGCGGCGATGATCGGTCATCGCAATCAGAACTCGCGCGGCCACATCATCACCATCGAGGATCCGATCGAGTTCATCCATCAGCACGCCAACTGCATCGTCACCCAGCGCGAGGTCGGCATCGACACCGACAACTTCGAAGTGGCGTTGAAAAATACCCTACGGCAAGCGCCCGACGTCATCCTGATCGGCGAGATCCGCACCCGCGAGGTCATGGACTACGCCATCGCCTTCGCCGAAACCGGCCACCTCGTGCTCGCCACCCTGCACGCCAACAACGCCAACCAGGCGCTCGATCGCATCATTCATTTCTTTCCCGCCGATCGCCATCAACAGCTGTTCATGGATCTTTCTCTCAATCTGCGTGGCCTCGTCGCCCAGCAACTCATCCCGACGCCGGACGGCAAGTCGCGCCGCGCCTGTATCGAGGTGCTGCTGAACACGCCGCTGATCTCCGATCACATCCGCAAAGGCGAGATCCACCTGATCAAGGAAGTGATGAAAAAGTCGCGCGAGCTCGGCATGCAGACCTTCGACCAAGCCCTGTACACGCTCTACTCCGCCGGCGAAATCACCTATGAGGACGCCCTCAAGCACGCCGATGCGCCGAACGATTTGCGGCTGATGATCAAGCTCGGCTCGGAGACCGACGCGCGCTTTCTCGATCAGGCGACGCGTGGCCTGACCCTGCAATCGGCCGACTGAAATACGTCGTGGCGCGTGTTATGATAGGGCTTTCGTCCTGGATGCATCGTTGCGATGTCTGATGTTCCGCTTGACACAGCGTTGCCGGTCGATGTCGTGGTGGTCAACTACAATGCCGGTGCTCTGCTCACCACCTGTGTCAGCTCGGCGCTGCAGGCCGGCGCTGCCAGAGTCATCGTCGTCGACAATGCATCGAACGATGACAGCTTACCTGCCCTCATCCGATCCCTGCCAGCGGCAGCGCTGTCCGTGCACCGCCAGGCGAACAATCTCGGCTTCGCCCGCGCCTGCAACATCGGCGCCATGGCAGCGAATCAGCCCTACGTGCTCTTCCTCAATCCCGACTGCATCATCGCCACCGACGCCCTGGCACAGCTGCTCAAGGTGCTGACGACGCGCGAGCAGAGCGGTATGGTCGGAGGCCTGCTGCTCAACCCCGACGGCAGCGAACAGGCCGGCGGCCGCCGCCTCTTTCCCACCCCGCGCCGTTCCTTCGCGCGCGCTTTTGGCATGTTCAAGTTGCAGCGCTGGTTCCCGCAGACCTTTCCCGATTTTCTCCTGCATCAGCAGTCCCTGCCGCCGCATCCGATCAGTGTCGAGGCCATCTCTGGCGCCTGCATGCTGGTACGCCGGCAACAGCTGATCGAGCTTGGCAGCTGGGATGAAGCCTATTTCCTGCACTGTGAGGATCTCGACCTGTGCATGCGTTACTGGCGCGCCCATCTCGAAGTCGTCTTCGTGCCGCAGGCGCACATCCTACATCACAAAGGCACCTGCAGTCAGTCGCATCGCCTGCGCATCGAATGGTACAAGCACCGCGGCATGTTGCGCTTCTACCGCAAGTTCTTCCGGCCACAGCAGAATTACGGCAAGATGGCCCTCATCACCACCGGCATCTGGATCCGCTTCGTCCTCGTCGGTCTGCGTCTGGGACTGAGTCCGCGCGGTCGCTCACGGTGAGCGAGCTTCTCCTCCTCGGCGCGCGCAGTCTGGTCGCTGCCGCTTTGTGCGAGCGCCTGCAAGCGCAGGGGCGACCTTTTCTGGCGGCGAGTCGTCAGGCGGCGAACTTAGCGCCCACCTGGATCGTACCAGGCCAGGCGGTGGTCCATTGCCAGGCGGTGATCAGCTTGCTCTATCTGCCGGCGCTGCTGCCCTATCTCGATTGGTTGCAAAAAAGTGGCTGTCGTCGCCTCGTCGCCCTGTCCTCGACCAGCCGCTTCAGCAAACTGCACTCTTCCCTCGCCAGCGAGCGCGCCACCGCCTTGGCGCTGAGCGCGGCGGAGGAGGCCGTGCACGCCTGGGCCGAGAAGGCCGGCATCGACTGCATCATCCTGCGGCCTACCCTCATCTACGGGCGCGGCCGCGACCAAAACCTGTCGACCATCGTGCGCTTCGCCGCACGCACGCGCTGTGTGCTGTTGCCGCTCGGCTCGGGAGGGCGACGCCAGCCCATCCACGCCGACGACGTCGCCGCCGCCTGTCTGCGCGCTCTCGACGCCGACCTAGGCGGACGCCAGGCCTACGATCTGCCCGGCGGCGAGACACTGAGCTATGCCGCCATGCTGACGCGCCTGCTCGATCTGCTCGATGGCCGCGTCCAGCGCATCCACCTGCCCGTCGCTCTCCTCGCCCTCGGCCTGCGTCTGCTCGCACGACTGCCGGGGTTCGCGCATCTGACACCGGCGATGGCCGAGCGCATGCGCGAAGACCTCGTCTTCGATGCGCAAGCGGCGATCGCGGCCTTCGGTTATGAGCCGCAGCCCTTCATGCCGCAGGCGCGGGATCTGCCCTCAGACCTCGGGCGACGCCATCCCTGACAGACAGGCGCGACCGTCGATCCATAGTTGCGCGGCGCATCCGCGCAAGGACCGCCCCCAGTAGGGGGTGTTGCGCCCGGCCGAATGCCAGTGTTTGGCATCGACCTCCCAGAGGACGTCACGATCGATGGCGACGATGTCGGCGACGGCGCCGACAGCGAGACCGCGCGCCTCCTGGCCGAGGATACGACGCGGCGCCAGAGCGAGGGCGTCGATCAGGCGCGCCAGGGTGAGCTCGCCTTCGGCCACTAGGCGCAGGCCGAGGGGGAGGACGGTCTGCAGCGTCGACATACCCGGCATGGTGGCGGCGAAAGGCGCCTGCTTGGCACTGCTGTGCAGGGGTTGATGATCTGAGCAGATGGCGTCGATCACTCCCGTGGCGACGCCCTCGAGCAAAGCCTGGCGATCGCTCTCGGCGCGCAGCGGCGGGCGCACATGGGCGAAGGCATTGAAGCCATCGATGGCGGCGTCGGTCAGATGCAGCTGATGCATGGCGACGTCGCCGCTCACCGGCAAGCCCTGCGCTTTGGCCCAGCGCAGCAGCTGCACGCTGCCCGCCGTCGACAGCTGACCAAAATGCGCGCGCACCCCGGTCTGTTCGACGAGCAGCAACTGCGTCGCCATGGCCACGGTCTCGGCGCTGTTTGGGATACCCGGCAAACCCAGACGGCTGGCCATAAAGCCATCGTGTACGCAGCCTTGCGCCAAGGCGGCATCCTCGGGACTGAAGAAGACGGTCAAGCCGGTGCCGGCGGCGAACTGCAGGCAGCGCAACCAGGTCTCATGGCTGGCCATGGGGCGGCGGGCCTGGCTGACTGCGATGCAGCCCGCGCCTTTCAGGGCCGCCATATTGGCCAGAGCACGCCCTTCCAGGCCCTGGGTGAGCGCCCCCAGGGGCAGGACGCGCACCGCGCCCGCCTGCGCCGCCTTATCGCGGATGAGATGGGCGATGGCGGCGCTGTCGATGACCGGCTGGGTATCGGCGGGCAGAACCACCTGGGCGAAGCCGGCGGCGGCGGCCGCCGCCGTTTCACTGGCGATGTCGCCATGTTCACGCGGTCCGGGTTCGCGCAGGCGCGCCGCCAGATCGGTCAACGCCGGCCAGAGCACCCACCGGCTGACATCGACACGGGCGACATCCTGCGGCGCCATGCCCAGGGTGAGGATACGACCCGCGCCGATCTCGAGATCGGCCATTCGCTCCGTATCGTCGCCGGTGATGATGCGCCCACCGCACAGCCATACACTGCTCATCCTGCCTCCTTCTGCCCCTGGATGGTCATCGATAAGACGGCCATGCGCACGGCGATGCCATAACTGACCTGCTGCAGCAATACCGAACGCTCACCATCGGCGAGTTCACCGGCGATCTCGACGCCACGGTTGATCGGCCCCGGATGCATGACCAGGGCGCCCGGGCGCGCCAGCTGCATACGCTCCTCGGTCAGACCATAGAGCTGGAAGAACTCCTGCGCCGAGGGCAGCAGGGCAGAGGCCATGCGTTCGTTCTGGATGCGCAGGGCGATGACCACGTCGGCCTCACGCAGACCGTCCTCGAGGCGGTTGAAGACCTTGACGCCGAGCTCCTCGATACCGGTCGGCATCAGGGTATGCGGGCCGATGACGTGAATGGCGCGCGCCCCCAGGGTCTGCAGGGCGTGGATGTTGGAACGCGCGACGCGTGAGTGCCGGATGTCGCCGACGATGGCGACGCACAGCTCGCTGAAGGGGCCAGCGTGGCGACGCAGGGTGAGCATGTCAAGCATGGCCTGGGTCGGGTGCGCGTGCTGACCATCACCGGCGTTGATCACCGCCACCCGCGGCGTCACCTGCTCGGCAATGTAGTGCGCCGCCCCGGACAGGTTGTGGCGGACGACGAAGATGTCCGGATCCATCGCTTCGAGATTCCACAGCATGTCGCGCAAAGTCTCGCCCTTGCTGGTCGAGGAGGTCGAGATGTCGATGTTGACGACGTCGGCGCTGAGCTTTTTCGCCGCCACCTCGAAGGTGGTGCGCGTGCGCGTACTCGCCTCGAAGAAGAGGTTCATCACCGTACAGCCGGCCAGCCGCGGCTCGCGGCGCATCCCGCCGTCCGGCAGCAGAAAGCTCTCGGCCGTGTCGAGAATCTCGGTGAGCAGTTCGCGTGACAGCCCCTCGGTACTGAGAAAATGGCGCAGGCGGCCTTGATCGTTGAGCTGCAGACGACTGGCCTGGTGGCGATGCGAGACATGCATGGAGCGCTCCTGCTGCGGCGATGTCCGCCATTCTAGCAGCCTGTCGCGGCCTTGCGGCATTGGCCAGAGCGTGACTTTGCCACTAAACTGGCGGTGCTGCTTACACGGGAGTCGTTTCATGTCGTATCGTGCCGGCGTCGTCATCCTCGCCTGTCTCGCCTGCTCTGCCGCGACCTGGGGTCTGCCGGCTGGTGCCGTCAGCGTCGCTCTCGAGCTCGGACGCACCCCCAACTTCATCAGCAACGCCAGCTGGGACCAGCAGATACAGAACGCCAGCGCCGCGCATGCCTTGAGTCAGCCGGTCACCAATGTGACCCAGGACACCTTGAACGTGGGCGCTTCCGTCGGCTATGGCGTCACCCACGTCGGCCCCATCGATGTCGCCCTCGAGCTCGGCTATCGCGATCTCGGCCAGCAGAGCCAGGCGACGCGCTGGCAGGGAGGCACCCACGAAACCCTGAGCAATCGTCTGCGCTACGAGCACCTCGATCTCGGCTTCGAATGGCCGCTTTGGCCGCAGACCATGAGCCTGCTGGCGCGCACCGGTGTCGCCGCGACCACCGATCGCACGGATTACAACAGCAGCATCCCCAATGACAGCGGGTTCACCCAGAGCGAACGCGCCGTCCGCCCCTATCTCGCCGCCGGCGTCGCATTCGGTGGCGCCATGGCGCAGCTGCAACTGCTCGTCGAGCACGTCGGCCTGCCGCAGACCACCGCCAATCCTCTGGCCGGCGGCACGGTCGCGATGCATTCGGCGGTCAACATCCTCACCCTGGTCGGTATGCTCGCTTTTTGAACGCGGTCATGGCGGCGAGTTCGTCGCCGGCAGGCTACGCAAATAGCTCGCCAGCATGATGGCCGCCGCCTCGGCGTCGAGACCGGCGCGACTGGCGCCTTGTTCACGCCGCTGCCAGAGCGCCTCTTCCGAGCTTAGGCGCTCATCCCAGGGATAGACCGGCAGGCCATAGCGATGCGCCACGCGGCGCGCGAACTTGCGTGCCCGCAGCGTCATCGCCGACTCCGCGCCATCCATGTGCACGGGGATGCCGATGACGATGGCCTGCGGCTGCCACAGGGCGATCAGGCGATCGAGCTGCGGCCATTGCGGGATACCCTCGCTGGCAGCGACCGTCGCCACCGGCTCGGCGCTGAGCAGGAGTCGCTGGCCATGCGCGACGCCGATGCGTCGGGTGCCGAAGTCGAGGCCGAAAAAGGTCGTCTCAGGCATGCCCGGCCTCGGGTCCGAGCAGGCGCAGGTCGATGCCCATGCTCGCCGCCGCCGCCTGCCAGCGCTCCTCCATCGGCACCTGAAACAGGATGCGCTCGTCGGCCGCACAGCTCAGCCAGGTGTTGCTCGCCATCTCCTGTTCGAGCTGGCCCGGCCCCCAGCCGGCATAGCCGAGAGCGACCAGGTAATCGTCCGGGCCCTGGCCGAGGCTGATCGCCTGCAGGATGTCGCGGGAACTGGTGAGAAACAGATCGCGTCCGACGTCCTTGCTCACCGTCCAGGTTCCCGGTTGACGATGCAGGACAAAGCCGACGTGCTGCGCTACCGGACCGCCGAGGAGAACCTTGGCGTCGGGATAACGCAAGGGGGCGAGGAGTTGCAGCTGCACCTCGGCGAGCAGTTCCTTGAGGCTGATGTCACTCGGGCGGTTGATGACCAAGCCGATGGCGCCATCGCCGTCATGATGCATGAGATAGGTCAGGGACTGGGCAAAATGAGGATCGGCCATACCCGGCATGGCGATCAAAAACTGATGACTGAAGTTGGCTTCGTCGATCATCACCATCCTCCGTAGACGACTTTCATCCTAGCATTTCTGCCGCCGACCATCACTCCCCGCTGGAACTCAGATGATCGCTGTACTTCCAGGTGCGGATGATCTGCAGGATGTCGGTATCGCGGCGTATGGCCGGAGGAAAAGGCAGAAAAGGCGCCGCCCGCCAGACGCTACGTTCAGCGGCGGCGTCGAGCAGGGCCGATCCGGAGC
Organism: Pseudomonadota bacterium; assembly: GCA_021851865.1. Classification (GTDB taxonomy): domain Bacteria; phylum Pseudomonadota; class Gammaproteobacteria; order Pseudomonadales; family Moraxellaceae; genus JAJZHK01. The sequence goes on along the minus strand of JAJZBU010000028.1, from coordinate 17,112 downwards.
GATGCAGCAGGACGATGTGATCGACGCGGCCATCGCGCTGCAACGCCACCAGCAGGCGTACCGCGCCCTGGAGATGCCGGGCGCGGGCGGCGGCAGGGTAGTCCTCATTGCCGACCATCTCGACCTTGCGGCGAAAAGCGTCGATATAGAGGGCATCGCGGTCATAGCGGGTCGACACGGTCGAGACCGAACGAATGCGCGGTCGTTTTGCATAGGCCTGGCGACGCTCGGCGAGACGCGCCTCAAGCGAGGCGATCTGCGCCGCGCTGGCGTCGGAACCGGGGGTGTCACGGCTCGCCGTCTCGGCACCGCGTCGCCCCTGCAGCAGCGCCTGGTCACCACGGCTATGCACGATGCGCCGGGCGTCGATCGCTTCTTGCGCGTGCGCCGGCGCCATCGTCGTCTGGATGGTCGCGGTATGAAAGACCGCCTGCTCCGTCGTGCTCTGCAACATGGCCTGCCGCAAACTGCCGCTGCCCTGCTGATCGGCCTGGGCGAGATAATCGGCGTGCCGCGGCCGCGCTTCGCTGCGATGCTGCACCAGGGTCACTTCCATGACCTGCACCGCCGGCGCCCGCGGCATGGTGAAGCCGACGCCGAGGAGGATGACGGCGTGCAGGAGCGCCGCCAGCACCAAGGTGAAGGCCAATCGATCGCCGGAAGAGACCTGGGCCGCCATCATTTCGCCTCAGCGCGCCGCATGCACGGCCTCCAAGGAGGCGATGAGACGCGCACCGATGCCCACCGCCTGCTCCGCCTCGATCTCGCGTACGCAGGTCGGACTGGTGACATTGATCTCGGTGAGATAATCACCGATGACGTCGAGGCCGACGAAACGCAGGCCGCGCTGCCGCAGCTGCGCCGCGACCTCGGCACAGATCCAGCGATCGCGCGCGCTCAGCGCCTGAACGACACCATGGCCACCGGCGGCGAGGTTGGCGCGCGTCGCATCCTCGCCCGGCAGGCGCGCCAGGGCGTAAGGAACGGGCTCGCCGTCGACCATAAGGATGCGCTTGTCGCCGGCGGCGATGGCCGCCAGATAGCGTTGCGCCATGATCGGTTGACGGCCACCGGCGCTGAGCAGCTCGAAGGCGCTCGCCAGGTTCATGCCGTCGCGGCCGATACGCAGGATGCCCTGGCCGCCCATGCCATCGAGGGGTTTCAGGATGATCTCCCCCTGTTCGGCGTGAAAAGCGCGCAGTTCCTGCAGATCAGCAGCGATCAGCGTCGGAGCGCAGCATTGCGGAAACTGGCTGATGAAGAACTTTTCGTTGCAGTCGCGCAGTGACTGTGGCCGGTTGATCACCTGCACGCCTGTACGCTCGACGAGCTCGAGCGCATAGGTCATGTAGATGTAGGCCATATCGAAAGGCGGATCCTTACGCATGAGGATGGCGTCCATGCTCGCAAGATCGACCATGATCGCCGCCTGACGTTCAAACCCGAAGACGCTGCCGCGTTCGCGGCGCAAGGGCCGGACGCGGGCACGGACGCAGCCGTCGCGCACGGCGAGATCAGCAGCTTCGAAGATGACGAGTTCATGCTCGCGCAGCGCCGCCGCTTCGAGCAGAGCGAGGCTGGTGTCCTTCTTCGGATGCAGGCTCTCCCAGGGATCGAGCAGCGTGGCGATGCGCATGGCGAGCTCCTCAGTCGACACCGTAGCGTTGGCGATAAGCGCGTATGGCGGCCAGATGCTCGTCACCATCCTGCCGCTGTTCGAGGAACTGAATCAGCTGGTCAAGGCGAACGATGGCACGCACCGGAATGGCGAACTCCCGTTCCACCTCCTGCAAAGCGGAGAGCTGTCCCTGGCCGCGTTCCTGGCGATCCAGGGCGACCAGCACTCCCGCCGGCTGCGCGCCAGCGGCGGCGATGAGGGCGAGAACTTCGCGCACCGCCGTCCCCGCCGTGATGACGTCGTCGATGATGAGGGCTCGGCCGAGGAGAGGGGCGCCGACCAGTTGACCGCCTTCACCATGGTCCTTCGCCTCTTTGCGGTTGAAACACCAGGGTAGATCGCGGCCATGGTGCTCGAACAACTGTACCGCCGTCGCCGCCACCAGGGGAATGCCCTTGTAGGCCGGTCCGAACAAGATGTCTGGCTGCAGGCCGCTATCGACCAAGGCGGCAGCGTAAAAGCGCGCCAGACGGGCGAGCGCCTGACCGTCGTTGAAGAGGGCGGCGTTGAAGAAATATGGACTCTGCCGCCCCGACTTGAGGGTGAAGCTGCCAAACCGCAGGACGCCTCTTTGCAGGGCGAACTCGATGAATTCCCGCTGATACTCTTTCATGCCGACTCCATGCAAGCGAGCCCCGATCATAACGTGTTGCGCGACGGGTGCCTATATCGTGCGAATCGTCGATAATGGCCACGTCCTCCGTCATCTTGGATCACCACTTTCATGCTGACCGTCGTTTCGAGCAACCTCAATGGCGTGCGTTCCGCCGCGAGCAAAGGTTTTTTTCACTGGCTGGAACAGGAGGTGCGCCCCGACTTCGTCGCCGTCCAGGAGCTCAAGGCGCAAGCAGCCCAGGTCGAACCCGCCTTCGCCCGCGCCGGCGACCTGCACGGCTATTTCCACTACGCTGAAAAGAAGGGCTACTCCGGCGTCGGCCTGTACACGCGCTGCACGCCGAGCGCCGTCATTTACGGCCTCGGCCATGACGAATTCGACGCCGAAGGGCGCTGGGTGGAGACACGCTTCGACCGTCCCGATCGCAAGCTGTCGCTGATCAGCTGCTATTTTCCGAGCGGCTCGAGCGGCGCCCCGCGTCAGGAGGCGAAATACCGCTTTCTTGCCTTGCTCTATCCGCACTTGTGCCAGCTGCGCCAGGAGCGTGAGTTCATCCTGCTCGGCGATGTCAACATCGCCCACCGCGAGATCGACCTGAAAAACTGGCGCGGCAACCTCAACAACAGCGGCTTCCTGCCCGACGAGCGCGCCTGGATGGATCGCCTTTTCAACGATCTCGGCCTCGTCGACGTCTATCGCCATCTCCACCCACAGGCCGAAGGCGAAGCCTACACCTGGTGGAGTCAGCGTGGCCAGGCACGCGCCAAGAACGTCGGCTGGCGCATCGACTATCAGATCGCCACGCCCGCCATCGCCGCGCTGGCGCGTTCAGCCCGCGTCTACCAGGAGCCGCGTTTCAGCGATCACGCCCCCTTGCTGGTGCACTATGAACTCGATCCGCATGATCTCGATCCGGCCTTGGCCGACACCGCGGCGCAGAGTTAAACTGCTCGCCTCGATGAATGACCGGAAGCGCCCGCATGGCCCGCCCCAGTGATGAGCAGATCGCCGCTTGGCGCCAGGACATCTCCATCCACGCCCGCATCGGCGAGCAACAGCTCGACCTGGTCAGCACCTGGGGGCTGTTCTCGCCCGAAGCGGTCGATGAGGGCTCGCGGCTTTTGCTCGATCATGTCGACGCCGAGAACCGCCGCGAGATCCTCGATCTCGGCTGCGGCTACGGCGTGCTCGGTCTGACCCTGGCGCTACGCGCGCCACAGGCGCAGGTGCTGCTGGTGGACAAGGATTTCGTCGCCGTCGAATACGCCCGCCGCAATATCGAACGCTTGCGGCTGACGCAGGCGCAAGCCCTGCTCAGCAATGGCCTGCAGCACATCCCGGGCGATCGCCGCTTCGATCTCGTCGTCTGCAATCTCCCCGCCAAGGCGAGCAAGGAGCAGCACTATCTCTTTCTCGTCGACGTCTTCGAACGTCTGCGCCCGGGAGGAGAGTTCGTCGTCGTCAGCATCAATGGCTTGCGCGAATTCATGGCGCGCACCCTGACCGAAGTCTTTGGCCAGGCCGAGAAACGCAAGCAGGGCGCGACCTACACCATCAGTGCGGCGCGCAAGCACGGCTGAAGCTCAGGTGCGCTCGTCGTCCTCATTCCAAGCGTTTTTGTCAACATTCCAAATGTCATCTTTGTGTCGATGCAACCACGCCTGCGCCGCCGCTTCATCCATGGCATAGGCGCACACCTCCATGCCCTGGACGTGTTCGGTGATGCTGTGCGTACGCAGTTGCGGATGCCCCTGCAGCTGCGCGACGACCGCTTTGCTGGTGTGAAAGCGTAGACGCGTTTGCATGGCCTGCGCCAGATCGAAATCCGCCGGGCGCTGAAAAGTCCGCGCCGTCACCTCGATGCGCCCCATCCCGGCCAGAGGCAGGTAACGCAGCGTCTCTTCCGGTAAGACGAGAGCGACGAGATCGAGCTGCCCCTGGCACAACAGGAGGCCGAGCGGGCGCAGGTGCAGAGGCGCCAGCGCGCTATCATCGGCGTGCAGCAGGATCTCGCGGTCATGATAGAGGGCGGTGCTGACCGCGTGCAAGACCGTCTCGCTCATGCGCGCCACGTTCGGCGGCACCGTGGCATCGAGCACTCTGTGCTTGTTATCCCAGCCCGGCGCCGACGTCACGGGCAGGGCGAGATGGGCGCGCGCGATGGCGACCAGCATGCTGTCCTGCGGGCTCTGCAAGGTCTGCGGCCAGGTGATCTCCTGCGCCGGCCAGACGTAGCGAAAAGGCATCTTGTCCTGGGTGCAGACGATGCCGCACAGAGGCACCAGATCCTCATGCAAGATCCGCTGCACCGTACGCAGACTGGTGTCAATGGCGGCGGCACGCAGACGCGCGTGCAGTTCTCTGGCGGTGGCTCCTTGCCCATGCGGAATCCAGCGTAGAATCTCCAGCGCCAAACGCAGGCGTCCGCCACGCGCATCATGCTCCTGATCTCGGCCCACCCCGCGATCTCCCTAGCTACGGCCTGGCAAGGCCTGTTCAAAATAACGCTCCCATATGCCGCGTCCATACGCATCAAAGGCCCTGACCTCGGCAAAGAAGTTCTGTCTTTGCGCCGCATCGACCCAGGCCATCGGCAGCAACGGATCAAACACCACCGCCCGGATCGCCGCGTCACCGAGACAAAAAGACTCACGTGCCGCCTCGGCCAGAGTCGCTGCGGTCTCTTGCAGGCGCCAGGCGCGCAGACGCTCACTCTGCTCGCGATACTGCCGCTGCAGATCGGCCAGCGGCCACAGCACCTGCACTTCCGCCGTCGGCACCACGGCGCCGTCAAGGCGCAGACAGAGGGCCTCCGGCGGCAAACCCAGGGCACACAGACGCGCACGCAAGGCGTCCAGATCATCCCTGAGGTTGTCCGGCCGCACATACAGGCCGCGCCGCCATTCGCGAAATCCAGCGAGTGACAGGGCGCGGCCCATGGCGCGCAGCTGCGTCCGATCGCTACGTCCGAGATCGGCCGTGTAAATCATCCAGTAATCGCCGCCCCAGTTGCGCATGCGCTTTTCCGCCTGCCGCCAGGCACCGACCTCCTGCGCCAGACTCACCGCCGCCACGCCCATACGATAGAGCCCGCGCCCGGCCGAGTGCACCAATCCCTGCTGCGCCAGTCGCGCTACGGCGACACGCATGCTGTTCTCACTCATCGCGAAAACCTGGCCGGCGACGATGAACTCGCGCACCGAGCATGGGCGCGGATGCCGCGCCAGCACCAGGTCGAGGATGAGGTTGCGGGCGATGATCACCGTCGCCACGCTTACCAGCCGAGGGCCTGCTTTTGGCAGGCGACGAGGCGCTGGATGCCGCCTTCCGCCAGATGCAACAGGCGATCCACCTCACTGCGCTGATAAGGCTGACCTTCCGCTGTCCCCTGAATCTCGATGAAGCCACCGTGCTGCGTCATGACCACGTTCATGTCGGTATCACAGGACGAATCCTCGGCATAGTCAAGATCGAGCACCGCCTCACCGTCGACGATACCCACCGACACCGCCGCCACCAGCGCCTTGAGCGGATCCTGCTTGATCTGTTTGCGCTCGAGCATGAGCGTCAGGGCATCGACCAGCGCCACACAGGCACCGGTGATCGCCGCCGTGCGCGTGCCACCGTCCGCCTGCAGGACGTCGCAGTCGACGTGGAGCGTGTTCTCCCCCAGACGTTTGAGATCGACGGCGGCGCGCAGGGAACGGCCGATGAGGCGCTGAATCTCCTGCGTGCGGCCACTCTGCTTGCCGCGCGCCGCCTCACGCTCACTGCGTGTATGGGTGGAACGCGGCAACATGCCGTACTCGGCGGTGATCCAGCCTGAGCCACTGCCGCGCAAAAACCGCGGTACGCTGCCATCGACGCTGACCGTGCACAGCACTTTCGTCTCACCAAATTCGACCAGAACCGACCCCTCTGCGTGACGGGTGTAGTGACGGGTCAGACCTACTTCGCGCATCTGATCGAAGGCGCGGCCGGATGGACGCATGCGTTTTCTCCTCGTTGAAAGGGCCATTATAGCCGAAGTCGAGGTTCCTGCTCGGCGTCAAGCTATGCCATACTGGCGCAGGATTTCAGCAAGGACGCACCATGATCCGCAGCATGACCGCCTTCGCCCGCCAGGACAGCTCCGTCGGCCCGCACACTCTCAGCTGTGAACTGCGCTCGGTCAATCATCGCCACCTCGAGCTGCATCTGCGCTTACCGGACACGCTGCGCGCCCTGGAGCCGGAACTGCGCGAGCATCTGCGCCAGCATCTGCAACGCGGCAAAGTCGAGCTCTGGGTGCATGAGACGCAGGTGCGGCAAGCTGACCTGACCTTCGATCGCGAGCTCGCTGCCCGTATCATCCAGCTCGCCGCCGACGTCGACGCCATGGCGCGCCACAGCGCCCCGCTGCAGGCGCTCGATGTGCTGCGCTTTCCCGGCGTGCTCAACAGTACGCCGACGACGCTGGCGAAGGAGAGCGTCTTCGATCTGGTCACCGCCACCTTGCGCCCGTTCATCGCCGCGCGCGAACGTGAAGGCGAAGCCCTGCGCCGTATTCTGGAAGAGCGTCTGCTCGCTCTTGCTGGCCACCTCGAACACCTCGAAGCCGCCCTGCCCCAGCTGCTCGCGCAGCAGAGCGAACGTCTGCGCCGCCTCCTTCTCGCCGCCGTGCCGGAAGCGAGCGGTGAGCGTCTGCACGAAGAGTTGGTGCTGCTGGCACAACGCAGCGACGTCGCCGAGGAGATGGCGCGTCTGCGCACCCATAACGGTGAGTTCCTGCGCATCCTCGAATGTGGCGGCCAGGTCGGTCGGCAACTCGACTTTCTGCTGCAGGAAATGAACCGCGAGGCCAACACCCTGGCCGCCAAGTCGGTCGCCGCCGAACAGACCATGGCGGCGGTCGAAATCAAGCTCATCATCGAGCAACTGCGTGAACAGGTGCAGAATCTCGAGTGACCGCGCCTGCACCAGTGCGGCGACGCAGGCTATAATGGCGGGGACTGGCCACCCTCGAGTCCCCTATGCCTGGATCCTTGTTCGTCATCAGCGCCGCCTCCGGCACCGGCAAGACTTCTCTGGTCACGGCCATGCGCCGCGATCACCCGACCCTGGCGGTCTCGGTCTCGCACACGACGCGGGCGCCGCGTCCGGGTGAGCGCGATGGTCACGACTATCATTTCGTCAGTGCCGCCGCCTTTGCCGCCGCCGTCGCCGCCGGCGACTTTCTTGAGCACGCCGAAGTCTTCGGGAACCACTATGGCACGACGCGCGCCAGCGTCACCGACCTGCTCGCCGCCGATCGCGATGTCCTGCTCGAAATCGACTGGCAGGGCGCTGCCCAGATCCGCCGTCTCTATCCGCAGGCCGTCACCATCTTCATCCTGCCGCCGACCCTCGCCGCCCTCGCCGAACGCCTAGGCGCGCGCGCCCAGGACAGCGCCGAAGTCATCGCCGCGCGTCTGCAACAGGCGCGCGCCGACATGGGGCATGGCAAGGACTTCGACTATCTCGTCGTCAACGATGACTTCGACCAGGCTCTCGCCGACTTGCGCGTCATCACCGCCGCCGCCCGTCTGCGCACGCCACAGCAAAGTCAAAGACATTCGGCACTGCTTCGGGACTTGCTGTCCAGCGATCTCTAAAGTATGATGAAAAGTCCTATTTTTCATTGAGGTAGCCGTCATGGCACGGGTCACCGTGGAAGACTGTCTGGAAAGACTCGACAATCGCTTCGAGCTGGTTCTGGTGGCGAGTCGGCGTGCGCGCCAGCTGGCGACCGGCGGCAAGGAATCGCAGCTGCCCTGGGACAACGACAAGCCCACCGTCATGGCCCTGCGCGAGATCGCCGAAGGGCTGGTGACACGCGACGTGCTCTCCGAGCCTGAGCACATTCACCTGCCGGAACCGGCGCCAGCCTTGCTGCTCGACCTCGGCGAGGCGTCCTGATCCCGGGGTGATGCCATGACACCGGGGGCGGCCGAGGCGTGGGTCACGCGCGGTATCGACGAACTCTGCTCGCGCCTCGACTCCTATCTTTCGCAGGCGCAGGTCGGGTCCATCCGTGCCGCCTATTTCTACGCCGAACGCGCCCATTTCGGTCAGTTCCGTCGTAACGGCGACCCTTACATCACCCATCCACTGGCGGTCGCCAACATCCTCTGCGACATGCACATGGACCACCAGAGCATCATGGCGGCCATGCTGCATGACGTCATCGAGGACACCGCCATCGGCAAAGCCGAGATCGAGACCGAGTTTGGCCACGAGGTAGCGCAGCTGGTCGACGGTGTCACCAAGCTGACGCAGGTGCAGTTCGGCTCGAAGGCGGAAGCGAAAGCGGAGAACTTTCGCAAGATGATGCTGGCCATGACCCAGGACATCCGGGTCATCCTGGTCAAGCTCGCCGATCGCCTGCACAACATGCGCACCCTCGACGTTCTCTCCCTCGAGAAGCGCCGGCGCATCGCCGATGAGACCCTGGAGATCTATGCGCCCATCGCCAATCGCCTGGGCATGAACGAGCTGCGTATGGAGTTCGAGGATCTCGGCTTCGCCGCCCTCCATCCCATGCGCGCGGCGCGCATCGCCAAAGCGGTCCGCTCAGCGCGCGGTCATCGCAAGGAATTGCTCGCCAGCATCAGCCAGGCACTAAGCGAACGCCTCAGCAGCGAGGGCATCAGCGCCCGCGTCATCGGCCGCGAGAAGCACCTGTTCAGCATCTATACCAAGATGCGCGAGAAGCGCAAATCCTTCTCCGAGATCATGGACGTCTACGGTTTTCGTATCGTCACCGACCAGGTCGACACCTGCTACCGTATCCTCGGCTTGGTGCACAATATGTACAAGCCAGTGCCGGGCAAGTTCAAAGACTATATCGCCATCCCCAAGGCCAACGGCTACCAGTCGCTGCACACCGTCCTCATCGGCCAGCGCGGTGTTCCGATCGAGATCCAGGTGCGCACCGAGGCCATGGAAGCGATGGCCAAAAATGGCATCGCCGCGCACTGGCTGTACAAATCCGAAGGCTTCACCAACACCTCGCAGTCGCGCGCGCACGAGTGGATCAAGTCTCTCCTCGAGATTCAGCGCAATGCCGGCAACTCGATGGAGTTCATCGAGCACGTCAAGATCGATCTCTTTCCCGATGAAGTCTATGTCTTCACGCCGAAAGGCCACATCATGACCCTGGCACAGGGCGCCACACCGGTCGATTTCGCCTATTCGGTGCACTCCGACATCGGCGACACCTGCGTCGCCGCGCGCGTCGACAATCGCTTAGCCCCCCTGTCTCTCGCCCTGCAAAGCGGTCAGACGGTGGAGATCGTGACGGCGCCGGGAGCACGCCCCAATCCCGCTTGGTTGAACTTCGTCGTCACCAGCCGGGCACGCGCCTGCATCCGCCATTTTCTCAAGGACCAACAGTCCTCTGAAGCCATCGATCTCGGTCGCCGGCTGCTCGAGCGGGCGCTCTCCGGCCAAGGTTGCACCCTGACGCAGATCGATCCTGAGCACCTCAGCCAAGTCCTCAAGGAGATGGCCCTCAGCGACATCGCCCAGCTCCTGCATGAGATCGGTCTCGGCAATCGCCTAGCGCCGCTGGTGGCGCATCGTCTCACCGGCGACGAAGACCAACGCCCGAGTCCCGGCGGTCGCCGTATCGCCATCCGTGGCACCGAAGGCATGGTGGTGACCTACGCGCGCTGCTGCCGCCCCCTGCCCGGCGATGAGATCATCGGGCACATGAGTTCGGGCAAGGGCTTGGTCGTGCACCGCGACAACTGCGGCAACATCGCGGCTGAGCTGCGCGAAAATCCAGAGAAGTGCCTCGCCCTGGCCTGGGCCGAGGGGCTGGATCGCGAATTTCAGGTCGACCTGCGCATCGATATCGAAAACCAGCGCGGCCTTATGGCCATTCTGGCGACACAGGTGACCGAGGCCGACGCCAGCATCGAATCCCTCGCCCTGCATGAGCGCGACGCCCGTCAGGCCGTCGTCAACATGAGCATCCACGTCAAGAACCGCGTCCATCTGGCGCGCGTGCTCCGCCGCATACGCCATCTGCCGGCGGTGAGCAAGGTGGCGCGCGTGCGCGCCTGAGCGACCGACGACCGCCCCCCCCCTTTCATCAGCCCTGGACGAGGAGAATGGCATGAGCCAACGTCACATCATTGAAAGCGAACACGCACCCGCCGCCATCGGCAGCTATTCGCAGGCGGTCGCCGTCGGCGACACCGTCTATCTATCGGGCCAGATCGGTCTCGATCCGCACAGCATGACCCTGGCGGCGGGCATTGAGGCGCAGATCCGACAGGTCTTCGCCAACCTCGGCGCGGTATGTACGGCAGCGGGGGGGAGTATCGACGACCTCGTCAAACTGAACGTCTATCTCACCGACCTGACACATTTCGCCCTGGTCAACGAAATCATGGCCAGCGTCATGCGCCAGCCCTTTCCGGCGCGCGCAGCCGTCGGCGTCGCGGCGCTGCCACGGCAGGCGCTGGTCGAGATGGATGGGATCATGGTACGAGGTGCGGCAGCCCGCTGAGGCTGCCGTTCTTTGCAGCGTGGTGGCGCAACGTGGTGGCGACGACGTGGCGCCTCAGTTGTTGCTGGCGCCACCGACCTGAATGGTGCTGGTCGCAACTTCACTCGGCGAGGGTGCTGGCAGTTGGCCGAGGGCCTGCTGCGCCTCGCTGTTGCCCTGATTGGCCGCGAGCTGCCACCAGTGGCGAGCCATGTCGGGATCGGGCAACACGCCTTCACCCTGCTGATAGATCTTGGCCAGCTGCAACTCGGCGGCGACGACGTTCTGGTGCGCCGCCTTCTCGAGCCAGAGTATGCGCAAAGTGGGGTTGGCGTGGATACGACCACCGCCGGTCTTGTACCAGTCCGCCAGCGCCATGGCGGCAGGGGCATAATTCTCGTTCGCCGACGCCTTGATCAGGCGAAAAGCGCTGTCATCGTTGCGGGTCAGGCCACCGAGGCCTTGACGATAGAGCTGGCCAAGATAGAAATAAGCTTCCGGATCGTCACGCGTCGCCGCATCCATCAGATTGTTAGCTGCCGCCTCATAGTCACCGCGCTGATAAGCAGCGATGCCTTCATCGTGCGAACTACCGAACAGTCCAGCCCAGGAAGACAAGCTCATCGCGGCAAAAAATAAACATGCTAAGGGTCTTTTCAGGGTTTTTGTCATCATAATTATCTGTATCCCCGCGAAATCAAGCGACGCACACGCGCCATGCACACCCAGTTTCACGAGCATCCCGCTCCAAGATTCGGCTTCATGACTGACAGCCATCCCTGGACCTACGACTTCGTGTGCAAATGTGCACGACTCTGACGCAAATCTTCTGACGCGACTCGGGCGCATATAGAGGGCACCATGCCCGGTCTCGAGTATATGACGATTTTTTGCCGCCAACAATCACCTTTCGTCGGCACGACGCCACCTTCCGCCGCCTGCCGACGACGCCGCTTCTGCGTTATGCTGTGCCGCAGGATCTGAGGGAGGAGCCGACGTGACGCTCACCGATCTGCGTTATTTCGTCACCCTGGCGCGCCTGCGCCACTTTGGCCGTAGTGCTGACGCCTGCCATGTCAGTCAACCGACGCTCTCGGTAGCCCTGCGCAAGCTCGAAAGCGAATGGGGTGTCCGCCTGTTCGAGCGACGCCGCCAGGAGTTGCTGCTGAGTGCCGCCGGGGCGCGGCTTCTGCCACAGGCGGAGCAGGTCCTCGCCGCCGCCGAGCAACTGCAGAACCTGGTCCGGGAGAGCGACGAGCTGACCCTGCCACTACGCCTCGGCTGCATCTTCACCATCGCCCCCTATCTTCTGCCCAGCCTCGTCGCCGCTCTTCGCGCCAGCGATCTGGGTCTGACCTTGCTGATCGAGGAGAACTACACCGCGGCCCTCCTCGATCGCCTGCTGCAAGGTGAGCTCGACGCCATCATCATCGCCGATGCGCAGGAGCGGCCAGGTCTGCGCACCCATACCCTCTATCATGAGGACTTTTACGCGCTACTGCCTTACCAGCACGCTGCCGCCGCGCAGACCAGCCTCTGCCCCGGCGATCTCGACGCCGAAGAAGTTCTGCTGCTCGGGGAAGGCCACTGCCTGCGCGACCAGGTGCTGGTGGCCTGCCCGACCTGGAAAGCCGCAGACGCACAGCGCCATCTGCCGAGTGGCAGTTCTTTGCAGACCCTGCGCCATATGGTCGCCCTCGGCATGGGCGTCACCCTCGCTCCCGCCACGGCGCTGCCTAGCTTGCTCGCCCAGGACGGCCTGCTCGTGGCGCGACCACTGCGTCCGGTGAGCGGACGCGAGGTCAGTCTCGTGTACCATCACCCCCCCAGCCGCCAGCATTCCCTGCACGCGCTGCTGGCACAGCTACACTCCTTACGCTTGGCTGGCGCACACATGTCATGAGCGATCTGTTCGAGCTCAGCCAAAAAGCGGTGGGCGAACTGCGCGGTGTCGGCCCGACCTTGGGTGCCCGTCTGGCGACCCTCGGCATCATCAGCATGGCCGATCTGCTGCTGCATCTGCCGCGCGCCTACGAAGACCGCCGTCAACTGCGCCGCATCGTCAGCCTGCGCGTCGGCGAACAGGCGCAGATCGAGGGAGTGGTCGTCAGCCAGCGCGATTTACCCGGTCGTCGCCCCGGTCTCGAGGTCCTACTGCGCGACGACGAAGGCGAGATCCTGCTGCGTTTTTTCAATATGCGCGCTGGCCGCCGGCATGCGCCGGAGCTCGGCGCGCGCTTACGCGTCTACGGCGAAGTACGCGCCCAGGGGCCTCGCCTCAGTATGCTGCACCCACAGATCGAGCACGACAACACTCTCGCCCTGATCCCCACCTATCCTCTGGTGGAAGGACTGCGCCAAGGGCAGCTGCGCGCCCTGATCGCCGCCGCCCTGCGTCAGCTCGATGTCGACGATGGGCTGCGCATCGACGGCTGGTCCTTGCATCGTTCCCTGCACTATCTGCACCAGCCGCCGCACGACGCCGATCTGGCGCTGCTCACCCGCGCCCGACATCCGGCGCAGTACCGCCTCATCGTCGAAGAACTGGCGGCGCAGCAGCTCGCCCTGCTGCGCCATAAGCAGGCGGCGCAGCAGCGTCCAGCCTGGATCCTGCGGCAGGATGAAGCCTTGCGCCAACAGCTGCTGGCGGCGATGGGCTTCACGCTGACGCCGGCGCAAGCGCGCGTCGTCGATGAGATCCTGCACGATCTCGGTCGTGGTCAGGCCCTGCAGCGCCTGGTGCAAGGCGACGTCGGCAGCGGCAAGACCGCCGTCGCCGCCCTCGTCGCAGCACAGGCTCTACACGCCGGCTGGCAGGTGGCGTTGATGGCGCCCACCGACCTGCTCGCCGAGCAGCTGTATAGCAAGATGCAGCTCTGGCTGGCGGCGGTCGGACAGTCCCCTGCTTTTCTGTCCGGGCGCATCACCGGCAAGGCGCGACGACAGTTGCTCCTCCGTCTGGCGCAAGGTGAACAGGGCCTGGTGGTGGGAACGCACGCTCTTTTTCAGGCGGAAGTCAGCTTCCAGCGTCTCGGCCTGGTGATCATCGATGAGCAACACCGTTTTGGCGTCAGCCAACGTCTCGCCTTGCGCGACAAAGCCGCCGCCGGCCATGAAGCCCACCTCCTGGTAATGACCGCCACCCCGATTCCCCGTACCCTGGCGATGAGCTGTTACGGCGATCTCGATTGCAGCGTCATCGATGAGTTGCCACCAGGACGTCTGCCGATCACCACCGTCGTTCTGCCGCAGAATCGCCGCGCGGAACTCATGCTGCGCCTGCGCGACACCTGTCGTCAGGGGCGTCAGGCCTACTGGGTATGCACCTTGATCGAAACCTCCGACAGCCTGCAAGCACAGGCCGCCGAAGACTGCCACGCAGAACTGTGCGAGGCCCTGCCCGAACTGCGCATCGGCCTCGTCCACGGCCGTCTCAGCGGTGAGCACAAGGCCGCGGTCATGCAGGCCTTCGCCCGTGCCGAGCTCGATCTGCTCGTCGCCACCACCGTCATCGAGGTCGGTGTCGACGTTCCCACGGCCAGCCTGATGATCATCGAGAACCCCGAACGCCTCGGTCTCGCCCAGCTGCATCAGTTGCGCGGCCGTGTCGGACGTGGTCAGCAGGACAGCTACTGCGTGCTGCTCTATGGCGCCGAGCTCGGTGCGGCGGGGCGCCAGCGTCTCGCTCTGATGCGGCAGAGCCAAGACGGCTTTTTTCTCGCCGAGCAGGATCTGCTGCTGCGCGGTCCCGGCGAGTTTCTCGGCACCCGCCAAGCGGGGGTGATCGGTCTGCGCATCGCTGATCTGCAGCGCGACGCCGATCTGATGTCGACGGCCAACGCTCTCGCCCGTCACTGGCTGGAACTGCCGGAGCCAGAACTGATGCGCCGCCACCAGCTTTGGCAAGGCGAGCGTTCACGTTTCGCACGCGCTTGAAGGACAGTGAGCCCGTATTCTTTGTCTATACTGAGCCGCACACAGGAGGACGCTGATGACCTTGCCTTGGCGGGTGAAGAAATTTCTCGATGAACACGCTTATCGCTATGACCTCGCGACCCAAGCTGTGCCCGACGCATTGCGCCTGCAGGTCGTCTATCTTGAAGACTCTCTTGGCACCCTGCAGGTTCTGTTTCCGGCCACGCACATGCTGCGTCTGCACAGCTTGGCCGAAACCTTTGGCCGCAATTTCACCATCATGAGTGCGGCCCACTGCCTGCGTCTCTTCCGTCGCCTCGGCATTCAGCAACCGAGCGGCGTCCTACCCATCGCCGACTTGCACACCTTGGTCGATGCCAGCGTCTTGGGTCACGCCCACTATCTCATCGACAGCGGTGACCAGGGCTGTCTACTGCGTATCGATCAGCCCGAGCTGATGCGACTGATCCACGACAGCGACGGTGAGACCGTCCACCTGTGCAGCGCCGTGCTACCGGTCGACAGGGATGGCGACGACGCTTCACGAATCATGCGCTCGGTCGAATCACTCACCTCTTTGCGTATACGCCAGCGCCTCGAAGAAACTCTGGAAATCCCCCCCATGCCAGAGACCGCCCGCCAGATTCTGCGCCTGCGCACCGATCCGGAAGCGCGCGTCGAAACCCTGGCGGCGGTGATCGAGCGTGATCCGGCGCTCAATGCCCAGGTCATCTGCTGGGCGTCATCACCCTTCTATGGCAGCACCGGCGTGCACAGCGTCGAAGACGCCATCATGCGCGTTCTCGGCTTCGACATGGTGCTGAACATGGCGCTCGGCCTGTCGCTCGGGCATAGCCTGAGCCTGCCACAGGATGGCCCCTGCGGTCTGGCGCCGTACTGGGAACAAGCGGCGCAGACGGCGCAGTCGGCACTCGCCTTGGTCCAGCTCATGCCGCGTCATTTTCGTCTGCAGGGGAGCAAAGCCTACCTGTGCGGTCTGCTGCATAATTTCGGCCAGCTGATCAGCGCCCACCTCTTTCCCGGCCACTTCTCCATGGTCTGTCGCCATATCGAAGCCAATCCCCATCTCGACGTCGAGACGATCGAGCGCCAGCTGCTCGGCGTCACCCGCCATCAACTGGCCGCCTGGCTCCTCCAGCACTGGCATATGGGCGCTGAGATCATCGCCGCCCTGCGCTACCAGAACTGCCCGGACCTCGCCGGTCCACAGGATTTTCTGCCGCGCCTGCTCGGTCTGACCCGGTGTCTCCTCGAGCATCGCCCGGTCAGCGCCGACCGGATCGCCGGTCTGCCTCTGGAGCTCGCGCCAGCACAGGACTGCGTCGACAACCTGTTGCGCGAACAAGGCCCCGATCTACGCGCCATGGCGCGGCAGATGAGTCTCTGACCCGGTGCGCGACAAGCCCCGCCGTTCAGGGCGTGGTGTAACAGCGCCGGTCACTCTTGCCTCGGGTAGGCATGGTTTGCTGCTCGATCAGGCTGCCATGGCGAGCAAGCACGCCACGTCCAGCGCCTACACGCCCGCCGCGACTTCCTGCACAAGGCCACGACCGCCATCAGCCAAAACCACGCGATGGTCGCCATCGAGGACTTGCAGGTACGGAACAAGTCCATCCTCGACCAGGGCTGGTTCGAGTTCCGCCGCCAGTTGGACTACAAACTGGCGTGGAGCGGCGGCTGGCTCATCGCTGGGCCGCCGCAGAACACGAGCCGGACCTGTCCTGCCTGCGGTTGCGTGAGCGCGGGCAACCGGACGACACCGGCGAAGTTCGCTTGCGTCGATTGCGACTTCGAGGACAACGCCGATGTCGTCGGCGCGATCAACATTCTGGCGCGGGGATACCGCGTTGCAGCCTGTGGAGAAGTGGTGCAGTCAGGCCCCTCTGTGAAGCAGGAACCCACCGAAGCGACTATGTGCGGAGTCATCCATGCGTAGCAGCGTAGGAATCTCCGGCCTTCAGGCCGGGGAGGATGTCAACTACACGCAAGCCAGCTGACACCTCGAGCATGAAGCTGAACCGGTTTGAGGGGACGATCGTGTCCCAGGAAGTGGTGTAACAGAAGGGAGTAGCTGGTCATCGCGCATCTTCGGTAGAGTTTGGTTTGCACACTAAACAACACAGAGGATGACGACGATGACCGATGACATGATCGGCTCTTCAGGCGCTGCTTGAAAAGAGCTCTGATTCAGATTTGCTCCGAGACATGATCAGCTTTTCCGCGCACCGGCTGATGGAACCGGAAGTCGAAGGGCTGACGGGGGCTGCTCATGGGGAGCGCAAGCCTGGAGAACGCCAGGTCCAGCGCAACGGCTACCGCGGCAGAGATTGGGAGACGCGAGCTGGTACCGTGGAGCTGCGCATCCCC
>JAJZBU010000027.1 GCA_021851865.1 Pseudomonadota bacterium | reverse complement strand
CCTTCCTGGGGCTGGCCTTCAAGCTCATCGAGGAGGCCGAGAAATCGTGGCGTCGCATCAAGGGCGCAGACCGGATTGAATTGCTGCTGAAGGGCGTTCCCTTCAAGGATGGAGACGCGGTGCTGGACAATCCACCGCCTCAACAGGAACTCGCCGCCTGATGGCTCAGCCGCTCAGACACCCATACACCAGAATTGACAATAACTCAATCTGGCGTTTAGCAGGCAATAAAAAAGGCCGGAGAAGTATCCTACCTTTCAGGATTGGTGGGCCCCCCGGGAGTCGAACCCGGCACCAACGGATTATGCTTACCCACTATGGCTTTCACCACCCCTTTCGGGTTTGGGGTCTGGACTGTCTCTTGTCTTTACGACCTGCCCGTACAGTCTCTACACGTTCTCTCGCAAGGAGAGCTTCGCTCGGGATTGCCACGCCATGACGGCAGAGGTTTCCCCGACTTTGAGCAGTTCTACCCGAGGGCAGAGTCAACTTACCCAGGGGCAACCCAATCTCGCCATGCCGTACCCGCAGGGGCCTTAGGCGTGGCGACTTCAAGTCCGCTGCTCTAACCAAGCATGAGCTAGAGGCCCTTCTACAGCATCGCGCGCGGCACGAGGCTGCGGCGCGATTCTACACGATTTCAATGGCGCTGACAGGGGCTCTCACTCATTGTCGAGGAAAGAACGCAGGTGTTCCGAGCGCGAGGGATGGCGCAGCTTGCGCAGAGCCTTGGCCTCGATCTGACGGATACGCTCGCGCGTGACGTCGAACTGTTTGCCGACCTCTTCGAGGGTGTGGTCGGTGTTCATGTCGATGCCGAAGCGCATGCGCAGCACCTTCGCCTCACGCGCAGTCAGATTGGCGAGCACCTCGCGCGTCGCTTCACGCAGACCTTCCGCCGTCGCTGAGTCGATGGGCGAGATCATCGTCGTGTCTTCGATGAAGTCCCCAAGATGCGAGTCTTCATCGTCACCGATCGGCGTCTCCATGGAGATCGGCTCTTTCGAGATCTTGAGGACGCGCCGCACTTTCTCTTCCGGCATGTCCATCTCGCGCCCGAGTTCTTCCGGCGTCGGCTCGCGTCCCATCTCCTGCAACATCTTGCGCGAGATGCGGTTGAGCTTGTTGATGGTTTCGATCATGTGCACGGGGATGCGGATGGTGCGCGCCTGGTCGGCGATCGAACGCGTGATCGCCTGGCGTATCCACCAAGTGGCATAGGTCGAGAACTTGTAGCCGCGACGGTACTCAAACTTGTCCACGGCTTTCATCAGGCCGATGTTGCCTTCCTGGATCAGATCGAGGAACTGCAGGCCGCGGTTGGTGTATTTCTTGGCGATCGAGATCACCAGGCGCAGATTGGCCTCGACCATTTCCTTCTTCGCTTTGCGCGCTTTGGCTTCGCCGACCGACAGGGCTTTGTTGATGGTCTTGATGTCGCGTATGGTCAGATTGAGATCGCTCGCCAGTTCGTGCAGGCGGCGCTGGGCGCGCAGGATCTCGGGACCATATTGATCGAGGGCGGCCGCCCAGGGGCGACCACTTTGGCGCTGTTCTTCGACCCAGGACAGATCGGTCTCATGGCCGGGAAACAGATCGATGAACTGGCGACGTTCCATGCGCACCCGCTTGATGCAGATGTGCATGATGGTTTTTTCCTGCAGGCGCACTTCGTCCTGCACGCTGCGAATCTGTTCGATCAGACCTTCGAAGATGCGCGGTGTCAGCTTGAGGATCATGAACAGATCAGCGAGTTCCTCGAGATTCTTGATCGCCGTCTTCGCCTCGCGGCCGTTGCGGCGGATCGAGGTCTGGGTCTTGCTCAGCTGTTTGCGCAAGGACTCGAAGCGCTCGGCGGCCAGCACCGGGTCGAGCGAGGACACCGGATCGTCTTCTTCCGATTCCGCAGTGGCCGTTTCTTCTTCATCGAGTTCGTCTTCGGCATCTTCGCCGCTGGCCTTGATCGCGCTGCTCGGCAGGGGCGGCTGTTCGACTTCCCCGGCGGCGCCGTCATCGTTGGGGTCGAGATAGCCACTGATGACGTCGGTCAGACGTTTTTCGCCTGAGCTGGCGGCGTCGTATTCACTCAGCACCAGATCGATGCAGCCTGGCCACAAGGCGATGCTGCGCAGCATCTCGCGGATGCCGTCTTCGATGCGTTTGGCGATGGCGATTTCGCCCTCGCGGTTGAGC
This sequence comes from Pseudomonadota bacterium, assembly GCA_021851865.1. Classification (GTDB taxonomy): domain Bacteria; phylum Pseudomonadota; class Gammaproteobacteria; order Pseudomonadales; family Moraxellaceae; genus JAJZHK01. Next base: position 40,412 of record JAJZBU010000027.1, on the reverse strand, counting down.
AATTCGACCGTGCCCATCTCGCGCATATACATGCGCACCGGGTCGGTGGTGCGATGCGGCTCGCTTTCGACGGCGGCGAGGACGGCAGCGGCTTCTTCAGCGGCCACTTCATCATCGATGACTTCACCGGCGTCTTCGCCGAGCATATCTTCCGGGCTCGGCGCGCGTTCATGCACGGGAATGCCGAGATCCTTGAGCATCTGGATGATGTCATCGATCTGATCGCTATCGGTGACCGACTCGGGGAGGTGGTCATTGACTTCAGCATAGGTCAGATAACCCTGTTCCTTGCCGCGTGCCACCAGTTCCTGAAGTTGGGATGTCTGCTTGTCGTGATTCGAATGGCTCATCGAGATGGGGTCCCAAGATATGCGCAGGCTAACGTTCAATGATAATGCTTTTTATGGCTTTTTGGAAGGTGGTGGGTCTTTTCTGGCGGCCATGGATCAGTCCGCCGGCGGTGTTGGACGGCGACGGCGCAGTTGTTCGATTTCATGACGCAAGCGCCATTGCTGTTCGAGGCGCTCACGACTCGGTTGCTCCTGCACCGCCTCGGTCAGGCGTTTCAGCTGATGTTCGAGGCCGGTACGGCGAAGGGCGAGGTCGATGTCCTCGATCTCGCCTTCGGCCATGCTCGGGGTGAGCAGGAACTCGTGGGCGGCGAGGGCGGCGAGTTCTTCGCCCTCGTTGCTGCCGTGCCAAGCGCCGAGCAGCCCGGCGGTGCTCATCTGTGGATGCCTCTGCAGCATGTCGAGGACGGCGCGCAGCAGGGGCCAGTGTTCCAGGGCGCATTCGTCGAGATCCGGGGGATGCAGTCGGGCGGCGAGACCTGGGTTGAGCATGAGCAGGCGCAGCGCTTTGTCGCACAGACCATGGCGTGCGCGCGTCATGGCGCGCGCGGCGCGGCGCTTGGGCGCCGGCGTCACGGTCGCGGTGGCGGTTTTTTTCTCGAGCGCGGGCGGCGTCGCCGCCTCCAGGCCGGTGACTTCGCGCAGGCGTTGCTCGAACAGTTGGCGATAAATCGACGGCGGCATCGGCTCGATCAGGGCGCGCACCCGTTGCGCCAACTGCGCTTTGTCTTCGAGACGTTGCAGCTGCAGATCGGCGCTCTGATGCGCGAACAGGAAGTCCGCCAGGCCCTGCGCCTGCTCCATGAGAGCGGCGAAGCCGGCGGCGCCGATCCGACGCACCAGACTGTCGGGGTCTTCGCCCTGCTCCAGGAACATGAAGGCGACGCGTTGACCGTCGGTGAGCGCGGGCAGGCAGGCCTGCACCGCCTTCCAGGCGGCACGGCGGCCGGCATCATCGCCGTCGAAGCAGAAGAGGATCTCTGATGTTTGCCGCAACAGTCGTTCAATGTGCTGGGGGGTGGTGGCCGTGCCCAGGGTGGCGACGGCAAAATGCAGGCCGTGTTGCGCCAGGGCGATGACGTCCATATAGCCTTCAACCACGAGCAGTCGTGCCAGTTTGCCGTGTTGGCGCGCCTCATACAGGCCATAGAGCTCCTGGCCTTTGTGGAAGATCGGAGATTCCGGCGAGTTTAGATATTTGGGTTTGTCGTCATTGAGGACGCGACCACCGAGGCCGATGCTGCGTCCGCGCAGATCGCGGATGGGGAAAATCACCCGGTCGCGCATGGCGTCATAGAAGCCGGGCCCGGACTTGCGCGGCAGGATCAGGCCGCAGTCGATGAGCGCCTGGCGCTGGGCCTCGCTCCAGGGTTGGCGTGCCAGGTGATCCCAGCCGGGTGGGGCGTAGCCTAGGCCAAAGTCGCGCGCGATGTCGCCGCTGAGGCCGCGCTGTTGTAGATAGTCGACGGCCCGTTGGCGCTGTGGATGCTGGCGCAATTGCTGGCGATAGAACTGACAGGCGGCGGCGATGGCGGTATAGAGCGGCGTTGTCGTATCGTTGACGACTTCCTCAGCACGCGGCAGTTCCATGCCGAGCGGGCTGGCGAGTTGGCGCAGGGCTTCGATGAAGGACTGGTGCTCGTACTCCATGAGAAAGCTGATGGCGTTGCCGGAGGCGCTGCAACCGAAACAGTAATAGAACTGTTTTTCGCGGGAGACGGTGAATGAAGGGGTGCGTTCCTGGTGGAAGGGGCAGCAAGCGGTGTAGTTGCGACCACTGTGCTTGAGCTTGACGCGTTGGTCGATGAGATCGACGAGATCGGTGCGCTCGAGAACCCGATCGATGAAAGCCTGCGGGATGCGTGAGTTCATGGCGCCCCCATGGGCTCAGCTCAGGCTTTCCTTGACACGCTGTGAGACCGCCGCCATGTCGGCACGGCCAGTGAGCAGAGGGCGCAAGACGTTGAGGACGCGCCCCATGTCGCGGGCCGTCGTGGCGCCGGTTTCAGCGATCGCGGTGGTGATCAGGCGATCGATCTCGGCGAGATCGAGGGCAGCCGGCATGAACTCAAGAAAAACCTGGAGCTCGGCTTCCTCGCGGCTGGCGAGATCATCGCGACCGGCCTGGCGATACGCCGCGATCGATTCGCGCCGTTGCTTCGCCTGTTTGTCGATGATGGCCAGAGCGCGCGCTTCGTCGAGCTCGATGCGTTCATCGACTTCGACTTGCTTGAAAGCCGCGCTGAGCAGGCGCAAGGCGTCGAGACGCGGCCTGTCCTGGGCTTTCATCGCTGCCTTTACTGCGTCATTCACCGCTGCTCGCGTCGCCGAAGTCATATCAGTCCTGTTCTTGCGACGGCGCGATCAGTACAGGCGCTGGATGCGAACGGCTTCGCGTGCCACTTTCTTGGCGTGGCGCTTGACGGCAGCCGCTTGCTTGCGCTTGCGTTCCTGCGTCGGCTTTTCATAGAACTCGCGCTTGCGCACTTCTGCCAGAACGCCAGCCTTTTCACAAGAGCGCTTGAAGCGGCGCAGAGCCACGTCGAACGGTTCGCCTTCCTTCACCTTCACAGCGGGCATACACAACACCTGTTCAAATGGATGGGGGTGGCCCCGAAGAGCCCCAAGGGCCGCAGATTTTATGCTGACTGCGTGGCCGATGCAAGAATTTTGTGCAGTCGACCTTGCACACGGGTGTGCGCGATGGCCAGCCGCCCTTGCGGCAGGGTATCCTTTCATTTTTACCGACACTGTCAACGTCAGCCCGACGACATCGTTATGGGTCGCCGGGTCATCGACGATGTGAGGCAAGAGAGGCCGATGTGCGTGTACTGGGGATCGAGACGTCCTGCGATGAGACAGGTCTGGCGATTTATGATAGCGAGCGGGGTTTGCTCGGGCAGCGCCTGCATAGTCAGGTGATTCTGCATCGTGACTATGGTGGCGTCGTGCCGGAACTGGCGGCGCGCGACCATATTCGCCATTTTCTGCCTTTGCTGGGCGAACTGCTCGCCGACACGGAGGGGCGGATTCCCGACGCCGTCGCCTATACCCAAGGTCCTGGTCTGGCCGGAGCTCTGATGGTGGGGGCCATGGCGGGGCGGGCGCTGGCCTATGCCTGGCGGGTGCCCGCCCTCGGCATTCATCATCTCGAAGGCCATCTGCTAATGCCGCTGATGGATGCGACCGATCTGCAGGCGCCTTTTCTCAGCTTGCTCGTCTCCGGCGGACATACCCAGCTTCTGCGGGTGCGCGCCCTCGGCGACTATGAATTGCTCGGAGAGTCGATCGACGACGCTGTCGGCGAGGCCTTCGACAAAGTGGCGAAGATGCTCGGACTCGATTATCCCGGCGGGCCGGCGGTAGCGCGTCTGGCTGAGACGGGCGATGACGCCGCTTTTGATTTTCCCCAGCCCATGCTCGATCGCCCGGGACTCGATTTCAGCTTTTCCGGACTCAAGACGGCGGTGCGCAAAGTCATCATCGATGCGCCGCGTTCAAGCCAGCGCGACGCCGACATCTGCGCCAGCTTTGAGCGCGCCGTCGTCGCCACTTTGGTGCGCAAATGCCAGCGCGCGGTGCAGGAGACCGGGTTGTCGACCCTGGTGCTGGCCGGTGGGGTCGCCGCCAATGTGCGTCTGCGCCGTGAGCTCGCCGCCTGTCCGGGGCTGCGCCTGGTCTATCCGCCCCAGGCTTTGTGCACCGACAATGGCGCCATGATCGCCTACGCCGGCTGTCGCCGCCTGTTGCACGCTGCCCAGGGAGATGCTCTGGGCTTGAGTTTGCGGCCACGCTGGCCGCTGTCGGCTTTGTCCGCTCTGACGGGAGAATCTTGACGATGAGGTCTTGGTGGATCGCCATCCTGTTGGTGCTGTTGATCGCAGGCGCTGCGTTCTGGCGGAGAGAGGCGCACGCTCGCATCGCTCCGGTACACCGCGCCGCCATTCCCACCGTGCATGTAGTGACGCTGGTGCCGGAGGATTTTGTGGCGACACTGGGAGAGCCGGGAACGGTGACCTCCGAGCAGAATGTCACCATTCACACCATGCTCGAGGCGCAGCCGCTGCAGACGCTCTTTTTTCATGAAGGCGACCGGGTGAAATCCGGGCAGTTGCTGGCGTTGATCGATCCTGCCCCGTATCGCATCGCCCTGGCCCAGGCCGAGGCGCAGCTTGAACGCGATCGTCAGCTCCTCGCCAATGCCGAGATCGACCAGAAACGCTATCGCGATCTGCTGGCGCAGAACTCGATCGCTGAGCAGACCAAGGTCACCCAGGATGCCCTGGTGCGCCAGGACCAGGCCATCGTCGGCATGGATCAGGCGGCGCGCGACAATGCCCGCCTGCAATTGTCCTATACCGAGATTCGCTCGCCGCTGAACGGACAGGTCGGCTTGCGCCAGGTAGATCCCGGCAACATTTTGCACATCGCCGATGTCAACGGCATCGTCAGCGTCGCGCAGATCGACCCCATCGACGTGCTTTTCAGCCTGCCGCAGGATCAGGTCGCAGCTTATATGGCGGCAGGCCCGCATCCCGAGGTGCGCATCTATGACGCGCGGGCGCATCTGCTGGCGCGCGGCCGGGTGATCAGTCAAGACAATCATGTCGACGTTGCGACCGGCACCTTGATGCTGCGTGCGCGTTTTGCCAATGCTCAGGGCCGCCTGCTGCCCAATGCCTTCGTCGAGGCGCGTCTGGTGCTGTTGCAGCGGCATGCGGTGATCGTGATACCGCACAGCGCCTTGCTCGAGCACGGTGGGGCGACGGCGGTCGATGTCGTGCAACAGGGGCATGTACAGACACGCAAGGTCGTCGTCTCTGCTCAGGAAGGCGAACGCGTCTGGGTGTCGCAAGGGTTGCGCGCCGGCGACCGGCTCATCGTCGCCGGCACCGATCGCTTGAAAGATGGTATGGCGGTGCAGATCTGGCAGGACACACCGGTGCCATGAGCGTGACCCGCAGCTTCATTCGTCGTCCGGTAGCGACCACCCTGCTCATGCTGGCGCTGGCGCTTTGCGGCGCCCTTGGTCTGCATTTCATGCCGGTCGCGGCCCTGCCGGAGGTCGATTTTCCGACGATCGAGGTGCTCACCTTGTATCCCGGCGGCAGTCCGCAGGTGATGGAGGAGATGGTGACGGCTCCGCTCGAGCGTCAGTTCGGCCAGATGCCGGGGCTGCAGCAGATGAGTTCGAGCAGTGGCAGTGGCTCATCGTCGATCACGCTGCAGTTTTCCCTGCAGACCGGTCTCGACGTGGCGGAGCAGGAGGTGCAGGAGGGGATCAATGCGGCGGCGGTCTTTTTGCCCAAGGATCTGCCCATGCCGCCAGTCTACAACAAGGTCAATCCGGGTGATGCGCCGATCATGAGCCTGGCGATCACCACCACGCAAGGGTCGATGATCCGTCTCGAGGATCTCGCCGATAACCGCTTGGCCTTGCCGTTGTCGCAGGTGCCGGGGGTCGGCTTGGTTCGTCTGCAAGGTGGCCAACGTCCGGCGGTGCGCCTGCGTGCCCGCATTGATGATCTGCGTGCGCATGGGTTGAGCCTGGAAGACGTGCGCAATCAGATTCTCACGGCCAACGTCGCCATGGCCAAGGGGAGTCTCGATGGCCCGCAGCAGGCCTCCACCCTGGACGCCAACGATCAGCTCATGCACGCTGTCGATTACCGCAGTTTGATCATCGCCTATCAGCAAGGGCATGCCCTGCGCCTCAGCGATGTGGCAGACGTCGTCGACGCCGCCGAGAATGTCGATCAGGGGGCGTGGTTGGGACAAAAACCGGCGATCCTGTTGTCCATTCAGCGGCAACCCGGGTCGAACGTCCTGCAAACGGTGGCGGCGCTCAAGCGTCGTCTGCAGAGCTTGCGCAACAGCCTGCCGGCCGACGTGCGGGTGCAAGTGGTGGTCGATCGCACGCAGGCGATATGGGCCTCGATTCGCGACGTCAGTGTCGAGCTCCTCTTCGCCATCATCTTCGTCATCCTGGTGATCCAGTTGTTTTTGCGTTCCTGGTCGGCGACCTTGATTCCGGCTTTGGCGGTGCCGCTGTCATTGCTCGGCAGTTGCGCGCTCATGCAGCAGGCGGGCCTATCGATCAACAACCTCACCCTCATGGCCATGACCGTGGCCACCGGCTTTGTCGTCGATGACGCCATCGTCATGGTCGAGAACATCGCGCGCGGCATCGATGAGGGGCTGGCCCCCCTGCAAGCGGCCTTGCAGGGAGCGCGGCAGATGGCTTTCACCATCGTCTCCTTGACCTTGTCCTTGCTCGCCGTCCTCATTCCCCTCGTCTTTATGAATGACCTCATCGGCCGCCTGTTTCGTGAGTTTGCCCTGACGCTCGGGATGACCATCCTCATTTCGGCGGCGGTGTCGCTCAGCCTCACGCCGATGCTGGCGGCGCGTTTGCTCCGTCCGGCGTCCGTGGCAACGGTGCCGATCTGGTGGCAGACCTTGCTCAATCTCTATGCCCGCGCACTGGATGTCGTCCTGCGCCACCGGCGCTGGACCATGGTGGGCTTTGTCCTCAGTTTCATCCTCACCGTCGCGCTCTATCTCATCGTGCCGAAAGGCTTCTTTCCGCAACAGGACGTCGGCGAGATCCAGGGCATGACGCGCGCCGATGCCGGCACCTCCTACGCCGGCATGGTGACGCTTCAGGCGCGTCTCGTACAGGCGCTGGCGGCGGATCCGGCGGTCGCGCAGATCAGCTCGGTGCTCGGCGTCGATGGTGACAATCTGGTCAGCGATGAGGGTCGTATCCATATCGTCCTCAAGCCGCGCTCACAACGCCCCGAGATGGCTGAGGTTCTGCAGCATCTGCAGGAGAGGGCCGCGCGCGACCCGGATCTGCAGCTCTTTTTGCGCCCAGTGCAGGAAATGGCGGTCGATGATCACTTCAGCGCCGCGTCGTACCGCTTGACCCTGTCCGATGTCGACAGTCAGGAGTTGCGGCGCAGTACCGCCGTTCTGCAGCAGTCTTTGCGTCGCCAGGGTGAGCTGACGCACGTCCAGGAGGAGGCGGCGCGCCAGGAACCGACGCTGACGCTGCATCTCAATCGCGATGCGGCGGCGCGTTATGGCGTGACCATGGCGGCGGTCGACAACGTCCTCTATGACGCTTTTGGCCAACGCATGATCAGCACGACTTTTACGCCGGCGAATCAGTATCGCATCATCCTCGAGTCGGCCGACTCGAGTGTCCGGGCTTTGCAGAGCCTCTATGTGCCGGGGACGGCGGGACCTGTGCCCTTGAGTGAACTGATCCAGGTGCAGCCGGGCGTGAGCCCACAGCGCATCGATCATCAGGGGCAGTTTCCGGCGGCTTCCCTGGCCTTTGACCTGCGTTCAGGCGATGCGCTTGAGGCCGGGCGCCAGGCGGTGCGCCGCGCCATCGCGCAGGCGCATCTGCCGGTGCGGGTGCAGGTGGTCGAGCAGGGCGTTCTGCGCGCCTTCTCGGCGGCTCTCGATCATCAGCTGGCCCTGCTGATCGCCGCCATTCTCAGCATGTACATCGTGCTCGGCATCCTCTATGAGAGTTTTCGCCATCCACTGACCATCCTCTCGACCTTGCCGTCGGCGGCGCTCGGTGCGCTCGTCGTGCTGATTGGGCGCGGCCAGGAGCTCGACATGCTCGCCCTCATCGGCATCATCTTGCTCATCGGCATCGTCAAGAAAAATGCCATCATGATGATCGACTTCGCTCTCGTCGCCGAACGTGAGCAGGGTCTGACGCCGGCAGCCGCCATCCGGCAGGCCTGTCTTTTGCGTCTGCGCCCGATTCTGATGACGACGCTCTGTGCCCTGGTCGGTGCTTTGCCCCTGCTCAAGGGCGGACACATCGGCGCCGAACTGCGCCAGCCCCTGGGCTGGACGCTGCTCGGTGGCCTGCTGGTCAGCCAGTTGCTCACCCTGTTCACGACGCCGGTGCTGTATCTGATCTGGTCCGGCCATCGCGATGATGAGTGCGCATCGTGAGATGGCGCGATGGTTTTTTACGCCGTCCGGTGGCCATCACCCTGCTGACCATGGCGTTGATCCTGGCCGGTGTGATCGGCTTCGAACTCCTGCCGGTGGCGCCTTTGCCGCAGGTCGATTTTCCGACCATCCAGGTGCAGGCGCAGTTGCCCGGCGCCAGTCCCGAGGTGGTGGCCGCCACCGTCGCGGCGCCGCTGGAGCGCAGTCTCGGACGTATCGCCGGTGTACAGGAAATGACCTCGCAAAGCGCGCTCGGCATGACCGAAATCGTGCTGCAGTTCGATCTCAATCGCTCCATCGATGGCGCTGCACGCGATGTGCAGGCGGCCATCAACGCGGCGTTGCCGCTGCTGCCGAGTGGCATGCCGTCGTATCCGCTTTACCGCAAGATCAATCCGGCCGATGCACCGATCATGGTCATGGCCTTGACCTCGGCAGTCCTCGATCGCGGCCAACTCTATGATCTGGCGTCGAGCATCATCGCGCAGAAAATATCGCAGCTCGATGGCATCGGTCAGGTGATCGTCGGCGGCGGCTCCCTGCCGGCCGTGCGCGTCGCGGTTGATCCGCGCCGTCTCGCGCAGCAGGGGCTCGACCTGGCGCAGTTGCGTCAGGCGCTGCAGACCGCCAATGTGCACGCACCCACCGGCTATGTCGTCAGCGCCGGTCGGCAATATGTCCTAGCCGCCCAGGATCAGCTGAGTCGGGCACACGCTTACGCCGACCAGGTCATCGCTTGGCATCAGGGTCACGCCCTGCGCCTGCGCCAGGTCGCCGATGTGCGCCGAGGCCTTGAAGACGCGCGCAACGCCGGGCTGATGAACGGTGAGCCGTCGGTGGTGATACTCGTCTTTCGTCAACCGGGAGCCAACATTCTGGCGACGGTGGAAGGCGTCAAAGCGCATCTCGCCGAACTGCAGGCGGCCTTGCCGGGGAGCGCCCATCTGCGCCTGAGCATCGATCGTTCGCCATCCATACGTGTCGCTTTGCAGGACGTCGAGATCAGTCTGTTGATCTCGGTGTTGCTGGTCGTGCTCGTCGTTTTTCTCTTCCTGCGTGACGCTTACGCCACCTTGATTCCGAGCGTCAGTATTCCGGTCAGTCTGCTGGCAACGTGCGCGGCGCTCTACCTTGGGGGCTACAGCCTGGACATGCTGTCCCTGATGGCGATGACCGTGGCGGCGGGCTTTGTCGTCGATGACGCCATCGTCGTCCTAGAAAATATCGCCCGCCATGTCGACGCCGGCATGCCGGTCATGCGCGCGGCGCGGCGGGGTACGGCAGAAGTGACGTTTACCGTCCTGTCGATGAGCCTGTCCCTGATCGCGGTCTTCATCCCCATCATGTTCATGGGCGGCATCATGGGGCGATTGTTTCGTGAGTTCGCCATCACCTTGGCCTTCGCTGTGCTGTTGTCGATGATCATCTCGCTCACTCTGACGCCGGTGCTGGCTTCGCGCTTGCTGCGCCCGAGTGCGGCGGCCGGTCACGTCGCTTATGGGCTGCCGGCGTATCGACGTTCCTTGCAGTGGGCTTTGCAGCGACCACGCTGGATGCTCGTCCTGTGGCTGGGGACCTTGCTGCTGACGCTCTTTCTTTTTACCGTTGTCAGCAAGGGGTTTCTGCCGCCCCAGGACACGGGGCGGCTGCGCGGCATCCTGCAGGCCGATCAGAGCAGTTCCTTTGCCGCCATGAATCAGCGCATGCAGATGGCCTCGCGCATCATCCAGGCGGATCCCGCCGTCGACAAGGTGATGGCCTTTACCGGTGGCAAGACCGGTGACGCCAGCAATGTTGCGACTTTCTTCGTCAGCCTGAAACCCAAGTCGCGTGGGCGAGGCAGTCCCTTGCAGGTGATCGATCGTCTGCGACCGCGCCTCGCCGCGATCTCCGGTGCGCGCATGTATCTGCAGCCGATGGAAGACCTGCGCATGGGCGGGCGGGCGAGTAATGCCCTCTATCAATACACCCTGGAGAGCAGTGATCTTGCGCTCTTGCGGCGCTATGAGCCGCGTGTGATAGCGGCCCTGCGCCGCATTCCAGGTCTTGAGGACGTCAGTTCGGATGAGCAGGACCACGGTCAGGCGACCCGGCTCGCCGTCGATCGCGATCGTCTCGCCGTCTATGGTCTCAACATGGCGCAGGTCGATGACAGCCTCAACAGCGCCTATGCGCAGCGCTTGGTTTCGGTGATCTACGGTCCGCTCAATCAATATCACGTCGTGCTGGAAGTGCCGGAAGCCTTGCAACGATCGGCCGCCAGCCTGCATGAACTCAATATGGACAGCAGCACCGGCCGCAGTGTGCCGCTCGACAGTGTCATGCAGGTGCACCAGGACTGGACGCCGCTGAGCGTCAGCCACCAGGATGGACTGGCGGCGGCCACTTTGTCCTTCAACTTGGCGCATGGGGTAGCCCTGTCACAGGCGGTCGATCGCATCCACCGCCGCGTCGCCGACATGCACTTGCCGAGCGCCATCGAAGGCAGTTTTCAGGGCACCGCCAAGGCCTTCGAGCAGGACAGGGGCAGCGAGCCGCTCTTGATCCTGGCCGCTCTCGCCATGCTCTACATCGTTCTTGGCATCCTCTATGAAAGTTTTTTGCATCCTTTGACCATTCTCAGCACCCTGCCTTCCGCCGGCATGGGCGCCCTGCTGACCTTGCTGTTCCTGCATCTGCAGCTGACGCTGATCGCGATGATCGGGCTCATCCTGTTGATCGGCATCGTCAAGAAAAACGCCATCATGATGATCGATTTCGCGCAGCAGGAACGGCGGCGTGGCCAGACGATCCGCCGCGCCATCGAACTCGCCTGTGAGCATCGCTATCGCCCGATCATGATGACGACGCTGGCGGCACTGCTCGGGGCGTTGCCCCTGGCTCTTGGTTGGGGCGAGGGCAGTGAGATGCGGCGACCTCTCGGCTGGACGATCATCGGCGGACTGATCTTCAGCCAATGGTTGACGCTTTACACCACACCGGTGATCTATGTGGTTCTGGAGACATGGCGATGGCGCAAAAAGCAGGCATGAGATGGGCGGGGCGGGGGAGTGGTGTGCTGCTGTGTGCGGCGCTGCTGAGCTGTAGCGCCGAGCCGCCGGCGCCCGCCAAGGTGGCATTGCCAGCACACTATGACGGCGCCGACTGGGTGATGGCGCAGGCCGATGCAAGCAAGCCGGCGGGTTCCTGGTGGCAGGCCTGGCATGATCCGGTTCTCGATGGCCTGGAAACACGGGCCTTGCGCTCCAATCCGACCCTGGCCATCGCCAGCGCGCAGTGGGATCAGGCGCACGCCGAGATCGATCTGGCGGAGGCACCGTGGTGGCCTTCAATCTCGGCCAGCGCCCAGGCGAGCCGTGGTCAGACGGCCCTGGGGGTCGGCACCTCGCGTGGCTGGGGCGCGCAAGCCAACTGGGTTCCTGATCTCTGGGGCACGATCCGCTGGCAGGTGCGGCAGCGGAAAGCGCTGGCGCAGGCGCAGCAGCAGTTGCTGGCGGCGGCGCAGCTGTCGTTGACTGCGCAGGTGGCGCAAGCCTACTTCGCGCTGTTGGCGGCGGATCAGCAGCAACGCCTCGATAGCGAGATGCTCGACCTGAATCAGCGTCTGCTGACGATGACCCAGCATCAGCTCGACGCTGGGGTCGTCTCTTCGGCGGCGCAGCTCTTGGCGCAGGGCAATCTCGCGGCGAGCCAGCAGCAGGTGGTGCACGATCGCTGGCAGGAACAGCAATTGCGCCACGCGCTGACGACGCTGTGTGGCGAGGCGGCGGGGATCGAGACACTGACCTTGCCGACGCGCTTACCGGCACGCCTCGCTGTGGCGCCGGGACTGCCGGCGACTCTCCTGCAACGCCGCCCCGACGTCGCCGCCGCCGAGCGTCAAGTCGCCGCTGCCAATGCCGCCGTGCATGTGGCGGAACTGGCCTGGTTTCCGGTGCTGAGTCTGGGTGCGAATTTTTCATCCAGTCAGCTCGGCTACCTGCGCGCCACGCCGTACCGCACTTGGTCGATCGGGCCGAGTCTGGCGCAAACTCTCTTTGCTGGGGGCTTGCGGCGAGCTGAACTGGCGATCGCACGTGCCAGTTATCGCCAGACGGCAGAACAATATCGAGCGACGATTCTGCAGGCGATCCAGGAGGCTCAGGATGACTGGGTGGCGGTGCAGGGGTTGCGACAACAAGAAGCGGCGGCGCAGATCAGCCTGCGCACGGCGCAGCAGACTCTGCAGCTGACCCAGCATCAGTACGACGCCGGCACGGTGGCGGCGGCGAATGTCCTGCAGGCGCGCAGCAACTGGCTTGCACAAGAGCTGCTCTGGCGGCAACTACAGGCCCAGGATCTCAATGCCGAGGCCTTGCTGGTGCAGGCTCTTGGAGGCATTTGGTAACCTCTTTGCGCCATTGATGACTGTAACAGAGTCGGCGTTATCTAGTTCTTGCCATTTTCGGTGAACGCATGTACTCTTAATCGCGGCGGTGATTGTTAGACAATTTCCGCCATGAAGCGCTCGTTCTGCCGTCATAAAAAGTATCTTGCCAGACAATCCGTCATCTGGTGTATGATACTGGTAGATGTCGGAGACACATCTGTGGGTGACCCCACCGGAACGGAAGCGCGTTCATCCTAAGGCTTCTGTGATGCGAGGTGACTTAAAATGACGATCGTCATGCCCAATTTTCTTCAGGTTGTGGGAATCATCGGATTGGTTTTGCTCCTGGCGGGCACCTGGGTGAGCCGGCAGTGGCTCGGTGTCGCGGCGGCGGTGATCTGTCTGACATCGGTGCTGATGCACGACGTGTTGTTGCTGCCGGTGCAGATGGATTGGCTGCCTTCGTTGCTGGCGACGGTGTTCGCGGCGATGGCCTTGACCTATCTGCTGCGTATGATCCCGCGTGAACGCTGGCAGACGCTGCGCATGCCTTTGCGCGAGCGTGTTCTGCGGCGGAGCTGAGCTAGGGATTTCCTCTCCGCCGTGCGGCGGAGAGGAATCGATGGGACGTTTACTTGCCGACCATGAGCAGGGGGACGAAGGCGACGATGATCAGACCGATGGTCATCACCGTCACCGGCACGATCCAGCGTTCATAGCGGCGGAAGAAGCGCAGATCCTTGACCTCGTGGTCGGCTTTGTCGATCTCCTCCTCGCCGATGACCTGGCGCGTCAGCAACTGATTGAGGGCGACCGGTGGCAGCAGATAGCCGAGTTCGAAGGCGACCAGCACCATCATCCAGAAATGCACCGGGTTGATGCCGTTGTGGTAGGCGATCGGCGCCAGGGTGCCGGACACCAGGATGACGGCGCCGAAGGGGTCCATGACCATGCCGACGAGCACCTTGGTGACCACCAGGAAGGCCATGGCCAGCCAGATGTTGGGGAAGTGGGTCGGAGCTAGGTCCATGATGCCGGAGCGCTCGACCAGACCGCCGACAGACAGGGATAGGCACATGAGCATGATCAGGGCGCCGATGTGACCGGTGGTCTCGTTGGTGGCGTGCCGCACCGACTCTTCCAGGCCGGAGCGACGCTCACTGCGCCGTTCATTCGAGGTGGCGGTGGGGCGGCGCAGTTTGTCGAAGACCACCAGCACCAGCATGATGATGGGCATGATCACCGGCGCGGTGAACTCATTGAGCGGCGTGTTGAGCAGGACGCGGTAGGCGAGCACGACCAGGGCGATGATCATGATGTAAGGCACCACCGGCACGCAGTTGCGGATCATGCCGGGAATGGCGACGCTGGCACGCTCGATCTGGACGCGGCGGACGCGGTGCAGCTGCGAGACGACGAAGAACAGCGTCGAGGTCAGCAGAAAGACCCAAAAGCCCCACTGGAAGAGCTGGGCGGTGGTGACTTCCTTATTCAGGGCGGCGATCAGCACGACCAGCAGGCAGGGGCGCAGCACGACGCCGAGCGAGCCGGACATCGCCGTCGCCGCCAGGGCGAACTGACGGCTGCCACCGGCGTGGCGCACTTCATGATAGATGAGGGGGCCGGCGGCGATGACGAAGATCCCCGAGGCGCCGGTGTAGGCCGTAGGCACGGCGGCGGCGAGCAGGATGATGTAGGTGAGCATCTCCGGCGAGAACTTCCAGGGGCGCAAAATGTCGAGGAAATGGTCGACGACGCGCGTCTGCTTGAGCAGCATGCCGGTCCAGATGTAGAGCGCCAGATTGAGGAAGATGTTCGACAGATCGAGCATCTGGTTCATGTAGATGGACAGGGCTGGGCGATCGCCGTGGCTTATGAAATAAATGCTGCCATTGATCGCCATGAAGGCGTAGAGCGGGATGGACAGCAGCGCCTTGCCCCAGGAGCCGCCGGCTTCGGCGCGGGCGGGGACGCGCACAATCTGGCTGGCGCTGATCAGAGTCAGGCAGCTGAACATGAGGATCCAGATCCAGAAGATCCACGGTTTGTCGATGGGCACGCCCGAGTTCATGTCGGACCAGAGATGGCTGGCCGTCGCGACGACCAGCAAGGCGTTGGCCAGGGTCATGGCGATCGCCTGGGTACGGAAGTCGGCGACGCTGCGCGCCGGGCGCAGACCGATGTGGTGATGGCTCAAGGTGGTGGTCAAGGAGGCGACGAAGACGACCAGCAGCAGCAGCAGGGGGCGATTGTCCATGCCGAAGTGGAAGAGCCAGAAGAAAGAAGTCTCGAAACTGCGGTAGATGCGTAGTCCCGGGGTGAGATAGTGTGTGATCTTGTGGTACATCAGGTGTTGTTGCTGACACAGCGCCACCGACTTCTCCACCGATTCGCGGATGGCGGATTGATCCACCGGCGCATTCGCGAACAGGCTGCCGAAATCGTCACCACTGGCGGCGCTACCACCGCCCCCGGCCGCCTGCTGACGGACCAGAGCGTCGATGTCGGGATGCGGGTTGCAGGTCGGGTGGCTGGGGTCGGCGCGCAGCATGAAGTACTGGACGCCATCGCCGGGATTGCCAAAAAGATGTTCGCCCATGCGCAGGAGCTGGCCGTGGACCATCTCACCCGTGCCAATGATCAAAGTCAGCAGGAGCAGAGCGAACATCGGCAAGCTGGACAGCCATTCGCCCCAGGTTCGGTTCATAAACGCAGTTTTTGTTGAAGAGTGCATCGTGGGTCCCTTTCTATTTTATGCGGCGATGAAGCATCCCGGTCGACGCATCCCGATCGATCCGGAGCGTCGCCATAATAATGGGAAGTCGAGTTGCCGACTACCGTGAAAGTCGGCAACTCGACTGGTGGCGTCGATCTTTGAGTTGTTTTTATGAAACGAGGGTGCCAATTATCCGCTGATCGCCGGGAAAAGTCACTGGTCTTATGGCCAGGGTGACGAGGCGGGATGGCCAGTCATGCGGAAGAAGTCCTCAGTTCATCGATCAGGGCCGTGCAATGAGGTCAAATTCCGGCATAATGCACGTCCGAATCGACGGCAGGCGGGCCTGTGGCGTTCATGACGATAACAACCATAAGAAAATTTGCGCTTGGGTCTTGGCTGTGGCTGGTGCTGCCGGTGTATGCGGCGGCTGGTGACGGTCCCTGGATGCAGGTGATCGATGACCAACAACACCATGTTCGTGTCGAGGTGCGGGCCGTGCCCGGCACCGGCGTGCGCGAGTTTCGTGCCTATACTCAGGTACATGCGCGTCTGGCTTCCCTGGTCGCCCTGCTCGAGGACACCGAACACCTGCCGGCGTGGATGCATCGCGTGCGGCGAGTCACCGTCCTCGATCGTAGCGACGCTCGGCAGCTACACAGCTATCTGGTCTTGGCCGTACCCTTTCCTTTTCATGACCGCGACACTTTTATGAAAACTTCGCTCACGCAAGACGCTGACGGTACGGTTCATCTGCGCAGTGAGAGTGAACCTGGGGGAAGAGGCGCCTGTCTCGACTGTGTGCGCATGTTGCAGATGCGTAATGAATGGATCTTGCGACCAGGTCCGCATCATCAGGTCGACGTCATTTTCGACGGCATGGGTCTACCCGGTGGTGTGGTTCCGGATTGGGCGACGAATCTCGTGGTGACGGATTTGCCTTTTGGCAGCCTGCGCAATCTGCACAGGCAAGTGCATCGTCACAAGTATGAGGCGGCGCAGATCGATGGCATCAAGGAGTCGGAGTGATGCGCGTGGCTGAGCATGCTTGGAAGAGAGTGTTACTGGGTCTTGTTTGCTGGGTCGGCCTGCAGGCTCACGCCGATGACTGGGATCTGGCCATGGATCAACAACAGGTCCAGGTCTGGAAGGGGGTGCAGCAGGATTCAGCGATCAAGGCTTTTCGCGCGCGCACCGTCGTGCGCAGTTCGCTGGCGGCGCTGGTGGCCCTGTTCTATGACGTCGATGCCGCGCCCGACTGGATCGATCATTGTCAGCGGGTTCTCACCTTGCGTCGCGATGAGGCGCAGCATAGCTACGTCCTGTTGATGGAAACGCATATGCCGTGGCCCCTGGCCAATCGCGATACCTTGATGCAGGGGCACTGGTGGCAGGATCCGAAGACCCTGGTTGTTCATCTCGAGGCGCGTGATGCCGACCCCGCGCTCTATCCGCCGCGCGCGTCTTTCATTCGGACCCGGCAACTGCGTTCAGATTGGACCTTCCGGCCCTTGGGACATGGCTGGGTCGAGGTCACCACCGAAGGTCACGTCGACCCGCGCGGTCATCTGCCGGCCTGGGCGATCAATATCGTCCTGCAAGAGGCTCCTTACAACACCATGCGCAATCTGCAGCGCATCATTCATGAAAAGCGTTTCCAGTCGGCGCACATCGCCGGTGTGATCGAGCCCCGTTCCTAGCGCGCATTGCACCGGCTCTTGAAATTATCGCGCCGACCTCCAGATGAAGGAGTGTGAGTCACACAGTCCTGAACAGGAGATGAGATCATGAGTCGCTGGAATCCGTTTCGTGAACTGGAAGATATTCTGCAGCAATATAGCCGGGGAACGGCGCCGGTGCGCACGTCGGCGACGCTCGACAGTGGTCGCGAGCTGATGACGCGGGCCGACTGGTTGCCGGCCGTCGATATCAGCGAGTCGGCCAAGTCCTATGTCATCAAGGCGGAGCTGCCCGCCGTCAAGCGCGAGGACGTCAAGCTCAATGTGCACGATCATGTGCTCGTCCTGAGCGGTGAACGGCAGATGGAAAAGGAAGAGGGGGACGCCGCAGCGCGTTATCACCGTGTCGAGCGCGCCTATGGTCGCTTCGCGCGCAGTTTCAGTCTGCCGGAAGATGCCGACGATGCACAGGTGGCGGCGGAGTACAAAGATGGTGTGCTGACCGTGTCCATTCCCAAGGTGGTGCGGGAGGCGCCGCGCGCCATCGACGTCAAAATAGCGTGAGCGGTAAAAAGCTGTTATAAGGTGTTGTCAAGGAGCGCGAGCTTGGGTAAGATTCGCGCTCAGCTTTTCTGGGGCAGTGTCCCCGGGTGTTAATGAGTTAGGCAGACGATCATGAAAACTTTCAGTGCGAAGCCGGAAACCGTCAAGCGCGACTGGTATATAGTCGACGCCAGCGAGAAGACCTTGGGTCGTCTGGCCAGTGAAGTCGCTGCGCGCCTGCGCGGCAAGCACAAGCCGGAGTATACTCCGCACGTCGATACGGGCGATTACATCATTGTGGTCAACGCGGGTCGCGTCGCGGTCACCGGCAACAAGGCGCAGCAGAAAATGTATTGGCACCATACCGGCTATCCGGGTGGCATCAGGGGTGTGCGTTTCGACAAACTGCTGGCCGAGAAGCCCGAACGGGTTTTGGAAGCGGCGGTGCGCGGTATGCTGCCCAAGGGTCCTCTCGGGCGCGCCATGTTCAGCAAGCTGAAGGTCTATGGTGGCTCCGAGCATCCGCATGTGGCGCAGCAGCCGCAGGCTCTCGAGATCTGAGTGAGTGAAGATGATGCAGCAGAATTACGGAACCGGTCGTCGTAAAACCTCCAGTGCGCGCGTTTTTTTGCGTCCTGGCACGGGCAAGATCGAAGTCAATGATCGCAGTCTCGACGAGTACTTTGGTCGCGAGACGGCGTGCATGATCGTTCGCCAGCCGCTTGAGCTGGTCGAACTGGCGCAGAAGTTCGATATTCTCGTCACCGTCAAAGGTGGTGGGATCAGTGGTCAGGCCGGAGCCATTCGTCATGGCATCACCCGTGCCCTGATCGAGTACAGTGAAGAGCTGCGTTCGCCTCTGCGCAAGGCGGGTTTCGTGACCCGCGACGCGCGTGAAGTCGAGCGCAAGAAGCTGGGTCTGCGCAAGGCGCGTAAGCGTCCGCAGTATTCCAAGCGCTAAGCTTGAGTGTGTTCTTGGGGGATCGTCTAACGGTAGGACTACGGACTCTGACTCCGTCTGTCTAGGTTCGAATCCTAGTCCCCCAGCCAAATTGACCCGGACCTGTTCCGGGTCATTTTTTTTCGCATCTATAATCCTTAAACTTATCGCGGGATAGAGAACGAGGGGCTGCGGCGGCTTGTTCTGGGGGGCTCCTTTATCTATCATGGTCGGGTTTTTGGGGGGTGCCTGCTTGCGCGCGCCGAGGATTGAATTGAGGAGAATCGATGCATGAGTACTGACGGGGTGAATACCAGCCGCCGCATGTGGCTCATCGGAGCCACCGCAGCGGTGGGAGCGGTGGGTGTCGTGGGGGCTGCCGTGCCCTTTGTGCGTTCTTGGAATCCGAGCGCCAA
Organism: Pseudomonadota bacterium; assembly: GCA_021851865.1. Lineage (GTDB taxonomy): Bacteria > Pseudomonadota > Gammaproteobacteria > Pseudomonadales > Moraxellaceae > JAJZHK01. The sequence goes on along the minus strand of JAJZBU010000027.1, from coordinate 21,416 downwards.
AGCCAAGGCTGCGGGGGCGCCGATCGAAGTGGACGTGAGTCCGATCCAGCCGGGCCAGATGATCGTGGTGAAGTGGCGGGGGCGCCCGGTGTGGTTCTTGCACCGTACGCAGGAGGAGTTGGCGAGTCTGAAGACGGTCGAGTCGTTGTTGCGTGACCCCAACAGTGAGGATCCACAGCAGCCCGACTACTGCAAGAACACTTGGCGATCGATCAAACCAGAGATGCTGGTTCTGGTGGGTATCTGCACGCATCTTGGGTGCTCGCCGCTGTACGTGCCGGAGAAAGGCAAGATCGAACCGAGCTGGGAAGGCGGCTTCTTCTGCCCCTGCCATGGCTCGAAGTACGATCTGGCCGGGCGCGTCTATGCCGGTGTTCCGGCTCCTAAGAATCTCGTGGTGCCGCCTTATAGCTACACGGGCGCTACCGTCATCACCGTCGGTGTCGACAAGGAGAATCCGGCATGAACAAGCTGTGGCAGGATTTGATGGGCTGGGTAGATGCCCGGTTTCCCGCGACGGAAACCTTCAAATACCATATGTCCGAGTACTACGCGCCGAAGAATTTCAACTTCTGGTATTTTTTCGGCGTCCTCTCGATGGTGGTGCTGGTCAACCAATTGCTCACCGGCATCTGGTTGACCATGGACTACAATCCTACGGGTGACGGCGCCTTCGCCTCGGTCGAATACATCATGCGTGATGTCGACATGGGCTGGCTCATCCGCTACCTGCACTCGACAGGGGCCTCGGCTTTCTTTGTCGTCGTCTATCTGCACATGTTCCGCGGGATGATGTACGGTTCTTATCGCAAGCCGCGCGAGCTACTGTGGCTGATCGGCATGGCCATTTACCTGTGTCTGATGGCGGAAGGATTCTTTGGCTACCTGCTGCCCTGGGGCAATATGTCCTTCTGGGGAGCCCAGGTGATTCTCAATCTGGTCGGCGCCATTCCTTTTGTCGGCGGTGATCTGGTGACCTGGGTGCGCGGCGATTTCGTGATCTCCGGCCTCACCCTCAACCGTTTCTTCGCTCTGCACGTCGTGGCCATCCCACTGGTGCTGGTGGCTCTGGTCTTCCTGCACGTCGTGGCTTTGCACCACGTTGGCTCGAACAATCCAGACGGGATCGAGATCAAGAAGAACAAGGGTGCGGACGGCAAGCCTCTCGATGGCATCCCCTTCCATCCCTACTACACCGTGCATGACCTCGTCGGCATCGTCATCTTCCTGTTCGTCTTCCTCGGCGTCGTCTTCTTCTGGCCGGAAGGTGGTGGTCACTTCCTCGAAGCGCCCAACTTCACGCCGGCCAATCCGCTGCATACGCCGCCGCATATCGCACCGGTGTGGTACTACACGCCCTTCTACGCCATGCTGCGCGCCACGCCGTCGATGTTCGGGTCGGCTTTCCCCGGCGTCATCGTCATGGGCGCATCGATCGCCATCCTGTTCGTCTTGCCCTGGCTGGATCGTAGCCCGGTCAAGAGCCTGCGCTACAAGGGCTGGATGAGCAAGGTGTGGCTGGGAATCTTCGTCGTCAGCTTCCTCGGCCTCGGTCGTATCGGCATGATCGAGCCTTCGCCGGTGGTCGTCTTTTTGGCGCGATCGCTGACGGTTCTTTATTTCCTGTACTTCCTGCTGATGCCGTTCTACACCTCGATGGAGACGGTCAAGCGGGTTCCTGAGCGTGTCACGGGAGGGAAGCATTGATGAAGAAGCTATTGATTCTGGCGGCACTATTGCTGCCTTCGATGCTGGCCCATGCGAGTGATGAGGACGGCTGTGGTCAACTCAAGGAATGTCTTACCGCCCCGGTTGACGTGACGAATACCGCCTCTCTGCAGCGCGGAGCGCGTCTGTTCGTCAACTATTGCCTGGGTTGCCATACGGCTAAGTATGTGCGCTACGAGCGTGTCGCGGACGATCTCGGTATCGACCACAAGACCATGCTCGCCAATATGGTGTGGACGACGACCAAGATCGGCGATCATATGATCTCCGGTGGGCGTAAGGACGAGCAGGCCGCTTGGTTTGGCAATGCACCGCCTGATCTGACCCTGGAGACGCGTCTGCGTTCGCCTGATTGGGTCTATAGCTACCTGCTCAGCTTCTACCCGGATGACAAGCGTCCCTGGGGCGTCAACAACCGCGTCTTTAAAGATGTCGCCATGCCCAACGCACTGGAGACCCTGAAAACCGAACTCGGTGATGATGGCTTCAAGCGCGCGGTGGGAGATCTGGTCAACTACATGACTTATATGGCCGAACCGGTCAAGACCAAGCGCGAACACATCGGCTGGTGGGTCATGGGTTTCCTGGTCATCCTGTTCATTCCGGTCTACTTCCTGAACAAGGAGTACTGGAAAGACATCCACTGATCCTCGGTGTGGTCTTGTGATTGTGGTCTTGTGATAAGGTGGGGCTCGTCCCCACCTTTTTTTTGCATGCGGTGTCTGCCTGGTCGCGAGTTGTGTGCAAGGGGACCGTGTCGAGAACGAGTTCTGCGGGAGAGTACGATGACGATGACATCGAGCAAGCCTTATCTGGCGCGCGCCATCTATGAATGGTTGGTGGACAATCAGATGACGCCCTATATTCTGGTGGCGGCGCATCATGCCGGGACGCGGGTGCCGGGGCAGTTCGTTCAGGACGGACGTATCGTCCTCAACGTCGCTCCGATGGCGGTTCAGGCTCTGCTCATCGGCGCAGAAGAGACCACGTTCTCCGCCCGTTTCGCCGGGGTCCCCTGGTCGATCATCGTCCCGCACGCCGCTTTGCTGGCCATCTATGCCAAGGAAAATGGCCAGGGCATGTTCTTTGAGGAAGAGTCGCCGGAGCCATCCGAACCCACCGATCCGACCGAGCCGGTCGAGAACACGCCGGCAGCGGAGAAGAAGCCGGGTTTGCGTCTGGTGCGCTAGCCGCGCTCAGGACTTGAGCAGGCGATAGTGCTGCAGGATTGCTTCCAGATCGTGATGTGCAGAGAAGCCGAAGGTCTGCTCGAACAGTTGCCCGTTGAGGGTCACCGGATATTTGAAATAGTGCAGCAGGTAGGGTGGAAATCCCGGCCAGCGCAGCCAGCGTGCCAGCAAGAGTGGCAGAATGGGCGGCAATGAGGGCAGGGTGACGGCGCGGCAGCCACACAGCTCGAGAGCGAGATGGTAGGGTACCCAGTCGGCGGGAGCGACGTTGTAGATGCCGGCGTGGGGGTTCTGCAAGGCCAAAACGATGGCGTCGGCCATGTCATCGAGATGGATGAACTGCATGATCGGGGAAAACCCCGCCAGAATGGGCGCGCGCTGGCCCGATAGCAGCTGGCTGATGCTGTTGTTGACGCCAGGTCCGATGATGTTGCAGGGACGCAGCAGGGTGATGTGCAGTTCGGGGTGCTTCCACAGATAGATGTTGGCCAGATTCTCGAGCTCGACGGAGTCGACCAGGTCCATGGTCAGTTCGGCCGCCTTAAGAGGAGCGGACTCGGTTAGCAAGGCGGGGTTGTAAGGTGAGGCACCATAGACGAAGAAGGTCGAGAGGATGAGGACCTGAGTCACCTCGTACTTGAGCGCCAGATCGAGGAGGCGCTGGGTGCCGAGCACATTGGCGTTGTAGCGATGCATGCGTGTCGCTTCGTTCGGGCCGAGGCGCCCGAGATGGACGATGCCGGTGATGCGATGTCGCCGGAAGATGTCCTCGAAATGGCGCTTGTTGAAGTCGACGTGATAACTCGGGATGTCTCGCGGCATGCTGACCTCGCGCCGCGCATCGCAGACGACCAACTGATGGAAAGGGCGCAGGCGACGGATCACGCTCTGCGCCAGGGCGCCGGCGGCGCCGGTGACCAGAAGACAGGAACTGGATTCAGGATACACCTTCATGCCTCCGGCCTCGGCTCTGTTCGATCAATTCGGCGATGTGGGTCTTCACCTGTTCGACCCGGCGCGCCACGGCCGCCTCGTCATCGCCGGGGCTGGCCTGAAACTGCAGCGGCGTGCCGATGCTGATGACCACCTTGCTCGGTAGAAAGGGCAGGCCGAGCGGGACGTAAGGCAGGCCAAGCGTGCGTGCCAGACCGGGCAGATTGCCGAACATGGGAAAGGACTCCTCACAACCGGCGATGCCCACCGGCAGGATGGGCGTGGCGGTGGTGCAGGCCAGGTGCATGAAGCCGTGTCCAAAGCGTTGTAGCTGGTAGCGGCGGTGCCAGGTTTTACCGGTGCCGCGGACGCCTTCAGGAAAGACGATGACCGCCTCTTCCTGCTTCAGCATGTCCTCACAGTTGCGCACGTCGCCGAGGACGGCGCCGAGGGCATTGAGCAGATTGCCGAGATAGGGGACGGTGGGAAAAAAGCGCTCGATCATGGCGCGCGGCAAGCGCGCACCGTGCGGATTGGTCGCCAGGGCGATGCCGAGCAGCAGTCCATCCATGGGAAGAAAACCGCTATGGTTGGCGATGACCAGCAGTCGGCCGTGCGCCGGTACGTTCTCGTTGCCGCGAACTTCGGTCTGGTAATAATGATCGTAGAGGGGCTTGCACAAGGCCAGGGCGCGACGGTTGATGCGCGCGTCGAAGCCCCAGGGGTCAAAGCCGAGACTGCCCAGCCGTTTGGGATTGGCTGCTAGGTGTTCCCGCAGTTCCTGTGTCAGCAAGTGCTTCTCGATCCATTGCCACCCGTCCATGCTCCGCTCCTTGTCGTCGCGCCTTTCATTCTAGCCGCAATCGGGGTTCGACCCAAGAGCGGGCATGTATCGATCAGGTGCGCAGTGCAAGGTGGCGATGGCAAAAAAAGATTGACAGACCTTTCTGTCATTCATAAAATGCCGCCCACTTCGCGGGAATAGCTCAGTTGGTAGAGCACAACCTTGCCAAGGTTGGGGTCGCGAGTTCGAGTCTCGTTTCCCGCTCCATACGCTTAACACCCCCCGACGCGCCGCTGGCGTCGTTGCGGGGCTCCAAAAAGGGGCTCAAGGCCCCTTTTTTTATCGATGAGCCGCAGCAGATCTCGCTGGCGAGGAGATGATCGTGAAGGCAGAGCGAGAGCACGCGATCGGTGTCTTTGATTCCGGCATCGGCGGACTGACCGTCGTGCGCGCCCTCATGGACAGGCTGCCCTTTGAAAACCTCATCTATTTCGGTGACACGGCGCGTGTGCCTTATGGCATCAAATCGGTCGAGACGATCCAGTCATTCAGTGCTCAGATCGCCGACTACTTGATGGCGCGTCAGGTCAAGCTTCTCGTCGTCGCCTGCAACACCATGGCCGCCGTCGCCAGCGAGGTGATCAAGGCGCGTGTCAATGTGCCGGTGCTCGACGTCATCGATGCCGGTGCGCGCGCCGCCGTCGCGGTCAGTGACCGTCATGCCATCGGCGTCATCGGCACCCCGACGACGATCAACTCGAATGCCTATGCCCGTAGCATCCAGGCCCTGCGTCCGGACGTACGCGTCTATTCGCAGGCTTGTCCGCTGTTCGTGCCTCTGGTCGAGGAAGGGTGGCTCGATCACGAAGTGACACGGCTGACGGCGCGTGAGTATATGAAGCCGGTGTTTGTCGAGAACATCGATACGCTCGTGCTCGGCTGTACGCACTACCCTCTGCTCAAACCCCTGTTGCAGGACGTGGTCGGCAGTTCGGTGCGCCTCGTCGATTCGGCTTTGACCGTCGCAGAGCAGGCGGCTGGCTTGTTGCAGGCCATGGATCTGGCCAACCCGCAGCGAAGCCAGCCGAGTTACCGCTACGTGGTGACCGATATTCCCCTGCGTTTTCAGGCCTTGGGCAGTCGGTTTCTTGGGCGTGACATGCCGGCGGTGGAGATGGCGCGTTTTACTTGAACTTGGAGTCGGAGAAACGACAAGTTATCATCGGCGAACCCAAGTGACGCAGTGATCATAAGGATGGGATGCTGTGACGGCGACGAAGGTATATCAGGTCTTTCTCAGTGCGACGTATCTGGATTTGATCGAGGCGCGGCGGCAGGTTTACGAAGTGCTGCCGGAGTTGTACTGCCTGCCGATCACTTTTCGTGACCACGGCAACGGCGGAGAGCGATCGCAGTGGCAGCAAGTGCGTGCGCGCATCGACGCCTGTGATTACGTCTTGCTGCTCCTCGGTAGTCGTTACGGTACGCTGACGGCGAGCGGTGTCAGTCGCACGCATCAGGAGATCGTCTACGCCCAGCACAAGCAGAAGCCGGTGCTGGTGCTGATGCATGAAAACCCGGCGCAACGACCGAGTGCTTGGCAGGAAGCGACGCCTGAGGGGCGCCTGCGTTTTCAGGAGTTTCGCGCGACGATGGCGCGCAGCATGGTGGTGACCTGGAACGAGGTTGATGATCTCGCGACCACTTTGCGTGTGGCCATGTCGCAGCTCATTCAGGCCAAGCCGGCGCGAGGATTTCTTCCGGCCGTGCCGCAGGACGAGGGGCTCAAGGACAGGCTGTATCAGGCGCAGAGGCGGATCACTCAGCTTGAGACCGAGAGGGAACAGTGGTTGACCGGTCAGGCGCGTCTGGAAAATCTCTCCCAGGGCGAGGACAAGGTCGAAATCGCCTATCAGGCCAATGTTTATGCCGGTGGGCATTGCGAGATCACCAATCTGCGCACGCGCCTGAGTTGGAATGAGTTGTTCCTGATGATCGCGCCGCATCTCGGGGAGGCGCAGCCTGAGCAAGTTCTGCATGATCGTCTCGCTGAAGGGCTGCGTGTCGTCGGCCTGGAAGACGCCCAGAAATTGCGCCCAAAGGCGCACGCCATGACCGATGTTCGCTTGACTGATCTCAGTTTCAGCGCCATCCGTGTGCAATTGCGTTCCCTTGGGCTGATCACCCGTCTGCGCGATAGCCGCGCGGCGGGAGATCCACACTGGAAACTGACGGCCTTAGGAGAGCAGCATATGACCCGGATCCTTCTGGTTGCCAAGCCCGCCTGAGCGTTGTCCTTTTTTGTCTATGATCGTGGTCGTCATGGGCCTTACCTTGTATACGGCACTGCCTTAAGATGGCGCGCGCGTAGGGGCGGGGTAGATGGCAATGAATGACGGGGGGAGATGGCGGTGAATGAGCGCAAGCCTTTGGCCGAGTTGAAGGCGGTCGACTGGGATATGATCGTGGTCGGTGGCGGTATCACCGGAGCTGGCGTCGTGCGCGAAGCCGTGCGTCGTGGCTGCAAGGTGCTTCTGGTCGAGCAGGCGGATTTTGCCTGGGGTACGTCGAGCCGTTCCTCCAAGATGGTGCATGGTGGTTTGCGCTATATCGCCGCCGGCGACATCCGTCTCACCTGGCACTCCCTGGTCGAGCGCGAGCGCTTGCTGCGTGAGGCTCCGGGTCTGGTGACGCGCCTGGGATACTGGTTTGCCCACTATGAAAAGACTTTCCCCGGCCCCTGGGTGTTTGGTTTTCTGCTCAGCGTCTATGACCTGCTGGCGCGCGTGCGCGATCATCGCTATGTGGCTCGGGACAAGTTTCTCGAACAGATGCCGGGCTATCGTGAGCAGGGCTTGCGTGGTGGCTCGCGCTATACCGACGCCCTGGTCGACGACGCGAGACTGGTTTTGCGCGTCCTCGATGAGTCGATGGACGAAGGCGCCTGTGTGCGCAATTACACCCGTGTCGAGGCCCCTCTGCTGCACGCTGGCGAAGTGATCGGAGCGCGCTTGCGCGACCTGGAGAGCGGTGAGGCGGTCGATGTCTCCTGCCGGACCCTGATCAATGCCACCGGTGCCTGGGCCGATCGGTTACGCTCATCCATCGCCGCATCGAAGCGCGTGCGTCCCTTGCGTGGCAGTCATCTGGTTGTCGCCAGCGAACGTCTCCCCGTCCGCGAGGCGACCATCTTCATGCACCCTGACGATGGACGGGCGGTTTTTATCTATCCCTGGCAGGGGCGCACGGTCATCGGAACGACCGATCTCGATCATCACGATGATCTTGATGAGGAAGCGCATATCAGTCGTCAGGAGTTCGATTACCTGCTGCGCGCCGCCAACCGCCAGTTTCCAGGGGCGGCCCTGGTCGACGGCGACGTCATCGCCACGTTCAGCGGTGTGCGCCCCATCGTCAGTTCGGGACGCGGCCTGCATCCTTCCCAGGAAAAGCGCGATCATTCAGTCTTTTCGGAGCACGGCATGATCACGGTGACCGGCGGCAAGCTGACGACCTTTCGTCAAATCGCCCTCGATGTTCTGCGTGCGGCCGCTCCCCGTCTCGGCATCGTCGTGCGTGATCGTGGCGAAGCCGTCTTCGCTCCGGCACCGCAAGATCGGCTGGGGGCGCGTTTCGGTCGCACGGCGCAGCGGATCCATGAATTGCCCGCGCCACAGGAACAGGCACTCCTGCCCGGGCTCGATTACAGCCTGGCCGAGATGCGTTGGTCTTTGCGGCACGAACAGGTGGTTCACCTCGACGATCTCTTGCTGCGCCGCACGCGCATCGGCCTGCTCTGCCGCCAGGGCGGCGAGGAGTTTCTGCCGCTCATCGCGCCGCTATGTCGCGATGAGCTGGGCTGGAGCGAGGAGCGTTGGCAGGCCGAAGTGAAGCGCTATCAGCAGATCTGGCAGCGCTTTTACAGCCTGCCCGCCTGAGTCGCTCAGGGATGTGCCTGAGGGTTGGGCGGACCGAGCTTGGCGATGAGATCCTGAGCCGCCGCCGCGGTGGCCTGTCGCATCAGATCGCGGATGCGACCGCTATCGCGGGCACGACCATGGTCCGAGGCGCCGGTTGACGACTCGGCGCCATACTCTCCGCTTGCGAGCACGGTGAAGTGATGCGCATCGACGGCGCGGACGAAAATGTGCAGATCGTAGCGTCGCGATGAAGTATCTATGCCGTAGCCAGTGAAATTAGACTCGCGTACGCCAACGTCTTCCACCGTCGAGACGATCAGCACGTCGGGTTGCGCGCCTTGAATCAGCTGCATCAGATCGTTGCGATTCGCCAGCTGACTCAGTTGTGTCTCCCAGGGCAGCCGATCGAGCACGACCCAGCCGGGATACTGTTGCAGGTCACTGCTCAGCCAGCCGGCGCCGAGGACGGTCGCGCGCCCGATACGCGTGTCGAGAAAATCATGCTGCAGTCGTTGCGCCTGCGCGCCCGGGGCGCCGGCGAGTTCGGGCAAAAAAGAAAAGACCTTCTGGTCGGTGGCGACAAAGTTCAGCACCAGGAGGCGTGGTGGTGCCTTGTGCGCCGCGGCGGCGGCGGCCTGTGCAGCCAGGGCCGCTTTTTTCGCCTGATCGCTGAGATGGACCGGGACGGTCGGTGAGTGTGAGCAGCCGCTGATCGCCAGCGCGGCACAGAACAGCCCTGTGCACCAAAATCTGTAGGACATGCTGGTTGCAGGAAACCCCGTGCGCTGGGCGCGGGGAGGGATAGCCCGCAGCCGTTGACGGCTGCCCACTCCTGTTCCTCTCTAGGTTCCAGGCCGCTATCAGGCGTGTTGCGTGGTTCGGTTGCTCAGTATGTGCGTAAAACCCTGTCGTTTCCATAGACCCCATTCTTTTTAGGGGTTGGGCTCGGATGTAAGCATGCAGTCGCTTTTCGGTCAATGGCTGTCCAGGATGACAGTGTCAAAAGGGCCGTTACGTTGGCCACCCGTTTTTGCGCGAGGGGCTCCACCCAATTTTATGATTGGGTGGATTGGAGTAGGACTCCCCGTCTTTTCGGGCGGGGGAGGGTGTCGATGTCAAAGGCCGAAGAGGGGTTTTTTCTCGATCTTACGGATCTGCTTTTCCCCGATCCAGATCAGTTCACCGGTGCGCACCGAGGTCAGTTTGAGGGTGAATTTATAATAGACCGAACGCTCACTCGAGTTCTGCTGGGTGATGTTCGAGAGCTCACCATACAGCATGTACTGGGCGCCGATCTGCTGTCCCATGGCGATCGCCTTGGTGGGGTCGACCATGCCGCTGTCGTTCTGATAGTCCAGCTGTTTACGCAGGGCTGCCGCCGCCGTCATGTCGACGAAACGGAAGGCACCGGACTGAACCAGTTTGGTCATGATGGTGTCGGTGATCGACTCCGTATCGATATGCTCCATGGTCTTGTTGCGGATGCGGTCGACAAAGAGAATGGGTCGCGTGCCATTGGCGATCATGCGCTGGACGGGCGGAAAGGCGAGCAGTGAATCCACCTCATGACTGGCGATCATCTGCAGATCGGTCGAACCGAAATCGATGTTGACCGTGTCGACGCTGTCGGGGTTGACGTAATTCACATGGCTGGCGCAGGCGGTGAGACCGAGCAGCGAGCAGGCGAGCAGAGCGCGTATCGATAAAGTGAGCTTCATAATGCTATGGCAACATCAGGGGTCCGGCGCTGATGCATCGGGTCACCTGAATATGCGGCCTCCTTCTTGTTGTGGATGATGGGCAAGGCGTGCGCTTTAGGAATCCTGTTTGCGCACATGGATGGTGAAGTCTTGGGCATCGGCGTTGGGGGCCGTCGACTGAACCTGCAGTGACTCACGCCCACGCAGATGCACAGGCAGCCAGGGTTGTGATCCGGGGTTGACGACAAAACCGCTGCTGTCGACCCATTTGATCTGATATTCAAAGTTCTTGCCGAAGAAAGAATGGTTGACCAGGGTCGCCTGGACACGCGGGAAACCCATGCCGCGGTCGACGCTGATATCACGGATGCCGACCACCGACATCAGGGCCAGGCTGTCGAAATGGACCTTGGCCTGATATTGCTGATGGCTGAAATCGGCGCGTGCGTGCTCACCGGAGGCACAAGCCGTCAGCAGGGCGGTGGACAGGACGAGCACAGTTGCAAGAAGTTGTCGGCGCATAGGAGCCTCACAGGTTGTAGGTCATGATATTGAGAGGACCACCGTTGTCAACCACCTGAACCAAGGTGGTATGACCAGAGCGGATGGTAACGGGAACACGTAACGAACCCCAGGACAGCGTATGCGGCCCCGGCGGTAACCAAGCGCGCGTCATCTGGCTGTTGGCGGGCAGGGTGCTCCAGCAGCGCAGATCTGCCTGATCGGTCAGGACGGTGAACAGACCACCGAGAAGAGCCCCGAGAGGATTGCCGTTGCTGCCGAGTTCGCGCTGCATTTTTTGTTGCGTCAGGAGGCGTAGCCACTGCCGCGCCAGGAGGGCGGGCATCTGCCCCTTGAGGTCGAAGGCGGCCAGGGCCTCAAAGTCGACGAGAGGCAAGGTGGTGGCCTGCTGCTGGTCGATCAGCAGACTCGTTGGTTGCGGCAGGGGAAAGGGGCCGGGGTAGTAGGGGATGGCCAGATAATTGATGGTGCTCTGCGTGATGATGGGGAATTTGAAGGAAGCGCGTTCAGGAATCCAGCCTTGTTCGACCATGACGACGACACTGCCATCTTGTGGCGGCGGCGGAGTGATGTGCAGGCGTTGCCCCAGGCGAGCGGCGTCGGACATGCCGAGGGCGGTGCCGAGTCGCACCATGTCCTGCTGCAGGATGGGGTTGTCCGGCCACATTTCAAAGGCCTGTTCGACGTCGACGTAGGCGTCGTTGGGCTGATCGACCGCCTCATAGATCAAGGCTGAAAGATAGAAAGCCATGGCATTTTGAAAGGCATTTTTGACACGGCCAGCGGCGCGATTCATGTCAGGAAAGAAGCGGGTGTAGTCGCCTGGTTTAAAGCCCTGTTGGCGCGCGTGGTTTTCGGCGCTGGCGATACTGTTCTGTTCGGCCAGCAGGACCTGGCGTTGCTCGAACTCGGCGCGTCGCACTTCCACCGCGGCATCCGACAGGCGTCCGACGGCGAGATAGTTGAGGGCTTGATACTCGTGCGCCATGCTGCGTTCGTAGGGCCGGCCCTGGTAGGGGATGGCGTTGTCATTGGTCAGCAGGCTGGCCCCTTCCTCCGTGGTCTGGGTGAGTGAGATGCGGGCGCGTTGGTCTTCAGCGTCCCAGAGGGTCATGGCCTGGGTGAAGTCATCGAGGCTTGCCTTGGGGTCGTGCGCGAGCATCTCGATGCGACCGAGTTCGAGCAGGGTTAGAAGGCGATTGGCGCCGCCTTGATCGGTTGTCGACAGCCGTTGCACCACTTGCGGGTACTGACCGAGCATCACCGCTTGGCGTATCCGCTGGGCGTGTTCGGTATAAGGAATGAAGATGCTGTTGCTGGCACACCCGTCCAGAGCGAGAAGTGCCAGCGCGATCAGGCAGTATACGGTGTATGACAGTGCATGGCGTGGAGAGGGCATGGGGCCTTCCTGGCTGGCGCAAATTCTAAAACCGGAGCAAAGTCTATTTTAGAGGGATCATGCCGGGATGCAACCAGCCATTCACCTTAAATAAAGGCTATGAACCAAACGGGGCATGAATCGCCCCGGCTCAGGCGTCGCTGACCTTGGGCATCCAGGGGCCGTAGGCCCGATCAGACTTTAGGATATGCTGGGTCAGCCACTGCTTGACGAACTCAAGGAGTTCGGACCCGACAGACTCGCCGCGGTCGATACGGTTCTTGAAGGCAAGAACCTGTTCGACGAGACGGCGGTGTTCCAGGCGATGTTGTTCAAGCTGCGGATATCCCGTCTGCTCAAGAGCGCGTTCTTCGTAGGCGAAATGCGTCACCGTATAAGACGCCAGAGCATCGATGATGCGTCGGGCAGAGGCGGAACCCAGCGACTGCTGACGCAGGCGATGCACTTCATTGGCCAGGTCGACGAGGCGACGATGCTGACGATTGATTTCCGTGTCGCCGAGATCCATGGACGTCGTCCAGTGGAAATAAGCATCCTGTTCCTGCGGTAACAATTGCTGGCGCTCAGGTAGATCATAACGCGCCACCATGCTATTGATCTCGCCGCCCAAAGTGGCTGCCGCTGACGCGATCTGGTTGCCGCCTCCCACCGTTTCGACGCAGCCTTGACTCATCTTGACGAGTTCATTGGTGCGGCCGTGAATCATCGCCGACACCGCCGCCTGCTCTTCCGTCGCGGTAGCGATGGACAAATTGCTGTGACCGATTTTTTGGGCGTACTCGGTCATGTTCTGCAGCGCTTGCGCCGTCGAGCGGATGTCCTTTTGCCCTTTTTCGGCCTGCTGGACGCAGATCTTCATGGCGCTTGCGATCTCGCGCATGTCGGTGTGCAATTGTTCGATCATCTGGTGAATCTGGACGGTGGACTGGCGTGTGTTCTGCGCCAGTTTGCGGACCTCATCGGCGACGACGGCAAAGCCGCGGCCATGTTCTCCGGCGCGGGCTGACTCGATGGCGGCATTCAGAGCCAGCAGATTGGTTTGATCGGCGATGCTGCGGATCGTCGCGAGGATGACGCCGATATGCTCGGATTGCACCTCAAGGTCGAGCAAGTGTTTCGACGCCACGGTGATTCCGCTCGCCAACTGCTCGATGGAGGCTTCCGTCTGCAGGGAGAGATCGGTACTGCTATGCGCCAAGTCGAGCAGTTGTTCGGTGCGTTCGGCATTGCCATGGGTGTTGCGCGCCACATCTTCGACAGCCTCGCTCATCTGCCGCATCGACGCCGCGATCTCTTCGATCTGCTGTCGCTGTTCCTGCAGATTGCGCTGTATTCCCTGGCTGCTGCGCATCATCTGCTGGCCGATACGGTCACAGTAAGCGCCGGAATCGCGAATATTGAGAAAAACCGTCGAAATGTCATCGACCATCTTGAGCATGGCGGCATGCGGCATGTCACTGTGCGTGGCGGCCGACAGCAGCATCTGCCGAGCGTCGTTCAGTTCGCCGGTTTGCACCGATTGTGCGACATCGGTCCAGAACTGGTCGTGGCGCGCGGCCATCCGGCGCATTTGCAGCGCGTAGACGAGGCACAGACCACAAGCCACCAACAACAGGAGGTGCAATACCAGGGCGGAGGATGTCGCAAGGCCAGCGAGAGCCATCACTGCAATAATGGAGAGCAGCCACAGATCACGTATATTCGCCATCGGATCCCTCGATTCTTCTTCTTCTACACAAAATGGTGACTACACAAAAGGGTCATCTGCAACGAGTCCGGCGATGATCATCGCCGCTGCCAGGGCAAACAACCCGGCTGACAGCGACGACGCCACAGTTCCCCTGGTCTTAGCCTTCGTCATCCTCGTTGCTGGCCACATAAATCACCAGATTCTGTCCAGGATGCAGGTTCAGATGCCGATGGTTCCAGGATCGGATCTCGCCAACGCTGACACGGTAGCGTCGGCTGATCGAGAACAGCGTATCGCCCCGTCGTACAGCGTAGTGTATACGATGGCGGTCGCCAGCCTTGCCCGATGGGCGGTCGATGATCGTGACGACACTGCCGGCTCGCAGGAGGTGATGGGGGTTGGTGCCATTCCATGCGGCCAGTTGTCGGGCCGAGACATGCAGGCGCCGCGCAATGTGCGCGATGCTTTCACGGTGGCGCAGACGAAGATGGTGCTCCTGTCGCGAGGATCGTCGCGCGGGGTCACCATTTTGTGCCATGACGGTGAGTGTCTGGCCGCGATGCAGGCGTAGCCGGTGCAGATGGTTGAGGCTGAGCAGTTGTGCCACATCCATATCAAAGTGACGGGCGATGTGATAGACGGTATCGCCGCGCCGCACCCGATAGCGCTGGGTCAGCATGCGTTCAGGCGCCGGCAATTGTTGCAGGGCGAGATCGAAGCTGCTCGCCGTTTGCGCCGGTACGAGCAGACGCAGGGGGCCTTGCGGGTCGCTGGCGGCGTGTTTCAATCCAGGATTGAGCAGCGTCAGTTCCTGGGCATCGCATCCAGCTTGAGCGGCGGCCTTGAGATCGATGGGCTTGTTCAGGGTGATGACGCGAAAATAAGGCTGGTCGACGATGGGGGTGAGATGGACGCCATAACGGTCGGCGTGGCGCACGATGTCGACGACGGCGAGAAAGCGCGGTACATAGGCCATGGTCTCGGCGGGTAGATCGAGTGACCAGTAATCGGTGGGCAGGTTCGCCGCCTGGTTGCGGGTGATGGCCCGGTCGACGATGCCGGGACCGGCGTTGTAAGCGGCGAGGACGAGATTCCAGTCGTGATACTTGCGATAGAGATCGGAGAGAAAGGTATAGGCGGCGCCGGTTGAGTCGATGATGTCGCGGCGGCCGTCATACCACCAGCTTTGTCGCAGGCCATAGACCTGGGCGGTTCCCGGAACGAACTGCCAGATACCGGCGGCTTGCGCTGAGGAGACGGCAAAAGGATCGTAGGCGCTTTCGATGATCGGCAACAGGGCGAGTTCGATCGGCATATGCCGCGCCTCGGCTTGTGCGACGGTGTAAGCGAGGTAGCGCGAAGCACGCGCGGTCATGCGGTCGATATAGGCCTGATGACCGGTGAACCAAGTCAGTTGCGCGTGTATGCGCGGATTGTCAGCGACGACGATCGCCTGGCTGGCGTTCAGGTGCGCCCACAGATCGCCGAATCGCGCTAAAGCCTGGGGATCGAGGTTGATGGGGTTGACCATGGTGGCGGCGGCGTCGTCATCGGCCAGAGGCACCTGTCCGGAGGCCACCGCATAGCCGCGCAACAAGTCGGCTGGAACCGGATCTGCGTCGCGGGTGGCGAGGGCGTGACTGCTCGGGCCGGATGTGATGCTAGGGGGCGGCGTGACGGTAGCACTCGGCGTGAGCGTCGAGCACGCCGACAGCGAGGCCAGGGCGATCATGCCCAGCATCGGGGTCATCCGTCGTAGCAGGTATCCCACAGCTGGCCGTGCGTCGAGCAGGTCAGAAATCATCAGTGTCGCATCCTTAAATCTCAATCTCAGGGCTGGGCAGCGCTGCTGCGGCGTTTCGGTCTATTTTAGACAGAAGGTGATGATATGACCATGAAAGACATGGAAAAACAACGCGGCTAGGCGCGAAAGGCGTCCTTGTCCTGGCGCAACTGCGCCAGGATGGTGCAAGCGGTGTCGGCCAAGTCGTGATGGCGATCACAAAGGGCGTGATAGATGGCCGGATCATCCCAGCGAAAAAAGACATTGATGCTTTTTTCTCGAACAATCGAGCTGGGTATAGTCCATTGATCGCATTTTCTGCGAGATGTTACAAAATCTGAATAAGCGGCGATGGCGGCATCCTCGGGTAGCAGATGGCGGGCGAAGGCGAGGTTGGCGGCGGTATATTCGTGCGCGGCATAGACCAAGGTCGCATCGTGCAAAGAGCGCAGACGACGCATGCTGAGGAGAAGGTCGGCGCCATCGCCTTCAAAGAGTCGACCACAACCGGCGCTGAACAAGGCGTCGCCACAGAACAGATGATCCTGCAGGGCGTTGGTGAGGAGGTAGGCATGATGGCTGCGGGTGTGTCCCGGGGTGGCGATGACCAGCATCGAGCTGTGCGCAGAAATCTCGACACGGTCGCCGTCGCCGACCTTTTGTTGCACCCAGGGCATGCGCGCGTCATTCGGACCGATGATCTGTAGTTGCGGCCAGCGAGCGAGAAGCTCGGCGACGCCGGCGCAGTGATCGGCGTGGTGGTGGGTGAGCCAAAGCCCGGTGGGCCGAGCCGATGTTTGGGCGGCGGCGGCGATGACGACGCTGGCATCGCCGGGATCGACCCACCAGAGGCAATCGGCGTCCTCGATCATCCAGATGAGATTGTCGGTGAAGGCGGGCAGGGCGTGGATGTGCACAGGTCGTCTCGGGCCAGAGGATGATGCGGTATGATGACGTATAGTGCCATCTGGTGCTGAGAATGAGAAACGCATGGTGAGCGCAGGCGACGAGCGGGAACAGTCTTGGCGGGATTGGTGGCGGCGCCCGGTGGGGCGGCGCTTGTTGCGCGAAGAGCAGGAACTGTTGGCGGTGGTCTGCGCGCGTTGTCCGGGGCAGCGCGCTTTGCTGATCGGTAGCGGTGCGTCCTGCTACCTGCCGGCGGCTCAGCGACTGGCGCACTCGATCGTCTTACAGTCATCGGCGGCGGCGCCGGGAACGCTCATCGGACTCGCCGAAGCCCTGCCTCTGGCGGCAGAGAGCGTCGATCTCGTCGTCTTGCACCATGCCCTCGATCAGGCGTTGCGCCCGCGCGCGGTGCTGCGTGAGACCCTGCGGGTTCTGCGCCCAGGTGGGCATGTCATCATTTGCGGCTTCAATCCCTGGGGCTTGTGGCGACTGCTGCGCTGGTTTGGCCTGGGGCAGCCGGGCCCGGCGGGGCTGTCGATCAGCGTTTCACATCTTGGTGACTGGCTGGAACTGCTCGACTGTGCCCTGGAAGACATCGATTTCGCTGGTTTCGATCCACCGCAGGATCATGCCGCTGGGTATGTCTGGCGCCTGCTGACGGCAGCGCTGTTTCGGCGTCGGCGCGCTTTGGCGGCGGTCTATATGGTTCTGGCGCGTAAACGCGAGAGGCGTCTGCTGGCACCGCCACGGCGGCCATTGGTCTGGGGTATGGCGCAGCCGAGCTGGCGCGATCTGCATGTGCACACCTGCCGGCCGCGGCGATCGTTGATGTCACGCTGATGACAAGCCATGTCTTCTCAGACATCATGGCGGTTCTGGTGGAGGTGGAGATGGGATTTTGTCAGAAGAAGTTGTGAAAGAGGCGCCTGAAGAGGTCGAGATCTATGCCGATGGCGCCTGTCGTGGCAACCCGGGTCCGGGCGGCTGGGGGGCCTTGCTGCGTTGTCGCGGACGCGAGCGCGAGTTGTACGGCAGCGAGCTCCTGACGACCAACAATCGTATGGAGATGCTGGCTGTCATCTCGGCCCTGCAAGCCTTGTCGCGTCCCTGCCGAATTCAGGTTTATACCGATTCGCGTTATGTCTGCGATGGCATGCGCAGCTGGCTGCCGGCCTGGAAACGGCGTGGTTGGCGAACGGCTCAGGGTGACGCGGTGAAGAACCAGGACTTATGGCAACTTCTCGACGCTGAACAACAACGCCACGAGATCAGTTGGCACTGGGTCAAGGGACACGCCGGGCATGTAGAGAATGAACGTGTCGATCGGTTGGCCAATCGCGCCATCGATGAAATGCACGCGAGGTCCTGACATGCGGCAGATCGTTCTCGATACTGAAACCACCGGCCTCTCTCCCGAGCAGGGGCATCGCCTGATCGAGGTCGCCGCCGTCGAGTTGGAGCAGCGTAAGCGGACAGGGCGTCACCTGCACTATCTTCTCGATCCGGAGCGCGAGATCGACGCCGAGGCGACGCGTGTTCACGGCAAGACCTGGGCGGATCTCAAGGGGGCGCCGCGCTTTGCCGAGGTGGCTGGTGAGTTGCTGACCTTTCTGCAAGGGGCTGAGCTGATCATCCACAATGCCAGTTTCGACGTCGGTTTCCTGGACAGCGAATACTTGCGCCTCGACGTCCGTCACCCGGGTCTGGCTTCTTGTTGCCGTATCACTGACACGCTGGCCATGGCGCGTGAATTGCACCCGGGGCAACGTAATACCCTGGATGCTCTCGTCAAGCGCTATGCTGTGGAGGAGCGTGACCGCAGTTTTCACGGCGCTTTGCTCGATGCTGAGATCCTTCTCGACGTCTATCTGGCGATGACCGGCGGCCAGGTGGGTCTGGCTTTTGGATCGGGAACGGCGAGCGCCGTTGCCGGCGGTGCGGAACATGAAGTGCCGCGGCCTTTGCCTGCCGATCGAGGGCTTTTGCCGGTATGGCCGGCGAGCGCCGCCGAACTCGCGCGTCATGAGCAGAGCTTGCAGGCGATCGCCCGCGAAAGCCGCCGCCCGCCCTTATGGACGATGTCGGGTGGCGATAGGCGCTAAGGATGCTTGCATAATGGCGTCAGGACGGCATAATTTCTGAAGGTGTCACTGTAACTCAAGGACGGCAGCATGATGCGGCAGGCGGATCTTTCCTCTTTGAATCTGGTCAAGGCCGAGGTCGATGGCAGCTTGCTCCAGGTGCAATCGCACCTGGAGTCTTTTGTCGAGGAAGGGCGACAGGAGGATCTCGACGCCGCTTACCATGGCCTGACCCTGGTCTGGGGGGCGATGCATCTCGTCGGTCTGCAGGTGGCCGATACCTTGTTGGTGCATGCGCGGGAACTGGTGCGACGGCTACCTGAGAACGGCGACGATATGGCGCGTAACGCCGATCTGACCGCCCTCGGTTACGCCATCATGGTGCTGTCGCGCTATATCGAATACGTGCAGATCAAACATGTGGCGTGGCCGCAACTCTTGCTCCCGGCGGTGCAACAGCTGTGTACGCGGCGGCAGCTGCCGCCGCCACGCGATGGCGAGCTGCTCCCGGCGATGCCTCTGGTGGTGCATACGGTCTCCGTTCCCAGGCTCGACGCAGCAGTCAAGGCGAAGGCTTTGGCGCAGTTGTGTCAGGTCTATCGTAGCGGCCTCATCGCTTGGTTGGGAGGGACGGATCTCGGTCACTTGCACTGGATGCGGCGCGCGTTGCAGCGCCTGCAGGCCCTGTTGACGACGGGTGAAGAGCAGGCAGTGCGCCGACTTCTCGAGGGCGTCATCGCGGCGGTGCAGCAGGGTATCGCTGTCAATGCTCCGCGCAAGCATTTTCTTATGCAGATTGAGCGCTGGCTGACGCGCCTGCAGCAAGGAAGTGCCTTGCTGTTGTCGGAGGACCGCCGTGCCATAGCGCTCTATCTGATCGCTCTTGCCGAGCCTGGCGAAGAGTTTCTGCAGGATCTGCAGAAAGACTACGATCTGTCACGGGAATGCCTGAGCGAACGGCGCATGACCGAGGAGTTCGATCTGATGTGCGGTCCCGGACATTCGGTCATCCGGACGGTGAGTTCGGTGCTGGCGGAGGAGCTCGCCCAGCTTAAGGACCACCTCGATATGCTGTCGCGCGGGGTTTTCGCCGCAGGTGAGGGCGGCTCCTTGCAGGATCAGATCCGCCGTCTCGCCCAGACCCTGAAAATGCTCGGTCTGGAGGAAGTCAGTGTGCGGACGCAAAGCTGGATCGATCGCGTCGCTCACTGGGGAGAACCCCCCCCCGCGGCGGAACTGCTGGCGCTCGTCGACATGATTGTCGATGTCGAGGATGCGATGTCGCGCTTGCTCAAGGAAGTCACGCCGGGTTTGAATCTCGAGCAGGGTGAGTCGGCGATTTCGCCACATCAGCTCGACGAGGCGCGTGCCATGCTGGTCGCTGAATCGCGTTCCGGTCTGTCTTTGGCGAAGCGGGCGATCACTTCCTTTATGGAGGCCAGCTACGATCGTATGCACCTGACGAATGTGCCGTCGACTTTGAACTCGGTAGCGGGCGGCATGGCCTTTCTCGGCATCCGGCGCGCCGAGGCGGTATTGCAGCAGTCGGCCGCCTACATCGAATATCGCCTGCTGCGTGAGGAGACGGTGCCTGAAATGACGGCGATGGAACTGCTCGCCGATGCCATCTCCAGCATCGACTACTACCTGGAGAGCCTCGAGGCGCACAAGCCCATCGGCGAGGCCGTCCTGCAATTGGCCGAGAACAGCGTCGCTGAACTCGGGTTTCCGGTGCCGGGACGCGTCGCCGCATGAGCTGGCGTCATGATCCGTCTCCGTCGGCGGATCTGACGACGGCATCTTGGGTGCTCTTTGACGGCGCTGCCGTTCTTTGTCCGGAAACAACGCTTTTCTGGCGTCATGATCAACTGCCCTGCCGCCTGGATGGGGAACGTCGGCATGTCATCGGCGATTGGCAGGGGCGACGCTATGTCGCCGCCGATTGCAGCGGACTGGATCTAGGATGGCCTCTGCACAACTTGCGGGAGCTGCTGGCCGGTGCCAGTGTTGAAGAGCAGGGGGTTCTCGTGCGCGCCTCGCAGATCCTGCTGTGGGCGCGGCAACATCGGTTTTGTTCGGCCTGTGCGCAGCCCTTGCGTGCGCATGAGCACGATCGCGCCCGGGTTTGTCCATCCTGCCATCTGCTCTTCTATCCGCGCATTCACCCCTGCATCATCGTGCTGGTGCGCCGCGGGCGCTCCATGTTGCTGGCGCAGGGCGTGCGCTTTCAACAACCCATCCTCAGCACCCTGGCCGGTTTCATCGAGGCGGGAGAATCGGCTGAGGAGGCGGTGCACCGCGAAGTGCTGGAGGAAGTCGGGGTCGAGGTCGACGGGCTGTGCTATGTCGCCAGCCAATCTTGGCCCTTTCCCCAGTCGCTGATGCTCGCTTTCATGGCCGACTACGTGTCAGGCGAGATTCGTTGTGATCCGCAGGAGATTCGCCTGGCGCGTTGGGTGGAGCCGGAAGAGGATGTGGCACTGCCGCCGCCGGTCAGTATCGCCCGGCAGCTGATCGAGAAGCATCGGCGCAGCGTTCTTGGATGAACTACTCCAACCAAGTCGCTAAGCGATTGGATGGAGTTTCGCAGGGCGTAAGCTCTGCCACCGTCAGTTCCTGACGTGATTGGGGCGCGGTTGGCGTGCCGAACAGAGCCCAATTCAAAACCACACGCGCTGATGCAGTGTCTCTCGGCTCGGTATGTCCGCAAGATGCACATCGATGCGTTCGTTCCGACAAGGACTTCTTTCGGACATGCCCGCATTCAGGACACGTCTGGC
>JAJZBU010000026.1 GCA_021851865.1 Pseudomonadota bacterium | reverse complement strand
ATCTCCGCTTCCGATCGTCATCAGCATCCAGTAGACTTATCCACAGTCGGGCAGCAAAGCCTGGCTATCAACCCCCGGGTCAAAATTCAACGCGCACGGGGGGTCAAAATTCAACGCGCGCCAACAGGCAGAGCGTCAACACGAACCGTCAGGGCCACCGAAGAACTACGGAGCGGACATCTCAACACTTGTCCGCATGATCGAGGCTGGGGAGCTTTGACCGTGTTCAACGATCAATGATGAATACTTGATTTAACATAATATACATTATGCGAAGTATGATGAAGTGCGTCAGTGTGACCGCCATAGCATCGATGGCGCCTTCAGCGCCGATCGTAGTGCTTACAGCTCATACCGTCGCCGGTCTGCCGGCGGGTTATTTTTCCACGGTGTCTTGATGCGTTCCCGAGGGTGCATAACGCTGCAGAGTCGACCAGCTCTTCAAGGTGTGGGTCAATGTCTTGCGGTTGTTTTGGCGCTTGTGTCGCACTTTCTCTCCCGTCCTCATCCCGATCCGTCGCTATGCTATGATCGTGCCCCCGGTCTACCCGTCGGCCAAATCGGCCGGGGCGACAACTATCCTGACACCGGGGGCCCCTGGGCGACAGCTGTTCTTGGCTGTACATTCACTTTTTTCTCCCAGTCAGAAGGAATCGTCGTGGACCACCTCTGGTCAAAGATTCATCGGAGCCTCTCGATCTATCGCTGGCAGGATCCGCGAGCCTGGATGGAGCGGGGAGTCATCTGGACTTACGCCATCCTAGCCGGTCTCGTTGTCAGCCTCTATGTCAAACTGAGCGAAGAAGCCCTCGTCGGCTACCGTTGGTGCCAGTTGCACGTCGGCCATGGTCTTCTCGCGCTCACCCCCCTGGGGACGATGAGCATCGTGTTTTGTGTACGTCGCTATTATGCCGGTAGCGAGGGCTCGGGGATTCCGCAAGTCATCGCGGCCTTGCGCGATAAGCGGCGTCTGGCGCAACTGCGTGGCTTGGTTTCCCTGCCCATCATGTTTGCCAAGATCAGCCTCGGTGCATTTGCCATTGCCCTGGGTTTGTCGACGGGACGCGAGGGGCCTTGTGTTCAGATCGCTGCATCGCTGATGCGCCAATGCTCACGCTGGTTGCCGGCGACATCGCGATTGCAGCCGGACCAGCTCATGTTGGCTGGTGGCGCTGCCGGTATCGCTGGCGCCTTCAACACTCCCCTCGCCGGCATCGTCTTCGCCATCGAGGAGCTCTCTCGCCAATTTGAGGAACGCACCAGCGGCGTTCTCCTGACAGCGATCATTCTTGCCGGGATGGTCTCGATTTCCCTGCTCGGCAACGGTCTATATTTTGGTCATGTGCGCATTCATACCCAGGCTCATCTCATACAAAACGTCTTTCTCTGTGCTTTGGTCTGTGGCGTCTGTGGCGGACTTTTTGCGCAGCTTTTTATTTTTTCTGCACGTAAATCCAGACTTCTCGGACGGTGGAAAGCAGACCACCCCTATATCAATGCCGGTATCTGCGGTTTTGCCGTGGCCCTCCTCGCCCTCCTCACTGCCGGCGCTGTCAATGGCTCAGGCTATGATGTGACGCACGATATGCTCATGCATGGGCATCAGGTCAGCGTGACGTTCGCTCCGCTCAAGTCACTGGCGACTTGGCTTTCCTTTCATAGTGGCGTGCCAGGTGGCCTCTTCGCGCCGACGCTGGCCATCGGCGCCGGCATAGGCCGTGATCTGCAGACCCTGTGCGCGGGAGATCCTAATACGCTCTATGTTCTCGCCATGGCCGGATTCCTGGCGGCAGTGACACAGGCGCCGATCACCGCCAGCGTCATCGTCATGGAGATGATCGACGGACACACCATGGTCATGGGACTTCTGGCGGTCACCTTATTGTCTTCGCTGATCGCGAGAATCTTCAGTCCGCCGCTTTATGCGACCTTGGCGTTAGGCTATCTGGATGCAGCCAACGCTCTTCCAGCAGAGCCAGAATTGCCGCCATCAGTTGCTCAGGATCGGGCGGACAACCCGGCAGATAAGCATCCACTGGAATGAGGTCGCCGATACCGGCGGCACAGGCATAGGTCTTAGCAAAGACCCCGCCATCGCGCGGGCAATCGCCCATGGCGAGCACCATCTTCGGTGTCGGCATGGCTTGATAGGTGCGACGTAAGGGTTCGATCATGGCCCGACTGACCGGCCCGGTGATCAAAAGCAGATCGGCGTGTCGTGGGCTGGCGACAAAGCGCACACCATACGCTTCGAGGTTGTAGAGCGGATTGTGCAGCGCTTGTATCTCCAGTTCACAGGCATTGCAGGAGCCGGCATCGAGATGACGAACGAACAAGGATCGCCCGAGCAGCCCCTGTATGCCGCGCGTCGAACGGGTCACCAGACGCACTTCGCTCAGATTGCCCCATCGTCCTATCCGTCGTAGATATTTCCACATCAGAGGTCACACCCCGCGTAGGCTAGGTTGAACGACTTGTTGATCAGTGGGAAGTCCGCCACGATGTTGCCCATGATGGCCCATTCGAGGGCTGGCCAGTTATTCCAGGAAGGCTCATGCAGGTGCAGGCGGGTGAGCTTGCCGTCCACCAGGTGAAGCGCACAGAGGAGTTCTCCGCGCCAGGACTCGACGGCTCCCCAGGCACAGCCGTTCGTCGGCAGTGCGGGCGGGGCGATCCACCCCGCCTCGCCCGTTGTGCTCAGGCAACGGGTCAATTCGTCGAGCAGCTGTAGGGAATTTTGAATCTCGTCGAAACGCACGGCGACACGCGCCGCGACATCGCCGGAGGTGTGCAGCGCCACCTTCACACTCATCGTCTGGTAAATTCCCCAAGGTAGATCACGGCGCAAATCCTGATCCAGCCCTGAGGCGCGTCCAACCAGACCGATGACGCCGCAACGTGATGCCTGTTCTGTGCTCAGACAACCGGTCCCGATCAAACGCTCTTGCAGACCTTCGTGGCCGGCATAAAGATCATGCAGGGCGTCGACTTCCTGACTCAGACGCGCATATTCAGCGCCCATCTCGCGCAAAGCCTGAGACGTATTACGGAGATGGACCCCGCCTGGAAGAATGCAGTCCATCATCAGGCGATGACCAAAATAATGCCGCTGACAGCGTAGCCAGCGTTCGCGTAAGGTAGAGAACCAGGTCATGCCCAAGGCCCAGCCGGCGTCCTGAGCCAAAGCGCCAAGATCACCGAGATGGTTGGCGATGCGTTCGCGTTCGAGTAGAACGGCGCGCCACAACTCCGCCGCCAGCGGTGGGACACAGCCGGTCAGCTCTTCCAGCGCTTGCGCATAGGCCCAGCTCAAGGCGACGGTACTATCACCACAGCTTCGTGCCACCAGTGCCGGCACTTGTTCGATGGGGCGCTGGGTCGCCATGAGTTCTATGCCCTTATGGGTGTATCCCAGCCTCTCTTCCAGGCGCAAGACTTTCTCGCCGACCACGGAAAAGCGAAAATGGCCCGGTTCGATCGTCCCGGCGTGTACGGGGCCGACGGCGATTTCATGAACACCAGGGCCGGCGACGCGCACGAAGTCATAGAGGCGATCCTGCCAGGGAAGATCAGCGGGCGGCGTGTCGCGCAAGGGGACGACAGACGTCGGCCAGCCATGGCGCAACCAGGGACGGCGGTCGATGGAATCTCCCGCTGCCTCGAGTCCAGTCATCTCGGCGATCACCCTCTGCCATCGGCGGGCAACCGGATAGAGACCGGAAATATCGGGGTATTTTTCTCCGTCGGCCAACGACAGGCTGATCACTTGCCGTTGTTGTGGACGTTTCAGAACAGCATGCAAGGTGCGGGTTTCGGCCTGTGCATACAGGTCGAGCAAGGGAGCACCCGTCGCCGCCGCTTGTTGCAAGCAATCCCACCAAGCGCTGGCCGACAGCGAACTGGCGACGAAACGTGCGTGATCCATCAGCCTCCTCCCAGGATACTGGCCGCCTGTTGATAGGCATTCAGCACGACCGGTGGCAAATATAGACCTAAAAAAGCCGCCAGTCCGAGGTGCAAAAACAGCGGCAAGCGATGTGGGCGGTACGGCAGGACCTGCATATGAGCCGGCGCCTCTTGTCCCAAAGTCATGCTCTGCGTCGGCCCCAACAAGCCTAGCATGGCCAACAACAGGGCCAGAGCCAGCAAGGGTAGCAAGAGCGGCTGTTGGGTGAGCACGCTGGAAAAAATCATGAATTCGCTACGAAACATGCCAAAAGGCGGTAATCCCAGAATGGCCAGTACACCGATGAGTAAACTCCAGCCGATACGGGCGCTGACCCGCACCAGAGCGCGCAAATCGGCGATCTTTTGACTACCCACCTTCTGCGCGGCGTGACCGACGGAAAAGAAAATGGCCGACTTGATCAGGGCATGCAAGGTCATATGCAAGAGCGCCGCCATATGCACCCATACGCCATTCAGACTCAGTGCCAGGGTGATCAGTCCCATGTGCTCGATGGATGAATAGGCAAAAAGCCGTTTGACATCTTTTTGGACCAGGATGGCCAAAACTGCCAGGACCAAGGTCAGCAAACCGAGCGCCATCAAAAGATGATCGCTCCAATGCGCTGGCAGCACGCCATCGGCGAGAATCTTGCAGCGTAACATGGCGTAGGTGGCGACATTGAGCAAAAGCCCACAAAGTACCGCCGAAATGGGCGTCGGACCTTCGGCATGAGCGTCAGGCAACCAGCCATGCAGCGGAACCAGCCCCATCTTGGTGCCCCACCCCAGCAAGAGGAAGATGAAGGCGATGGCCATGATATGGGAATCCAGGTGGGTGCGGATCTGCCATAGATGCGTCCACAGCAAGGCCTGCTCGCCACCACCGATCACGCGATCGGCCGCCAGATACAGGAGAATGAGCCCAAACAGGGCCTGGGCGATGCCGACGCCACAAAGAATGAAATACTTCCAGGCGGCTTCCAGGCTGGCGGGTGTGCGATAGAGGCTGACCATGAGGACGGTCGACAAGGTGGCCGCCTCCATGGCGACCCACATCAAACCCAAGTTGTTGACGCTCAGGGCGAGCAACATGGTGGCGAGGAAAAAGGCAAAGACGCTATGGTAAAGGCGTAGACGGCCGGGACTCAAACGTCCGCGCTCGAGCTCAACACGCATATACGGACCGGAGAAGATCGACGTCGTCCACGCTACCAGACAGGTCAAGGTCAAAAACAGGCCGTTGAGCGCATCGATATGAAAGATCTCGCCGCCCCAGTTTTGTGCGCCGAGGCGCAATACCGAGATGTAGAGCCAGACCGCCGCCAGGAAGGTCACCAGCGTCATGCTCGTGTTCATGCGTTCAGCGATACGGCGATGCCCGCCGAGCGCCTGGGCGATGGCCAACAGGATGGGGGCGACCAGCATGATTCCCAGGGCGATCATGAGCGACCTCCACGCCACTGCCCGACCTCACGCGAATCCAGATTGACCGCTTGTGCGCGCACATGCAGAAGAAAAACCGCCAGCACCAGCATGCCCATGAGAAGATCCAGCGCCATACCCAGTTCGATGAGCATGGGCATGCCATTGGTGCTGACTGTGGCGGCGAAGATCAAGGCGTTCTCAAGCGCCAGAAAAGCGATGACCTGCGCCATGGCGCGTGTCCGCACGATCATCATCAAAAGCGACAGGAGCACACAGGCTAAGGCGATGCCGAGACTGCGTCCGGCGATGCTCAGGGTCAGCGTCTGTAAAGGGCGCGCCAGATCGAAAGCCAGAATGACCAAAGCGATGCCGATGAGCATGATCGTCGGCATGTTGACCAGTGCCTCACGATCCTGGTGCAGGCCTAAACGCGATAACAGGCGAAACAGCACCCAGGGTAGTAAAAATACTTTGCTCAAGAGGGTGATGAGGGCGGAAAGATAGAGGTCCTGCTGGTGACTGAGGTGAGCCACCATCCAGATGCACAGAACGAGTACAGCACCCTGCCAAGCATAAAGATGGATCAGTTGCGACATTCGTCGTTCACGCAGCATGGCAAAACTGAGGATGAGGATCAGCGAGACCAGCATGTGCAGCGATTGTAGGGCATAGGGCATCTCAGGTCTCCAGCAGCACATGCACCAGCATGCCCATGACACCGAACATGAAGGCCGTTCCAAGAAACTCAGGAACGCGGAAGATACGCATTTTGGCGCTGAGGGTTTCCAGCAGGGCCAAAGCTCCAGCCAGCAGGAGCAATTTGAGCAGAAGACTCGCGATGGCGATGCCAATGCCGCCGGGACTGAGATGGCGGGCTATGCCCCAGGGACAAAACAGATCGATGGCGAGTCCCGAATAAATCAGCAACTTGAGGTCACTGGCCCAGGTCATCAGCGCCAGATGTCGGCCCGAGGTTTCTAGAAGCATGGCCTCATGGATCATGGTCAGTTCGAGATGGGTGTCGGGATTGTCGATCGGCAATCGGGCGTTTTCAGCCAAGGCCACCATGACAAAAGCGGTGGCCGCAAACACCATACTGGGTGACAAAGCGGGTGGCCTGGAGAGCAAAGTCGCCACGATACGGGAGAGCGACGTCGACGATGTCGACATGCCGGCGATGAAAAGAACGGTGAGCAGCGCAGGTTCTGCGAGAAAGCCCACCAACATCTCACGGCGTGCCCCCATGGAGCCAAAGGACGTGCCTTGATCCATCGCCGCCAAGGCCATCAACATTCTGACCGCGCCGAGCAGTCCGACCAGGGCGATGACATCCGCGACCGGTGCCAGAGGCAAGGATACTGAGAACCAGGGAATGATGCCGCAGACCAGGACCAGCAGAGAAAAGACGATATAAGGTACGGCGCGAAAAAGTGGCGATGCATTCTTGCCCAGCACCACTTCTTTGTGCAGAAGCTTGTAGATGTCGCGATAAGTCTGCAGCACGGATGGTCCGCGACGATTTTGCAGGCGGGCGCGCACATGCCGAACACAGCCACCGTACCAGGGCGCCAGAAACAGCGCTAGGACGATCGATATCAGTTGCCCTGCGATCATGACATCACCATGCCGAGGAGAATGATCAGCGTCGCAAAGCTCATGCCGAGATACCAGACCAACGAAGGACGCCAATGCACCTGCAGACGCTGCCAGGAACGCCAAGAACGCAGCAGCGGTCGATAGAGCAATGTCCAGAATCGGTCGATGACGGCGACACGATAAAAGGGACGCCGATCATCCGCGCGCGGCAGATGCCGCCGCAAGCTCATGACCGGTTCAAAAATATGTCGAATGGGCTGACCAAAACCTTCCGCCGTATCCTGCATCCGCGCGCTTTGCCAAGGAAAGCCACAATCCCACAGTGGAGATCGCCGGGTCAGATGCGGAAAACTGAAGCGCACCACCAGCCAAGTCAGGCCCGCTCCCAGCAATAATCCGGGGAGCAACAAAGCTGGAGCATAGCTGGCGCGCTGCAACGCGATCGGTGTCACAAGCCAGGAAGGCGTTGCCCAGGCGGGATGAGCGACCGGACCGAGGACGGCCAAGACGGCGCGCATATGGGGCAAAATCCAGGCCGGCGCCACCCCCATGACGATGCACCCCACAGCCAGGAGCAACATCGCCCAGCGTTCACGCGCACGTGCGTCGACCGCGGCAGCGAGTTTGTTCTCACGGAACTGGCCGAGGAAAATGGTCGCAAAGAACTTGACCATGGTGTACGCCGCCAGAGCGCTGATGAGCACCAAGGTGGCACTGAGCACCGGCAAGCTCAGCTCCAGCGTAGGATTGGGCAGATGGGGGGTGAAAAGAAAGCTCTGCAACAACATCCATTCGGCGGCGAATCCACCAAAAAAAGGGGTCCCTGCGGCACTGAAAATACCAATCAAGGCCAAACCTGCCGTCCATGGCATGCGGCGCATCAATCCGCCGAGGTGCCCAAGATTGCGCTCTCCTGTCGCATGTAGAACCGAGCCGGTCACCAGAAAGAGCAGGCTTTTGAACAAGGCATGGCTCATCGCCAAGTACAAGGCAGCAAGCAAGGCCAAGTGAGCCAGACTCGGCATCCCTTCACTACGAAAGATCATCGCCAGACCGACGGACAACAGCATCAATCCCATGTTCTCCATGGACGAATACGCCAGCAAACGCTTCATGTCGACCTGAACCGCAGCATAAATGACGGCGAACAAAGCGCTCAGCATGCCAAGGAGAAGCAAAACGACGCCGTCGATCAGGGGCAGTGCCGGCAACAGAACGAAGGTCATGCGCAGCAGTCCATACAGAGCCATCTTCAGCATCAAGCCGGACATCAGCGCCGAAACCGGCGATGGCGCCGCCGGATGCGCCTCGGGCAGCCAGACGTGCAAGGGTAATAGACCGGCTTTGCCGGCGAAGCCGATCAGCGCCAGAATAAAAACGATGGTCACAGGGACCTTGCCTGGTGCCAGGGCCGCCAGGACTCCGTGCGGTTCGGTAGCGGCGATCATGCTCAGGGCGACCAGCAAGGCGAGAGCTCCGAGATGAGCCATGGTCAAGTACAAAAGGCCGGCGCGCCGCGTCGCAGCGTCGGCATGGTTGGATATGACCAGCAGATAAGAGCTGACCGCCATGATTTCCCAGCTGAACAAGAACAGCCAAGCATCGTCGGCGACCAGGATGAGGCACATGCTGACGACAAAAAAGTGGTAATAAAAAGCGATCAAGCCGGCTGGGATGGCTTCTCGGTGGCGAAAATAGCTCGCCGCATACATCGAACTGGCCATCACGACGACGCCGAGCATCAGCAAAAACCACGCTGACAAGGCATCCAGGCGAAGATGTCCCGAAACCCCCGGCCATAGCGGCCATTGATCGACGGCCACCGCTGGGGTGAGCGCGCCTGCCGATACCCAGGCGACAGCGACGGCGACCATGGCGCTGGCCGGGAAGACGAAGCGCGTTGCCACATCCGATCGCCAGCCCAGCAAGGCGATCACGCCCAGCACCGACCAAGCAGCACAGGCCCATTCGACCAGATTCAGCGCCCCGACGGACTCCATAGCCCCCCCGTGACATGAGAGTTGCATTATCATAGAACTAACATATTATAAACACAATCATTTGCTACTAGCGCACAGGAGTCATCTGTCCATGGAATCCAAGACGGCACGCCTGACCATCCTGATCGATCCTGACAAGAAGAAGGCCTTTGAGCAGCTCTGCGCAGCACAGGACCTGACCACCTCACAGGTGGTACGCCAGCTCATACGTGACTATTTGGCGGCGCATCAGGTCGACTATCCCAGTCGCGTGCGCCTGCCCAAGGACCGCGACTGATTCGAGGCTGATGAGCGCCCCGTACGCTCAGAATGGAGCCACCGGCGCGGCGCTGGTGTTCGCTGGCATCTCCGGAGAGGTGCGATGCTGCTGCGCGATCTTCTGCAAAAGAGCCTCGGCCTCACGGCGTAGTCCATCGAGCGTGAGCGTCGATTCGATCTGTGCTTGTGCGGCGACTTCTTGCATATATCGCTCGAGCAAGGATGAATAGCTGATGATCCATTGCAGGCGTTCACCGCTGAACAGCAGCAACTGTGACACCATGTCCTGAAATTGCAACAGCGTCACCGCATGTTGCGATTGTTCAGAGACGTCTTTCAACAGAATGTGCACGCTCACAATCGCATCGGCATTATGTTGGGACATCTGCGAAAAATGGGCGATGACATTGGACAGATGTTCCTTGGCCTGCAGCACGTGCACCATGTCTTGAGAGGCCAGCGATGAGACCTTGTCCGTGGCAGAGATGATGGCATTGGAGACATCCTGGACGACGGAACGGATACGTTCACTGAATTCGCTGGTTCGCATCGACAGTTGCCGCACTTCATCGGCGACGACGGCAAACCCACGCCCCGCCTCTCCGGCACGCGCAGCCTCGATCGCCGCATTCAAGGCGACGAGATTGGTTTGTCGCGAAATCCCTTCGATGTCAGCGAGATAGCGCAAAGCCTCGGCCATCTTGTGACGGGTTTGCTGTAGGGCGGTGACCGACTCCAGGCTGAGCTTGCTGGTCCGTATGCTGGCTTGTACGAAGGCGTCGAGGGTTTGATTGCTATGCGCGGCGAAGGTGACAAAATCGAAAGCCTCGCCGGTGTCACTGACCTCGCGGCTCTGCGTCAGGTGATCGATGAGTTCGACCAGTTGTTCAATATCCCGGCGCAGGCCGACAAAGCTGGTGACCAGTCCCTGCACCGCCGTCTCGACCAGATGGCGGGCGTGTTCCATGTCCTCGGTGATGGCGACTCCCGGCGCCTTGCCAGATTCACTAGGGAAGACCGAGGTCAATGCTGGCAGGGGTGGCGGCTTTTGAACGGCTGTTTCGAGATGTAGATCCTCCTTGAGCGGAGGACGGCGCAAGGCTCCATAGAGCAGCAGTCCTTCAGCCAGGACGAGCAGTTCAAATCCGAGCAGTAGCGGCAAGGTCAGTAGGTGCAGCATAAAAAGCACGAGCAGCAATGCAGCGTTGATCGCGCCGCCAGCAAAAATCCGCCACCCCCAGTCCATGCCACATCCCCGCCTCGTCTGACAAGACAAAGCGTAGATCGCTTCAAGGTGTTTTGCGAAGATGGCGCGAAATTATACGACGACTACGGGTGTGCCCCGGAGAGATTCGAGGGTTTGAAGGGGAATCGAATGAGCTTATAAATGGTGGGTCGTGTAGGGATCGAACCTACGACCAATGGATTAAGAGTCCACTGCTCTACCAGCTGAGCTAACGACCCAGTCGAACAGGCTGTGCCTGGCAAGACCAGATACCACCGATACTACGCAGAAGTCTCGTCCTGAGACAACATCCTTCCCGTATTTCCCAAGCTTTCGCGTAGAGCGCAAAAACTGGGGTGGTCGATGGGACTCGAACCCACGACGGCCGGAATCACAATCCGGGACTCTACCAACTGAGCTACGACCACCATCACCGCAGACACTGCCACGACCAGCTTGGCGCGCCCGGCAGGATTCGAACCTGCGACCCTCGGCTTAGAAGGCCGATGCTCTATCCAACTGAGCTACGAGCGCAGACCTCGATTCATACCTGAAGCATGCATCTGTATTGGTCGGGGTAGAGGGATTTGAACCCCCGACATTCTGCTCCCAAAGCAGACGCGCTACCGGACTGCGCTATACCCCGCTGCCGCTTTCACGACCGCGCTGGTCCATCCCAGTGCGGGGCGCATGATACTGGTATCGTCGTAAGTGGTCAATCATCCCCTTCGATTTTTTTCAGTGCACGCAGCCTGTCCCTGAAAATATGTAAAAATAGGCGTTTCCCGCGTAAGCCTTATGGATGATGACATGAGCACACAGCTCCTCGATGGCAAGGCCTGCAGCCTGGCTCTAGAAAAGAAACTGGCGGAACGGGTGGCGGCTTTGTGCGCACGCACGCATCGCACTCCCATTCTGGCGACCCTGCTGGTGGGCGATGATCCGGCTTCGGCGACCTATGTCCGCATGAAAGGCGAAGCCTGTCGTCGCGTCGGCATGGCCTCCCTCCCCATCACCTTGCCAGTGACGACCACCACCGAGGAACTGCTGCAACAGATTGCACAGCTCAATGAGAACCCTGACGTTCAGGGTATCCTGCTGCAGCACCCCGTGCCAGCGCATATCGATGAACGCGCTTGTTTTGATGCTATCGCTGCCAGCAAAGACGTCGATGGTGTCGGCTGTCTGGGCTTTGGGCGCATGAGTATGGGTCTGCCCGCTTACGGATCCGCCACGCCGCAGGGCATCATGCATCTGCTGCGCGCTTACGATCTGCCTCTGTGCGGCTGCCATGCCGTCGTCGTCGGGCGCAGCCCCATTCTTGGACGACCGATGGCGATGATGCTGCTACAAGCCGACTGTACCGTCACCATCTGCCACTCCCACACCAAGAATCTGGCCGAGCACCTAGCATGCGCCGATCTCATCGTCGCAGCCGTCGGCAAACCGGAATTCATCCGTGCGGCCTGGGTGCCGGATCATGCCATCGTCGTTGACGCCGGCTATCACCCCGGTGGGGTCGGTGATGTCGAGCTGGCACCGCTGAAGACGCGCGTACGCGCCTACACGCCGGTGCCTGGTGGTGTCGGCCCCATGACCATTGCCACCTTGATGCAGCAGACGGTGATGGCGGCTGAAGCGGCTTTTTCTTAAAGACGCCGCCAGCGTGTTCCGTCGCGGCCATCCTCGAGTTGCACGGACAGGGCGAGGAGTTGCTGACGCAGGGCATCGGCGCGTGCGAAATCGCGCGCCTGCTTGGCGCTGACGCGTTCAGCGATGAGCGCTTCGATCTCAGCGTCGCTCACCTGCGGCGAGCCGACACGACCACCCGAGCGCAGATAACAGGCCGGGTCCTCCTGCAACAGGCCCAGTCGGCCACCCAACTGCCGAAGCTCGCAGGCACAGGCTTGCGCCTGCTCGAGTTGCCCGATCTTGTGCAGGCGATGAATGTCACGCACCAGATCGAACAGGACCGACAAGGCCTGCGGCGTATTGAAGTCGTCATCCATGGCGGCATCGAAGCGCTGTCGCGCATCATTCGTCACCACACCCGGAGTCGGCGTCAGTGTCTGCAGCGCCTGGTAGAAGCGCTCCAGCGCCTGCCGTGCCAGCTCGAGGTTCTCATCGCTGTAATTGAGAGGACTGCGATAGTGACTGGCGAGGATGAAATAGCGCAGGACTTCCGGCTGGTAGAGCTCGAGTACGCTACGAATGGTGAAGAAATTTCCCAGGGACTTCGACATCTTCTCTTCGTTGACCTGAACGAAGCCGACGTGCATCCAGGCCTGGGCAAACGTCTTACCGGTTGCGCCTTCTGACTGAGCAATTTCATTTTCATGGTGTGGAAAAGCCAGATCGCCACCACCACCGTGTAGGTCAATCTGCTCGCCGAGGCAGGCCATGCTCATCGCCGAGCACTCGATGTGCCAGCCCGGGCGACCGGCGCCCCAGGGTGATGGCCAGCAAGGTTCCTGCGATTTGGCGGCTTTCCAGAGAACAAAATCGAGGGGATCGCGTTTTGCTACGTCGATGTCGACACGCGCCCCGGCGCGCAGATCATCCAGGCTCTTGCCGGCGAGACGGCCATAGGTCGGAAAGCTGCGTACGGCATAGTAGAGATCGCCATTGCCGGGGGCATAAGCGTGCTCAGCCGCTTCAAGACGGCGCCCAAGATCGATGATCGGCGCTATGTATTCCGTCGCGCGCGGCTCGGCGTCAGGGGGTAGAACTTGCAAGGCGGCGGCGTCTTCATGCATGGCCTGAATGAAGCGATTGGTCAGAGCGCGCCAGTCCTCGCCCTGTTCCTGCGCCCGGCGCAGGATCTTGTCGTCGATGTCGGTGATATTGCGCACGTAATGCACGTCATAGCCGCGTGCGCGCAGATGCCGCGCCACCATATCGAAAACGACGAGAACACGCGCATGGCCGACATGGCAATAGTCGTAAACCGTCATGCCGCAGACATACATCGTCACCCGCGGCGGCACCAAGGGGCGCAGTTCCTGTTTGGCGCGTGCCGCCGTGTTATAGATCTGAATCACGTTTCCTCCTTGCCCCAGGAATCGCGCAAGGCGATGATGCGATTGAAAACCGGCGCCTGGGTTTGCCATAGATGCCGGTCTGCGACGAAATACCCTTCACGCTCGAACTGGACGGCCTGTTCGCTCTGCAACTGCAGCAGATAGGGTTCGATCATCGCATCCACCTCTTGCAGGGAGTGCGGGTTGAGATGCTCGGTGAAGTCCTCTCCCCCGGCCTCCGGCGCGGCGCTGCGGAACAGGCGGTCGTAGAGGCGCACACGTGCCGGACGCGCCTCGACGGCATCTACCCAATGGATGACGCCCTTGACCTTGCGTCCTTCCGGATGCGCGCCGAGCGTCGCCAAGTCGACACTGGCGTGCACGAGGCAGGCTTGTCCCTGATCATCGTAATCGACATGGTCGCAGCGCAGGATGAAGGCGTGGCGCAGGCGTACTTCGCCACCTGGAACGAGACGCTTCCAGCCCTTCGGTGGATGCGCGCTGAAGTCGTCGCGATCGATCCAAAGATCGGCCGACAGACGCAGGCGGCGCTGTCCCCACTCCGGATGCTGTGGATGCAAGGGCGCATCGATGTCGACCGCCGCAGGTAAATTATGGATGCGCACGCGCAGCGGCCGCAGGACCGCCATTGTTCGTGGCGCGCTCTGCTCAAGATGTTCGCGCACGCAAAAGTCCAGCATCGACACGTCGACCAAGCTATCGGCGCGGGTGACGCCGATGCGCTGACAGAACTGGCGCAGGGCCGCTGCCGGGATGCCACGTCGACGAATACCGGCGAGGGTGGGCATGCGTGGATCGTCCCAGCCGGCGACGAAGCCGCCTTCGACCAAGTGGCGGAGCTTGCGCTTGCTGGTCAGGGTGTAGGTCAGGTTGAGTCGAGCGAACTCGTACTGACGCGGTGGCTGGGCCACCTGAAGGGCTGCCAGCAGCCAGTCATAGAGAGGGCGATGATCCTCAAACTCCAGGGTGCACAATGAGTGCGTGATCCCCTCAAACGCATCGGACAGGGGGTGAGTAAAGTCATAACTGGGATAGATGCACCAGCGCGCCCCCGTCTGATGATGGGCGACATGCCGAATACGGTAGAGCACAGGGTCGCGCAGATTGATGTTGGCTGCGCCCATGTCGATGCGGGCACGCAAAGTATAAGTGCCATCAGCGAACTCGCCGGCGCGCATGCGCCGGAACAGAGCGAGGTTATCGGCGCGGCTCCGCTGGCGCCCCGGGCTTTCCCGTCCCGCCTCGGTCAAGGTGCCGCGATAGGCGCGCATGGTCTCGGCGTCGAGATCGCAGACATAGGCAAGATCCAGCTCGATCAGCCGTTCAGCCGCCGTATACAGGCGATCGAAATAGTCAGAAGCGTAGCGCACCGGCCCCTGCCACTGAAAACCCAGCCAGCGCACATCAGCGAGGATGGAATCGACGTACTCCTGATCCTCGGCGTGTGGATTGGTGTCGTCAAAGCGCATATGGCAGGCGCCGGCAAAATCTTCGGCGATGCCGAAGTTGAGGCAGATCGATTTGGCGTGGCCTATGTGCAGATAGCCGTTGGGTTCGGGCGGAAAACGCGTCACCGGCGCCGGCATCTTGCCGGCTGCCAGATCATCCGCCACGATCTGCCGCAAAAAATCTTTCGCCTTGTCACTGTCCATACCTAGTCCTGCTCACCCTGCGCGCCATGACAGGCTGGCATCACTGCTTTAGAATAGGATCCAGCCCAAGAGGGCCTAGTGTACCCGCCCTTGTGCGGAGCTTCCACATTTCGGAGACCTTCATGAAAGTCGCACTTGACACCAACCATGGCCGCATCGTCCTGCAACTCGATACCGAGCATGCCCCCGCTACCTGCGAGAACTTCGCCGCTTACGTGCGTTCGGGTCACTATGACGGCACCATCTTTCACCGTGTCATCGATAATTTCATGATCCAAGGCGGTGGTTTTGACGCCGAAATGCAGCAGAAATCGACGCGTGCGTCCATCAAAAATGAAGCCAACAATGGCCTGAAGAATGTCAAAGGCAGCATCGCCATGGCGCGGACGCAGGATCCACATTCGGCTTCGGCCCAGTTTTTTATCAATATCAAGGACAATGATTTTCTCAACCATACCAGCCCGACGGTGCAAGGTTGGGGCTACGCCGTGTTTGGTCAGGTCGTCGAAGGCATGGAGGTGATCGATGCCATACGATCGCTCAAGACCGGGCGTCACGGCATGCATCAGGACGTGCCCGTGGAAGCGGTGTTGATCGAACACGCCAGTCTCCTTGAAGAAGGCACCGCCGAGTGAGCTGGCTCTTCATCTCCGATCTGCACCTCGGCCCTGAGATGGGAGCGGTGAATGCGTCTTTTGTACGCTTGCTGACGCGGGCATCGGCGCAGTTCTCCCGGCTGTTCATTCTCGGGGACCTGTTCGAGTCCTGGGTGGGAGATGACGACGACAGCCCCTGGCTGCAACCCTTGGAGCAGGCCTTGCAGCGCTGGACGGCTAGCGGCAGGGCCTTGCTGTTACAGCAAGGTAATCGCGACTTCCTGCTCGGATCCGCCTGGACGACGCGCTGCGCCGCACAGCTCCTGGCCGAAGAAGTCGTTTACACCTTGCCCGATGGGCAGGCGACGCTCCTCATGCACGGCGACAGTCTGTGCACGGATGACGTCGCCTATCAAAATTTTCGGCGCCAAGTACGGCAACCTACTTGGCAGGCGGCCGTTCTGGCGCAACCTTTGGCGCAAAGGCATGAACTGGCACGCGCGCTGCGCGCACAGAGTCGGCAGGCGCAGGCCAACCAGGCGGCAAACATCACGGATGTGCAAGGCGACGCGGTGCGCGCCGCTTTGCAGCGCCACCAAGTGACGCGTCTCATCCATGGCCATACCCATCGTCCGGCCTGTCATCGTCTACAAAGCCTACAAGACACCGACACGCCATCTTGGCGTTACGTCTGTGGTGACTGGAATGAACACGGTCAAGCCCTGGTCCTGAGTGCTGACGTACAGGGACTCCATTGTTTGTTCTGGGATGGTGAGAATTTTACGCAGACCGTGGCGGCAAACCTGAATGAAAGCGGAACAGAGGATCCTCGCTGCTGATCAGATCTCCTTCCATCGTGCGAAAGCGCGATACCACCTGACTTAGTTCCTCTTCTTCCGCTTCGGCGGCGGCCAGGTCGAGATAGATCAGGTGGTGTCGTCGCTCGGAAGCGAGCAGGCTGCCATAAAATCGGGCGAGTTCGGCATCGAGTACGGGCAGCAGTGCAGCAAATCGTTCGCAGGAACGCAGTTCAATGAAAGCCGCCAGGACCAGGGTGTCGATCAGGCGCCCCGGCTCCTCGCGCCGCACTTGAAGGTGCAAGCTGGCGGCATAGCGACCGGCAGGTAAGACGCGTAGAGGAATCCCGCGCGTAGCGATCAACTTCGATACCTGATGATGGTGCACCAGTTCCTCTCGTGCCAGACGCGACATGGTTTGCGCCATCTGCACCCGTAAAGGGTAACGCGCCATCAGCGCCATGGCGCTCGCTGCCGCCTTGAATTCGTTGAGACGGTGGTCGAGTAAGAGGATATCGAGGTGTACGATCGCCTGTTCAACCCAGGCCGCGGGTGTCGGGCAGGCAAGAAAGTCGCTCCATTCCGGCGTCGTCATCGTCCGCGCCACTCAAAGGTGCAGAGGACGCTGCAGGAGGATGTTGAGGAGCGCTGCATAAGCGGCGGGGGCCGGCAAGCCGTGCACCAGCCAGTCGAGAAGATCGACATCCTCTTCTTCGACCAGGGCAGCGAAATCTATGCGCAAAGCCGGTGTCAGGTCGGCATAGTTGGTCTCGAGGAAAGGAATGAGCAGGACGTCGAGCTCTTTGAGCCCGCGCCGGCACCGCCAGCGCAACCGTCCCATGTCGAAAGCTTCACTCTCCGTCGGCATCATCGCACCTCTGTCGCCGTGACTGGCCTGTTCAGCGGGTCGCTGCCCACGCGGGGCAGCAGGACCGGGCATGATGGTGCGGGTAGTCAGAGTCGAACTGACACGAATTTCTTCGCAAGAACCTAAATCTTGTGCGTCTACCAATTTCGCCATACCCGCAAACGGCGGCCATTGTAGCGCAAAAAAGCAGGCTGCTGCGCTGGAAATTGAGTCGAGCATCTAGCTCGACTTTTCATCCTGCCGAAAGCGACGACGGGCATAGACCAAGGTGCCGAGGCCGGTCAGAAGCCCCAGGTCAGCGGCGCCGCCACCCTGAGCTGGTGTGTTCTGATCGACGGGATTGACGTGCACCGTCGCCTTGTTCGAGACGGCGCCGTCGACATCAGCGACGGTATAGGTGAACTGATCCTGAAATTTGGCGTAGTTGTCCGTCGCCTGATAGGTGATCAGTCCGCCTGGGCAGGTCGTCCGGCCATTGCTGGCCATCATGACCGTGCCGCAATAGAGCGTGCCGGTCACCGGAAACCCCACCACGGTCATCGTATTGGGATCGAGAGCGTTCCAGCGGTTGTTGCCGCCGTCCTGGTCATAGTCGTTGGCCAGGACATTCATCGTCGCCGGTTCAGAACCATTGAAATAGAGGTAGTCATCGACCGCCAGGGGCACTTGGTTGCTGACCGAGACATTGACCGTCGCGGGAGACGATGTCACCGAGCAACTGCTGTTGCCGCACAGAGAATAGTGACAGGTGACGCTCTTGGTCGTGTTGCCAAAGTCGCCCAGGGTGGCACCATCGAAGGTGAGCATGTGCGAACTGCTGTCATAGTTGCAGCCGCCTTGGACCTGCGTCACGCCCCAGGATTGCAGAGAACTCAGATTGGCTTCCTCAGGTGCTTCGTCATTGCTGAGAATGTCGATCTGCACCTGGCGTCCGTCACCCGGCCCCGGCTTGGTCGCAAGATTGGAGCCGGTATCGTTGGCGGCATAGAGTATCTTGCGTTCGCCCGCACCGATGTCGCAGGGCTTGCCATTGCCAGGGCGTCGCGGTACGCCTCGCTCATCCGCAGCCGCACACCCGCCCGAGACATTGCTGCCCTGGCTGAGTAGCAGTGTGGCGTTGGCGGTCGGCAACATCATCGGAAACAGGGTGTCGATGGGGGCACTCACCCAGGTCAGCTGGCCGCTGCTGATGGCCCCGCCCGGCACTTCGCCTGCGGTGGCGGTATTGCTCGCCGCGGCGGTTGGTCCTGACAACGGGTTCTGATCGAACCAGGCCGGTCGCGTCCCCGCCGCCGCACAAGACGCGCCAAAGACGTTGTAGCGCGCCCCCGTCGGGGCTATCGGTGGCGGACTGCTGAAGTCGCTGTAATCGCAGTCTTCATTGTTCCAGAAAAGGATGCTGTTGCTGGCCGTGAACGAAGTGAGCGGATTGAGCAGCTGCAGGCCGATGTCATTGTCGGTGATGGTCACATTCTGCAGCGACAAGGTCGACGCCTGCGAGGTCACGATCATGGCTAGCGCCGCCCCCGTTCCCGGCGAACCCGACGCGCCGACGCCATTCTGTTCAAAAGTATCGTCGCTCAGACTGACGGTGGCGACGCCACAAAGCGAGATGCCCGAGGCGCCCAGGGCGGCGTCGTTCTGATAAAAACTGGTGTCGCTGACGGAGACGGAGTGTCCGTCGAAAGTACCGTTGGTGGCGCAACTTTGCGCGGTATTGAGGATGTTGCCCTGCATGGACAGGGGGCCGAAGTAGATGGCGCCGCCCCAACCGGCACTGCTGTTGTTGTGGATGATGCCGCCACCCATGGAGAAGCCACTGCCAGCGCCATAGATGGCGAAAGCGCCGCCATTACCCGGGGCAGAACCGCCGCTGGCGTCGATGTTGGTCAAACTGAGGCTGCCGCGCGACATGATCAGACCGCCGTCAGCGGGAATATAGCCATCGGACTCCGATTCGGCCTTGGCGATGCCGCCCTGCAGAACGAGGTTCTGCAGAAACAAGGAGGCGTTGCTGGCGACATAGGCGATACGGCTGCTCGGCTTGCCGTTGACCAGGGTCGAGATGACCGTGGAAGGTGGCGCCCGCAAGGGCGGACTGCCGGTAAAAGGGTCTTCTGTTTTGCTATTGCTCGCTGTCGTATCGGTGGTGATGTCATAGCCTTCTATGGTGAGTGCGCCCTTGACCTGCAGTTCTCCGCGACTCAGGACATAGGTCGTATTCTTCGCCAGGATCACGGTGTCACCGTAGACGCAGCCGCCATAATCCATGCCTAGGGCATTGGCGGTGACCGCTTCGCGCAAGGAACAGTGCGCCGGATCCTCGCCATCCTGGTCGGCGCTGGTGGTCACAGTGATCGGCATCGTTGCGCGTGCATTCATGCAACACAGCAGGAGAAGCCCTAACAAACCACGCAAGACGATGCGCATCAAGATCTCCCTCCCTGGCGACGCCGCCGTATTGATATCCAGGCCGTCAGCAGCAGGCCTGTCAGAGCCGTACCATCCATGGCTCCGCTGAGCGTCTGGCTGGTCAGGCCCGACGCCGGTTGCTCGCTGACGAGAACGGTCTCCGTGATGAAGCGGTCATTGGGGTCAGGATTGAGCATCGAGCTGGTCGTGGTCAGGCGCACCTCAAAATTGGCTGTACCATAGAACTTCTGGTTTGGGGTATAGGTCAGGGTGTCCTGCGTGGCACTGAAGGCGACGCTGCCGCGGGTGTTGGTCGTCTCGGTCGCCGGTGAGGTTCCGGTCATGCTGTCGGGGACCACCCAGGCGCAGCCGGGCGCCGTCGATTGCGCCTGCTGTGTCAGGGAGGTGTTCTGATAGACGTACAGGCAGGTCCACTGCGACCCGGCACCGTCATAAGGCAGAAGATCACTGTCACCGAGCTGTGATGTCAGATTGGATGAAGAGACAGGCTGCCCTTGTATGCCGGTCAGACTGAGGTTGCCCGAGACGGGAAATTGATAGAAATCAGCGCCGATATCACAGGCAGCGGATTTATCGCCGCGCGCATCGGCGCTGCCACAACCCAAGCCCCGCCCCATGATGGGAGAGTCCGTACGCGCGTTGTAGCTCAACAGATAGCGCGGCTTGTGGGTGAGCAGATTGCCACCATAATTGCCGAGAGGTGCGAGAATTCCAGGAGCGGCGACACCGCCGCCGGCGGCTTCAATCAAACTCTGCTCAGGGGCACCTGACTGTGCCAGAACGACATTCATGTTGATGTCGGTAGCTTCAAAGCCAAGACTGCCCGAGGCCGTCTGCGCCCCTAGGGGACAGCCGCCCTGATCGGTGACCAGAGAGAAGGTCATCGCCGTATTGTTCGCATTGGCGTTCTGACAATCGCTCTCCTGTCCTCCGGCATCGATATTGGCGGCGATGATGCTATCGGTGATGCCGACCGGCAGGGCGCCGGTCGATGATTTGCCCATGCCAGGATTCAGAACGAAACCAGCCAGATTGTTGACGATGTCCGAGTTCAGCAGGCTGAGATCGGTCTCGTCATAGAGGCCGGCGGCGAGATTGCCGCTGATGGTGAGGTCGGCCAACTGTGCCACATTGTTGCCCGATGAGCCGCTGACAAAAGCGCCAACATCCGCCAGAACGAAAGTCTGGGCACCGCCCGGGCAACTGGCTGGTGCCGTGTTCGGAGCAGGAGCCTGCGGATCACACTGGGCGTAGAAGGTCGCTGCGTTCACCGTCAGGGCGGCATGGTTGAGGTAAATGGCGGCGCCATTACCCTGTGCGCTCAGCACGGAGTTGCCAAGAAAAGAAGTCGCCCCCAGGCTCAAGGTGCTGCCGGCCGCTGAATACAGCCCGCCCCCCTCGTCTTGCGCCGAAGCGCCACGGACCTCGACATTACTCAAGGATAATTGGCCGCCATTGCAGATCGCGCCGCCATTGTGGCCACCGACTGCGGCCAAGCCGAGTGCCGAGGTGCAATCGTCGGTCGCCGTGCCACCGACAATGGAAAGCGCGCTCAGACTGACGACGTTGGCCGTGGTGTTGGACACACCGCTGTTCACGGTCGTCGTACTCGGCAGGATGACAAAGGCTCTCTGCCCGGCCGGCGCTACGATACGCGTTTCATTCGCACCGAGAGATCCTATGGCGCCTTTGGTGCTGTCGCTGTTCGACAAAGCCCCTGCGCCTGAAATGCTGATGGATGTATTGAGCACCGCCGTTTGGGTCAGGTCGAATTCCCCGGCGGGCAAGGAGATACTGATGCTTGAGGACGTCGAGGTCTTGCAGGAACCCTTGCTTCCTGGCGTGTTCGGTAAGACGCTGGCCAAGGCGTTTTCGAAGGTACACCCGGTCCCAACGGTGACCGTGTCAGCGAAGGCCCCCATGCCAAGTGCCCAAAAAAAGACCAGCACCAGACCTTGTCCGCGGAGCGACTCCATGCCTTTCATCTCCTACCACAGCATCCATCATTATTGTTATCGCGCACAGTCGCGCATTGTCACCGTTTTATAAGGCTCGCTCTGTAGCGTTTTGGTTGCCGCTAGCATTGCCCACTTTGACAAAAAAAATGCCGATCATCAAGCGGGCTCCTCTCCCCGGCGCCGCAAAACCTCACGTACGAGATGCAACGTCACCGGGCGCTGATGTTGTAACGCATAGCGGTCGATTTCACGTAACTGATGTTGTATTGCTGCGGCCTGACGCGGCAGATGTACCAGCAGATATTCGATCACTTCTTCTTGTAGTGCCCAGCCTTGGTGCGCCGCCAGGCGTCGAATGAGCTGCCGCAACTCTGCTTCTTGCAGCGCCGGTATGCGAAAAACCAGGCCGGCCATGAGACGA
Organism: Pseudomonadota bacterium; assembly: GCA_021851865.1. Classification (GTDB taxonomy): domain Bacteria; phylum Pseudomonadota; class Gammaproteobacteria; order Pseudomonadales; family Moraxellaceae; genus JAJZHK01. The sequence continues at coordinate 20,601 of JAJZBU010000026.1, read as the reverse complement.
GAGCCGAGATCATGCAAAGTGCAACTCTCCCGCGGCAGATCACGACCGGCGATCAACAGGGCGTGACCAGACGTCCGCATGCGATTGCACAAGGCGAACAGCGACCATTCCCAATCCGCTCGACCGAGGACGGCCTCGAGGTCATCGAGGCATATATGCGTGTTGACCTCGAGGCCCTCGAGCACTTCCGGGCGCAGTTCGTGATCTCGTAAGGAGACATATTGCACGCTGGCGCCGCCCTGCGCGGCGCAACCTGCCGCCGCGCGCAGCAGATGGGTGCGACCGCTACCCGATGCGCCATAGAGACAGACCGTCATGCTCGATGCCGGTCGGGCCCAGTCCTGCAGGCTGGGAATAAGCAAGGCTTGTGCTTGTGCGCCGATAAAGTCCTGCAGGCGTTCGGTCTCGGCGAAAATCAAAGGCAGGATCTGTTGCTGTTTCAGCATGAGCTCTTGCCCTGGTGTCGAAGACGTGACCAATAGAAAGGCAGACTGAGCCAGCTGACCAGCAGAACGAGGATCAGCAAGCCATTCAACCAGACAGGTACAACAGCAGCTTTCATCTGCAGCAGGCACAGGTAGACCAGACTCAGCATCTGCAGGGCCATGGCGAGCTTGCCACTAAAGGAGGGGCGCATCTGTTGCCACGCCTGGGCGCGCAGCCAGAACATACCGAACACGAGCAAGCCCAGATCACGCAAGAGCAACGGCAGGATGAACCATGTCGGTGCCATGTGCTGGTGCCAGAGCATGCCCAGCACGCTCCAGATCAAAACCTTGTCAGCGATGGCGTCGAGCCAGGCGCCGCAACGCGAGGTCATGTCCCAGCGTCGCGCCAGATAGCCATCCGCGGCATCACTGATGATGGCCAGGAGCAGGAGCAGGAGCAAAGGCAGCCAACGCCGTTGCTCGAACAACGGCACCAGCATGGGCGCAAGAAAAATGCGCAACACACTGAGAGCATTAGGGATCTGACGTCGCCAGATCATGGTTTGGCATCCACCGGCTGCGACTGCCAGAGCAGATGATGCACCGGCCACACCTGCTCCATCGCCGTGCGCCATAGGGGGTCGACTGCGGCCAGTGGCGTGAAAATGGGCTGCAAGCGCAGGCCGGCATGAAGGGCTGTTCCCCAGGCGGCGTGCGCCTGCAGTTGCACGACGTCGCCTTGCAGGGAGACGACGTGGATAGCGCTGAAGCCCTGACGCTGCAATTCGCCCTGCAAGCCCAGCAGGTCGGCGATGCTACGCACCCCGCTCACGTGCAGGGTCTGCTGATCCAGTGGCCATTGTGGCCACTGCCGGTGCGCGGCGACGAATTCGGCCAGGATGTCGGCCAACCAGGGCCAGGGTGTCGGCATTTCCGTCAATGACAAATCGCCACGTACATCCTGCCCGGCGACGAACCATCGCCAACTGACGTGACTGGCGATCGGCTGACCATCGTCGCTCAAGAGCAGGAGCGAGTCGACGCCGCTATGTTGCGCCAAGTTCCACCACAGGGAGGCAGGAGCGTTATAGAGATCTGTGCCCGCTGAACCGGTGGCGGTTTCATTGCCGATGAGAGGCTGCAGGCCGCGCTCATGCATCTCGTGCAGCAGGGGCATGGCCCAAGCGGGCGGCATCGACGCCATGCTGCCGCCGTGCAGCCAGAGGATGAGTAGGCGCGGCGGTGACGTAGGCACCGGACATCCCGCTTGCGCGAGCAAGGGAATGAGGGCCGACGATGAAAACTCGACCGCCTGCTGCGCCCGGCCCGCTGCATCGGCAGGTAGAAGGCTATGGCTTTTTACCCACGCTTCTGGAGTCTGTATCGCCTTTTGCAGCGCCGGATCGGCGAGACAATGGACGCTGCCACCTGCGCGCACGATGACCTGCACCAGGAGTGGCGCCAGTTCCTGGGCATCAAGTCGGCCATCATGAAATTGTGTGCTGCCTTGTGCCCACCAGAGCGAGGACTCCTGGGCCTGAACCGAGCTGACCAGGGTCAGCAGCGAGAATACAAGCCCTCGCAAGGAAAATATCGACATGGTGCCCCACCCCAAAGTATGCGCACAAAGGTAGCGAAACGGTCTCATGAAGGCAATGACCGCGAGAACCAGCCTTTAATGCCTGCGCCGACTCGTTCATAATATAGGCTTCATGGCCAGCGACAGGATGCAAGATCTCATGTCAGACCCAAAGCGGTCACTCAGTTATAAAGACGCCGGTGTCGATATCGAGGCCGGCGACGCTCTCGTCGAACGGATCAAAGGCGTCGCACGCCGCACCCATCGCCCGGAAGTCCTCGGTGGACTGGGCGGTTTCGGCGCGCTCTGCCGCATTCCCTCGGGATACCAGCGGCCCATCCTGGTGTCGGGTACCGATGGCGTCGGCACCAAGCTACGGCTGGCCATGGATCTCGGCGCCCACGATCATATCGGCATCGATCTCGTCGCGATGTGTGTCAACGACCTCGTCGTCTGCGGCGCTGAGCCTCTGTTTTTTCTCGACTATTACGCCACCGGTCATCTTGACGTCGAGACCGCAGCCCGGGTGGTGACGGGCATCGGCGCCGGTTGCGAACAAGCCGGTTGCGCCCTCGTCGGCGGCGAAACCGCCGAGATGCCCGGCATGTATCACGGCGAGGATTATGACCTGGCGGGCTTTTGTGTCGGTGTCGTCGAAGAAGATCGCCTCATCGATGGTCGCAAGGTGCAAGCTGGCGACCATCTGATCGGTCTTGCTTCGAGTGGCGTGCATTCGAATGGCTATTCTCTGGTGCGTAAGATTCTTGCTGTCGATGCGCCGGCTCTCGACCAAAAGATCGCTGGCATGCCGTTGGCGGAAGTGCTGATGCGTCCGACCCGTATCTATGTGCGCAACCTACTCCATCTACTGCGCGAATTGCCCGTGCATGGCATCGCTCATATCACCGGTGGTGGACTACCCGGCAATCTGCCACGGGTGATGGCGCCGCATACCGAGGCCTGCATCGATACCACGAGTTGGCAGTGGCCGGAGGTCTTTTCCTGGCTACAGGAACGTGGCGGTGTCGCTACCGATGAAATGTACCGCACCTTCAACTGTGGCGTCGGCATGGTTCTGATCGTCCCGGCAGAGACTTCTGCCGTGACCCTGCAACGTTTGCAGGAGTTGGGCGAGCAGGCCTGGCGACTCGGTGAAGTGCGCGCCAGTACAGAAGCTGAACCCCGTGTGGTATGGGCCTGATGTTGCGTTTGGCCGTTCTGATTTCAGGTCAAGGCAGCAATCTGCAGGCGCTGATCGACGCCAGTCAGGATTCCGCCTGGGGCGCATGCATCGTCGGTGTTCTCAGCAACCGGGCGCAGGCCTTCGGTCTGGAGCGGGCACGGCAAGCTGGATTGGCGACAGCGGTCATCGCGGCACGCGACTACGCGGATCGCGACGCCTATGATCGCCAGCTGATCGCGCAGATCGATGCGTGGCAGGTCGACCTTGTCGTGTTAGCGGGCTTTATGCGCATCCTGGGGCAGGACTTTGTCGCGCACTACGCCGGTCGTCTGCTCAACATCCATCCATCGCTGCTGCCGCGTCATAAAGGTCTTGACACCCATGCGCGGGCACTGGCGGCGAATGATCGCCAGCATGGCTGCAGTGTCCATTGGGTCACGGCCGAGCTCGACGCAGGTCCCTTGATCGCGCAGGCCGTCTTCGAGGTGCAAGCCGATGATGACGTCGACACGTTGACCGCGAAAGTACATCACCTCGAACATCGTCTCTATCCTTGGGTCATCCAGCAGATCGCCACCGCCCGCAGACGTCAGGAGAATCCTTATGCGCTACCCTTTCATCGCTATCGCCTCTCTGCTGATGGTCACCTCGAGCCTGGCTGAAGACTTTCCCTGGCCGCCCAAGGCTTATAGCGCTGACTATGAATTGAGCATCAATGGACAGACCGTCGGGACAGCGCAGCGCAGTCTCAGCCAGCTCGATTCAGGACATTGGATCTATCAGACGACAGCACACGCCGGTATCATCGCCCAGGCGACTGAAAGCAGTGAGTTCGTCATCCAGGGCGAACAACTGCGCCCGATCAGCTATCACCTGCAAAGACAGATGCTCTTCAGTCAGCGGCATACCGACCTCGACTTCCGCTGGGATGAGAAAAAGTTGGTGACGCATACAGAGCGCGATGCGAAACGCAGTTTTCCGCTACCGGAGGCGAGTCTCGACAAACTCAGTCTGGAAATTCAGATGCGGCACGATCTGCAAACGCACGCAGCCAAACTGAGTTATGCCCTGGCGGACGCCGATGGCATCAAGCGCTATGACTATCAGATCACTGCGCACGAACAGCTGCACACCGCCTTAGGCGATCTCGACACTTTGAAGATCGAACGCCCCAATGCCAGCCAGAACCAGCGTCAAACCATCTTCTGGGTCGCTCCCAGTCTCGGCGATCTGCCGGTGCAGGTCGAGCAGGTCGAGCACGGCACCGTCTTTCTCCTCAGTATCACCGCCTACCATACTGGCGATACCAGCACTGGCGATGCTCAGGCCTTGGGCAAGGTCACCCCGCGCTGACCCATGTATTTGCCGCCGCGATCCTTGTAGGAAGTCTCGCACACCTCGTCGCTCTCAAAAAAGAGCATCTGGGCGACGCCTTCGTTGGCGTAGATGCGTGCCGGCAGATTGGTGGTGTTGGAAAATTCCAGCGTCACATGGCCTTCCCACTCCGGTTCGAGGGGGGTGACATTGACGATGATGCCGCACCGGGCGTAAGTCGACTTACCCAGACAGATGGTCAGGACCGAGCGCGGAATACGGAAGTATTCGACGGTGCGGGCGAGAGCAAAGGAATTGGGCGGAATGACGCAAGTGTCGGCTTCGATGTCGATGAAGCTCTTTTCATCAAAAGCTTTCGGGTCGACTGTCGCCGAGAAGACGTTGGTGAACACCTTGAATTCGCGCGAACAACGCACGTCGTAGCCATAGCTTGAAACGCCGTAGGAAATGACGCGACGGCCGTCGACGCTACGCACCTGAGCGGTCTCGAAGGGACTGATCATGTCCTGTTCCTCGGCCATACGGCGTATCCAGCGATCCGATTTGATGCTCATCTTTTGATCCTTCAGGAAAAAACGATATTGGGAATGCGGTTGGCCGCGATCACTTCGGCACTGGCCAGCCCGATGGCGACACGGCGCGCCAGATGGCGGTAGCGACTGGCCAGATCGGCATCGCCATCGGGCATCTGTAAATTGCGCCCTTCATCGGCGCTCTGTCGTAACGTGATGCTCAAGGGCAAAGAGGCCAATCGCTCCAGGGCGTAGTCCTGCGCCAAACGCTGCGCGCCGCCTGATCCAAAGATGGCTTCTTCATGGCCACAATGACTGCACACATGCGTCGCCATGTTCTCGACCACGCCCAAGACCGGAATCGACACCTTGCGAAACATCTCCAGCGCCTTGATGGCGTCGAGCAGAGCGAGATCCTGCGGCGTCGTGACGATGAGACCGGCACTGATCGGAACTTTCTGCGCCAGGGTCAAGGCGATGTCACCCGTCCCCGGCGGCATGTCGACGATCAGATAATCGAGATCCGACCAGAGCGTCTGCGTCAGCATCTGCATCAACGCACCGGTCGCCATCGGTCCACGCCAGACGACAGGCGTCTGCTCGGTGACCAGCAGCCCCATGGACATGAACTCGACGCCCAGTCTTGGTAAGGGGCGGAAATATTTCTCATCTACCACTTCCGGCCTTGTTCCGGCCTTTACGCCCAGCAATGTCGGCAAACTCGGGCCATAGATGTCGGCATCGAGAAGGCCGACACGGGCGCCCTCTGCGGCGAGGGCGAAGGCGAGATTGACCGCTGTTGTCGACTTGCCGACGCCACCTTTGCCAGAAGCGACGGCGATAATGTTTTTGACCGATTGCAAACCGGCCAAGCCACGATCGACTTTACGCCGCGGCACTTGCAGACGTAAGCGCAGACGCGAAGTGATGCCGGCCGCCGCCAGATGCTCCTGAAAACCCGCCGCCAGCTCTTCGGCGACGGAGGCAAAGGGGTACGGCAGGGTGACGTCGAGCGACAGGACTCCATCGTCCCAGTGACGGTGCTCGATACAGCCGCTGCTCAACCAATCACGCTGCCCATGCGGGTCGACCCAGGACCCGAGAATCTGATCGAGGCGCTCGTCTTGCATCCGTATTCTCCAGCCGGGCGCGCAGGTCAGCGCACCAAAAAACTGCTATAGTCGCGGCCTGAAATGATACAACGTCAACGTAAGGATCGCCATGTCCCGCCGCATTCTCGTCACCAGCGCCCTCCCCTACGCCAACGGCCCCATCCACCTCGGGCATATGGTCGAATATATCCAGACGGATATCTGGGTGCGCTACCAGCGATCCTGCGGTCATGAAGTGCACTATGTCTGCGCTGACGACGCGCATGGTACCGCCATCATGCTGCGCGCCGAACAGCAGGGTATTTCACCGGAAGCCCTGATCGCCGCCGTTGCCGCCGAGCATCAGCGTGATTTTGCCGACTTCCTCGTCGCCTTCGACCATTATCATTCGACGCACAGTGAAGAAAATCGCCATTACAGCGCACTCATCTATGAGCGCCTGAAAGCGGCGGGACACATTCGTACGCGTCCGGTCCAGCAGCTGTTCGACCCCGAGAAAGGACTCTTCCTGGCCGATCGTTTCATCAAGGGACAATGCCCCAAGTGTCACGCCGACGACCAATACGGCGATTCCTGCGAACGTTGCGGCGCTACCTACGCCGCGACCGAGCTCAAGAACGCCCGTTCCACGATCAGTGGCGCCACGCCGGTCCTACGCGAAAGCGAACACTATTTCTTTGAGCTGCCGCACTTCGCGGACATGCTCGCCACCTGGACACGACAGGGGGCGTTGCAGTCGGAAGTCGCCAACAAACTCGGTGAGTGGTTCGCCAGCGGACTCGCGGCCTGGGATATTTCGCGCGATGCGCCCTATTTCGGCTTTGAGATTCCAGGCGCCAAGGGCAAGTATTTTTATGTCTGGCTCGACGCACCTATCGGCTATATGGCGAGCTTTCAGGCCCTTTGTACACAGCAGGGCATCGACTTCGATGATTGGTGGCGGGCGGACAGCAGCAGCGAGCTCTATCATTTCATTGGCAAGGATATCGTCTATTTTCACGCCTTGTTTTGGCCTGCGATGCTCGAAGGCGCCGGGTTCCGCAAGCCCAGCGGGGTTTTTGCGCACGGTTTCCTGACCGTCGATGGCACCAAGATGTCGAAATCACGCGGCACCTTCATCAAAGCGCGCACCTACCTCGAACACTTGCCCGCCGAACCCCTACGCTATTACTTCGCCGGCAAGCTCAATGCCGGCATCGAGGACATCGATCTCAACCTCGAGGATTTCGTCGCGCGCGTCAATGCCGATCTGGTCGGCAAGGTGGTCAACATCGCCAGTCGTTGCGCCGGCTTCATCAATCGCAGCTTCGCTCACACCCTCGCCACGGTCGCACATCCCCTGCTCGATGCCGCTGTGGCTGCCGGTGACAGCATCGGCCAGGCTTATGAAAAGCGCGAATACGCGCGCGCTGTCCGCGAAATCATGGCCCTCGCCGATCAGGCCAACCAGTATATCGACGAACATAAACCCTGGGCGCTGGCGAAGACCAATGCTCAGGATGAGAGAATTGCCGAGATTTGTTCGATAGGCATCGAGCTGTTCCGACAGCTGATGACCTATCTGGCCCCCATCCTGCCGCAGATGGCGACGCAGGTCATCACCTTCCTGCGTATCGGCGATCTGCACTGGGAGTCGCGCCGGCGACTCCTCGGGCGCCATGTCATCGCCGATTTTCAAGCGCTCATGCAGCGCATCGAGATGAAGCAGGTTGAGGCGATCACCGAAGCCTCGCGTGAGACGCTGTCTCCTACGCCGGTCGTGGTGGCGGCGAGTCGTGATGAGGCGATCCTGCCGACCATCGGGATCGATGAGTTTCTGGCCATCGACTTGCGTATCGCGCGCATCGTCAGCGCCAGCCGGGTGGAAGGCGCTGACAAGTTGTTGTGTCTGCAGCTCGATCTCGGCGATGCCGGCATGCGCCAAGTCTTCGCCGGTGTACGCCAAGCATATGCCGACCCGGACGCTCTGGTCGGACGGCTGACGCTGATGGTGGCCAATCTGCAGCCGCGCAAGATGAAGTTTGGCGTCAGCGAAGGCATGGTTCTGGCGGCTGGCCCCGGTGGCGAGGAGCTCTACCTGCTCAGTCCGGACAGTGGCGCCCGTCCTGGGATGCGGGCGCGTTGATCGATGGGGCGGGGAGCTGACCGGCGCGCGCCATAGCGACGACCATGGTGGTCAGTTCCTCTAGCCCCAGGCGACCCTGCGGATGGTACCAGCTGTGCGTCCAGGCGATGGCGCCAGCGAGAAGTCGCCGCCAGAGAAAGGGTTCGTAGATGAGTTCGCCGGCCGCCTGCATCTCCTGCAAGACGGTCAACCAATCCTGTTCATAAGCCTGCCGTAAAGCGAGCAGCGCCTGTTGCTGTGGTGATGGCAGAGATTCCCATTCATAGACGAGCACCTTCATCGCTTCACCGCTGGGGCCGCAGATCGCCTCGAGTTCGCTGCGCACCAGCGCAAAAAGCCGTGCGTGGCGATCTGTCGCGAGGGCCAGTGCCTGGCGCATGCGCTGATGATTGTAGTGGATCGCCTCCTCCATCACGGCGCTGAGAATATCGAGCTTGCTGTCGAAGTGATGAAACAGCGAGCCACTTTGTATTCCCACCATACGCGCCAGATCACGCACCGTGGTGCGCTCATAGCCCTGGGTCGCGAACAAGTGCGCCGCGGCACGCAGCACCCGCCCGCGCGGGCTGTCGTCGAGTGCACCCATGCGAGGGATATCCTGTAAGACTTTCGTGCTCAAACGCGGCTCCTCTCCAACAGAAACGACGATGTTAACGCATCAGCGGCCAGGTACGGACAACTTCCGCACCTTCCTCAGCGAGGACGGCTTGACATACCAAGCGCTTGCTTTGTATTGTAGCGACATCTTGGGCTATAGGCGAGTCATCTCATGAAAGAAAAAGGTAAGGATCACCTGCGCATAGGCTGCGCTGCGGCTTTCTGGGGTGATACCAACACGGCGGCCTATCAACTGGTACGGCATGGCGACATCGACTACCTCGTCTTTGACTACTTGGCAGAGATCACCATGTCGATCCTCGCCAAGGCGCGCGAAAAGGATCCAGGCCATGGCTATGCCACCGACTTCGTCGATCGCGTCATGACGCCCCTGCTCGCTGAGATCGCTGAACGCCAGATCAAAGTCATCAGCAATGCCGGCGGGGTTAACCCACGGGCCTGCGCCCAAGTCTTGCAGGAGCGTGTCGATGCCGCTGGTCTGAACTTGAAAATTGCCGTTATTGAAGGCGATGACCTGATGCCGGATCTGGCGCAATGGCGGCAGCGTCAGGTCCAGGAAATGTTCGATGCGCGCGCCTTTCCGGATGCACTGACGAGCATGAATGCCTATCTCGGGGCGACGCCGATACGCGACGCCTTGCGCGCTGGTGCGGACATCGTCATCACCGGGCGCATCGTCGATTCCGCCTTGACGCTGGGCCCCTTGATGCACGAGTTCGATTGGGCCAGCGATGACTACGACCGCCTCGCGGCCGGTTCCTTGGCCGGCCATCTGATCGAATGCGGCGCGCAGTGCACCGGTGGCAATTTCACCGACTGGGAGAGCATCCCCGGCTATGAGAATATGGGTTTTCCGATCGCCGAGTGTCGGGCCGATGGCCAGATCGTCTTGTGTAAGCCGGAAAAGACCGGCGGTCGGGTGACCGTCCATACGGTGGCCGAGCAGCTGGTTTACGAGATCGGCGACCCCGCCGCCTATCTTTTACCTGACGTCATCTGTGATCTGCGAGCGGTGACCCTGACGCAGATCGATGCGGATCGAGTCCTCGTGCAAGGCGCCCGCGGCCGTGCTCCGAGCGGACAGTACAAAGTCTGCGCCACCTATCGTGATGGCTATCGCGTCAGCGCCAGCTTCATGCTGGCCGGACGCGAGGCACGCGCCAAAGGGCAACGCAGCGCTGAAGCTATATTGAAGAAGGTGCGCCATGTCCTCACGACACGCGGTGCTCCCGATTTTGACGAAACCTTGATCGAGCTCCTCGGCAGCGAATGGACCTATGGCCCCCATGGCCACCAACAAGACAGCCGTGAAGTCATCGTGCGTATCAGTGCGCGCCATCGCCTGCGCGAAGCCCTGCTCTTCCTGGCCAGCGAAATCGCTCAGGCAGCGACCGGCATGGCCCCCGGTATCACCGGCATCATCGGCGGACGCCCGAAAGTCGCTCCGGTCATACGCCTTTATTCCTTTCTTGCCGACGTCGAGCACATCCATCCCAGCTACACCATAGGCGCGACGACGACCGCGACGCACCTGCCGCAGGCGCGCGCGAGCGCTGTGCCGCCGGCCGCCTTGCCGCTGGGCGCCACCGCCGAAGTGGTGAACGACGGCGTCAGCGTGCCGCTGATCACCTTGGCGCTGGCGCGCAGTGGAGACAAAGGCAACCACAGCAACATCGGGGTCATCGCCCGTCATCCGGCCTATCTACCTTATCTACGTGCGGCCCTGAGTGAAACGGCGGTCGCGGCCTACCTGCAGCATCTGCTCGATGGGCCGCACAGTCGTGTCACCCGCTATGAGTTGCCCGGCTTGCACGCATTCAATTTCTTGCTTGAAAACGCTCTCGGCGGCGGCGGCATCGCCAGCTTGCGCAGCGACCCACAGGGCAAAGCCTACGCCCAGCAGTTGCTCGACATGCCGGTCAGTATTCCCCGCGCGCTGCTGCAGCCAGGAGAATCAGCATGAATTATCGTTCCGTTTTTCGCCCGGAGTTGTTCGCCGGCCGCTGTGTGCTCATCAGTGGCGGCGGCAGCGGCATCGGTCGTTGTACCGCGCACGAGCTCGCTGCCCTTGGCGCCAGTGTCATCATCGTCGGTCGTACGCAGGAAAAACTTGACCGCGTCGTCGCCGAAATCCAGGAAGATGGTGGCCAGGCCGACGCCCTCAGCCTCGACATCCGCGATGAAGAGCAAGTCCGCCAGGGTGTCGCCAACCTCCTGCAGCGGCATGGCCGTATCGATGGGCTGTTCAACAACGCCGGTGGACAATTTCCTGCGCCGATGGAGCTCATCTCCGGCAAAGGTTTCGACGCTGTCGTCCGCAACAACCTCAGCGGCACTTTCCTCATGATGCGCGAAGTCTATCTGCAGTGCATGCGCGACCATGGCGGCGCCATGGTCAACATGACCGCTGACATGTGGGGCGGTATGCCGGGCATGGCTCACTCCGGCGCCGCGCGCGCGGGTGTCGACAATCTGACCAAGACCGCCGCCATCGAATGGGCTCCTGCCGGAGTCAGGGTAAATGCCGTGGCGCCAGGATGGATCATGTCCTCGGGCATGGACAGCTATGGTGGCGCCATGAAGGCCATCATCCCGACCCTGAAATCGAAAGTACCGATGAAACGCATGGGCCAAGAGTCCGAGGTCAGCGCCGCCGTCTGCTTCCTTCTCAGCGAAGCCAGCGCCTTCATTTCGGGGGTCACCCTGCGCATCGATGGTGCCGCCTCGCTCGGCTCACGCATCTGGGAGCTGCCCGACCATGATCGCTCTGCGGTCTATCAAGGTTTTCATCGCGCCAGTGTCCCTGATGTCCTGCAAGGAGAAGATTGAGATGCGCGCCATCGACAGCCAGATGCCTTGCCATGGCCCGGAATTCGAACAACGTTGTGCCCACATGCAGCAGGCCATCGCTGCGGTGCAGAGCTTGCGTCAGGCTTTGCTCGACAAGGCAGAAACGCAACGTGAGCGCTTTCAGCGCCAGCACAAACTGCTCCCGCACGAACGCATCGCACGCCTGCTCGATCCGGGCATGCCCTTCCTCGAACTGTGCCCGCTCGCCGGTTATAGGATGCACGATGACAAGGACGGTAGCGAAGCCGGCGGTGGCATCATCGCCGGTATCGGCTGGGTCCGCGGTGTGCGTTGCTTGGTCAGTGCGAACAACTGCGCTATCAAAGGCGGCACCATCACGCCGGCCGGATTGCAGAAGACTTTGCGTCTGCAAGAAATCGCCCTGCAGAACAAGCTGCCCATGGTAGTGCTTTCAGAAAGCGGCGGCGCCAATCTCAACTATGCGGCGGAGATCTTTGTCCAGGGCGCGCGCGCCTTCGCCAATCAAGCGCGTCTTTCCGCCGCCGGCCTGCCGCAGATCACTGTCGTGCACGGCAATGCCACTGCGGGTGGCGCCTACCAGCCCGGGCTGTCCGACTACGTCATCGTCGTGCGTCGGCGGACCGCCATGTTTCTCGCCGGCCCACCGTTGCTCCTGGCTGCCACCGGCGAGATCGCGACCGAAGAAGAACTCGGCGGTGCGGATATGCACGCAAGCGTCGCCGGCACGGCGGAATATCTGGCAGAGAATGATGCCGACGCCATCGTTCAGGCGCGTGAGGTCGTCGCCGCCCTCGGCTGGAATGATCACAGCATCGCTGCCCCGCACCTGACCTATGCCGAGCCGCACTATCCTGCTGAAGAACTGCTCGGTGTCGTGCCGGTCGATGCGCGCATCCCGTACGACACACGCGAGATCGTCGCTCGCATCGCCGATGCTTCGGAGTTTCTCGATTTCAAAACCGCTTATGACGATCAGACGGTTTGTGGCTTTTTGCGCATCGCCGGTCATACCTGTGGCTACATCGGCAACAACGGCCCGATCACCGCCCAGGGCGCTGCGAAAGCGGCACAATTCATCCAGCTCTGTGATCAAAGTCGACGGCCCCTGATCTTCGTCCACAACACCACCGGTTTCATGGTGGGCACGGAGTCGGAGCACCACGGCATCATCAAGCATGGATCGAAGATGATCCAGGCGGTGGCCAATGCTCGCGTACCGAAGATCTCCATCATCGTCGGCGGCTCCTATGGCGCAGGCAATTACGCCATGTGTGGACGTGGCCTCGACCCGCACTTCATTTTTGCCTGGCCGAACAGTCGCACCGCCGTCATGGGGGGGGCTCAGGCCGGCAAGGTCTTGCGGCAGGTGAGTGAAGCGAAACAGCGCAAGATGGGGATGGAGCCTGATCCCAAAATGCTCGATCTGATCGAAATGAGCGCCGCACAACAGCTCGATGCTCAATCGGATGCTTTGTTCAATACCGCACGCCTCCACGATGACGGCATCATCGATCCGCGCGATACACGCGAGGTTCTGATTCAGGTCCTCGACCTCATCGCCGATGCCAGTCGCCGGGAGTTGCACGACAACAGTTTTGGAATCGCCCGCTTTTGAAGGAGAACATGCCATGTTACTGAGTCCGGAACATGAGGCCCTGCGCCGCACGACCCGCGAATTCGTTGAAAAGGAAATCGAACCGCACATCAGCGAGTGGGAAGCGGCTGGCGCTTTCCCCGCCCATGATCTCTTTGCCAAGCTGGGAAAATTAGGTTTGCTCGGCATCTGCAAGCCTGTCGAATTCGGTGGTCTCGGACTCGATTATTCCTACAATGTCGTCGTCGCTGAAGAGCTCGGGCGTGCTGGTTGTGGCGGGGTTCCCCTGGCCATCGGCGTCCAGACCGATATGGCCACCCCGGCTCTGGCACGCTTTGGCAGCGATGAGTTGCGGCAGTGTTTTCTCGCACCGGCGATACGTGGCGAGATGGTGGCGGCGATCGCTGTCTCCGAACCCCAGGCTGGCTCCGACGTCGCTGCCATCAAGACCCGCGCCCGCAGCGAGGGCGATGACTACATCATCGATGGTAGCAAGATGTGGATCACCAATTCGATGCAGGCGGATTTCTTCTGCGTCCTTGCCAATACCAGCGAGGGCAAGCCCCATTTCAACAAGTCGCTCATCGTGGTCCCGCGGCAGACACCCGGCCTCAGCTTTTCTGCCAAGATCGACAAACTCGGCATGCGTTCTTCCGACACCGCCCAGGTCTTTTTTGATCAGGTGCGCGTGCCGCAAAGCCATCGCATCGGCGCCGAAGGTATGGGCTTCATGCTGCAGATGATGCAATTCCAGGAAGAGCGCCTGTGGGGCGCCGCCAATGCCGTCGGCGCCATGGACAAAGTCATCGCGACGACGATCGATTACTGTCGTCAGCGCCACACCTTCGGCCAAGCCCTGATCGACAATCAGTCCGTCCACTTCCGCCTCGCCGAGCTGCAAACCGAGGTGGAGTGCCTGCGCGCTCTCGTCTATCAGGCGACGGCGGCACACATTGCAGGTGAAGACATCACGCGTCTGGCGTCGATGGCGAAACTCAAGGCCGGGCGCTTGATGCGCGAGGTGAGCGACCAGTGCCTGCAGTATTTTGGCGGCATGGGCTTCACCTGGGACCATCCGGTCAGCCGTGCCTATCGCGATGGACGTCTGGTCTCCATCGGCGGTGGCGCCGATGAGATCATGCTCGGCATCATCTGCAAATTGATGGACATCCTGCCGCGGCGGGCGAAGAAAGGAGATGCGGCATGAGCGCACTTGCGACGAGCTTGCAGATCACGCGCGATGCCGAACGAGCCATTGAGTTCATCGAGCTCGCCCGCCCCGAACAGCGCAATGCCATGAGCCTGCGCATGGTCGAAGAGCTAAGGCAGGCTCTCGATACCGCCGGGCGCGATGGTATACGCGCCATCGTTCTGCGCGGACAAGGTGGGCACTTTTGTGCCGGCGGTGACGTCCAGGACATGATGTCAGCGCGTCAGGCCGCCACGACGGCGGGATCGGCGCCCTATATCCAGATGAACCGCAGCTTCGGCCATCTTCTGCAGGAGGCTCAATCCTGCCCCGCCGTCCTCATCGTCGTACTCGAAGGCGCGGTGCTCGGTGGTGGCATGGGGCTGGTGGCAATCTCTGACGTCGCTCTGGCGCATAAAGATGCGCAATTCGGCTTGCCGGAGACGCGACTAGGTCTCCTGCCAGCGCAGATCGCCCCTTTTCTGCGCGCGCGTATCGGCGCCAGCGCAACCCGGCGTCTGGCGCTGCTTGGACTCCGCTTCGACGCAGCGCAAGCGCTGCAGTTGGGTCTCATCCACAGCGTCTGTCCCGACGCGCAGACGCTGCAGTCGGCTTTGACCCAGACACTCGCTGATGTGCAGCGGTGTGCGCCGGAAGCCAATCGTCAGACCAAACGCCTGCTGCGCGCGATGGACAGCGATCTTTCACCCTATCTCGACCAGGCGGCAGAACTTTTCGCCGCCGCGGTGCAGGGCGAAGAAGGACAGGAGGGCGGCATGGCCTTCCTGCAGAAACGTCTGCCCCGGTGGGCACAGGAACGAGGGGCTTGAAGATGGGCTTTCGTAAAATTCTGGTGGCCAACCGCGGCGAGATCGCCTGCCGGGTCCTGCGCACGGCGCGTGCCCTCGGTTATCGTACCGTCGCCGTCTACAGCGATGCGGATCGTCACGCTCGCCACGTCGCTCTCGCCGATGAAGCACTGCGCCTGGGCCCTGGCGAAGTACAACATTCCTATCTCGATATGGATGCGCTGCTGGCGGCGGCGCAGGCCTGCTCAGCTGAGGCCATCCATCCCGGCTACGGATTTTTGTCGGAGAACGCCGAGTTTGCCCGTCGTTGCCAGGAGGCCGGGTTGGTCTTCATCGGGCCGGACATCGCCGCCATCGAATTGATGGGGAGCAAACGGCTGTCCAAGATCGCCATGCAGGCAGCCGGCGTCCCCTGCATCCCGGGCTATGAGGACGGTGCCCAGGACGACGCCAGCCTGATAGCGGCGGCAGAACGTATCGGCTATCCACTTATGGTCAAAGCATCCGCCGGTGGTGGCGGTCGCGGCATGCGTCGTATCGATCACGCTGAACAGCTCCGCGAGGGACTGCATACAGCGCGATCTGAGGCCATGCATGCTTTTGGTAGCGATGAGCTCATCCTGGAAAAGGCGATCATCCGCCCGCGCCATGTCGAGATTCAGGTCTTTGCCGATCGCCATGGCCAGGTCATTCATCTTGGGGAGCGAGACTGCTCGATCCAACGCCGCCATCAGAAGGTCATTGAAGAGTCACCCTGCCCGGTGATGACCGAGGATCTGCGTCAGGCCATGGGGGAAGCGGCCATTCTCGCCGCGCGCTCCTGTCACTATGTCGGCGCCGGTACGGTCGAGTTTCTCCTTGCGCCAGAGGGCAACTTCTACTTTCTCGAGATGAATACACGCCTGCAGGTCGAGCATCCGGTCACCGAGATGGTCACCGGCCTTGATCTCGTCGCCTGGCAGATTCGCGTCGCCGCCGGCCACCCCCTCCCCCTGCGTCAGGAACAGATCAAGCTGCAGGGTCACGCCATCGAAGTGCGCTTTTATGCCGAGGATCCAACGCAGGGTTTTCTGCCGCAGACAGGACCTGTTCTGCACTGGCATGGCCCGGAGGACGAGGGCGTGCGTGTCGATCACGGGCTGTTGGAAGGCGGGGAGGTCAGCCCTTTTTATGACCCCATGCTCGCCAAGATCATCGCTTGGGGACAGGATCGTGAGGAGGCTTGTCGTCGTTTGTGGCGTGCCGTCGAGGACACGCGCCTGCTTGGTGTTCCCCACAACCAAAGGTTTCTCATCGACCTTTTGCAACACCCCGCCTTTCTCAGCGGCGCCACGCATACCGCCTTCATCGAGGACCACCTGCAACACGCTGAATCTTTGTCACGGCCGTTGCCGACGGCTCTCGATGTCGCTGTCGCGGCTCTGCTCATGAATGCACCGACAAAGACCGGCATGGTGGCATCCTGGCGAGCCCGCCTCGGGGTGCCCGCCTTGCAGCGGCTCCGCCATGACGACAAGATCTATGCCGTGGAGCTGCGCAGTCAGCAGCGCGCTAGCTATCATCTCAGCGTCGATGGGGAGAGCTTCGACCTCGAACTTCAATCCAGGCAAGATCGCCACTGCGAAGTCGTCGTCGCGGGTCGCCGTCATCGCTATACCTATGTGCGAACGGCGGCATCCTTGTATCTGCAGGGGACAGGCGCAGCACTCACTTTCAGCGTTCTCAGCGATGAACGCCAGGAGCGCGAGGAAGCTGGCGGCTCTGGCCTGCTGCAAGCGCCGATGGATGGCGCTATCCGGGCCATTCTACTGAATCCCGGTGATCGAGTTACCCGTGGTCAGACCATCCTGCTTCTGGAAGCGATGAAAATGGAGCATCCCATCAAGGCCAGCTGTGACGGCATTCTCGAACGCGTCGAGGTGCAGTTGCAGCAGCAGGTCAAAAAACGCCAGTTGCTGGCTGTGATCACGCCGGAGACAACGTCATGATCGATCTGAAGGGACTCCGCCTGTTCATGACTGGCGGGACACGCGGCATCGGACGCGCCACAGCGTTGGCGCTGGCGCAGCAAGGTGTTCACGTCGCCATCGCTGCCAAAAGCGACACCGAAAGTGCCACTCGCCAAGGTACCCTGGCGAGCGTGTGCGGTGAAATCGAGGCCTTGGGTGTCGAGGCACTGGGCTTGCGCACCGATGTGCGCGACAGCGATGCGTTGCAAGCGGCGGTCGAACAGGCAGGACGTCATTGGGGGGGCATCGATCTGGTCATCCACAACGCCGGGGCCATCCATCTGGGCGGCGTCGCGGACACTTCTTTGCGCCAATTCGATCTGATGCAATCGGTCAACAGCCGTGGCCTGTTCATCCTGGCGCAAGCTTGTCTCCCCTGGCTGCGCCAGTCGCGGCACGCTCATTTGCTCGCCCTGTCCCCGCCCATCAATCTCAACCCCGCTTGGCTTGGGCGTTTTGCACCTTATACCCTGAGCAAATACGGTATGACCCTGCTCACCCTCGGCATGGCGCAAGAGTGGCGCTCCCTGGGCATCGCTTGCAACACTTTATGGCCACGCACCATCATCGCGACGGCGGCCATCTCCCGTTTCGGCGGCGAAGCCATTTTTGCCGCGAGTCGTACGCCGCAGATCATGGCCGATGCCACGGTCAGCCTCTTTCGCCAGGCTTCCCCCGCCAGCGGGCGCTGTTGGCTGGATGAAGACCTGTTGCGCGCTGGTGGACAGGAGGACTTTTCCGCCTATGCTTGGTCGGATGCCGAAGATGCACCGTTGCAACTGGATTTCTACGTCGATTGAATTACCCAAGATGACATCGATGACGGCCTCTTTGGCACTTGTCAGGGGCGCCGCGCTGCGGCTAACTTGACGGACATGCCCTGATCCTGCAGCATCGCAGCCTGCAAGGACGTGATTTTTTTGGAGTAGCGCAGTCCCATGAGCCATAGCGACGTCATCACTTTGGGCCAAGTGGCCAAAAAAGTTCCCGGATTCCTGACCCGCCTGCCGAGCATGGTCAAAGGCTTACGTCTGAGCACGGTCAATGACCCCAAGCGTAGCGTCGGTCTTGGCTGGGCCCTGGAAAAAGCCGTGCAGCGCAACCCGCACGGCACGGCTCTGCTGTACAAGGAACAGTCCTACACCTATACCCAGTTCAATCAGTGGGCCAATCGTATCGCGCACTACTTCCTCGGTCAGGGTCTCGGTAAGGGCGATGTCGTCGTCGTCTTTATCGAGAATCGCCCGGAGTTGTTGGCGACAGTCACCGGTTTAGCCAAAATCGGGGTGATCAGCGCTTTGGTCAATACTTCGCAACGCGACAAGGTCCTGACCCACTCCATCAACTTGGTCAAACCCGTCGCTGCGATCATCGGCGAGGAACTGCGGCCGGCTTTCGAGGCCGTGCATCCCAACCTGACCCTGCCCAAGGACAGCGTCTACTGGTTTGCCGACCAGGATGTGCATCAGGACCCGGGCGAAGCGCCAGAGGGCATGATCAATCTACAGCGCGTCAGTGCTCGCATGCCGGTCTTCAATCCGCCGACCTCGCAGTATATCTATAGCAAGGATGGCTTGTTCTACGTCTATACCTCGGGCACCACGGGCATGCCCAAAGCCGCTGTTTTTACGCATGGCCGCTGGATGAAGGCTTACGGCGCCTTTGGATTGGGCTCGGCCCGCCTCGGTCCGCAGGACGTCCTTTACATCACCCTGCCCCTCTACCATGCCACCGCCATGGTGGTCTGCTGGGGTTCCTGCATCGCAGGTGCCGCCGGCATCGCCCTGCGCCGCAAGTTTTCGGCGCGAGAGTTCTGGAATGACATCCGCTTTTTCAAGGCGACGGCCTTCGGTTATGTCGGTGAGCTCTGTCGCTATCTGATGGAATCTCCAGCCGATGAACGTGACCGCGAACATCGGGTGCGCAAGATCATCGGTAATGGCTTGCGCCCGGGCATCTGGATGCCTTTCAAGCAGCGTTTCGGCATCGAGGAAGTGCTCGAACTCTACGCCTCGAGCGAAGGCAACGTCGGTTTCACCAACATCTTCAACTTTGACAACACGGTCGGCTTCTCTCCCCTGCCCTATTCGCTCGTCGCTTATGACAAGGAAGCCGATCAGCCCGCGCGCGGTCGCGACGGCTTCATGAAGAAGGTCAAACGCGGCGAAGTCGGTCTGCTCATCGCCGAGATCACCGACAAGATGCCCTTTGACGGTTATACCGAGTCGGCCAAGAATGAGGCCTGCATCCTGCACGACGTCTTCGTCAAAGGCGATCGCTACTTCAATACCGGTGACCTCCTGCGCGACATCGGCTTCCGCCATGCGCAGTTTGTCGATCGCACCGGCGATACCTTTCGCTGGAAAGGCGAGAATGTCTCGACGACGGAAGTCGAAAACATCATGGGTATTTTCGGTCAACTCGTCGACGCCGTCGTTTATGGCGTCGAAATCCCCGGCACCAATGGGCGCGCTGGCATGGCGGCCATCACACCACGCACCGAAGTCAAGGACATCGACTTCCATATGCTCTATGAGTACCTGCGCAAAGAGCTTCCTCCCTACGCACTGCCGGTCTTCATTCGCATCCTGCAGCAACTCGAGACGACAGGAACCTTCAAGTATCAGAAGACCAATCTGAAGAAAGAAGGCTTCGATCCCGGGCAAGTGCAGCAAGACCCTTTGTTCGTCTGTCTACCGGGGACCCATACCTACGTTCCGCTGACGGTCGAGATCTATAACAACATTCTCGATGGCCATTATCGGTTCTGAGACCCAGGATGGCCTGAGGCTTCCATCCTCAGGTCATCCTCAGGCCTCCCTGTGGATAACTCTGTGGACGAATTTTCGACAGTGGCATAAAAGTCGCGTGAAGATCCGGCATAGGATCAATCTTAAATCAAAATTAAAGATAAAAAACAATAAATATCAGATAGTTAAAACAAGAACTCAAGAGTTGTCATGAAACATGACGGTCAACTTGCTTCGTTGCGCCCCATCTCAGTGCTGTGCAGAATGCTGGCTCTTTGGTGCAGGTATGCGCTAAAAACGGCCAGACGAGCGTCGGATTGCTGTTCCAGACGGACTCATCATAGAGATTGGGCAGTCTTCCGTATTCCTGCAAGATACCCTGCCGCAACTCATCTCGAACAACGACCGTGGGCACAGCTGCCCTTGCGCAGCTTGGGGATGCGCAGCTCCACGGTACCAGCTCGCGTCTCCCAATCTCTGCCGCGGTAGCCGTTGCGCTGGACCTGGCGTTCTCCAGGCTTGCGCT
>JAJZBU010000025.1 GCA_021851865.1 Pseudomonadota bacterium | reverse complement strand
CTACCGCCATCACTGGCAGGGTGGGCCGGACATGATTAGACTGAAAGCGAGAGACGATCCGCTGGAGGTTCACATGCTGAACGATGGCGATCCATCCGCACACCTCGCGGATCTTTATCTGGCGCCTGAGGATGCCTGCTTGGCGAGGATACAGGCGCAACTCGCCGTTTCGCCGGCCGAAGTCGACGCCCTGCACGCGCGTGCGCGTGACTGGATCGCGCAGGTGCGCCGTCAACCGCCACCGCTTCTGGCGCGACTGCTGCAGGACTATCAGCTGAGCAGTCAGGAGGGCTGGGCTTTGATGTGTCTGGCGGAGTGTCTGTGGCGTATTCCTGACCGCGCCAGCGCCTATGATTTCGCCGGCCAGATGCTGGCGGAAGGGCGCTGGCAGGGGGGCGGTGATGCTCTGACGCGCATCGGCTCATGGCTGCTGCGGCGTGGTCGCGACTATGCGCAGAGCACCTCGCAGAGCTGGCATCAACTTTTGCATCGCCTGGGGGATGAGGTCTTTTTACAGATCCTGCAGGCGACCCTGCAGGCGATGGCGCAGCGCTTCGTCTTCGCGGAAGACATCGCCACTGCCCTCGCCCATCGCCAGCCGGAGCTGCTCTACACTTTCGACATGCTGGGGGAGTCGGCGGTCAATGACACTGAGGCGGAGCGCCATCTCAATGACTACGCACAGGCCATCGCCGCTATCACCGCGTCACGACGCTCTCCTGGCGATGGCGTCTCGATCAAGATTTCAGCGCTCTACCCGCGCTGCGAACCTGGACAGGTTCAGCGCGCCCTGCCCGAGCTCGAGCGACGCTGTCTGTGGCTGGCGGAACAGGCCGCCGCTGCCGATCTGCCGTTGACCCTCGACGCTGAGGAGAGCGCCAGTCTCGAGCTCAGCTTGCATCTGCTGGCGCGCTTGCGCCTGCACCCACGGCTGCAAGGCTGGGATGGCCTCGGCATCGCTGTTCAGGCTTACCAACGCCGTGCCAGCGCGGTGATCGATCATCTGCAGGGGCTGGCCGAACGTAGCGCTCATCCGCTCAAGGTGCGCCTGGTCAAGGGTGCTTACTGGGATCGAGAGATCCAGCTGGCGCAGCAGCTCAGTCTGGCCAGCTACCCGGTCTTCACCATCAAGCGCCACAGCGATCTCAGCTATCTGGCCTGCGCCCGCCAACTCCTCGCCAGCTCTTATCTGCAGGCTCAGTTCGCCACTCACAACGCCCATACCCTGGCCTGTCTGTCGGCGTGGGCGGCGGGACGGCCGATCGAATTGCAGCGTCTGCACGGCATGGGGGAAGCCCTGCACACGCTGGTGGCGCAGGAAACCGGTCTGCCGGTGCGGGTCTACGCGCCGATCGGCCGGTTTCGGGAACTGCTGCCTTACCTCATCCGCCGTATGCTGGAAAATGGCAGCCATCAGTCCTTTGTCGCGCGCCTGTACGATGAGCGCTGCAGCGATGATGAAATCCTGTCCGATCCCCTGATTCCCGCCACCAGCGCGGCTCCGGTGCTGCCCGAGCCCCGTCTTCTCTGGCCGGGGCGGCCGGCGGCGCCTGGCTTTTCCCTCGCGGACAAGCTCTGGCTGCAGCGTCTGCGCCTGTCCTGGTCAACGGCGGACGACGTTGCGGCGACGCCGCTGCCCCCTCATCTCACGGCGGGACCTGCGGTGACCGTCTTCTCGCGCGCCTGCCCGCAGGTGCCGATCGGTACGATCCGCCGCCTCGACGCCGCCGGCCTAGCCGCGGCGACGACTCTCGCCGCAGCCGCCGTACAGGACTGGTCGCTGCGCCCGGTGAGCGAACGCGCCGCCTGTTTGTTGCACATGGCGCAGCGCCTGGAAGCCGCCGCCGACGACTATCTGCGCCTGCTCCTGCATGAAGGCGGCAAGGTCCTGATGGATGCTCAGGCGGAGCTGCGTGAAGCCATCGACCTGTGTCGCTATTACGCCGAGCAGGCCTGCCTGCTCATGCAGCCGCACGCCCTCGCGCACATCACCGGCGAAGCCAACACCCTGCATTGGCGCGCGCGCGGTCTGGTTCTGTGCATCAGCCCGTGGAACTTTCCTCTCTCCATCTTGCTCGGTCAGGTCGCTGCCGCCCTCGTGACCGGCAACAGCGTCATCGCCAAACCTGCCAGCGCCACCCCCCTCCTCGCCTATCGTGTCTGCCAGGATCTGCATGCCGCCGGCGTGCCCGAGCAGGTCCTCATCCATGCGCCCTGTCCGGCCGATGCCATCACCAGCGTCCTGACGCATCCCGCCCTAGCGGCAGTCGCCTTCACCGGCAGCACCAGCGTCGCCCAGACCTTGCATCGGCAGTTGGCCGAAAGCCATCAGGCCATCCTGCCGCTGATCGCCGAAACCGGTGGACTCAACGCACTGATCGCCGACAGCACCGCCCTTCCCGAGCAGGTGGTGCGCGACGTCCTCATCGCCGCCTTCAACAGCAATGGCCAGCGCTGTTCCTCCTGCCGCGTCCTCTTCGTTCAGGATACGATCGCTGACCGCGTCGAAGACCTGCTCGCCGGCGCCTTGCAGCACTGGATCATCGGTTCACCGCTGGCGCTCGACAGCGATGCCGGCCCCCTCATCGATGCCTCGGCACAGGCGGCCCTGCTCGCCTATGAAGCAGCACTGGCGCAACGTTGCGCCTGCATCGGTCGCGCTCCTGTTCCGACCCAGGGCTGTTACATGGGAGCGGCGGCCTATGCCTGCCGCTTCGAAGACCTGCCGACGGAAGAGGTCTTCGGTCCCATCCTGCACTGTGTGCGCTTTCAGCGCGAAGAGTGGCCGCGCCTGATCGCCTGGCTGCGCCAGAGCGGCTATGGCCTGACCCTCGGCCTGCACACCCGCCAGCCGGGACGCGCCGCCGAGCTGGCGGCACAGCTCCCGATCGGCAATGTCTACGTCAACCGCCCGCAGATCGGCGCCGCCGTGGCGCAACAGCCCTTTGGTGGGCGCGGCCTGTCCGGCACCGGCTTCAAGGCTGGCGGGCCACACTACCTCATGCGCTTTGCCGTCGAGCAAGTGGTCTGCGACAACCTCGCAGCGCTCGGTATCGACCCCGAGCTGGTGCAATTCGGAGCCACGTCTTGAACACTTGCGCATATACCCTATGGGGTATAGAATCAAGAGCGTCATCCCTATCGTCCAGGAGTCCACCATGACCATCGAACGCGCTTTGCGCCTGATCGCCGGATTTTTTGTGATGCTGAGCGTCGCTTTGGGCTATTTCATCCATCCCGCTTGGCTGCTCTTCACCGCCTTCGTCGGACTCAACCTCTTTCAGTCTTCCTTCACCAACTGGTGCCCGATGATGACCATCCTGCGCAAGGCCGGACTCAAGCAAGGATGCGCCTCGTGAAGCTCCTGTCCGCCTTCGCGCTGCTCGTCAGCCTGCCGCTCACCAGCGCCGGCGCCGTGCCGCTCGCCACGGCGACCGTCGGGTATCGTAATGTCGAACGCACTTACGATACCGTCGCCACCATCGAGGCGGAGCATCAATCCACCGTCAGCGCTGAGACCAGTGGCCGCATCACCGCCATCAATTTCCGCGCTGGCGATAGCGTGCACCGCGGGCAGGTGATCATGCGCATCGACACCTCGGTCGCCGATCAACAGATGGCCGCAGCCGCAGCGCACCTGCATGAAGCGCAGGTGCAAGAACAGAATGCGCATGACCAGTTCCAGCGCATCGCCCATCTGCTCGGACAGCACTTCGTCTCACAAGCACAGTACGACCAGGCGCAGGCCGATCTGCGCAGTGCCCAAGCGCGCGTGCGCTCGCTCCAGGCCAATCTCGCCGCCACCAGCACGACACGCGGTTTCGCCACCATCGTCGCGCCCTACAGCGGCGTGATGTCACAGCTGCTGGTCGAGGTCGGCGACATGGCCGCCCCCGGCACCCCCCTCGCCGTCGGCTTCGACCCACAGCAGTTGCGCGCCACCAGCCAGCTGCCGCAATCGCGCGTCGCCCTGGTGCGCAGCGCCGGCAAAGCCTATATCGAACTCGATGGTGCGACGCGCTGGCTGCCCTGTGACGGCATGACCCTGCTGCCCGCCGCCGACCCGAAGAGTCACACCACGGAAGTGCGCCTGCATCTGGCCCATCCCGATGGTCTCCTGCCAGGACAGTTGGTCAACGCCCACTTCGTCATCGGCTCGCAACGACGCCTGGTCATCCCGCGCCAGAGTACCCTGCAGCGTTCCGAGTTGACCGCCGTCTACGTCATCGACCGCCAGGGACACGCTCAGTTGCGTCAGGTCCGCCTCGGTCAGGTGCTGGCCGACGGTCTGGTCGAGGTCCTGGCCGGACTGCAACCCGGAGAAAAGGTCGCCCTTGACCCCATCGCCGCCGGTCAACGGGGTTGAATGACATGAAAATGGGCATTGCCGGGCGTATCGCCCAACAGTTCATCGACACTCCTATCACCGCCCTGCTCGCCCTGCTCGCCCTGCTCCTCGGTGGCTTTGCCTTGCTCGTCACGCCCAAGGAGGAGGAACCGCAGATCAATGTGACCATGGCGCAGGTCATGATCCCCTTTCCTGGGGCGAGCGCCCGCGACGTCGAAACCCTGGTCGCAGGTCCAGCAGAACAGGTCCTGGCCAGTATCCGCGGCCTCGACCACGTCTACTCCGTGTCGATGCCGGGCATGGCTGAACTCACCGTCCAGTTCAAGGTCGGCGTCGCGCGCAATACCGCCTTGGTCCGACTCTATGACACGCTCAAGAGTCATCGTGATCTGCTGCGACCACAGCTCGGCGTCGGCGAGCCCCTGATCAAGGCCCGGGGCATCAATGATGTGCCGGTGGTCACCCTCACCCTGTCGACACCCGATGGCCAGCGCGGTGCCTTTGACTTGGCGCGCATCGCCGAAAGCATGGAGACGGCGCTGAAGCGCGTCGCCGGAACGCGCGATGTCGATCTCATCGGCGATCCCGGCCAGGTGCTCAAGGTCGATCTCGATCCCGATGCGCTGCGTGCGCACGGCGTCAGCGCGCTGACCATTCTGCGTGCCCTGCAGGCGGCCAACGTCAGTCAGTCCGATGGCAGCATCGTTCGCGACGATCGTCAGAGCGAGGTGGTGAGCAACGACTTTCTGCGCACGCCCGATGACGTCGCCGCCCTCGTCGTCGGCAACGAAAACGGCAAACCCTTGTATCTCTCCGATCTGGCGCGCGTCCATCTCGGCCCACCCCAGCCGCAACACTACGTCTGGATAGGTCGTCGGCAACAACCGGAAGAGCCCGCCGTCACCCTGGCGGTGACCAAGATCGCTGGCGCCAATGCCGTCACCGTCGCCGATGCCGTCCTGCAGCGCGTCGCCGCGCTGCACAACACCCTGCTCCCGCCCGACGTCCATCTGACCGTCACCCGCAACTATGGTCTGACCGCCAAGGCCAAGGCCAACAAACTGATCGAAAAGCTGATCTTCGCCACGACCTCGGTGATCGTCCTGGTCTTCTTTGCTCTCGGCAAGCGCGAGGCGATGATCGTCGGCACGGCGGTGCTGCTGACCCTCGCCGTCACCTTGTTCGCTTCCTGGGCGATCGGCTTCACCCTCAACCGTGTCTCTTTGTTCGCGCTCATCTTCTCGATCGGCATTCTCGTCGATGACGCCATCGTCGTCGTCGAGAACATCCATCGCCACCGCCATCTGCACGATGGCCCCCTGCTCACCATCATTCCAAGAGCCGTGGATGAAGTCGGCGGCCCGACCATCCTCGCCACCTTGACGGTGATCGCCGCGCTCATGCCCATGGCCTTCGTCTCCGGCCTGATGGGCCCCTACATGAGCCCGATCCCGATCAATGCTTCCATGGGCATGATACTGTCCCTGCTCATCGCCTTCAGCATCACGCCTTATCTGGCGCGCCGCTGGCTGCGTGACGATCACAGCCAGGCTGATCACATCGTGCATCCGCCCATCTTTCGCCGCCTGCTCTCGCCGTTTCTCGATCGTGCGCAGGGGCGTCGCCGTCGCCACCGCCTGTATGCGGCGATGCTCGCCCTGATTCTGCTCTCCTGCGCTCTCGTCGGTGTCCGCTGGGTCATCCTCAAGATGCTGCCCTTTGACAACAAGTCAGAGTTCGACGTCGTCATCGACATGCCGCACGACAGTCCGGTGGAAAGAACCGCCGAGGCGCTGCACGCCCTGGCGCGGGTGATCCAAAAGGTGCCTGAGGTCGACAACTATGAGGCCTACGCCGGAACGGCCTCACCGATCAATTTCAATGGCCTGGTGCGGCAATACAATCTGCGTCAGTTCCCCTGGCAGGGCGATTTGCAGGTCAATCTCGTCGGCCTCCACCATCGCGAGCGCAGCAGCCACGCCATCGCCACATCCTTGCAAGCGCCTCTGGCGCAAGTGGCGGCGCGCTACGGCGCACGCCTGCAGGTGGTCGAGGTGCCCCCCGGCCCCCCCGTCGCCTCACCCCTGGTCGCCGAGGTCTACGGTCCGGATGAGGCCGGTCGCAAGGCCCTGGCGCAACAGATCCATCAGCTCTTCACGCACACACCGGGCATCGTCGGCATCACCGACACCCTGCCCGCGGATCCTGCCCGTCTCGTCGCACACGTCGACCAGGCGCGTGCAGCCACCCTCGGCGTCAACCGTCAGCAAGCCTTGCAGACGCTGACCCTGGGCTTGCAAGGTCTGGACGCTTCGGCCCTCTACCATGACGATGCGCGCCGCGGCATCCCCATCCGTCTCGGCCTGCCGGCGGCTACACGTGCCTCGCTCGACGCTGCGCTCGATCTCAGCGTCCCCGCCAGCGATGGCTCGGCGCCCTTACTCTCCGACCTCGTCCAGGTGCATCAGGATCGCGCTGACGCCTGGATCTATCACAAGGATCTGCTGCCACTGAGCGAGGTCATGGCCGACGTCAGCGGCGGCACCGACTCGCCGCTCTATGGCATGTTCGCCATGCGCGCTGGCCTGCATCGTCTGCAGACGCCGCATGGCCTGCCCCTGGCCGAGTACTTCACGCATGCCCCCGCCGACAGCTATGTCCACTATGCGGTGAAATGGGACGGCGAATGGCAGATCACTTATGAGACCTTCCGCGACATGGGCATCGCCTATGCCGTCGGCATGGTCCTCATCTATCTGCTGGTGGTGGCCCAGTTCAGCTCTTACTTGGTGCCGGTGATCATCATGGCACCCATCCCGCTCACCCTGATCGGTATCATGCCCGGCCATGCCCTGCTCGGCGCGCAGTTCACCGCCACTTCGATGATCGGCATGATCGCCCTCGCCGGCATCATCGTGCGCAACTCCATCTTGCTCGTCGACTTCATCGAGCTCAAGCTCGCCGAGGGCATGCCTCTCGAGGAGGCCGTCATCGACGCCGCCGCGACACGCGCACGCCCGATCATCCTGACCGCGCTGGCGGCGATGATGGGCGCCTTCTTCATCCTCGATGACCCGATCTTCAATGGCTTGGCGGTGTCGCTGATCTTCGGCATCCTGGTCTCTACCCTGCTCACCCTGCTGGTCATCCCGGTGTTGTTCTACGCGCACAAACGGCGCCAGGGGTTTTAAACTTCCTTCTCCGGTCGAGGGCGGGGATAAATCCCCCGCCCCTGCCCACAGCGGCTACACTGGAGAGAATTTAGAAACAGGAGATGGGTATGGCTTGGGGTCCGATCGTCGCGGTGGTGATCGTCTGCTCTTTGATCCTCGCCATCTTGTGGGCGATCAGCCGCAACATCGAAGCCGCGCGTGAGCGCAAGCGTCAACATCTGCACGCCCTGCAGCGGCGCATCACCTCCTTCCTCGATCTCGTCGAGTCGATTCCTTTCACCTATCTGGGCAGCCGACTGCGCCAATTCGCTCTCGAGCAGGTGCAACTGAGCGCCCAGGAGATCCTGCATCTCGATCCTGATGACCTACGCGCCAGCAAAATGATCGAGGAAGTCGCCGGACTGCTCGCGACACCGGTTAGCGAAACGACGCCTTTTCGCCTCAGCTCACAACAGGAGGCCAGCAACATCCGTCGCAGTTTGATCGAAGCGGCTCGCTTTTTGCAGTTGCAGCATCAGCAAGGCTTGCTGAGCGCTCAGGAAGCGCGGCAACTCCTGAACGCCATCAAAGCCAACTCCACGCGTGTACAGATCGACACCATGCTGCTCAAGGCGGTCGAGG
The DNA here is from genome assembly GCA_021851865.1 of Pseudomonadota bacterium. Classification (GTDB taxonomy): domain Bacteria; phylum Pseudomonadota; class Gammaproteobacteria; order Pseudomonadales; family Moraxellaceae; genus JAJZHK01. Next base: position 36,206 of record JAJZBU010000025.1, on the reverse strand, counting down.
CGCGCCAGCAGGACAAGGCGGCGGCGGCTATTCTGCTCTATCAGCGCGCGCTCGACGAAATACGCAAGCAGCCGACCTATCCGAAGAAAGAGGAAATGATTGTGCGTCTTTTGGCCACCCTCGAGGAACTGGGCAAGACGAGTTCAGCGTTTGACCGCCCCGCTCCGGTCGAATCGGACGAGAACGCCCTGACGCGGGCGCTCGAGGCCGATGCGGCCGAAGAGGATCATTGGAAAAAGAAACGTTTCTGAGCGCCGCTCACGCCGCCTGCACGGTGCGCGTCTTCACCATCTTCACCTGATCGCGCAACAGTCCTTGCGCGCCAAACAGGCGTTCCCGCCAGCTCTCGACCAAGGCGTCGGTGTCATGCTGCCGCGGATGGAAGCCGGGCTTGAAGTAGTCGAGAAATTTCCCCGACAGACCGAGAAAAAGACCGCGCGGCCCAAACAGGTAGTTGAGACCACGTAGATTCTGCCGCACTTTGCCGAGCTGACCGTCGGCCTGCAGCATGCGCACCTGGGTATAGGCGGTGAATGCGACAAAGACGACCGTGGTCAGAGCCATGGTGCCGACACGTAGGGCATAGCCGCCCCCGGTCTGCTCATAAACGTCATAGGCGACGGTCTTATGCTCGGTCTCCTCGAGGGCGTGCCACAGCCACACCGGCAGCATCTTGGCGTCGGCCATGTGTTGATGGCGCTGATCGCGCAGCAACTGCTCACCCATGAGCGCGGTATAGTGCTCGAGGGCGCATGTGGCGGCTAGGCGCAAGCGCGGTGAAGTCAGACGCGTCACCCACGCCAGCAGCTTGTGCAGTTGTGCATCGATTTCAGCGGCCGGGAGATGCTGTTGGTTGAGCATGGCATTGAGCGCCTCGTGCTCACGCGTATGCATGGCTTCCTGCGCGATGAATCCGGCGATGTCGGTGAGGAGCTGAGGATCTTGAATCTGATCACGATAATGTCGCACCGCAGCGACGAAGAAACGCTCCCCTTCCGGGAAGAGCAGGGACAGACTGCCCCAGAACAAGGTCAGAAAGGGATCCTGGCCATACCAGTAGCGCTCCATCTCTTGCGCATCGAAGCGCATGTCCAGTCGTCGCGGCGGAATGCCGAGGGCGTTGGCGCTGTTATCCGTCGTGCTCATGATGGCTCCTGTGAACGGAATCGACAGCTTCACTTTGCCTTTGACCCCCTTCCGGTGACAGAGTATTTTGTGCCAAGTTTTTATCCCGAGAGTCCGGCACGATGGGTCTAGTCAGCAGTGATCGCTTTCTTCCCGCCGGCTACGTCCTGCTCATCCTCGACAGCATGCGCAGCCTCGGCTTACCAGAAAGCGAGCGCGCCGGAATGCTCATCGGTATCGGCATCAGCGAAGAGCAGCTGCACGATCCGTCGGCGCGGGTCGGACTGGAGGAAGTCAATCAGCTGCTGATCATGGCTCTGGCGCATGTCGACGCCTATCGTCTGATCGAGACGGTCGGCGCCAATATGAAGCTGTCCTCGCACGGCGATACCGGCTTTGCGGTGATGACAGCGCGCAATGTGCGCGAGGCCCTGGACATCGCACAGCGCTTCATCTCGCTACGCGTCAATTTTGTCAGCCTGCGCCTCGAGGTGAGCGACGATACTGCCCATCTCTTCGTCGATGACACACTGCATCTGCATCCTCTGCGCGAAGCCCTGCTGCTGATTCTGGCGCATGGCTTCTACACCATGGGGCGCATGGCCACCGGACAAAAACTCTTCGCCCGCGTCGACCTCAACATCCACCAGCCGCCGGGCTTCGAATCCCTGGCCTCGGCCGGCGCCGGCCTGATCCGCTTCGACCAGCCCTTCAATCGCATGTCTTTCTCGAGCGCCTATCTCGACTATCCCCTGCTCATGGCCGACCCCGTCGCCATGCGCATGACGCTGGAGCGTTGCGAGCAGGAACTGGCCATGCTTGGGCGTGAACGCAGCTTCCTCGGCAGAGTCCGCCATCTCCTGGAAAACTCAGGACAGGACTTTCCCGACGCCGAAACGCTGGCGACGCAACTGAACCTGTCCAGTCGCACCCTCAAGCGTCAGCTCGCCCAGCACCATACCAGCTACAGCGAGCTGCTCGAGGAGACGCTACGCCGCCGCGCCGTCATGCTGCTCGAAGATCATCGCCTCAGCCTGGAGACGATCAGTGAAAAACTCGGCTATTCCGATCCGGGCAACTTCACGCGCGCGTTCAAACGCTGGACCGGCATGAGCCCGCGCGCCTATCGCCAGAACCGCACCTGACTCAGAGCAGGGCTTCGATATCACCGGCTATTTGTGACGGCTCGGTGGTCGGAGCATAACGACGCAGGACCTGCCCCTGGCGATCGACGAGGAATTTGGTGAAATTCCATTTGATCGCCTTGCTGCCGAGCAGGCCGGGCGCCTCGCTGGCCAGGTATTTGAACAGCGGGTGTGCCGCCTCACCATTGACGTCGATCTTGGCGAACATGGGAAAGGTGACGCCGAAGTTCATCTCGCAGAAACTGCTGATTTCAGCGTCGCTGCCCGGATCCTGATGCATGAACTGATTGCAGGGAAAACCCAAAACGCTGAACCCGCGTTCCTTGTAGCTGGCATAGAGCGACTCGAGCCCCTTGAATTGCGGGGTGAAACCGCATTTGCTGGCGGTATTGACGACCAACGTCACCTGACCGCGGTAAGACGCCAGGGACACTTCCGTACCATCGATGGCCTTGGCGGTGAAATCATAGAGAGTCGTCATCATCGTTCCTCGTTGGTGTGGCGTCCCGCGAACTGCAGGGACAGGGAATTGACACAAAATCGACGGTGCGTCGCCGTACTACTGTCTTCGAAAACGTGCCCGAGATGCGAACGACAGCCAGCGCAGAGGATCTCCAGACGCACCATGCCATGACGGCGATCCTCCTGTTCAGCGACGGCGCCAGCGGCACGATCGAAAGAGGGCCAGCCGGTGCCTGAATCATACTTGGCGGTGCTGTCGAACAAAGGCACCTGACAGGCGGCACAGTGGTAGACACCATCCTCATGGTGATCCCAATAGGCACCACTGAAAGGCGCCTCGGTGGCCGCGCAGCGACACACTGCATAGCGCTCTTCACCGAGTTTTTGTCGCCACATGGCGTCGCTGAGCTGCATGATTCACCTCCTCTTTCCGAACAATATATCGCATGCGACATAAAATACAAGGGCTGTGTTGACAGCGGTTTAACACGTCGACACTTTTCGGTATCATGCATGCTTTCCTCTGCGTGACCGACCCGCCATGGATCTGCAAAAATCTTCCAAGCTCGACAACGTCTGCTACGACATCCGCGGCCCCATCCTCAAGGCCGCCAATGCCATGGAAGAGCAGGGTCATCGCATCATCAAGCTGAACATCGGCAACCCGGCGCCCTTTGGCTTCGAAGCGCCGCAGGAGATCCTGCAGGATCTCATCTTGAACCTGCCCAACGCTGTCGGCTATAGCGATTCACGCGGTCTGTTCTCAGCGCGCAAAGCCGTCGTGCAGTACTACCAGCAGAAAGGACTGTTCGGCGTCGACGTCAACGACGTCTACATCGGCAATGGCGTCTCGGAACTCATCGTCATGGCCATGCAGGCCCTGCTCAACAGCGGCGATGAAGTGCTCATTCCGGCCCCCGACTATCCTCTGTGGACCGCCGCCGCCAGCCTCGCCGGCGGCACACCGGTGCACTACATCTGCGACGAGCAGGCCGGCTGGTACCCTGATCTTACCGACATGGAGAGCCGCATCACCGAGCGGACACGCGCCATCGTCATCATCAACCCCAACAATCCGACGGGAGCTTGCTATCCCGAGCCCCTGCTGCAGGGCATCATCGAGATCGCCCGTCGCCACCGCCTGACCATCTTCGCCGATGAGATCTATGACAAGATCCTCTACGACGAAGCCCGTCATACGTCCATCGCCAGCCTCGCCGACGACGTCTTCTTCATCACCATGGGCGGCCTGTCGAAGAGCTACCGCATCGCCGGCTTTCGTACCGGCTGGTTGGTGGTCAGCGGACAAAAGCGCGCCGCGCGTGACTATATCGAAGGCATCGACATGCTGGCGTCGATGCGCTTGTGCGCCAATGTGCCGGCGCAACACGTCGTGCAGACCGCTCTCGGGGGGTATCAGAGCATCCAGGATCTCATCCTACCCGGCGGTCGACTGCTGGAACAGCGCAATCTCGCCTGGAGCATGCTCAATGACATACCCGGCGTCAGCTGTGTCAAGCCGGAAGGTGCGCTCTATCTGTTTCCGCGCCTCGACCCCAAGATCTACCCGATCAGTGACGACCAGGAATTCATCCTCGAACTGCTACAGACCGAGAAAGTGCTGCTCGTCCAGGGCACGGGCTTCAACTGGCCGGCACACGACCACTTCCGTGTCGTCTTCCTGCCTCACCGCGACCAGCTGAGCGAGGCTCTGCAAAGACTCGCCCGCTTCCTCGAAGGCTACCGCCGTCGCATCGCCTAAGCGACGGCCAAGACTACAAAAAACCAACGTTTCGGGCTTGAAAATGTCGCGCGCGATCCTAAGACTGGAAGCATGCGGCCACGTGCGCACGAGGAGACCGTGATGCTTCGTATCGTCCTGTTCCTGGCCACCAATCTGGCCGTCATGCTGATGGCTGGACTGATCATCAACCTGCTCGGTGTCGGCCATGTGTTTCAGCATGGGCAGATGCAGCTCTCGTCGCTTTTTGTCGTCTGCCTGATCTGGGGCTCACTCGGTTCTTTGATCTCCCTGCTGATGTCGAAGTGGATCGCCCGCACCAGCACCGGCGCCGAGATCATCGAACAGGCGCACAACGAGGGTGAACGCTGGCTGCTCAATACGGTGGCCGAACTCGCCGAGCGCGTCGGCATCAACATGCCCGAGGTCGCCATCTTCGACAGCCCACAGTCGAACGCCTTCGCCACCGGCTGGAACCGTAATGACGCCATGGTCGCCGTGTCCACCGGTCTGCTGCAGCGGATGAGCCGGGATGAGATCCGCGCCGTCCTCGGCCATGAGATCGGTCACGTCGCCAACGGCGATATGGTGACCATGGCGTTGATCCAAGGGGTGCTCAACGCTTTCGTCATGTTCTTCGCGCGCATCATCGGCAATTTCGTCGATCGCAACCTGCTCAACAATGAAAGCGACACCCCCGGCCTGGCCTACTATGTGACGTCCTTCATCGGCGACCTCGTCCTCGGTCTTTTCGCCAACATCATCCTCATGGCTTTTTCCCGCTACCGCGAATTCCGCGCCGACGCCGCAGGCGCACAACTGGCCGGCGCCGTGTCGATGATCGCCGCCTTGCAACGCCTGCAACAGGAACAGTCGCTGCCCGACCCCATACCGCAGGATCTGCACGCCCTGTGCATCACCGCGGGGGCCCGCACCGGACTGAATCTGGCCGCCCTGTTCGCCTCTCACCCTCCCCTGGAAGAGCGGATACAGGCGCTGCAAACATCGGCGGCGATGCGCTGAACGACGGCCGCCACAACTTGCCAAGGGCGGTGCCGCACGTCATGATCAAGCGTGGACGCAAGACGAGCGCCTGAGCATGACCGCGAAACGGATTTCACAACGACCTCACCCCTGGCTCAACCTGCTACCGCTATGCCTCGCCCTGGCTGTGTTCGGCTTCGTCGCCGTGCATCTGCCCGGACAAGGCCGCCACCCGGTGCCACCCATTGCCCTGCTTCTGCCCTTCTTCGCCATGCTGCTGATCGCCTGGTTCATGCACCGCTTCTTTTCCGGCCTCGCCCGGGATGTCTGGGATGACGGTGACAGTCTGAAGATTGTCTTTGCCCATCATGAGCTGCGCCTACCCTTGCGCGACATCAGCAACCTCAGCTACAACGGCCTGAGCAATCCGCCACGCGCCACGCTCAGCCTGCGCCACGACACCGTCTGCGGCCGCGAGATCAGCTTTCTCGTGCAACGCCCCTGGTCACTCGACCCCTTCCGCCGCAACCCCATCATCGATGATCTGATCCAACACATCGATCAACAACGTTCCTCTTGAGCCTGGAGTCCACCATGAGTTTCAGCTTTGTTCTCATCAGCCTCGCCGTCCTGCTGTTGTTCGCCGGGCTACGCGTCAGCAATCAATACCAGCGCGCCGTCATCTTCCGCCTCGGCCGCCTGCAACGCCTCGCCGGCCCCGGTCTGTACTGGATCATTCCCAGCCTGGAGTGGCAAATCCAGGTCGATTTGCGCGTCATCACCGCGTCCGTCGATCAGCAGGAGACCATCACCAAAGACAATGTTCCGGTCAAGGTCACCGTCGTCATCTGGTACGCCGTCACCGATCCCATCAAGTCAGTGATCGAGGTGCGCGACGTCGACGCTTCCGTCATCCAGGTGGCACTCACCACCTTGCGCAACATCATCGGCCGCCACACCCTCGACGATGTGCTCAAAGAGCAGGAGCAACTCGGCCTCAGCATGCGTCAGGCCATCGATACGGCGACAGAGCCCTGGGGGGTCAAGGTGACGCGCGTCGAGATGCGCAATGTCGAGATTCCCGAGTCGATGCAGCGCGCCATGGCCCAGGAAGCCGAAGCCCTGCGTGAAAAACGCGCTCGCCTGATCAAGGCCGAGGCCGAGCTTGAGGCGTCGATGAAGCTCAAGGAAGCTGCGGGTCTGATCATGGAAAACCCGGCCGGACTGGAACTACGGCGCATGCAGATGATCACCGAAGTCGGCGCCGAACAGAACACCACCACCATCATCATGATGCCGAGCGAGTTCGTCTCGGCGGCGGCGGCGGTGGCGCGTTGGGGCGGCGGTCAGCGCGAGAGCTGAGGCCAACCCTCAACCGAGAAACAAAAAGAAGCCGTCGAGGAAGAAGAACACTCCCACCAAGCCCACCGGCAGTGCCGTCCACCAGACTTTACGGATGTCGAGCAGACCGGCGATGGAGTTGAGCAGGATGGCCACCTGTAAAAAGATCACGGCACGACCAAAGGGCTTGCCGTGACGCTTGGCTTCATCGCGCTGCACTTCGAACAGGTGGGCCTGTTCCTTGACCGCGGCTTTTTCCTTCTTGTATTTCTTCAGCTTCGCCTGCAGCAGCGCGATGTGTTGCGCGTAAACCTGCGCGGCGGAGCTGTGTGCCAGCATCGTCATCGACTGCAGCTGCAACTGCTCCAGCTGCAGTTCCTGCAGGTGCTGCTTGAGGCTTTTCGCCTGGTAAAAAGACCACTGATCCGAGGCCTGCGACTGGCTGATCAGGGCAAGGGTGGAATAGCCACCGCCTTTGAAGGTCGAGAAGGTCGCACATACGGCGAGAAGAACGGTGGCCAGGGCCATGTCATTCTTCCACGCCGGTTTGTCACTTTTTTCTACGCTCACCGCTGCAACTCCTGCTCTTCACGATCTCAATGCAGTCCCGGGCAATTCGTCGGCAGATTCTGCAAGCCTTCTTGCTCGTGGCTGAAAACGACATGGTGGCCCGGCCCGATACGCAGAACATAGAGACTGTCATAGTCCTGGTCCTGCCACACCGGCACCTGTTGCGGATCCGCTTGCAGGCGGACGAGGAGGAGGCGCGCCAGAGCCTCCCCCCAATGATGTTCCCAGGCTACTACCTGCACGCTGGCGGGCGAAGTGAGCAGGCGCGCGGCGAGTGGTTCGATCTGGGTCATGCCTTCGTCGATGTGCACCGGCAGCCCGGCGGCGATGGCCAAGGGCTCGATCGTCGCCAGCGGCCTGACATAGGCGTAGACATGACCGTGATCGCGTTTGACGACGGCGGGATTGGGCGCGTAGACCACCTGCGGCGCGCCATAGCGCGACCACAACAAAGGCACCAGCGCCAAAGACCGGTTGAGCCCCTGGCAATCGAGCTGTCCGAGACCGAGAGCGGGTTTTTCGGCGTGCCGCATGATGACGATGACGCGATCGCCCGAGGCCGCCATGCTCAAGCAGACCAGCACCGACACCCCTAAGCCTCGCCACCCCAAGCCTCGCCACATGGATCCGATCATATCTAAGCTTCCTAGCGTGCGCCCGCATAGCATACGCATCTGCGCTCATTTCGACCACCTGAGCGCGCATCCTCGGTCAGCGTGTAAGCGAACCGTAAGCCTGTTTCGCTAGAATGCGGCTTTCTGATCCTTCCGCACAGCAGGTACCATGGTCTCTCGCCGTCTTCGCCACATCCTCCTTCTTGCCGCCCTCGGCAGCGTCAGCGCCTGCCACTTTGGAACAGCATCGGACGCGAGCACAGCCGCCGCACTACCGACGCCGACGCCGACGAGCGTCACCTTGAACGCGCCGCAGGCGGCAACGCTGAGTTTTGCCACGGCGACACACCGCACCCTGCAGGACTGGCTCGAAGTGCCAGCACAGATCGACGCCGACGGCGATCACAGCCTGCCCGTCTTCAGTCCCTACAATGGCCGCATCATCGCCTGCTACGCCCACCCCGGCGAGCATGTGCAGCGTGGCGCGCCCCTGTTCAGTTTGAGCAGCCCCGATCTCATCCAGGCCGAGAACACCTATCTCGGCGCGCGCGCCACCCGCCGCCTGACCCAGGCCGCCCTACGGCGCGCTCATCCCCTGCAGGCGGCCGAGGAAATCGCCGTCAAGGATCTCGAACAGGCGACCGCCGACTTCGCCACGGCGCAGGCGGCGGAGCGTACCGCCCAGCAGACCCTGCTGAGCATGGGCTTGCCGCCTGCGGCCCTGCGGCGACTGCAAGAAAAAGGCGAGATCACGGCCGCGTTGACCGTCTACAGCCCCCTGTCCGGCCTGATCAGTGACCGCCAGGCCGCGGTCGGCCTCTTCGTCCAGGCCGGCAATACGCCCGCCCCCTATACCCTGAGCAGCAGCGGACGACTCTGGCTCGATGCCGCCCTACCCGAGGGCAGCGACGGTGTCCAGGTCGGGGGGCGCTTCAAGGCCAGCACCCTGGCCCATTCCGAACATGACCTGCAAGGCCGCATCGTCTATCGCGCCTTCGCCGAAGACCCGATCACCCATACCCTGCTGGCGCGAGCCGTGATCGATCACCCGACGCCCGACCTGCACCCGGGTATGTTCGTCAGCATGCGCGTGCAAAATGGCGCGCCACGCCAGGTCGTGGCGGTGCCCGATGACGCCGTGGTACGCGAACCCGACGGCACGACCAGTGTCTGGACGAGCAGCGATCGCCGTCATTTTGTCGTGCATACGGTGCACGTCGGTCTGGCGGCCGACGGCTGGACGGAAGTCATCGATGGCTTGCCTGTCGGCAGCCAGGTGGTGACCCTGGGAGCGATCAACCTCAGCAACATCCTCCACGCCAGCGGAGATGATTGAGGCATGCTCAAGTCCCTGTTGATTCTGACGCTGTCGCGCAGCAATCTCATCATCGGCATTCTCCTGGTCTTTTTGGCCACGGGACTCAATGCCGTTCATCATCTCAACGTCGAGGCCTACCCGGATCCGGCGCCAGTCATTCTCGAGATCACCGCGCAAGCGCCGGGACTCTCGGCCGAAGAGATGGAACGCTACTACACCACGCCCATGGAGATTGGCCTCTATTCGACGCCGGGCATCGCCAACATCCGTTCGACGTCCTTTTATGGCCTCAGCTTCGTCCGCGTGACCTTTCGCTACGGCATCGATTACTACTTCGCCTACACGCAAGCCGCCCTCGCCTTGCAGCAGAACGTCAGCCTGCCCAACAACCAAGTGGCACAGATTCAGCAGTCCAGTCTGACCGGTGAGATCTATCGTTATCAGGTCGTCGGACCGCCGCACTTTGGCCTGAGCAATCTGCGCACGGTGCAGGACTGGGTGGTCGCACGCCGACTCAGCACCATCCCGGGCATCGCCCAGATCAACAGCTGGGGGGGCACGACCAAGACCTTCGACGTCTCCGTCGATCTGCGCCGCCTGCAGGCCTGGCACCTGAGCATCGCGCAGGTGCTCACCGCCCTCGGCAATGCCAACATCAATGTCGGCGGCCGCGAGATCACCCTCGGCCAGCAGTCGGTGAACATTCGCGGCATCGGCCTGATCAACGATGGCGGCGACGACGACCTGACACAAGGCACCCGCCTCGATGACATCGAGAACGTCGTCATCACCCAGAACCACGGTATTCCGGTCCTGGTCAAGGACGTTGCGCGCGTCAGCATAGGCTATTTACCCCGCCTCGGCATCGCCGGTCGCGATCGTCAGGACGATATCGTCGCCGCCATCGTCGTCATGAGCCGCACCCAGCACACCAACGCCATGATCGCGAAGATCAAGAAGATGGTGCACACCATGAATCACGACGGCAGCCTGCCCGCCGGCGTGCACATCGTGCCTTATTACGATCGCAGCCAACTGGTGGCGGTGACCACCCATACCGTCCTGCACAATCTGCTGTTCGGGTGTCTGCTCGTCTTCATCATCCAGTGGCTCTTTCTCGGCGATCTACGTTCTGCCCTGATCGTCGGCTTCAACATCCCCATCGCCCTGCTCTGCAGCACCCTGATGCTCTACTGGCGCGGCGAAGACGCCAACCTGCTGTCCATCGGCGCCGTCGATTTCGGTATCATCGTCGACTCGGCGGTCATTCTGGTCGAGAACGTCTTTCGCAATCTGCAAAAGCCGATCGCCGCCCAGGAAGACCTGCGCCATGCCGATCAGGCCGAAGACGGTCTGGTCGGGCGCCCGAAAAAGCCCTGGAGCCTGCGTCGCTCCATCATCATGATCTCCGGTCACCAGGTCGGACGCGCGGTGTTCTTCTCGACCCTGATCACCGTCGCCGCCTTCATGCCCCTGTTCACCATGCAGGGGGTGGAAGGACAGATCTTTGGACCGATGGCGCGCACCTACGCCTACGCCCTGATCGGCGCCCTCATCTCGACCTTCACGTTCACGCCGGTCCTCTCCGCCTGGATGATGCCGGCTCAGATCACCGAAGTGGAGACCTTTCTGGTGCGCTATTTGCGCCACATCTACGACTTCGTCCTCGATCATGCCTTGCGCCACCGCGTCTGGATCGTCACGCTTGCCACCCTCTTCCTGCTCGTCTGCACCTGGCTGGTACCGCGTCTTGGATCGGAGTTTCTGCCCAGCCTGGAAGAAGGCAATTTCTGGATTCGCGCCGCCATGCCGCCGACGCTCTCCCTCGCCGATGGCACCCGCGCCACCCGCACCATGCGCGACATCCTTCTGCGCCATCCCGAGGTCATCACCGTCGTCTCACAACACGGCCGTCCGGACAATGGCAGCGATGCCTCGCCGCTGTCCAATGTCGAGCTCTTCGTGCCCCTCAAACCGCAGGCGGAATGGCCACACGGTGAGACCAAGGCGAAGCTCACCGAGACTCTGCAAAACGAGTTCAAGCAGGCGCTACCCGGCATCAACTTCAACTTCTCCCAATACATCCAGGACAATATCGAAGAAGCCCTGTCCGGCGTCAAAGGCGCCAATTCGGTGAAGATCATCGGCCCCAACCTGAGCGAGCTGGAACGTCTCGCCAGCGAGGTGCAGAGCGCGATGCAGGGAGTAGCAGGCATCACCGACCTCGGCATCTTCCATCTTCTCGGCCAGACCAATCTCGATATTCGCATCGATCGTGCCAGGGCGGCGCGCTACGGACTGAACAGCGGTGACGTCAATAACGTCATCCAGGCGGCTCTCGGCGGCGCCAACGCCACCACGGTGCTGGAAGGTGACCGGCAATTCGGTCTCCTCGTGCGTATCCGTAGCGATGAACGCGACAGCCTGCAGAAGATTCGCAATCTGCCGGTGGCCTGGACCGACGCCAATGGCACGACCCGCTACACCCCCCTGAGCAGCATCGCCGACATCCGTCTCGATGAGGGCGCTGCCTACATCTACCATGAAGGCACACAGCGCTACATCCCAGTCAAATTCAGTGTCCGCGGCCGCGACCTCGGCAGCAGCGTCAGCGAAGCGCAGCAACGCATCGCCCAGCGCGTGCATCTGCCTGCCGGCTACCGCATCGTCTGGGCGGGCGAATTCGAGGACTTGCAGAAAGCCCGACAGCGCCTGGAGATCATGGTGCCGATCAGCTTCGGCCTGATCCTCGCCCTGCTCTACGCCATGTTCAATTCGGTGCGCGACAGCCTGCTGGCGCTCGCCGGCATCCCTCTCGCCGCCGCCGGCGGCGTCCTCGCCCTCTATGTGACGCACCTTCCCTTCAGCATTTCGGCGGCGATCGGTTTCATCTCCCTGTCCGGGGTGTCGGTGATGAATGGCATCCTGGTGCTCTCTTACTACAACCAACTGCATGGCGACGGTATGGAGGCGCGCGCGGCCCTACGCCAGGCGGCCAGCCAGCGCATGCGACCGATGCTGATGACGGCGCTCTCCGCCTGCATCGGCCTAGCCCCAGCCGCCGCCTCGCACGGCATCGGCAGCCAGGTGCAGCGGCCGCTGGCGACGGTGGTGGTCGGCGGACTGGCGCTCGGCGCCATGCTCATGCTCATCGTTCTGCCGCCTCTGCTGTCCCTGCTGCAGCCCTCCGCCCGTCATGGCCAGGACACGGGAGAATCGGCATGATTTCTTCCCGGCGACGGGCGATCGCCCTTGTCTTGAGCGGCCTGCTCGGCGGCTGTAGCCTCACCCAACCTCCGCGACCCGCGGCGATGAACCTGCCGCAGCAGTTCGGGCGCGACGACGCCGCCATGGCCAAGCCGCTGTCACCGGCCGCGAACAGCGCTCCGTTCTGGCAGAACCCAACACTGAAGCGCTGGCTCCGCGCCGGCCTGCGGCACAACCCTTCCTTGCAGAGCAGCCTGTCCAGCCTGCAAGCGGCGCATGAACAGACCCTGGCGCAAAAAGCCAGCTTGCTGCCCTCCTTCGCCGCCAGCTATACGCCGCAGCGCGCCACCACCTCCGCCATCCTCGCCTCGCCCCTGCAGTACCCGGTCAATCCCTATACCTTGCAGACGGCACAGGTCTCGGTGAGTTACAACGTCGACGTCTTCGGCTTAAACCACGACCTGCTCTACAGCGTCGAAGCGCAGGAACAACTGGCCCAGGCCCAACTGCACGCCGCCCGCCTGTCGCTGCTCGGCAACATCGCCAGCAACGCCGTACAGCTGGCGGCGGCGCTGGATGGGCTACAGCGCTCGCAATCCCTGCTGCAGGATGAGCAGCGGCTGACCCAGATGCTGCAGCACGGCCTCGACCAGGGCTTCAATACCCGTCTCGATGTGTTGCAACAGGAACAGCAGGAGCAACAGGCCGCCGCCAGCGTCAGCGGGTTTCAGAAACAGGTGGAACAGAGCCGCGACGCTCTCGCCGTCCTCACCGGTCAAGCACCCGCCAACTTCGCCGCGACTGATCTGCATCTCGCCGAGCTGCTGGCGCCGGGAGCGCCGCCACGGCAAGTGCCGGCCGCATGGGTACGGCGTCGCCCCGACATCGCCGCCGCCGCCGCCCAGGTCAGAACCGCCGCCGCCGATCTCGGGGTGGCGGCGGCCAGTCGCTGGCCACAGTTGGCGGTGCTGGCCGCCTGGGGCGGCAGCGCTACGACGCTGGCGCAGTCGCTGCAGCCGGCCGATCGCTTCTGGAGCCTAGGCGCCAGCGTCACGCAACCCCTGTTCGACTTTGGGCAGCTGAAACATCGCGAACGTGCGGCGAAGGCCAGCCTCGACGCCGCTGAACAGCAATACCGCATGACCGTTCTGCAGGCCCTGCAGAACGTCGCCGATTCACTCTACGCCCTGAACGCCGATGCGCAGGCGCTACGCCAGACCCGAAGGCAGACGCAAGACGCCGCTACCTTGCTGCAGATGAGTCAACAGCGCCAGCAGCTCGGTTTCAGCCCTGGCCTTGAGGTGCTACAAAATCGTATCCTCTGGCAGCAGGCGGAACTCACCCGTCTACAGGCCGAGGCGGCTCGCCTCGAGGATCGCGTCGCTCTCGATCTGGCCCTCGGCACGCCTGATGCGGCAGCAGAGACGCCCTAAGTCGATCACATCCCCGGCTGGAGATCCTGGCACATGCATGACGAAGCACAGCGTGGTCTGGCCGCCGCCGATCCGGACTTGGCCCGGTGGATGCAGCACATCGGTCCACTCGCCCTACCGACCGCCACCAGCGACAGTCCTTACACCTCTTTGTTGCGTGCCATCGCGCACCAGCAACTGCACGCACGCGCGGCGCAGAGCCTGCTCGCCCGCCTCGCCCAGCTCAGCGCCCAGGCCTGTCCCGACCCGGAGCAGTTGTTGCGCTATAGCGATGCCGAGCTGCGCGCCTGTGGCTTCTCTGCCAGCAAAGTGGCCGCCTTGCGCGATCTCGCCCGGCATACGCTCGCCGGTCTCGTTCCCGATCGCCAGCGTGCGCTCACCCTGGCGGACGCCGAACTCATCGCTCTTTTGACGCAGATCCGCGGCATTGGTCGCTGGACGGTCGAGATGATGTTGATCCAGACCCTGGGACGCTGCGACGTCCTGCCCGCCGATGATCTCGGCGTTCGCCGTGGCTATGGCATCCTGCGTCGCCTCGAGCAGGCGCCGACACCCCGGCAACTTGCCGACGCCGGCCGTCGCTATGCCCCCTGGCGCAGCTTGGCCAGCCTCTATCTCTGGCGCATCAGCGATGCCCGCAGCGCACCGCCGGATCTGCCATGAACGCGCCCATCCAGGTCCTGTCCTTGGGCGCAATTCCGCCACCAACATCCTCGCGCTCGGGCATGAGCGTCTAGCTGTAGGAATCCCCTCCCTTATCCATGCAAGCGGCAGTCCTAGACTGAGGGCGGGAAGGATGTCAACATGCCGCCCTTACAGGAGTCATGCATGCCGCCGGCAACCCGTTTACCGCGTCTGGTCTACATCCTCGGCTGGATCAGCCTGTTCATGGATCTTTCGACGGAGGCCATGTACAGCATTTTGCCGGCCTTCATGGCCGGCGTCCTCGGTCTGAGCGCCAGCGAGATCGGCTGGGTGCTGGGACTAGGTGAGCTCACCGCCACCTCCCTACAGCGGCTGAGCGGCCACCTCAGCGATCGCTGGAAGAACCGCCGCGACCTCATACTGATCGGCTACGGACTGTCGGCGCTGAGCAAACCTCTGTTCGCCCTCGCCACCGGCTTAGGCGGCATTCTCTTCGCCCAGATCAGCGATCGCTGTGGCAAGGGTCTGCGCGGAGCGCCGCGCAACGCCATGCTCGCCGCCCACGTTCCGCCGGCGCAACGTGGCGCCGCCTTCGGCCTGCGCCAGGGCATGGACACCATCGGCGCCCTGCTCGGCCCCCTGCTGATGATGCTGATGCTGACCGAGCATCTGAGCGTGCGTCTGGCTCTTGGACTGTGCGTGTTGCCGGCGTTGATCTGCGTACTGCTCATCCGTTCCGCCTTGCCCGCCGATCCTCTGCCCCGACCTGTAGCTGCGCCGGCGCGCGCGCCGGCGACCCCGACCCGCACGGCCTTTCGTATGCTCCTGCTGATCACCGCCGGCCTCTCCCTGGCTCGCTTCAGCGAGAGCTTTCTCATCCTCGATCTGCACGATCAGGGCCTCGGACTAGCGCATCTACCCTGGTTGATGGTCCTGATGAACGGGGTCTACGCCGTCCTCGCCCTTCCCGCCGGTCGCCTGTCGGATCGCTGGCCGCGCCGCCATCTGCTAGCTGCGTCGGTCCTCGTCCTCCTCTTCGCCGAGCTGCTGTTGGCGATCTGTCACGGTCGCCAAGTGCTCTGGCTGGCCGGCGCGCTCTGGGGTTTGCATCTCGCCTTGAGCCAGGGCGTCCTGCAGGCGCTCGTCGCCGATCACAGCCCGGTCGACCAGCAGGGACGCGCCTTCGGCAGCTATGCCCTGGTGCAAGGCGGTTCGCTTCTGCTCGGCAACCTCCTGCTCGGCGAGCTCATCGATCATGTCGGTTGGTCGCTGGCCATGTTCTCGGCCGCCTTCTGGGCCGCCCTCACCTTGTTGCTGATTCTGCGCTACGCCCACCTGATGACACCGCCGCAATGAACAACCCACGACCTCGCTTTGCCGTCGCGCCGATGCTCGACTGGACCGACCGCCACGACCGCTATTTTTTGCGCCTCTTCAGTCCACATGTTCAGCTCTATACCGAAATGATCACCACCCACGCGCTGCTGCATGGCCCGCGCCAGCGCCTGCTGCGCTACGATGACAGCGAGCATCCCGTCGTGCTGCAGTTGGGGGGCAGCGATCCTGTCGATCTGGCGCGATGCGCGCGTATCGCCGGTGAGCACGGCTATGATGAGATCAACCTCAATCTCGGCTGTCCTTCCGATCGTGTTCAGCAAGGTCGTTTCGGGGCCTGCCTGATGGCCGAACCGGCGCTCGTCGCCGACTGCTTTGCCGCCATGCAGGCGGCGAGCACGGTGCCGGTCAGCGTCAAACATCGCCTCGGCATCGACGGCCACGACAGCCTCGAAGAGCTCTATCATTTCGTCGACAGCCTGCGTCAGGCGGGTTGTCGTCATTTCGTCGTCCACGCCCGCATCGCCATCTTGAAGGGGCTGAGCCCGAAAGAGAATCGCGATGTTCCGCCCCTGCGCTACGCCGATGTGCACGCGCTCAAGCGCCGTTATCCCGACTTGTGGATCGCGCTCAACGGCGGTCTACGCGATGTCGACACCTGTCTCGAGCAATTGCAGCAGGTCGATGCCGTCATGCTCGGTCGCGAGGCTTATCACAACCCCTACATTCTGGCCTTGCTCGAACATCAGCTGCATGCCACCGCCTTGCCGTCGCGCACTGACATCCTGCGACGCTATCTCGATTTTGTCGATCGCGAGTTGGCGGAGGGATGTCCCCTCACGCAGATGAGCCGGCATCTGCTCGGTCTCTTCCAAGGGCTACCAGGCGCCCGCCGCTGGCGCCAGTATCTGAGCGAACACGCTCATCAACATGGCGCCGGTCGGCGCATCATCGAAGAAGCCTGGGCCCTGGTCGATCAGGCTGAGAGCACGTGATGCTGCTCAGGGGCGCGCCCGACTTCGAGAAAGAGCTGGCGATCGAGGTGGGCGACGTGCGACTCGATCCACCAGGAACGCACACTGTGTACCTGTGAAGGCAGGGTCGACATGTCGACGGCACGCAACCAGTTCTGGAAATAGCGGTGCTGCCGCAGATGCCGCGCGCGCAAGCCCGGCTTGTGGTAGCAGTGCCCCTCCATCAGCATTTCCTGGTCGCTCATCAACCAGGACAGCTGATCCTGCAGGTGCCGGCGCAAGCGCCGCACCATCCATTCCCGCTCATACACCAAAGCCTGAGCTAGCTCGTCGAGCCGCTGGATCACATCACGCTCAAGTCTGTCCCAATGAATCTGACCACTGGCCCAATGAATAGGTTTGTCCTGCATCATACACCTCGCATGGCAGTTCGTTCATGACGCTTCGATGTCGCATTTGGATGCCGCATTTGTCGCGAATTCCGTGGACCACAGCGTGGCCACGAACAACGGTATACACCCGAAAATCGCTCACTTTTTTAAAAACTATTTTTACCGGCCAGCGCTGTCACAAGATCATTTCATGCCAGCGCAAAGAAAATCGCACCAAACCTCAGCACAAAATCACCGATGTCGGCGCCGTGATGCGCCCTTTTCGTGCAAGAAACCGAGTTCTGACGCTGCCTGCCAGGATGAGGCAAAAACCGCGCCAGCCGGCGCCAGCAGGTACACCGGTGAACTGCTCGCGCGGTGGATGAATTTTTTATCATGCGCCGAAAAAGCGCCTGGGAAAGCGATGCGGCGGGCGGGCAAGGCTCGCCGCCGTCGCTCAGGGTTGGCTGCGCACCTGGGCGCAGTGATGCTCCAGAGCTGGCCGTAGGATGTCGAGATCCGGGCTATTTTTGAAGGGGTCGTCGGGGATGTAGCCGACATTGATCACCCCCCAGTCGAACAGCATACAGATGGTGCTGGCGAGCAGCGTGCTCGGCAGGGGGGCGCCGCCTTGTCGCCAGTCCTTGGCTTGCAGCTCAAAGATGGTCTTCTGCAATCCGTGGGGCAAAGCCCGCACGTGGTCGAACAGCTCGTGATAGAACCCGGCGTGGTAAGGCGCCTTCTCCATGAAAGGCATGGCTTCGATCGCCGTCTCATCAAAATTGGCGATCGACGATTCGAGCGATTGCGCGTACCAAGTCTCCGCCACCTTGTGCAAGACCACCTGTGCGTACATATTGCGCGCCGTCAGCAGCCCCGGATGGTCACTCGCCACGACCGCCGCCATATGCAAGGCGAGGTGATCGAGATAACGCGTCTTGAGAAAAGACCAGCGCTGCATCGCCGCCGGCTCGGCGCGGATCTGCTGCACCTGCGCCGGCAAGCCCCAGCGCCGATAGACGCTGTGCGCGAAACGGCTGTCGTCCTCATAGTCCGACAAGGTCATATCGTCATGAAACAAGACCCCATCGATGCGCGCATGCCGCCCGAGATCCTCGAACATGTCCTGGATGACCGCCACCGCCCGCGTCGAGAAAGGCGACAGGCGCGGATAGGCGTTGGAAACAAAATTCGGGCGTGACGGCAAGGTCACCACCAGATCGCGCGCTGCCGCGTCATGCACCGGCAACTGCCAAGCCAGCAAGGGCATCCACGCGAAGACATGACGCACCTGGGTGTGGGCGTGCAAGGCGGCGACGACATGATTGAACAGGTCCTGACGCATGGGCAGATGACGGTTGGGAAAGTACACGGCGTCAGCGGCGCCATTGCCGTCGGGATCGGCGAAAGCTTGCAGGTAGACAGTATTGACGTCACTGGCGCGCACGCGCGCCAGCAGATGCTCGAGGTTGCTCGCTTCCTGACGCGGATCACGGTCATAGACATAGTCGAGATTGACGTGCATCAGGCGCACCGGTTGTGGCGTCGCTGGCAGCGACAGGTCGCGACCGAGATCCCATGGCGCCTGCGCCGGCGTCACCCAGGTCTGGGTCAGGATATGACTGCCCGGCAGGCGCCGTATCGAAGCCGCACCGATGCTCCAGGCGACACCGGCGCGCAGGGCCTGGGCGAGGACGATGTCGTTGTACGCACCTCCCGGCCAGAGCATGGCGGCGACGGGCTGGTGCAAAGAGCGTTGCAGTCGCTTGATCGACGTCGCCACGGCGCTCGTGACGCGCTGGCGATACGCCGTCTCGCGTTCATAACGCCACTGCCTCGGCAACCAGGCGCGCGTCGTCGCCGCCCACTGCCGATCACCCTGCGGGTCGCCGGCGATGCGTCGGTTGAGTCCCTGTCCTTCACTCGCCAGGGTGATCGCCGGATCGGCAAAAAACCGTCGCTGTCGATCCTGCCGACCCGCCTCTTGGGGGAGCGACGACGAGGCCATACCGACCAACGCCGGCGCCTTGATGACGTGCAGGATGGACAGCAGGGGCAACATCATCTGCGTCGCCGGCTCATCAAAACAGAGCAGCACGGCGTGTTCGGGCAAGGCGTGCCGCCGCGTCTTGGCGGCCTGTACTTGCTGCAAACTGACGAAGTGATAGTCGTGATCGCGCAACCAGAGCAACTGGCGCAGCAGATCGGTCAGCGTCACCGCTTGTGCATCATGCACCGCCCGGCCATCGCCGTGGATGATCTCGGCATAACGCAAGACCACAGGATCGGCGACGACGGGCGCGACATGCGCCTGCACCAGTGACACCATCGCCAACAGCACGCCGGCGAGAGCCGCCCGCCAACGCCACAAGATTTGTCGTTTATTCAACTTAACCTACCTCCCGGCACGACGATGATGGGGTCGCGGCCGTCGGCGCTTCTTGCCGGATGGTTGTGTCACAGGCACAGGATGACGCTGCCGATACCAGGCCTGCAGCACATAGGCATAAAAGACCACCTCTTGCAGGATGACCAGGACCCATGCCCAGGTCCATCCCGACTGCAGTGCTTCGAGGGTCAGACCGCGGCCATAGGCTGAATTCGGCGCCCACTGATAAGCACCGACGATGACGACGATGCCCGCCAGCGCGGCGAGGAAGGCCACCTGCGCGCGCCGCCATCCTGGCGCCAGCACGTTCCGCGACAAGCGCCGCAAGACCAGGTACAAGAGCAGATTGCTCGCCCACACATAGCCGATCATGCTCTTCGCCTCCTTCTCATCCTGAGTCTCACTCGCTCGCGTCCAACGCCGGCAGACGCAGGATCCGGCGCGTCGTTTGTTCCGCCTGCTGCGCCACCCAGACCGGCGATCGTTCCAGGGTCTGCGCTAAAGCCGCAATATTGTAGGCCAGGAAGGACGGCTCATTGCGCCGCCCTCCCACCCGATACACTTCATACGGCAGCATGTCGGGCGCATCGCTCTCGAGCACCCAGGCGTCCTGCGGCAGCCGGCGCAGAATGTCGCGCAGACGCTGCGCGCTAGGCTGCGTGATGACACCCCCGACACCAAGAACCAGACCGAGGTCGAGAAAGGCGTAAGCCTGCTCGAGCCGACCATTGAAAGCGTGCACAACACCGGCGCACGGACGATGGCGGCGCAACATCGAGATGAGCTCGGCGTAGGCGCTACGCGCATGCAAGATGACCGGCAGATCGTAGGACTGCGCCAACTGCAACTGCGCCGCCAGCAAGTCCTGTTGCCGCCGCCAGAGACCGGGGTGGCGCAAGTCCTCAGCGTGACGATCGAGACCGATCTCACCGACGGCGACGGCGTCGGTCGTCGCCAGGAGATCCTCGAGCCTGGACACGTGTTCGGCCTCATGCGCAGCCACGTAACACGGATGCAGACCATAGGCCGGCCACAAGGATAACAGCGATGGTCGCGCGCAACAATCGCGGAGACGATCAAAGCAGTCGGCGCGGTAAGCCGGCACCACGATGCCCCTCACCCCCAGCGCCTGCGCCCGCGCGATGACGGCGTCGCGATCCGGCACGAAGGCGTCATCGTCGAGGTGACAGTGGCTGTCGATCGCCATCGTCAGTGTTCGCGACTCGGGCTGAAGACGATGTCCGGCCAACGCTCCTGCATCAGCTGTAGATTGACCCGGCTCGGCGCCAGATAGCTCAGATAGCCGCCGCCATCGACGCTCAGCTGGTCGTGCGCCTTCTTACGGAACTCAGCGAGCTTGCGTTCGTCGTCGCCGTGAATCCAGCGCACCGTCGAGACGGTCACCGGCTCATAGATGCATTCCACCTTGTACTCGTCCTGCAGACGAAACGCCACGACATCGAACTGCAGCACACCGACGGCGCCAAGGATCAGGTCATTGTTGTGCAGAGGCATGAAGACCTGGGTCGCGCCTTCCTCGGACAACTCTTTGAGTCCTTTCTGCAGTTGCTTGCTCTTCAGCGGATCGCGCAGGCGCACACGCCGGAAGAGTTCGGGGGCGAAGTGCGGGATGCCGAGAAACTGCAAGGTTTCACCTTCGCTGAAAGTGTCGCCGATCTGGATGGTGCCATGGTTGTGCAGACCGATGATGTCGCCCGACCAGGCTTCATCTAGATGCTCTCTCTCGCCGGCCAGAAAGGTCAAGGCATCGGCCACCCGCACTTCCTTGCCGGTCCGTACATGGAAGAGTTTCATGCCGCGTTGATAGCGTCCCGAGCAGAGGCGCATGAAGGCGATACGGTCACGATGCTTGGGATCCATATTGGCCTGGATCTTGAACACAAAACCGCTGAGCGTCTCTTCATCAGCCGCCACCTGCCGCTGCACCGCTTGCCGCGCCAGCGGCGACGGGGCGTGTTGGACGAGGGCATCGAGCACATGATTGACACCAAAGTTGCCGAGGGCGGTGCCAAAGAACACCGGCGTCAGCTCGCCACGCAAGAAAGCCGCCTCGTCAAAGGCATGACTGGCGCCTTGCACCAGTTCTAGGGTCTCGCGCACCGCCGCCGCCTGATCGCCGAGGGCGGCGCTCGCCGCCGCCGAATGCAGCCCGTCGATGACCTGATCCGGGATGATCTCGTGGCCATGCCCCGGTTGATAGAGGTAGAGCCGGTCCTCGAGCAGGTGATAGACGCCGCGAAAATCGCGTCCGGCACCGATCGGCCAAGTGAGCGGTGCGCAGCGGATGCCGAGCACCGACTCGATCTCATCGAGCAATTCCACCGGCTCACGGATCTCACGATCGAGCTTGTTGACGAAGGTGATGATGGGGGTGGCGCGCATGCGGCAGACCTCCATCAGCTTCACCGTACGCTCTTCCACGCCCTTGGCGGCGTCGATGACCATGAGCGCCGAGTCGACCGCCGTCAAGGTGCGGTAGGTATCCTCGGAAAAGTCTTCATGGCCGGGCGTATCGAGCAGGTTGACGATATGCCCGGCGTAGGGAAATTGCATGACCGAAGTGGTGATGGAGATGCCGCGCTGTTTTTCCATCTCCATCCAGTCGGAGGTGGCATGCCGATCGGACTTGCGTCCCTTGACGGTGCCGGCGACCTGGATCGCCTGCCCCCAGAGCAGGAGCTTCTCGGTGATGGTCGTCTTACCGGCGTCGGGGTGCGAGATGATGGCAAACGTGCGCCGCTGTTCTACTTGTTGCTGTATCGATAACATAATTCACCTGATCAGATGCGCATCGTGTCGGGTTCGAGACTGAGCGCCATCAGGATGGCGTCTTCATAGCCTCCGCCACGACGCGGATAATAGCGCGGGCGACGTGCGTATTCATTGAAACCCATGCTCTCGTAGAGGGCGACGGCGGCGAGATTGGATGGGCGCACCTCGAGGTGGATGACCTTGACCTGATCATGCACCTCGGCGATGAGGCGTGCGAGCAACCAACGGCCATGGCCGCGCCGCCGCGCCGCCGCGGCAATCACCATATTGAGCAGACTGGCCTCATCGAGGACCTGCTGCAAGATAGCAAAACCGACCAGCACCTGATCTTCATAGAGCAGACGCGCGTGATGATGGCGACTGAGGCAGGAGGCCATGACGCCCTCGCTCCACGGGAAATCATGCCCGGCGCGCTCCAGAACCATGACCTCAGACAGGTCCTCCACACCCATGCAGGTCAACTGCAGCATGCTTGCATCTCCCGCCATAGACGCCGCTTGGCGGCTGCGTTACCAAGCAAGGCGCTGAGATCGGGAGCGACATGCGCCCGCTCCTGCCAGGAGGCAGGCAGCCAGGTCAACAGTTCCTCCCCCAGCACCAGGAGCTTGCAGGCGTCGACGGAATGACGCAGGAGGAGCCCGGCCATGGCGTCTTCGGCGGCGCGCCTGTCCGACTGCCACAGGCGATTGCCCGGCGGCGGAAAGCTGAACAATGGACCGAGTTCGGCCTCGGCATCACCGAGCGACTGCAGGATATTGCGCAGGAGCTGATGCTCAGCTTCCGCGAGGTCACGCTGCGGCGGCAGATGCAAAAGCAAAAGCCAGTCGCCGGCAGCAGCGACGAGACGCAGGGAAAAACGCGCCGCGACGTCGGTGTCCGGTGCTGCCACAGCGACATTCGTCACGACAGGCGCTACGACAGGCGCTACGACAGGCACCGAAGCAGGCGACGGTATCGCTGGCGCACGCCGCAGGAGCACCGGCGCCCGCCACGCGGCGACTGGCGCTGCGCCCGGCAAATCGATGCGTCGGCTGTAGACCGGCAAGCCCAGGGCGAGCAGACAGATCTGCTGACGCCGGCTGAGAGATCGCTCAGATACCATCGTTCTCACGTTGTGGATGCGCCCGCAGAGAGTGGCTGGTGAGCAGATTGAGGGCATCGAGATAGGCCTTGACCGAGGCCACCAGAATATCGGTGTCGGCACCCTGACCGTTGACGATGCGTCCCTGATCATTCAGGCGCACCTGCACTTCGCCTTGCGAGTCGGTGCCGCTGGTGATGGCGTTGACCGAATAGAGCTCGAGATGCGTGCCACTGGTGACGATGTTTTCAATCGCCTTGAAGGCCGCATCCACCGGCCCCGAGCCGCGCGCCACGCTCGTTTGCAGTTCGCCACGCACGCGCAGACGCAGCTCGGCGCACGGTGCCTGTCCGCTTTCACTCAGGACTTTCAGGTGATCGAGCTCGTAGACGGCGGCGACCTCGCTGACTTCACTGACCAGAGCCTGCAGGTCTTCGTCGTAGATCTCATGTTTTTTGTCGGCGAGATCCTTGAAACGCGCGAACAGGCGATTGAGCTGCTCATCGGAGCCGGTATTGATGCCGAGCTCCTCGAGCCTGGCGCGAAAGGCAGCGCGCCCGGAGTGCTTGCCGAGCACCATGCGATTGGCATTCCAGCCGACGTCCTCGGCGCGCATGATTTCATAGGTCTCGCGATGCTTGAGCACACCATCCTGATGGATGCCGGATTCATGAGCAAAGGCATTCGCACCGACGATGGCCTTGTTCGGCTGGACCGGAAAACCGGTGATGCTGGAGACCAAACGCGAGGTCGGCACGATCTCAACCGTCTGCAGTCGCGTCTGTACGGCGAACAGATCACGCCGCGTATTGATCGCCATGGCGATCTCTTCGAGGGCGGCGTTACCGGCGCGTTCACCGAGGCCATTGATGGTGCATTCGACTTGCCGCGCCCCGGCCTGTACCGCGGCCAGGGAATTGGCCACGGCCAGTCCGAGGTCATTGTGACAGTGCACCGAGAAGATCGCCTGATCGGCATTGGGAATACGCGTCAACAATTGCTTGATGAGCTCGCCAAACTGCGCCGGAATGGCATAGCCGACGGTATCGGGAATATTGATCGTCCGGGCACCAGCGGCGATCGCCGCCTCGATGATGCGGCAGAGGAAATCGACTTCCGAGCGTCCGGCGTCCTCGCAGGAAAACTCGACGTCATCGACTTTCTGGCGCGCCAGCTTGACCGCCTGCACGGCGTGTTCGATCACCTGTTCCGGCTGCAGGCGCAGCTTGTACTGCATATGGATGGGGCTGGTGGCGATGAAGGTATGGATACGCGCCGCCGCCGCCGGGCGCAGGGCCGCCGCAGCTTTTTCGATATCCTCGCGCTTGGCGCGCGCCAGGGAACAGACGCGGGCGTCACGCACCGCCGCAGCGACGGCCTCGACTGCGGCAAAATCACCTGGGCTGGCGATGGCAAAACCCGCTTCGATGACGTCGACACGCAGGCGTTCGAGGGCTTTGGCGATACGTACTTTCTCGTCCAGGGTCATCGACGCACCCGGACTCTGTTCACCATCACGCAAGGTGGTATCAAAGATAACGATATTGGACATGCTCATGGTCACCCCTCATCTAACCGTGACGAGTTTATCACGGCCCACTCCGATCAGGGCGAGGAGACTGCCCAGGGCAGCGCCAGCGAGATGCGCCGAGGGCGCCACGGCGACACCGATCCAGGCGTGCAGATAGTCCGGGTCATACCAGGGGGTGTGCTCATAGGCCAAGCGAGCAGCGAAAAACGCCAGGGCCAAGCCATACAGGATGGGGTCGCTGCGACGTGCCCGCCACAGCGCAAAAAAGAGCAGACCTTCGATGACGCCCGAGAAGCCGGCGTAAACTTGGCACTGCGGCCGCCCATACCAGAGCCCAAGACTCACCGCCCAGGGCAACAGCGCCAACAGCAAGCACCAGGAACGCAGCGGCAGATCGGCGAGAAGGACGCCGGCGATCAGCGCCAGCGCCAGGACGTTCATCGCCAGATGCGCGAAGGTGTAGTGCACCCAGCTGGCGGTGTAGCAACGCCACCACTGGCCAGCCGCGATCGCCGTCCTATCGTAAGCGAGGGCATGCAGTCCGACGGCGTACTGCGCCAGACCCAGCAATCCGGTCAGCGCGACAACGATCCACGCCGCCTGCCGCAACCTCAATGATCGGCCAGTCCCGGTGCCGGGATGGAAGTTCCCGAGACATCGGCACTCGGTTTGCTCGGTTGCACCTGCAGATTGAGACTGGGCGATCCCGATCCCATCGCCGTCGCCGCTGAATCGGTCGATTGCGCCTTTTGCTGC
Organism: Pseudomonadota bacterium; assembly: GCA_021851865.1. Lineage (GTDB taxonomy): Bacteria > Pseudomonadota > Gammaproteobacteria > Pseudomonadales > Moraxellaceae > JAJZHK01. Next base: position 10,391 of record JAJZBU010000025.1, on the reverse strand, counting down.
ATGCGATCGGAAATACAGCTCTGCAATTGCAGGAGATCCCCGACACGCATATCACTCGGTGTCTCGGCAAAAGAACGCGCCAGATCGGAACACTCATCCGCCAGCGCCACAGCGCTCAAGCCTAGTAACAAGATGCTCATCCCTATGATCTTCACGACTTTCCTCCTTGAACCCTCGAATACGTCCGCTCACCAATGTACACCCGTTTTACGCCAACGTCCAAATCTGCGACGAGCGGTGACATCCGGCAAGAATGGCTTTTCCCGGCCGTTCCGATATGGGAACATGAGCCGCCTCGTTGTGGAGTCCCTGCATGCGCCTTCTCGACCCTCGCTTCTACCTCATCTCGCTCGGTCTGCTGCTCCTGAGTCTGGCGGCGCCGGCCCACCTGATGACGGCCAGTCAGGCCTTCCAGGTGAGCAGCAGCAAACAGCCCGGCCATCTGCTGCTCGACGTGCACATCGACGACTGTTGTTATCTCTACTTACAGCGATGGACCTTCCACGCCTCCCCTCAAGTCCACCTCGGCGCGGCGCATTTCGACCCGGCGCCCAGCCACAAACTCGACCCTGACCTCGGCAGCGTCGAGGTCTTCCATCACGCCGTGCATATCGATCTGCCGACCCAGGGCCAAGGCTGGGTCGACGTCGGCTGGCAGGGCTGCAATGAACGCCTGGGTATCTGCTATCCACCACAGCAACGTCGCCTGTCGATCAGCGCCAGCGATGCCGAGCCGGTGGCTCGCCCCTGGACGCATCTGCTGTCTTTCTACCTGGGCGGCTTGGGACTGGCCTTGACCCCCTGCGTTCTGCCGATGATCCCCATCCTCGCCGGCCTGCTCGCTCGCAGTGGTCGCCGTCGCGATCAGGTCCTCTCCAGCTTCGCCTACGTCATCGGCAGCGCCAGCAGTTACGCCTTCATCGGCGCACTTTTCGCCTGGCTGGGACATAGCCTCGACGTCGCCGCCTGGTTTGCCAGTCCCTTCTGGCACATCGGCCTCGCCCTCATCTTCATCGCCCTGGCGCTCAGCCTGTTCGACGTCTATCACCTGCGCCTGCCCGCCGCCGTGAACCAGCGTCTCGATGGCTGGAGCCGGCGCCAGCAGGCCGGCAGCCTCATCGGCGCCTACCTCATGGGGGTGCTCGCCGCTCTCATCGTCTCCCCCTGCGTCTCAGCGCCGATGGCCGGCGCCCTGATCTATGTCACCGGTCTTGGGCAGCCGCTCTGGGGCGCACTTCTACTCTTCACCCTCGGGCTCGGCCTCGGCACACCCCTCCTCCTCCTCGGACTCGGCGAGAGTCGCTTGCTGCCGCGCGCCGGCCCCTGGATGCACGCCGTGCGTATCATCTTCGGCGTCGGCATGCTGATCGTGGCCTTGCAACTCCTGCAGACGCTGTTGCCGGCGCGCTATTTTCTGCTCGCTTACGCCTTTTTGGCGATCGCCTGCGGCAGCGCTCTTGGCGCCTTTGAGGCCGCGGTAACCGGCTGGCCTCGCCTCTGGAAGGCGGTCGGTCTCTTTCTCAGCCTCATCGGTGTGATCTGGACGGTGGGCGCCTTCGCCGGCGGCTCGGATCTCGCACATCCCTGGCCGAGACAGGCTGAGGCGGCGAGCGCCACGAACGCACCCCTGGTCAGCGTGCATACGCCAGCCGCCTTGCAACAAGCCCTGCAAGCCGCTCACGGACAACGCGTCATGCTCGACGTCTGGGCCAGCTGGTGCCTGAGCTGTCGTCACTTTGAAGAAGACGTGCTCGCGCAGAGCGACGTCCAGGCCGCCTTGCAGGGCAGCCGAGTGATCCGCGTCGACGTCAGCGCCGCCGGCGCCGACAGCGATGCCCTGCTGCAGGAGCTGCACATTCCCGGGCCGCCGGCGCTGTTCTTCTATGACGCCGCAGGACAGCGCCAGGGCGACGCCCTCTTCGGTGAAGTGACGCGCGCACAGTTCCTGCAACGCTTGCAGACCTGGCAGTAAAAGGTAATAAGCCGGCACAAGAGACGGCAAACTTCTCTTTGGCCACTGCTGCGCGGACTCGGGCCGTGAAAAGAGTCGGTTTACCTGATCGGGGGACTCACGCCGCGTTATCTTGTTGCCGCACGGCCGCCGGTAGTGCCAGCGCACGCAGTCACTCTGGACATGGACATGATCGGCGGTGCACCACTTGAAATCATCAAGCAATACATCCAGCAACAGGCCAGACCCGAAAAGTAACCGCCGCTACGCGCCGGGCGCTATCCCCCTCCATCCAATCATAAAATTGGATGGAGCCCCTCGCGCAAAAACGGGTGGACCTTCTTGCGACCCAGCAACGGGATGATGCAGCGGTCGATGATGCCTTGATAGCCGACTCGGGTGCTGGGCTTGTTGCGCTTTTTGGAGTGATCCTCCATGAACTTCTTGCACAACTCCTCAATGGTGGACGCTTTGCGCGCCTCCGCCTTGTCGGCGTTCGTCCGATACTGGAGCATGAACACCTTACGCACCCGACGGGTAATCTTGCACAAGAAGCCAGGCACCAGCGTATCCCTGAGTTCGACGGCCTGCGCCTGGGTGTGCCGCATCGACAGCGGACTTGGTGTGCTTGATAAACCCTCTCTGTATCTAGTCTTGGCGTAGTCCAGCGAAGTGCCGAGCTGGAGTCATGGTGAAATAAAAAAGGGGGGAGCCTGAGCCCCCCCCTTCTCTTCTACAGCGGCGACCTTGAGATCGCTTCGCTTACATCCTTACATCATACCGCCCATGCCGCCCATGCCGCCCATGTCGGGAGCTGCCGGCTTGTCTTCCGGAATCTCGGCGATCATGGCTTCGGTCGTCAGCATGAGGCCCGCGACGGAAGCGGCATTTTGCAGCGCGGTGAAAGCCACTTTGGCCGGGTCGAGGATACCCATGGCGATCATGTCGCCATATTCACCCGTCGCGGCGTTGTAGCCATAGTTGCCCTTTTCTTCCTTCACCTTGTTCAGCACCACCGAGGCCTCATCACCGGCGTTGGTGACGATCTGGCGCAAGGGCGCTTCGAGAGCACGACGCAGGATGTTGACCCCAGCGTCCTGATCGTCATTGGCGCCTTTGACCTGGTCGAGAGACTTCGCAGCGCGCACCAGGGCGGTTCCGCCACCGGCGACGACACCCGCTTCGACCGCCGCACGCGTCGCGTGCAGAGCGTCGTCGACGCGATCCTTCTTCTCTTTCAGCTCGACTTCGGTCGCTGCACCCACCTTGATCACCGCAACACCGCCGGCCAGCTTGGCGACGCGTTCTTGCAACTTCTCACGATCGTAGTCGGACGTGGCTTCTTCGATCTGTGCACGGATCTGCTTGACGCGTGCATCGATGTCGGCTTTCTGGCCGATGCCGTCGATGATGGTGGTGTTCTCTTTCGAGACGATGACCTTCTTGGCGCTGCCGAGTTCAGCCATACCGGCCTTCTCCAGCGACATACCGACTTCTTCGGAGATGACCTGGGCGCCAGTGAGCACGGCGATGTCCTGCAGCATGGCCTTGCGACGATCGCCAAAGCCCGGGGCCTTGACCGCGCACAGCTTGACCACACCGCGCATGCTGTTGACCACCAGGGTGGCGAGGGCTTCGCCTTCGACGTCTTCAGCCACCAGCAGCAGGGGCTTGCCCGACTTGGCGACGGCTTCCAGCGCCGGAATCATCTCGCGCACATTCGAGATCTTCTTGTCGACCAGGAGGATGAAGGGGCTGTCGAGTTCAGCCGTCATCGTGTCCTGCTTGTTGGCGAAGTAGGGGCTGATGTAGCCACGGTCGAACTGCATGCCTTCGACCACTTCCAGGGTGTCTTCGAAGCCACTGCCTTCTTCAACGGTGATCACGCCTTCCTTACCGACTTTTTCCATCGCTTCAGCGATGCGGTCGCCGATGCTGGTATCGGAGTTGGCGGAGATCGATCCGACCTGAGCGATGGCCTTGGCATCACTGCAAGGCGCCGCGGCGGCCTTGATCGAAGCGACGGCGGCCTGGGCGGCCTTGTCGATGCCGCGCTTGAGGTCCATCGGGTTCATACCGGCGGCGACGGCTTTCATCCCTTCGTTGAGGATGGCCTGGGCCAGCACGGTCGCGGTGGTGGTGCCATCACCGGCGACGTCGGCGGTCTTCGAAGCCACTTCCTTGACCAGCTGCGCGCCCATGTTTTCAAACTTGTCGCTGAGCTGAATTTCCTTGGCCACGGTGACGCCATCTTTGGTGATGGCGGGTGCGCCGAAGGACTTGTCGATCACCACATTGCGCCCCTTGGGCCCCAGGGTCACCTTGACGGCATCAGCCAGGACATTGACGCCAGCGATCATCTTGGCACGGGCGCTGTCACCAAACTTCACATCTTTTGCTGCCATTTTCTCAAAACCTCGTCATATCCAGGGGAGACTCTCAGCCTTAGGCTTCGAGCACGGCAAAAATCTCGCTTTCCTTCATGATCAGGTATTCCTGACCATCGATCTTGACCGTCGATCCGGCATACTGGCCGAACAGAACGCGATCGCCGGCTTTGACATCCAGGGGGCGCAGTTCGCCACTTTCCAGGCTCACGCCCTTACCCACGGAGACGACTTCGCCCTGAGAGGGCTTCTCGGCGGCGCTGCCGGGCAGCAGAATGCCACCGGCCGTCTTGGCTTCTTCTTCAACGCGACGAATGACGACGCGATCGTGCAGGGGACGCATCTTCATCTGTGATCACTCCCATCTCTATCCATTCTGGTTTCAGTTCCACCTTCGCATCCTGAAATGGATGGCCGAAGGCAGCTCCGCAGCGGCTATCGCTGCGGTTGATCACGAAATGGGGCTAGGGCAGGGGAATTCAAGGGCCATCGACAAAAAAGTCTGCGCCATGCTCAAGCCTGCAGTTCCTCCGCCACCTGGTCACAGATGCGCACCAGGGCGTCGACGATGCCCGGCTCACTGGCGGCATGCCCGGCGTCACGGATGATCTGCAGGCGCGCGCGCGGCCAGACAGCGTGCAGAGCGGTGGCGTTGTCGAGCGGACAGACCATGTCATAGCGGCCATGCACGATATGCCCCGGAATCGTCGCCAGGGCCGCGGCACCGGCCAGTAGCGGCCGTTCCTGCAGAAAGCTGCCGTGCTGAAAATAGTGCGCTTCGATGCGCGCCAGCGCCAAGGCCACATGCGGATCGGCGAAATGATCGACCAGGCTCGACTGCGGATGCAAGGTGGAGCAATGCCCCTCCCAGATCGACCAGGCCTTGGCGCAAGCCATGCGCACCAGCTCATCGTCGCCGGTGAGACGACGATGGTAGGCGGCGAGCAGATCATGCTGCTCGGCCATCGGGATGGGCCGCAGGTATTCCGCCCAGGCATCGGGAAAGATGCGACTGGCGCCGTCCTGATAAAACCAGTCGATGTCGCGCTGGCGACACAAAAAAATCCCGCGCAGAATCAGGTGCAGAACCCGTTGCGGATAGCGTTCAGCGTAGGCCAGGGCCAGCGTCGAACCCCAGGAGCCGCCGAACAGGACCCATTTTTCGATAGCAAGCTCCTGCCGCAGCGTTTCCATGTCCTCGACCAGATGCCAAGTCGTGTTGCTCTCCAGACTGGCGTGCGGCGTGCTGCGCCCACAAGCACGCTGGTCGAAGAGGATGATGCGATAGCGCAGCGGATCGAAGAAGCGCCGATGCCAGGGCTGCGCGCCGCCGCCAGGGCCGCCGTGCAGAAAGAGCACCGGCAGAGCGTCCGCCGTCCCGGAGACCTCGACATAGAGCTGATGTTCGTCGCCAACGGGTAGCATGAACTGGTGATAGGGCTGAATCTCAGGATAAAGCTGGCGCATCACACGACTCCTGGCAAAATAGCGCTCTCAGTATGGCCGCCTGTGCCGCCCTGGTCTACACTGCCCGGATCGTCATTGAGGATCTTGCAGTGCCAGCTCTGGAGCTCGCATTACTGGTCGATAAGCCCTTGCCGCTGTTGGCCAGCGACCGCGAACGGCATCTGGCCCTGCTCGCCGGGGAACAGTTATCGATCCATCAGCTGGCACAATCCCTGGCGCGCGATCCCGCCGCCGTACATCACGTCGTACGCGCCGCCGTCCTGCGCACCCGCCGGGCGCGACGACCGCAGACTCTGCACAGCCTCGAGCAATGCCTGCAGATCCTCGGCAAAGCCCGTCTGGAAGAACTGTTTTTACGCCTGCCGACGTATCGCCGGCGCGATGCCGAACGGGAGCAGCATCGTCAAATCCTCGGACAGAGCATCATCGCTGCCGAACTGGCGCGCCGCTGGGCCATCGAACACGGCCAGCGCCATGTCGATGACATCTGGCTGGCCGCCCTGCTCTACAATCAGCTGCTCTGGCTGCTGAGCTGGCATCAGGCCGACGATTTTGCACAATGGGGACAACGCCTCCTCGCACACCAGCAGACCCGCGCCCTGGAAAGAGAACACTATGGCGAGGATCTGGCCCAGCTCGCTCAGCGTTTGAACGCCGACTACACGCCGCTCGATCGCCTCATCGATTGCAGCCTCCCGGGAGAACTGCCGACGGCGCGCGATTATCGCGCCATGGCCCACGGCGACCTGCAACTCCTGCGCCGCTATACCGGCCGTGCCAGCACCTGGATCGTCCACGCCAACCATCTGGCGGCACGTCTCATCCAGCAAGGCCCCTGGGCCTACAGCCGCCTGCACGCCCTCGCCAGCGTCTCGCGCAGTTCCGCCGATCAGCTCTGGCGATCAACACGCGATCTCCTGCTGCACGTCGCCGACGTCATCGGCTTCGGTCCCGGCATTGCCGGTAGCCTGGTGTGGAGCGCAGCTCCCAGTGCGCAAAGACATCTCAGCCTCCCCTATTGGTGCACCTTGCCACCGCCACCGACCGCCAGCCTCGCTCATCTGCTCGAGCATCTGGCTGCCCAGACCCAGCTCAACAGCTTGTTGCAGACACTGATCCGTCTCTGGCAGGCGGCCGGTCTGCAACGCATCGCCTTGTTCGTTTTTTCGGCCGATCGCCAGAAGATCCGCAGCCTGATCTGCTGGGGCTGGGAAAAAGACTCGCCCCTGCAGTCGCTGCAGATCAACGTCGAACATCATTCCCTGCTCGCCGCCCTGGCCGCCAAGACCAGCCTGCTCGTCCTCGACACACCGGCACGCGCCCGCTATGACGCACACCTGCCCGCGGCCATGGCGGCGAGTCTGGCCACCCCGAGCCTGATCGGCAGCCTGAACAACGGCGACAAGGCGCTCGCCCTGCTCCTCGCCGACCGCCGTGGCCAAGCCCTAGGCGACAGTTGCCTGACAGCTGTGCGACAATCCCTGCACACGGCACAAGGCGTCATCCAGACCCTGCGTGCCCAGTCCGCCACCACCCAAGGATGACTGAGAGGACTTCCATCATGCTCGACCTGCCCCGTCTCCTCGAACCCGAAGACCTCCTGCCCTTGCTCGACCGCAGCGACCTGCTCGTGGTCGATTTGAGCAAGCAAGCGGTGCATCAGGAAGCGCACGTCCCCGGCGCCATCTTCGTCCCTTTTCAGGCGCTCATTCATGGCCAACCGCCCGTCACCGGTCATCTGCCGGAGGCGGAACGTCTGTCACAGCTTTTTGCCTGGCTCGGGCTGCACCCCGATCTGCACGTCGTCGCCTACGACGACGAGGGCGGCGGTTGGGCGGGGCGCTTTTTGTGGACCCTCGATCTCATCGGTCATGAGCGCTGGTCCTATCTCAACGGTGGTCTGGTCGCCTGGCTGCAGGCCGGCCTCCCCACCGAGGACGCCTTGCACCAGCCCGCCAGCCGTCCGGCGCGCGAGCACCGCATCGATCGTCGCTATCTGATCGACATCGAGGACCTCATGCAAGCGCTCGAGCGCAAGGACGAAGATCTGGTCATCTGGGATGCGCGTTCCCCCGAGGAGTACCAGGGCCAGCGTCAGTTCGCGCAACGCTCCGGTCACATCCCCGGCGCCATCAACTATGAGTGGACGCGCGCCATGGATCGTGAACGCGGCCTGCGCCTGCGTCCGCTCGAGGAACTGCGCGCTGAACTCGCCGCTCGTGGCATCAGCGCCGACAAGGACGTCGTCACCCACTGCCACACCCATCACCGCTCCGGTCTGACCTGGCTGATCGGCCGACTGCTCGGCTTCCCCCGCATCCGCGCCTACGCCGGCTCCTGGAGCGAGTGGGGCAACCACCGCCATACCCCCATCCATCGAGACTCCTAACCCGCGAGGTTGATCCGTGCGCGATTCGCTCTTTGTCCTTTTGCAATATTTGTTGCCACAGCACCTGATTTCGCGTCTGATCGGGCGCTTGGCGGAGAGTTCACAGCCGTGGCTGCGCGAGATCCTGATTCGTCAGTTCGTCCGCGCCTACGACGTCGACCTGAGCGAAGCCGAACGTGAAAATCCGGACAGCTATGCAAGCTTCAACGACTTTTTCACCCGCGCCCTGAAGCCCGCTGCCCGCCCCCTCGCCGATGCTGAGGATGCCATCGTCTGCCCCGCTGACGGCTGTGTCTCACAGATCGGTCGCCTGCGCGCCGATCGACTGTTGCAGGCGAAAGGGCGCGAATATTCCGTTCTCGAACTGATCGGCGGCGATGTCGAGCTGGCACAATCCTTTCACCACGGACACTTCGCCACCATCTACCTGTCACCGCGCGACTACCATCGCGTCCACATGCCTCTGGCCGGGACCCTGCGTCGCATGATCCACATTCCCGGCGACCTGTTCTCGGTCAACGCCGCGACCGCCCGCGAAGTACCACAGCTCTTCGCCCGTAATGAGCGTCTCGTCTGCCTGTTCGACACCGCCTGCGGCCCGATGGCCGTCATCCTGGTCGGCGCCATGATCGTCGCCGGCATCGAGACGGTCTGGTCTGGACTGGTGACACCGCGTGGACGACGCGTACAGACCTTCTTCTACGCCGACCCGGTGACACCGGTGCAGCTGGCGCATGGCGCCGAGATGGGGCGCTTTCGTCTCGGTTCGACCGTCATCGTCCTGCTGCCCGACACGATCAGGGGCTGGCATGAAGACCTGGCGGCCGGCCGCCAGGTGCGCATGGGCGAGAGTCTGGGGCGCTACTCGCCTAGCCCTGCCGCAACTTCATCGTGAGGATATAGGCGGAGAGCAGCAGCGTCATGCTATTGGAAAAGATGATCGGGCCATTGTGCTCGCGCACCCCGAAGCTCAGCCAGAGCGCGACACCGACCGTGAACAGGGTCAGCATGGGCAAGGACAGATCCTGCGTCCGGCGGGTTCGATACACCCGCCAGGCCTGAGGCACAAAGGCGATCGTGGTCAGACTAGCCGCACTATAGCCAAGGAAGTCGTTTTGCGTCATGGGGCCTCATCTCCTTAACACAGCCCGCATCATGACGGCTCGATCGAGGAAGGACAAGCATGCGTATGACGATCAAACAGCTCGAGGTCTTCGTCGCCGTCGCCCAGGAAGGCAGCGTGCAAGCGGCCTCACAGCGGCTGCACCTGACACAATCGGCGACCTCCATGGCGCTGGCCGACCTCGAACGTCAGCTCGAATGCCGGATCTTCGACCGCGTCGGCCGGCGCATCCAGATCAATGACACCGGCCGCCTCCTGTTGCCGCAGGCCCTCGACGTCATCTCGCGTTGCGAGGACATGGAACGACTGGCCCTCGACGAGCACTCCGCCGGTGGCCTTCTCCGCCTCGGCGCCAGCCTGACCCTGGGCAGCTATCTGATTCCCGCCCTCATGGGGCAACACCTGCTGCGGCAGCGCGCACAGAAGCTCAGCCTGGAAGTCGGCAACTCGCGCCACATCATCGATCAATTGCTCAAATTCCAGATCGATATCGCCTTCATCGAAGGCTACTGTCATGATCCCGAGATCGAAGTCATACCCTGGCGCGATGACGAGCTGGTCATCTTCGCCGCGCCGAGCCACCCCCTGGCGCAAAAAGAAGAAGTCAGCCTGGTCGACCTCGCCGCCGCCGATTGGATCCTGCGCGAGCCGGGCTCGGGCACACGCGAGGTCTTCGACCATCTCGTGCTCGGCCATCTCGGCCACCTCCATCTCGCCATGGAGCTCAGCCATACCGAAGCCATCCGCTGCATCATCGAGACCGGTTATGGCATCAGTTGCCTATCACGCCTGAGCGTCGCCTCAGCCCTGCACAGCGGTCATCTGGTCGAGCTGAAGACGCCCTTGACCCATCTGCAGCGACAGTTTCTCATTCTCGTCCATCGCCGCAAATACCGCGGTCAGCGCCTGCAGGAGTTTCTTGACGCTTGCATGAACTTTTCCATCTCCCACCCGTTTTTGCGCGAGGGGCTCCATCCAATTTTATGATTGGATGGAGGGGGATAGCGCCCGGCGCGTAGCGGCGGTTACTTTTCGGGTCTGGCCTGTTGCTGGATGTATTGCTTGATGATTTCA
>JAJZBU010000024.1 GCA_021851865.1 Pseudomonadota bacterium | reverse complement strand
CGAGGACAACCGTTACCTCAACATGGAGCTTCTGAAAGAACAGCGTCGCGAACGCCTCAGGCAGGCCGCCTGATGAAATCCTCCCTCATACCAGGAAGGAATTTGCACAACTTGACATACACAACCGTGTTTTCACGGTAACTCTTGTCTCAAATTCTGGGACCACTATACATTACGGGAGCAGTGCCGCTGTCTTGGCCTGGCTCTCCAGGCTATGCCGCCAGCTCAGATCATCCTGCCCCCATAGCTGTGCCAGCGTCGACATCCACAGCAGCTCGTCGTGACGACAGGGACCGGCGACAAGGATGATGTCCTGGCAAGCCTGCCAGAGCGCCCGCAGAGCGAAGGGTTCGAGTGCCCGCACCTGAAGCAGTGCTTGGTAGAAGGGTATCAGCCCTGGCGCCTCCGGCAGGGGCAGATCGAGGCCGAGCAGCGTGCGCTGGATGAGGAGAGCGTGTTCCTGACCTTCATCGTGCGCGATCCAGTGCAGCCCGCCGCGCAAGACCAAGCTCACCGGCGTCTGCAGGCTCTGCAGACTCATCCGCGGCGCTGCCACCAGCTCATGCGCCTGGATCTGCAACAAGGTGATGAGTGCTGGCACCGAGGTCGGCAGTGCCGTTCGCAAGGACTGGCGCTGTGCCACGCTCAGGCTCGCCAGCACCGGCAGCAGCTGTTCCAGACAGGACGGCAGCTCTTCCATACGGGTGGCGCAGGGTGTTCCGGGCACGACACCAGCGAGCGTCAAGAGAGCCATCTGCCGCTGCGCCGGTGCGATCTGCGCAAGATGACAAGATGGATCGAAATCGATACTGCCATCCACTGATGGGATGGGGGGCGAGGTCAGTGTTGGGGTTGGCACCACCGCTGCCACCTTCTTCTGGTGCCGGGCGCGCCAGTGCGCCATGGCCGCTTCGCCATCGACAGCCTTGATCCGCGCCGCCAGCGGCGGATGACTCGCCCACCAGCTGCCCTCCTCGCCATTGGCGACGAGGCACATATGACTGAACTCTTCAGCGCGCGGGTGCCGCCAACGGCCCTGTGTCGAATGCTCGCTGACTTGCATGAGCAGATCGACGACCGCATCACCCTGTCGCGTCCACTGCACGGCACGCGCATCGGCGAGATATTCGCGCTGTCGTCCTATGGCTGAACGCACCATGCGTCCCAGATAAACGCTGCTGGCGCCAACGGCACGCAAAGCCCCGCCCAGGAGCGAAGAGAAGGTCGCCAGAATGAGGCTATCCTCACGCGCCGCCCCGCCCCATCCCTGCAGCAGTCGCCCCATATGATCGATGGCATGCAGGCCGGATAAAGCCACCCATAGACGCAGATTGAGAGTGGCATCGCCGGCCTCGAGATGGCTGAACTCGTGCGCGACGAGGGCCTGCAAGGCAGAGCGCTCGAGATGCTGTACCGCACCGGCGGTGATGACCAGGACGGGCTGGTGCGGCTGTTGCGCCAGCACGAAGGCATTGATGCCCTCTTCATGCTCCATGACATAGAGTGCGGTGATCCGCTGTCCCGAGGCGATGGACATCTCCGCACAGACATCGAGCAGGCATTGCAAAGCCGGCGTCGCCTTCATCGCCTCGAGCGGCCGGGCAGCGAGTTGCCGCATCAAGCCATCCAATCCGTCACGCACGCTCCAGGCTTGCGCCAGAATGGGACTGAGGACGACGAAAATCATGCTCGCCCATAGACTCCAGGCGGTCAGGCTGTGAAGGCTATCGCGATAGGGAAGCCCGGTTTTCAGATGCCAGATGAGCAGCATGAGCAATGCGGTGAGCGCCAGGGTCAGGGCATAGATCAGAACAAAGACCATGATCCCAAGAGCCGAAGCGCGCCGGGCGCGCGCCTGCTGCAACCAGAACGAAGGTCGCATCATCGTCAGGAGAAGTCGACGCGCAGTGTCTGTCGCGCTGCCGCCTCCGGCGCCGGCAAGGGATCGATGGCGACAAACCCAAGCGCGGGAGCGAGCAAGGCCGCCGGCAGGCTTTCACGCAGGTTGTTGTAGCTCATGATCGCGTCATTGAAAGCCTGGCGCGAGAAGCTGACCCTGTTCTCGGTCGAGGCCAGCTCCTCAAACAGACTCTGCACCGAACGGTCGGCTTTGAGCTCTGGATAATTCTCGAGCACCATGGCCATGCGCGACAGGCCCGCGGTCAAAGTCTGTTCAGCTTGCGCCAGAGCCGCCCGCGCCGCTGTGTCGGTCGGGTTCTGACGCAAACTGGCGTTCGCTTGCTGCCCCTGCTGACGCGCCTCGGTCACCTGCACCAGGGTTTCCCGTTCGTGCGTCATATACGCCTTACAGGTCGCGACCAGATTGGGAATCAACTCATAACGCCGCTGCAATTGCACATCGATCTGTGCATAAGCGTTGTGCACACCGTTGCGCGCCTGCACCAAACGGTTGTACTGCACCCAAAAGAGCAGCACGAGCAGAGCCAGGATGCCGTAGATCAGCATTGCAATCACCTCATGAGGAGTGGCTCACGACACTGGCCGATGCCGGCGCCGAGCTATAGAATTGTCCACCACCCCACAGGCTAGCTCATGGGCTCGCATCATGTCCACATCCTTGCAATTGCGCCCCTGGACGGCACGCTATCCCAGCCTAGCCGGCAGCACGCTGGCGACGCTGATGGCGCCTTGGTGCGTCATCCTGCCCGAGTTGGCTCTGCATCGCCTCATCGAAGCGGTGATGGTCCTGGAGCAAGCCCTGCAACAAGCCCCGCTCCGCCAACATCTGCTGGCGCGCCATGGCTACACCGACGCCGGCTTGCCGGCGACAGGCGGCTTCATCTGTTATGACTTCCATCTCAATGCCGCGGCACAGCCACGCCTCATCGAGATCAATGCCAACGCCGGCGGCCTTCTGGTCAACCGCGATCAGGGTTGGGGGCGCGATGCACAAGGTCTCGAAAGCGTCATTCTCAGCATGCTCGAGGCGCGTTGGCGCCAGTGCAAGGACCGCCCCTTACGTCGCATTCTGATTCTCGATGATCGTCCGCAAGAGCAGTTTCTCTATCCTGAGTTTCTGCTCTATCGCGATCTTTTTCAGCGACATGGCTATGCCGCCGACATCGTCGACGGTCTATCCCCCCTGCCCGCTGACGATGGTCAGACCTTGATCTACAACCGTCTCACCGACTTTCATCTCACCGCGCATCCCGAACTGGCGCGGCGTACCTTACTGCCCTGCCCGCAAACCCATGCCCTCTACGCCGACAAACGCAATCTCATCGATCTACGTGACCCGCGCCAGCACCTGCAGTTGACGCCAGCACACAGCCAACTCCTGCGCGACGTCATTCCGGAAATAGAGGAAATGCGGATGCGTCCACTGCAGACTTGGTGGCAGGAACGCAAGCAATGGTTTTTCAAACCCGCCGTCGGCTATGGCAGCAAAGCTGCTTATGCGGGGGACAAGATCACTCGCGGCACGCTTGCCGACATTTATGCCCGCGGCGATTATCTGGCGCAGGCTCTGGAACCGGCGAGTCAGCTGAGCTGCGCGCAAGGAGAACTGAAGATGGACTTGCGCGCTTATGCCTACGCTGGCGAAATCATCCGTCTGGCCGCACGTCTATACCGCGGCCAGACGACCAACTTTCGCACACCCGGCGGCGGTTTCGCCGCCGTCATGACGGCTCAGGCGAGTGCCGGATAGTCGGTATAGCCTTCCTCACCACCGCCGTAGAACAGTTCCGGACGCGGCGGATTGAGCGCGGCATCGCTGAGCAGGCGATGCGCCAGATCAGGATTGGCGATATACGGGCGACCGAAGGCGACAGCGTCGATGAGCCCGGCGGCGAGCAAAGGCTCGGCCTTGGCGACCGTATAATTGCCGGCGGCGACGATGACGCCCGGAAAACGCGCACGCAGGCCGACACGGAACTCCTCTGACAGCTGCGGTCCACCCGCCCAGTCCGGCTCCGACAGATGCAGATAGGCGATGCCGCGCTCAGCCAGGGCCTGGGCGAGGTAATAGCCCATCTCCAGACCATCACGATCATCGAGACCATTGAAGGTGCCGAGGGGGGACAGGCGCACACCGACGCGGCTTGGATGCCAGGCCGCGATTGAGCGATCGACCGCCGCCAAGGTCAGGCGCGCACGATTCTCCAGGCTGCCGCCATAGGCATCGTCGCGCTGATTGCTGGTCGCCGATTGGAACTGGTGCAGAAGATAACCGTGTGCCGCGTGCACCTCGACCATATCAAAGCCGGCTTCACGGGCATTCAGCGTCGCCTGATGATAGGTCTCGAGCAGGGCCGGAATCTCATCGGTGCGCAAAGCGCGCGGCGTATCACAAGCGACACGCACCGGCTCACCGTGCTCGCCCATCACCGTCGTCTTGTTGGTATAGGGCAAAGCGGAAGCCGAGACCGGCAACTGCTGCTGCGGCTGCAAGGAGTGATGGGAAACACGCCCGACGTGCCAGAGCTGACAGGCCATATGGCCGCCGGCGGCATGCACGGCAGCGGTCACCTGACGCCAGCCCTGAACCTGCTCAGCGCTGTAGATGCCGGGTGTGGCCATATAGCCCTTGCCCTGCGGCGAAATCTGCGCCGCTTCGCTGATGATCAGACCAGCGCCGGCTCTTTGTGCGTAGTAGCGCGCCTGCAGATCGCCCGGGACATCACCCGGCTGATAGGCACGCATGCGTGTCAGGGGCGCCATAAAAATACGGTTGGCCAACTCAATATCGCCAATCTTGATGGCTTGACTCAGACGATAACTCATTCAAATCTCCATGACGGGCATAAGTTCTACAAGCAGCCGACGCTCCGTCCAGCGCAAGGCTTCCTCCAGCGGCTCAGGTGAACGCCTCACCTTGGCCTGCAAATCGGCACCACACCAATGAGTATAAAGATCAGCGGCACAGGCGTGCGGCGCCTGTCCGACCAGGGGCGGCTGCACCTGCGCCAAGGCCTGTGCCAGGACCGCTTCGATACGCGCCATACCCTGCACCAAGGTGGTGCGCATGGGTTCTGACAGATCAGCGACCTCAGCCGACAGCTTGACCGCAAAACAGCCCTGCATACAGGCGCGTTCACGCATGCGCTCGACCCAGGCGGCAAAATAGGCGATCAGTCGCTGTCGTCCGGCCGTCGCGTCGTCGCCGAGCAGACGCTCTTGCAACTCATCGACATAGCGATCGAAATAGCGCTGCAAGAGCGCCACACCGAAAGCCTCCTTGGAGGCGAAATAATGATAAAAAGAACCCTTCGGCACCTGCGCTCTCTGCAAGATCTCGGCCAAGCCACAGGCGGCGAAGCCACGACCACAGATCAGCTCTTCAGCCACGGCCAAGAGATGTTCACGAGTATCTTGATAAGATGGGTCTGCTTTCATGGCGCCATTGTAGTAGACCGTTCGTCTAGAAGCAAGCTCAGCGACGAGAATATCCCGCAACATGGTATGATGCGAACATGGCAACCCCTTTGCAAACCCTACAGCGCGTCTTCGGTTATGCCTCGTTTCGTGGCCAACAAGAGACCATCATCGAGCACGTCCTGGCCGGACGGGATGCTCTCGTCCTGATGCCGACCGGAGCGGGCAAGTCCCTCTGTTATCAATTGCCCGCCCTCCAGCTGCCGGGACTGACCGTCGTCGTTTCCCCTCTCATCGCCCTGATGCAGAACCAGGTCGACGCCCTGCACCAGCTCGGCATCGAAGCCGCCTACTTGAACTCCGCTCAGGACTGGAAACAGACCGAGGAGATCGAAAGACAGATCCTCGCCGGCGCCATCAAATTGCTCTATGTCGCTCCGGAACGCCTGTTGCAGGCACGCTTTCTCGACCTGCTCGATCAGCTCCACGCCAACTCGGATCTGGCTCTGTTCGCCATCGATGAAGCCCACTGTGTCTCACAGTGGGGACACGACTTCCGACCCGACTACCTGCAGCTGACGACGCTGCATCAGCGCTACCCCGACATTCCCCGCCTGGCCCTGACGGCGACCGCCGACCTGAGCACCCGTGACGAGATTCTGCAAAGACTGCAGTTGCCCGAAGACGGCGTCTTTATCAGCAGCTTCGATCGCCCCAACCTGCGTTATGTCGTGCAGGAAAAGACGCAGGCGCGCGTCCAGATTCTGGAATTTCTCCGCCGACATCGAACGGAATCGGGCATCATCTACTGCCAATCCCGGCGCAAGGTCGATGAGCTCGCCGCCTGGCTCTGCCAGCAAGGCTATGCGGCGCAGCCCTATCATGCCGGCCTCGATAGCGCGACACGAGCCGCGCATCAGCGACGCTTCCTGCGCGAGGAGCAGCAGATCATGGTCGCGACGGTCGCCTTCGGCATGGGCATCGACAAACCCGATGTGCGCTTCGTCGTCCATCTCGATATGCCGGCCTCTATCGAGGCCTATTATCAAGAGACCGGACGCGCCGGACGCGACGGCGATGATGCGGAAGTGCTCATGCTCTATGGCCTGCAGGACGTCGTCCTGCAGCGACGGCGCATCGAAGAATCGGCGAGCGAAGCGCCACGCAAGCGCATCGAGAAGAGCAAGCTCGACGCCCTGCTCGCCTATTGCGAGAGTGCTGGCTGTCGGCGCGTCGCCCTGCTCGCCTATTTTGGCGAGTCGGCGCAAGCCTGCGGACGCTGCGACACCTGCCTCAACCCGCCAGAAGTCTGGGATGGCAGCGAAGCCGCGCGCAAAGCCCTGTCAGCCGTCTATCGTTCCGGGCAGAGATTCGGTAGCCTGCACATCATCGCTATTTTGCGCGGCGAGATGACCGAAGCGATCCAGCGACACGGTCACCATACACTGTCGACCTTCGGCATCGGCCAGGATCTGGATGAACGCGCCTGGCGCAATGTTCTGCGCCAGCTGCTCGCCACCGGCCACCTCTACGCCCAGCCTGAGCGCCACGGCAGCCTCGCCCTGAGCGAGAGCGCCCGACCGTTGCTGCGCGGCGAGACACGCATCCATTTCCGTCGCACAGCGCTCCGCCGCCAGCACAGCACGAGTCAAGAAAACCAGCTCGACGCCGGGCAGCAGAAACGCTTCGATCTCCTGCGCGCCTGGCGACGCCTGGAGGCGGAACGCCTGGGCGTCCCGCCCTACACCCTGCTGCATGACAAATCTTTGCGCGAGCTGGCACGACGACAGCCACGCAGCGTCGACGACCTGCTCGACATCCACGGCATCGGTCAGGGCAAGATCGAGCGCTTCGGTCGCTCCCTGCTACGTCTCATGCAGCAGCTTTAGATCGACGCCCTCAGTCAGCGCCACCTGCTTCCTCCAGCAGCCCCTGGATCAGTCGCGTCAACACCGTGTACAGCCCCGGCTGCTGGTAATCTTCCGGTGTCAGACGTGCGCACAGGCCTTGCCACTCGCGCAGACGCTCTTCGGGGAGCAGGATCTGGCCACAGCGCAAAGCCTGCAGGAGCAAGCTGCGCCGCAAGTCACGCCAGGACTCGATGGTCGCCTCTCGCGCCTGCGCCTGCCAGGTATTGAGCACCGTCTGTTCCTGCAGCTTCTGCTGCAACTGCTGCAGGCCGAGCATCTCCTCCAGCTGATCCAGCAGCGCTTGCACGCGATCCGCCGCCACCCCGGCAGTGCGCGCCAGATAATCGAGCTCGAGCAGATGCACCGCCTGCTCAAGGGCCAACTGACAGCGCGGCCGGGCGGCCCCTGCCGCCTGCCAAGCAGCGAGACGTTCGGCGATCGCAGGGCGTTGCAGGAGGATGTCGAGAAGAGCGTCGACGTCGATCGACAAGGGGATGCTGCTCTCCTCGCCCATCAGCCAGAGCACCGCCTGGCGCGCGCAACGCTGTGCCTGATCGGCCCAGTCCTCGGGCGCACGACAGGCCGGATCGAGCAGGTCATGCCAGATCTCCTCCAGGGCAAAACAACGGCGTATTTCGATGAAGGCGCGAGCCTGTAGTGCAAGCCGGACATGCCGGCGCTGACTCAATCGTTGCAAGCTGGTGATACCGAGCTTGTGCACCCAGTCATTGGCGAGTTCCGTCGCCACCAGCGCGTGGCGCAAGGGGTGTTTGAAAAGATCCTCCGTCGCATCACGACACAAGGACGCCGGAAAAGCCCGTAGCAACTCATGCCGACAGATCTCGTCATCGGCCAGGCGCAGATCGGTGAGCTTGAATTTCAGCAGATTCTTGGCGTAAGCGAGGAGGATGGCCAGCTCCGGCCGAGTCAGCCACTGCTCCTGCACCAGGCGTTTTTGCCAGGTGCGCAGGTCCGGCAAGGCTTCGAGCTGGCAATCGAGATCAGCGTACCGTTCGAGATAACTGATGAAATCGAAGAATTCATGATGTCGACTGGCTTGCTGCGCCGCCGCGACGCCGAGCAGGAAGGCCTGCATGCGGTTATCCGCCAGAACCCGCTCGGCGACCTCATCCTGGAGAGAGCTCAGCAAGGCGTTCCTCTGCGCCAGAGTCAAACGCCCTTCGCGCACCGGCGCTTGCAGAAGGAGCTTGATATTGACCTCACGGTCGGAACAATCGACGCCCGCCGAGTTGTCGATGAAATCAGCATAGCACAAGCCGCCCGTCAAGGCGTACTCGACCCGTGCCCGCTGCGTCATACCCAGGTTACCCCCCTCACAAACGATGCTGGCACGCAAGCGGCAGGCATCGACGCGCAGTGCGTCATTGCTGGGATCGGCGGCATCAGCATGGCGCTCGGCGGCGGCTTTGACATAGGTGCCGATACCGCCATTCCAGATCACGTCGACCGGAGCACAGAGCAAGGCCTGAATCAGAGCGTCGGGCGTCATCACCGTCGCCGGCAGATCGAGCCGCTGCCGCGCCGCCTCGCTCACGTCGATCGACTTGTCGCTACGCGCATAGATGGCGCCTCCCGGCGACAATCGACGCCGGTCGTAGTCATTCCAGCTCGACCCGGGCAGGGCAAAAAGACGCTGCCGCTCTGTCCACGCCGCCTCGTCCGGCGCCGGATCGATAAAGATGTGCGCATGATTGAAGGCGGCCAGTAGTTGCATCTTGCGATCCAGCAACATGCCATTGCCAAAGACATCTCCTGACATATCACCGATGCCAAGACAGGTATAAGCGCGGTCCTGCCGTTGCAGCAAGAGCAGATGCCGTTGTAGCGAAAGCATGGCGCCACGGGCGGTGATGCCCATCTTCTTGTGGTCGTAACCATGCTCGCCACCCGAGGCGAAAGCGTCTCCCAGCCAAAAATGATGGGCCTCGCTGCGCGCGTTGGCCCGGTCGGAAAAGTTCGCCGTGCCTTTGTCCGCCGCCACCACCAGATAAGGATCGTCGGCATCGTGGCAGAGCAGGCCCTCCGGATGCTGGACTTGGTCCGCCACGAGGCTATCGGTCAGCTCAAGGAGGGCGTCGATGAAGCGATCATAAGCGGATGCCCCGGCCTGTTGGCGCGCACGCGGATCCAGGTCACGACGGCGCAGGACAAAGCCACCTTTCGCCCCGACGGGCACGATCAGGGAGTTCTTGACCTGCTGCGCCTTGACCAGTCCGAGCACCTCGGTGCGGTAGTCATCGCAGCGTTCCGACCAGCGAATACCGCCACGCGCCAAGGGCCCAAAACGCAGATGAATTCCCTCGAAGTCCGGGCCGTAAACAAATATTTCCTTCCACGGCCGTGGCAGCGGCCACAAGCCTCCCTGTGGCGCCAATTTGAAAGCGAGCACCACCGGTGGCGGTGTCTGCAGGGCATTGCTGCGCACCGTCGCCGCGATCAACTCGGCGTAGGCGCGAAAGATGGCATCTTCATGCAAATTGCCGACCTGAGCCAGCGTCTGCGCCCAGGTGACATCGAAACAAGGCTCACGACTCGTCAGGCGGCGAACAAAAGCCTGCCAAAGCTGGCGCGTTAGTTCCGGATAGCGCAGCAAGACATCGCTCACCCCCTGTTGGCTATACGGTAAGCGGATCTGCTGCATATAGGCGGCGTAAGCGCGCAAAACCTGCACCGCCTGCAAGGGTAGTTGTGCCGCCAAAAGCAGACGATTAAACGTATCGACATAGGTCCGCCCCTGCCAGCAAGCCGACAAGGCAGCGGCGATCAGGGTCAGGTCAGTCGCGTCCACCGGAGTCGGCCACTGCACCCACAATTCATGCAGATAGGCGCACGATTTAGCATCGACGAGACTGAAACTGGTCTCGCTGATGACGCGCAGTCCCATGCTTTCGAGGGCCGGCAGCATCTCCGACAACCACATGGCCTGCGGCTGATGCAAGACGCTGACCCGCACCTGCGCCTGCTCAGGATCGATCACTTGGCAACGCACCTGCGTCCCTGTCGCCTCGCGCCAGAGTTCCCGCCACAACTGCAGGTCAGCGGCCATATCTGCAGCGGTGTGGGTGCTGCGGTAGGCGGCATTGAAAAGGCTTGGCGGTTCATCGACGGCTCGCGCCAGGCGCACTCCCTGCCCAGTCGTCCAGTCAGCGGCGAGACGCTCACGCATCGCTGCATCGATGGCACGTCCGGCGACCACGACATAATCGAGGCGGACCCAGAGGTACTCCGATATCAGGACTTTGCAGCGCACCGATTCAGCCGCCAGCTCGACTTGTAAATGCTGGCGATAATCCTCAGAAGCCGTCGCTTGATAGAGATCCTTGGGCAGGAACAAAGAGACGTATTGCATCTGCTTGCTCGGCGTCTGCCACCAGAGAAAGCGCACCTGTCGCCGCTGCGAACGCGCGACCAGTGCGCGCAAATATGGCACCAGCGCCTTGATATCCGCTAAAAACAGGCGCTCTCGCGGCAAAAACCGCAAAAATCGATCGAGATTGCGCGCATCCGCACTGAGCGGGTGAAAGCCACACAGTTCCCTGACCTGCGCCATGGTGTCGCGCATGACCGGTATCGTCGCCGGGTCGACTTGATGCATGCGCGACGTGTAAAGACCCAGAAGGCGCCATTCCGCC
This sequence comes from Pseudomonadota bacterium, assembly GCA_021851865.1. Lineage (GTDB taxonomy): Bacteria > Pseudomonadota > Gammaproteobacteria > Pseudomonadales > Moraxellaceae > JAJZHK01. Next base: position 33,500 of record JAJZBU010000024.1, on the reverse strand, counting down.
AGTATCTGCCCACGCTCATCCGGGCAACGGAGGATGATGACATCACAAAAATCATCGTGATTGATCGGCGAACGATGCGCCACCTGGGCGAAACCCAGACAAGGATGCAAAAACTGCCCCTCCTGTGACCACAACGCCTCTCTCAGAGCATCATCGCAAACGGCCAGATAGCCGAGACGACGCGCACCTTCGCCGCGGCGCTCGAGACCGAGAAAGAGCATGTTCTCCTGCAACAACCAGCTGATCAGAGCATAGAACTCGAGATTCTTTTCACGCTCGAAGCCCGCCTCGACCCGCCGCAAGGCTTCCATCGACTCGCGCAACAGAACCTCTCGCATCGCCGCAAAGTCCGCCACACAACGCTGCAACTGGGCGAGCAGCGCGTTCAGCCCCCGTTCAAGCTCGCGGCAGGCGGCGTCCTCCATCGCCATCACCTGCAGATGCAAAGCGACACGATACCTCTCCTGCAGTCCTTCACTTAAGGCCTGATCGACGATGAGCAGAGGCGGATAGCCCCTGGCGCGCAGATGCATCTTCAAGGTATTGAGGAGAAAGGGAGTTTCTTCACCATAAAGATCGATGCAAGTGCGCTGATGCGCCGCGCGCACGCGCACAAAGATGCCGCGCCCCTGATGTGCGGACGCCTGCACAAAGGTATACAGGGCGTGGACATCGGCGGCGAGGTCCGCGGCAGTCACCTGCTCGAGTTCCTGATCGAGCAGGCTGTCATAGAAGCGGCCGGCAAAATCGCGCAGGCCATCTTCGATGGGTTCGGAAAAGCGGGATAGCGCGATGAACAGGCTATCCCGCCGCGAGCACGACGCGGCCTCTACCATGACTTCACCTGCAAGCGAGGGGAAGCTGCTCCCCGTTTAAGCTGAGGGCTTGTGCGTCCTGGGAACGAGAAAATGCGCCAGGGCCGGCAACAAAACGAGCGCGCCCACCATATTCCACAAGAACATGAAGGTCAGCAAAATCCCCATATCCGCCTGGAACTTGATCGGCGAGAAGACCCAGGTCAAGACCCCGATGGCCAAGGTCATGCCGGTGAAGCTGACGGCACGACCGGTACTCGCCACCGTCGCCTCATACGCCTCATCAAGAGGCAGCCCCTGCTGGAGATAACTCTCCAGACGCGCATAGATATAGATGCCGTAATCGACGCCGATCCCGACGCCGAGGGCGATGACCGGCAAGGTCGCCACCTTGACCCCGATACCGAGGAAGGTCATCAGGGCTTCACACAACATCGACGTGACCACCAAAGGCAGGACGATGCACACCACTGGACGCCAGCTGCGAAACGCGATGAAGCTGAGGACGATGACGACGGCATAGACGAGTCCAAGCATGGGGTTCTTGGACGCGGCGATGACGTCATTGGAGGCTGCCTCAATACCGGCATTGCCAGAGGCGAGAAGAATCTGCACATCCGGACGATTGTACTGCAGGCGGAAGGACTTGATCGCGTCCGTCACCCTTTGCAGGGTTTCAGCTTTGTGGTCATTGAGGAAGACGAAGACCGGCACCAGATCACAATCGGCTGAATACAGATCGGTCAGCTGACTGGTGGCATCGTTGAGAACATGGTCATCACTGACGATGGTCGACCAGCGCGGGTTGCTCTCATTGAAACCGACGAGAACACGTTTCGTCCCGGTCACCAGGGACTTCGCCGACTGTACGCCTGGAATATCATCGAGGTACCACTGCAGGCGATCGATGGTCTCCAGGGTCGCGAAGCTGGTGCATTGCTGCGCCGGAGTCTTGACCATGACGACGAGGACGTCGGCAGAAATCGAATAATGCTGACTGATGTAAGCGTCATCTTTGTTGTAACGCGAATCCGCCTTCAATTCAGGCGCACCACGATCGAGATCGCCGATCTTCAGGCCGCGACCTTCGACCACCGCCGCCAGCAGCATGAGCACCGCCAGAAGAACGGCGGTGACCGCCATGGGACGACGCGTCATATGCGCCAGCAGTCCCCAGATCCCCGTCGCGTTCGACTTGGCACGCGCGCGTGCGATGGCACGCGGGCTGATGCGAAAATAAGACATCAGGATCGGCAACAGGACAAACGAGGTCAGCAGAATCAGCGCCACCCCGATGGAGGCCGAGATGGCGAGGCTTTGAATGACCTGAATACGAATCATCAGCAGGGTGAGAAAGCCCAGAGCCTCCATCGCCAAGCCGAGGGTGCCGGCCTTGATCAGGGAACGGAAGGCGTGTCTGGCGGCCGTCTCCGGATCAGCGTCACCTTCGGTGTACTGCACCGCGACCATATTGACCACTTGCACGCTATGGCTGACAGCGATGGCGAAGACCAGGAATGGCACCAGCATCGAATAGGGGTCAAGACCAAAACCATGGACGCCGAAGACACCGAGCAGCCCCATGACACCCTGTTGCCAGACGACCGTGATCAGGGCACAGAAAATCACCGTCAAGGCACTGACGATGTCGCCGAAGTCCCACAACAAAAGGAGAAAAGTCAGCCCCATCGCCACCAGGAAGAAAACGGCGATCTGACGCCCACCATCGATGAGATCGCCGATGATCTTGGCGACACCATTGATGTGTACTTCATAGGGCCCCTGGCCGAACTGCTGCTGCAGAGCGTCAAGCTGATGCGAGATGTCACGATAATTAAAAAGACCCTCGATCAGAGGCGCATTGATCATGGTCGAGCGAAAATCATCAGCAACCAGCATGCCGACCTGACCTGAACGCAGAACATTGCGCTTCAGCTTGTCCAGGCTGGCAGCGCCACCGTCATAGCTGTTGGGGATGACCTCGCCACCGACGAAACCATCTTTGGTGACGTCGATCCAGCGCACATTCGGCGTCCATAGCGACTTCATCTTCGACTTGTCGACACCGGGCAGGTTGGCGACGCTGTCGCTGAGCTGTTTGAGCGTCTGCATATAACGCGGATTGAAGATGTCACCGGAAACACCAGGCTTGAGTGCCAGCACGATGTGCACCTCGTTACCGAGGCCGAGTTCATCCTTGTAACGCAACAGATTGCGGATGTATTCATGGTTCTGCGGCACCATGCGCGCCAGACCAGTGTCCAGATGCAATTGCGAGATGCCAAAGATCATGGCTAGGCTGATCAAGGCAAACAGGGCTAGTAACAAGCCGCGCCCGGTGAAGATCATACGCTCGAAACGGGATGGGGATGGGGTCATCGTCAACGTCTCCAGGGGCGGGCTTTAAGGCTGGGTAGAGAGGGTATGCGGTCCATCCTGACCAACGGCGATCCAGCCATGTCCTGAACGCGGCTGCACCGCCGTCAAATGATCACGCCCAGGCAGGATCGCAAGGGTAAAATGGTCACCATGATCACGACTGCTCAACACCGTGCCATCGTTACCCACCACCACGATACGGCCATCGCTACGCCCTGCCACACCGAGCAGACCATTGCTGGTGCCCGTCACCAAGGTCGTCCATGTCGCGCCTTCGTCGACGCTGCGGTACAAACTGCCACCCAGTCCAGCGACATAGAGCTCATGCGGTGCCGGTTCAGCCACTGCAAACAAGGACGCGTCGGTCGGCGAATTCAGCTTTTGCCAAACATGCCCGGCATCGTCCGAACGAAAGATCTGCCCCTTCTCGCCGACGACAAAGACGGTATCGGGCTGCGTCGCTGAACTCGCCACGGCATTCAGATGCCAGCCATCCGGGTCGGGAAAGCTCGCATCCATATCGACCCAGGTTTTGCCGCCATCATCGGTCCGCACGACATAACCATAGGCGCCGACAGCGAGGCCCATCTGGGTATTGCGGAACCACACGCCCATCAAAGGCGAGCCTTTGTGCTTACCGGCAGGATCGGCACTGTGCTGCAAGGACCAGGTCTGCCCCGCATCCTGCGTCGCCAGGACGACACCTTCATGTCCCACCGCCCAACCATGAACGGCGTCGACAAAGTAGACCGCCGTCAGCAAAACCGAGGTCGGTGATGCGACCTGCTGCCAAGTCCGGCCCTGGTCCGCAGAGCGCAGAATGACGCCATGCTCGCCGACGGCGACCAGCGTCGAACCGGCCGACGCGATACCGAGCAGAAGTGCATGATCAGCCACGCGCGTCAGCAAAGCGCTGGCATGCACCGGTGACAGATCGGGAGGAGCCGCCTGGGCCCCAAGAACGAGCGTAGCGCCGGCCAATGCCAACGCCCGCCATTTCAAGCGTAAAAATCTGGGCATCATCTAATAACTCCCGTGATGCTGAAATGACCGAGGGCGGCCCTCTCCGCCCCCGATGTCAGGGCCGCAGGCGCGGCCCCCTACCCTCAACGGATGCCGCGACGACGCAAGGCCTGCGGTGAGAAATACTCATCACCAGGCGACGGTTTGGTGGCATCGAACTCGTACGGCTCCTCATTCGTCAAGCCCATGACATGATAGCGATGCGCTTGCAGATCGAAGTAAGCGTCAAGCGTCGACCACATCATCGGAACTTCCCAGTACTCCTTCGGGAAGGCGAGGCTCACCCGCCAGAGCGCACCACGGCTGTCGTACTGATCAGCAGCGACGATCTGCCAGCTGTCTTCGTCGATATAGAAGCGGCGCTTCGAGTAGATATGACGCTTACCCGGGCGCAAAATGCCCTCGATCACCCAGACGCGGTGCATCTCCCAACGCTGCGGCCGCGGATTGAGAACATCGCGGGTGAGCAGGTCACGATATTTGATCGTCGGCGAGCTGAGCTGATAGTCGTTGTACGGCACGATCATTTCTTTTTTGCCGATCAACGTCCAGTCGTAGCGATCCGGCGCACCATTGAACATGTCCGTGTCATCTGCCGTGCGCAGACCGTCAGCGTCGGCGATCGGCGTATCGTAGGACAGATTGGGCGCCTGACGCACGCGCCGCTGGCCGGCATTATAACCCCACGCTTCGCGCGGCTCCGCCCGCTGATCGAGCGTCTCGCGCACGAGCACCGCACCGCCGGCTAGACGCGGCGGCGCCAGCTGCACCGACATGAAGTAGAAAAGAACATTGTGCAGCTCGGCCAGGGTCTTGATCTTGGGATCATAGTATTTGAAATAGATCTCCTGGTCGTTGGTCGCCAGCGAATAGGAGCCATTGCGCTGCACCGCCGCTTCCGAGGCGCGGCGAATCACATAGACACCGCGGAAGCGGGTGATGTGATTCCACAGGATCTGCAACGCTTTGTCCTTGGCCGAGCCATGCGGAATGGGGAATGGCGTGCCGCCGACACAACCATCCATGGCCCATCCCTTGAGATGCGACGTGGCCGCGCAACGCTTGGTGTTCTCAGCGACACGGTCCGGCACCGCCAAAGTGCGGTGCGAAGGATAGACATTCAGATAGAACGACTGCGGGTAGGTCTTGAGCAGAGCCTGCACCCCCGTCGTCAGATAGGGGGCGTACTGCGCCATATTGGCCGCGGTGATCTGCAGCAGCGGGCGCTCATTGGCAAAAGGATCAGGATGATGTTGCGGCGGATGATAATTCCGCGGCGCCTGGGCTGCCGTCAAACCGCCGGCCCAGGCCGGAATGGCCTGCCAGCCTGACTTGCCATTACCCGCCTTCTCCCCCCCCAGGGGGGTCAGACTCTGCCCGAGATCAGCCGCCGACGTCACCGCCTGCACCGCCAGGGGAGCAGCCAGGGCACCGAGCAGCAGCGCAGGGGCTGCCAAGTGTTTCAGTCTCATCTCACTCTACTCCTCAGAAAAACGATCATGGCTCTTCCCAGCCAGTGTAGACGAAGGTCGCCGTGCTGAACGCAACGACGACCTCATATCGATTATTTCATAAGCCATCAGAAGGTGTACTTGAGAATCAGGGTCAGCGTATTCAGCTGGTCCATCAAGTTGGCCGGCGCAGCCCCCCAGAAAGCATTGTAGGCGACATCGACTTCCCATGCCTGGTTATAGATCGTATTGAGACCGATCATCGCCGACTTGCGGCCCTGCATGAAGGCTCCGGTGTAGTCGGAGTTGCCCTGCACATCCTGACCGAAATGCAGCTGCGGCGACATGTTCACCGAAGGGAAGACGTCGTCATAATTCAAGGACATGGCTAGGCGATAGCCCCAGGATGTCGGCGTCATATAGTTGCCGAGAGAACCTTCCGAGGCATTGAGATAAGACGTCGGCGTCAGGGTCAGCGGATTGACCGTGTTCGGCACCATGGTATTGAGCAGGGCCTTGGTCGAAGCGAAGTGCTGCGAGCTGTCGTAGTTGGCATAGTGCACGGCACCGACCTCGACGATGGCCATCGCGCCATCCGAGTGCCACAGGTTGTTCATGTTGAACACTGCGGATATGTCAGCGGTGTATTCCTCCACCTGCGTCCAGTCCTGGATCGTCTGTTGCGGTCCCAGCGTCGTTCCCTGCATGCTCCCCGCTAGGCTTGCCGTGCCGCCGTTGGCCAGCACCTGCGCCCAGGCGGCATTTTCGGCCACGAGGTTATCGCCGAGATCCCGCAAAACAGGAAGGTTGGGACGATAGGACATTTCACCGGCGAGAGAAACCCCGGCGACATTGGTGGAGAAGCTCGCACCGAAGAGATGGATGTTGTTCGGATAGGCCAGATTATAGGTCGTCGTATCGACAGCATTCATTGCATTGATGCCCGCCACCGTCGTCGCCGCACTGATGCCATTACAGCTGCTGCCGCAAGCGTTGATGGCCGCCCCCGCCATACCGAGCACAGGATTGGAACCGGCCGGATGCGCCATATAAGCCTTCTCGGCGGCGCCCACCTGGGTCGTGACCTGCTGCGCCAGCTGCTGGCTGATACCGAGCTCCTGCATCAAGGCGTTCTGCGCCGCCACCGCCACCTGGGCGTTCTGAGCCGTACCGAAGGCCTGCCCGGTGGTGAATTGCGCGACGGGCAGATGGCTGCTGTAGTTCTCGGCGTAGAGTGCGTACTCGAAACCGTCATAAGGCGCGATGCGTAGAGCCAAGCCATACTGGTCGTGCAAATTGGTCGGCACGTCGCCGGTCCACTTGTTGGTCAGAACGGTCGACGGATTGCCATAAACGGCGGCATTGTAGGCCTGCGCCAACTGCGCCGGCGTCAACTGCCCCGGTTGAATCTGGCCCGGCGTCAAACGCGACGCCGCCGTCATGTCGACGAGCACGCGCTCGGCGCCATAACCACCGAAGGAATCGTTGGTCGAGTAGTTGGTGCCCATACCCGGACCTTCCGAGAAGTGCCAGCCAAATTCGCCGTAGCCCTCGAGAGAATAGGTGTCACTGAGCCCCCAGTTGAAATAGATCATGGGCAAAGGCAGCATGACGTCCTTGAGCTGAGTTCCCGGCATTTCGAGAGCCGCCAGCGACAAGGGGTTGGCATTGCTGACGCCCCCGGGGATGAACAGGGCTTCGCCCCAGTTCACGACCTGATAACCGACACGCACGTTCAAAGGCATGTCCATGGGCGAAAAATTTCCCCATAGATAAGCGTCATAGCCCCGGATACGGCGCCCATCGAACTCACGCGTCGCTTGCGGAAAGCCGCAGGCGGACAACTGCGCCGCCGGTGTGATCTGGGCATTACAGCCAGCCGCCGCTTGGTAGAAGGTGCCCGGTCCCGGTGGCTTACCGTTCATGAGCGTCGCGTCATAAAAAGCCAGGCCGCTGAACTCGGCGCCAAAGCGATCCTTGTACTTCAAGGACAGGTCTTCATTGACCATGTACAACTGCGTGAAGGGGGTGCCGGTGTTGTCAAAAGAGTTCAGCCCCTGCACCTTGTTCAAGCCGGTGAGCGGCATGGTGTCGAGGACATTGGCCGGTTGATCCATACGCCAACCTGTGCCATAGGAAAGACTGGTGGTCGAATCGAGCGACCAGTCCTCGTTAAAGTCAAAGTGGGTCGCCCAGACCGCCTGGCTCAAAATCGTCGCAGACAGAACCAAGGCGTGTCGGCGATGCGACGAAATGACCCTGACTTTCGGGGATAAAGACATATGAACACTCCCTGATCTTTGTTTTTTATTCATGTTGGAGACATCTTGGGTGACATCGTGACCCTGATTGTGACCCTGATTCCGCGATCAAACCTAGCCTCGACCCAGGCGAACCACGCCGAACAAGGTTAGCCTAGTCTGCTTAAAAGAAAAAACATAATTTATATCGCAAGCACGCCGACGACGAGCAAGCGCGCAAAAAACATACGACGCAGCACCGCCGTTCCGGTCAGTTTTTTAGTGGCGCCAATATATTGGCGCGCATCTCCTGCACCTCGTTCGATAAGTCGTCAAGCGCCGCATCGGCCAAATAAGCCAAGGCCCGCGCACGCAAGGGCCGAGCCATGCTCGCCACCGCCGCCAAGGCTGCCATCAGACGCGCCGCCAACTGTGGATTGAGCGCATCGACACGCCGCACGGCGGCAAGATAGAGCGCATAGCCCTCGCCCGTAGCGCTATGCAGTAGGTCGTGACGCTGCTGCGCCCAGGTCATCAGAACGCTGCGTACGCGATTCGGACTGCACCAGTCAAAATCAGCCCGCGCCAGCAGCTCAGCCAGGCCGGCGACATCCATCGGCGCGGCCCGCACCAACTCGGCATAAGCCATATCGATGACCAGGGGATGGGCGGCAAAACGCTGTCGCCAATCCGCGAGAACCCAGGCCGCAGCCACGCCTCCCGTCTGCAAAATGGCCGCGAACACCGCCTGGCGCGCGGTCATCGTTGTGGCGCCTTGATAGAGTTCGAGCAGACGCGCCGAGCGCTCGCTGCCGGCGGCGGCACTCCAATAAACCAGTGCGCGTCCGGCCAGGGCCCGCCAACCGGCGTGCTCGTGCGCGAGCCTGGGCAAAAGCGCCTGCCACTCGACCCGCAAGGCCAGCCCCAACTGCCGCTCCCAACGGCGACGCAGCCGCATGAGCTGACCAGGATCATACTCTGCGATCCGCTCCGCCAGAACCGCCTGCGTCGGTAAGGTCAACCACCTCGCCACCAAGGCCGGATCCTGCTCGGCCCTCACGAGACCCTGACGAAACGCTTGCACCAAAGCCAGGGGCAGCGTCGCATCGCCCGTCTTCAAGCCACGTACGAGGAAGCGCGACATGACTTCCTGCCAAGCCTGCCAGACGCTGACGCCGTCGCTTTCATGCGCGATGATTTGCCACAGGTCGGCATCGGTGTAGGGATAATCGACACGCACCGGCGCCGAAAAGCCGCGCAACAATACCGGCAAGGGTAGCGACGCCGCAGACTTTACCGTCACGCTCGTCATACGCTGGCGCAGAATCACCGCATCGCCCTGCGTCGTGGCGTCCGTCTGCCAGGGTAGCGTTCCGCCTTGCGCATCGAGAAAGGCCAGACGCAGGGGGATGGGGCGCAGAGCCTGCAGTTGCTCGATCTGCAAAATCGCCTGCCCCGAGACACCAGACGACGACCAGCGCACACGCAACTGCGGCGTGCCGACCGATTCATACCACGGCATGAACTCGCTCAGATCACAGGCGTTCGCATCGCCGAGCGCGCGCAAAAAATCCTCGACGGTGACAGCTTGGCCATCGTGACGGGAAAAATAGAGATCCATCCCCGCTCGAAACCCCGCATCACCGAGGGTCAGGTGCAGCATGCGGACGATTTCAGCGCCTTTTTCATAGACCGTGGCGGTATAAAAATTATTGATTTCGCTGTAGGTCTGCGGCCTCACTGGATGCGCCAGAGGGCCGGCGTCCTCACTCCACTGATACGCCTGCAAATGCACCAAGTCGTCGATGCGCTGCACCGCCGCCGAACCTTGATCGGCGGAGAACTGCTGATCGCGATAGACCGTCAGACCTTCTTTCAGACAGAGCTGAAACCAGTCGCGGCAAGTCACCCGATTCCCCGTCCAGTTATGAAAGTACTCATGCGCGATGACCGCAGCGACGCGCTCAAAACCCGCGTCCGGGGTCAACTCGGGCGAGGCCAGTACACAGGCGGTATTGAAGATATTGAGACCTTTGTTCTCCATTGCCCCCATATTGAAATGGCTGACGGCGACGATCATATACGTGTCGAGATCATAGCAGCGGCCATAACAACGCTCATCCCAGGCCATGGCTGCCTGCAGCGAGGCCATAGCGTGGGTGCAGGCAGCGAGATCCTGCGCTTCGGCATAGATCTGCAGCGTCACCCGCCGCCCCGTCGCCGTCACCCAGTGATCCTCGAGCATCGCCAAGTCACCAGCGACAGCGGCAAACAAATAGGACGGCTTGGGGTGCGGATCGACATAGCGCACTTCATGCCGTCCATCCGGCAGCAGGGCACGGTGCACACAGTCGCCATTGGCGAGCAGGACAGGATAGCGCGCCCGATCAGCGCGCAAGGTGGTGGTATAGATCGCCAGCACATCAGGTCTGTCGATGAACCAGGTGATGTGCCGAAACCCTTCCGGCTCACACTGCGTACAGAGCATGGGGCCGGAGCGGTATAGGCCTTCAAGCGCCGTATTGTGTTCAGGATCGATACGCACGACGATGTCGAGATGCGCTTGATCCGACTTTGGCGTCAACTCCAGGATCGTCGCGGTCTTCGCCGGTAGGGGCACATCCTCGCCGTCGACCCGGACACTCAGCGTCTGCAAACCCTCTCCTTGCAGCAACAGCGGCCCCGCCCCCTGCCGCCGCACCACCAGATGGCTATGCACCAGAACATGATCGGTCAGAAGATCGAATTCGAGATGCACGCTGTCGAGCGTCCAGGCACTGGGACGATAGTCTTGCAAATGATGCTGATGCATGAAGGTTTCACCCCATAGAAAAATCGATCACATGGCGTCACGATCGGCAACGGATGCCACCGCTCCGGTCGCTATAACTGCTCCAGCGTAACGACGTAAGACGTATGCTTACGCACATTGAGCACGCCCTCTTCGAGAATCAGATACTGGCCTTTGATCCCCAGCAGACAGCCTTCGATGGCTTGATCGGGAGCCAGTGTCAAGGCTTTGATCTTGTCAGGATAACGCAGGACCGGATATTGGAAGCGATGCACCTCGGGCAACAGTCTTTGGCGATCCCGCGGAAAGCGTTGCTCGATCTCAGCCAGCTCCTGTGCACACAGCGCGAGCAGGCGTTCCGCCTCTGCCACCAGATCGAGTTCGGCAGGATCGCCACGTAGCAGGGCCTGCCACTGCGTCTTGTCGGCGACGTGTCGCGCCAAGGCGACTTCGATGAGTCCGGAATGATAGCGCGAGCCCACCCGAAACAAGGGCAGCGCGGCACTGGCGCCCTGATCGATCCAGCGCGTCGGCACCTGGGTGGCGCGGGTGATACCCACTTTCAAGCCGGAAGAATTGGCCAAGTAGACGATGTGCGGCACCATGCAATGCGCCTCGCCCCAGGCCGGCTCACGACAGCTGCCGGCGGCATGGTGGCAGAGCTCGGGCTTTAGGATGCACATGTCGCAAGCGGCGAGACGCGTAAAGCAGGGATAGCAGTAACCCTGATTGTAGCTTTTACGTGTCAGACGCTGACAGGCCTGGCAACGTATTTGGCCCTGTGTCGTCAGACGCAAACGCTGCTCGCCGTCGCCGCGCAGGGCCAACTCCTGATCGCCGATCGGAAAGAAATACTGCAAGGGGGCTTTGACCTCGGCCCTCAATTTACCTATCGTTCCACTCAACATGACACGGGGATCCCCCTATGCAGGAATATCGTCGCAGCCTTGTGCAAGGCATCCTCGCCGAACAAGCGGCGGCCAGCGTACTATGCATGGGTGAAGGCACCAGCGCGTTACTGCCGAAAGATAGCGTGTACACCGAGCTGGACACACGCCGCTGGCTCCAGGACCCGCACTTCACCCAGCGCCATGACTTGGCCCTCTTCCTCCCCGCTGCCGACATGCAGGACAACGAACTCCAGCGCTTACTCGTCGCCGCACGCGACTTGCTGGCGCGGCGCGTCCTCGCCTTTCTGCCTGAGACTGCGCCACTGACACCGCCCTACGCCGCACTCGGCTACCAACTCCTCGCCCGCCACCTACCCAGCGAAAGCGCCTGGATTTTTGATATTCGCAGCTATAAAAACGTCCCTGACTGGCTGAATAGTCGCTACTGGGCGCATCCGGAAAACTTCGATCGACAGCGCTGGTAACCTTAGCGCCAGTGCAGAGGCTGAGGCTTCTCATGTTCATGATCGCTGGCGCAGACCTCACCTTCCGCCTTGCTGCCCCGATCGATAAACCCGGTGCGCTGCTCGCGACTGAGATGGCGCTCCTCCCAGACGATGATGGCCTGCAGACACAAGGCGCGCTCCGCTTCGTCCAAACGCCGGCCATTGGGATACTTTCCCAATTCGACAGCACGCCGCAATTGCGCCACCACGGTAGCGTCAAGTTGTTCAGCGCTTTGTGCAAAATCATCCACCATGAATATCCCCGATCACTCAATCCACGTAAGCGGCATGCCCGACCTGGTGGCTACTCCAGCCGAGCTTGGTCCGGCAAGCCTTGAAAAAGTCATGTCCCGGCGGGTGCAGCAACTGCAAACGATGCGGGTATTTTCGCACATAAATCCAGTCTCCGGCAGCCAGCACTTGTCCTTCCTGGCCATCGCAGCCGACCATGGGCTGCAGATCGCGCGACAGAACGAGAATCTTGATCTCGCTATTGCCGTCGATGACGATGGGACGACTGCTCAGGGTATGGGGGTGCATGGGGACCAGGACGATGGCATCCAGGCGCGGATGCATGATCGGCCCGCCTCCCGACAAAGCATAAGCCGTCGAACCGGTGGGCGTGGCCATGATCAGACCGTCGGAGCGCAGGCGATAGACGAACTGCCCATCGACAAAAAGCTCGAATTCGACCATGTGCAGATGCTTGCCGGGATAGAGCACGACATCATTGAAGGCCAGCCCAAGCAGGCGTTCATCGGGGCCCGAACGGATCAGGCACTGCAAGAGGAAGCGCTCTTCACTGCTGAAGTCGCCACCGAGGATGGCGAGCAGACCCCGCGTCAATTCATCGGGAGAGATATCGGTCAGAAAGCCGAGACGCCCGCGGTTGACCCCGACGACCGGCTTGTGATGCACCGCCAGCATTCGCGCCACGCGCAGCAAGGAGCCGTCACCGCCGACGACGATGACCAGATCGACCATCTCACCGAGCAGGTTCAGACTGGCCCTCTGCCGATGCGGCAGCCCCACCCACTCCGCCGTCTCGACCTCGAGAACGGTCTGGATGCCGTACTGATCGAGCAATTGCAACACATCGCGCAACGTCGACAGCACAGCGTCATGCCCGGAACGGGCGACGAGTCCGACATGACGAAAAACCGGTCGCATCCCTACCCCCTCGGCGTCAGCAACGGCGCCAGTTCCTCGGCATCGAGCGCGCGCAGGCCCTGCGCCAGCGCACTCACCTGATAGCCTTCGGCGCGAAGCAGAAAGGTGGCTGCGGTGCTGCGTAAACCGGAATCGCAATAAGCGATATAGGTGGCGCTTTTATCCAACAGACGCCCTTTGACGCGCAGGTTCTGCAGCGGCACGTTGAGCGCTCCCGGCAAAACCCCAGTCGGACACTCTTCCGTCAGGCGCACATCGAGCCAGCGCGCTCCCTGAGCGACCATGTCGAGGGCCATCGACCAGTCGACTTTTTCAACCAAAGGACCTTGCAACAGTTCGGCAAAATCATCCTTGCCCAGACGCAACAGGCTTCCCGCCGTCTCCATCCGGACCGAAGCATTGCGCGATCCGCAGAGCAAAAGACCGTCTTCACCAAAATACTGTCCCGCCTCGAGCAAAGCGAGGCTGCGCTCGCTGCGATCTTCCCCTTCGACGAGGACTTCCGCGATGCCCTGGCGAATGAAATAGCAAGCATCCGCGACATCACCTTGCTTGATCACCCATTGGCCGGCCACGACATCCACTTCCTGCATACGCCGGAAGAGTTCACGCACGTGCGCCGGCGGCAATTGGTAGAAGATCGGCGCCTGCAGCAAGCGCCGCAACCAGCGGCTATCGCTGAGCTTCTGATCAAAGGCGAGCTCAGCCTCGAAATAGCGCGCCGACTGCTCCCAGGCCAAGACATAGTCCAATTTGCCGCTATCGATGACGATGCAATTGACCGTCGCCTCGGCCACGACCGACTGCAGACCCGAGCGCGGCGTAGTGATCGGATACCAGCTCTGCACCTCACCGGCGCTGATGCTCGCCACCTGAGTTCCTGCCTCCCAGATCTGCAAGGTGCCACTCAGCAGAAAGACCGTCTGGCCACTGCCTTCACGGCAGGCGGCGATGACCTCGTCAGGCGCCAGCGTCCAGACGCGTACATCCTGGAGCAGATAGTCGAGACGTTCTGCTGGCAGTGAATTCAGCGGAATGAAGGTTTCCAGAACTTCACGGCGCAGCGCGGGCAAACTCATGAATGATCTCCTGTAGAGGCTGGCGATGTGCGAAATCGGAGGACAGCGTCGATATTGCTGTCACGATGATGGCGGGCACAACGATCCGACTCACCGATGACGAAACGAGCGGGTGAGTCGACGCGAATGATGCGGGCTTCGCAACACCCCCCCTGCGGCAGCTCATGCTGGCAACGTGGATCATCGTAATGGCGCAACCAGGCACGGTACAAATCCAATGAGACGAAGCTTTTTCTGGCGGCATAGGCGAGAGGGTCACCGGCATAGCTGGCCAACTCGGCGACAGGCACTGAAACGTGCCCGACACCCGCGTGATAGACGAGAAAGTTCATCCCCAGCTGTTCCAGACGTGCCAGAAAAGCCTCGGCGCCCTGGCTGGCAGCGCTTTCCAGAGCGTGGTGCAGGTCGGCGATCTCGCGCCCCTTGAGATCGATCTGATCCTGCAGTTCCTGCGCACGTTGACGCCATTCCAGGTCCACCTCAAGACGACGCGCGCGCTCGGCCTCGATCTCGCCCTGCAAGGCCTGCTCATGCCGCGAGACCTCCTCACACCAGCGCAAGTTGGCCTGTTCGAGGGTCTGATGCAGCGAGTCCTCGTGGCTTTGTCGTACCCGCTGCAACTGTAGCTGTAAATCGGCTTCCGCATCGTGCACAGCGCGGCGCGAGCGCGCCTCACTATTTTGCAGTTGTCCCTGCAAAACTTCGAGTCGCCCATTCAAGACGTCATTTTGTTCCTTGCGCAACTTCTGCTGTGCCAGCAGCTTGGCGTGCTGGGCTTGCAAGATGGCGACAGCCTGCTCATGTTCAAACTGCTGGCGTAACATCTGCTGAGCGTGTTCAGCCCCCATGGTGCGCAAACGCAGATCCCTTTCCTCGAGTTCACGCTTGAGCGCATCGCGCTCCCCTTCCAAGCGCCATAAGCGCTCCTGATCTTCAGGCTCACGATCGACGCGATCCGCCAGTACCGGAACATTCGGCGACGCGGGCGGCGACTGCGGGCGCAAACCCAGTCTGGGTGCGACGTCGGCGATGACGCGCAAAGTCATGACGAATTCATTGCGATCAGTCTGCAAAAGCGGGTCCCAGAGCCGGTCATTCAACCAGGACATGGCGTTTTGACTGCGACAGACAAGACGCACCGGACCGTATCCGAGATCAGGGCCGGCGGCGGCGATTTCAGCCATATGGCGCAGCGGCAGATTCCAGCTGCGCTCAGCCCAGCCTGCCGCATCGAAGACCATCTCGAAAAAGACGAAGGCGATCGGCTGCAGGGCGGCATCGAGTTCGACATAGATCGCCGGCAGCGTACGACCGGCGAAGACCTGCAAAGGCACATAGCCATCCAGACAGGCATGGAAATCCGAGCCGAGGAGTATGCGTGAAATCTCGCCCGCCTCCCAGAAGACGATGAGCTCATGCCTCTCCATCAGCTCTTGCAACATGTCGCCACCCTACCTGAACGATCACTCATATCGTGTCCTGTCCAGTCTAGCCAATCGCTCTGCGCCAGCAAAGCTCAGGCTCCGAGATTGCGATCTAATCGACGCTCTGCCCGCATGACCGATCAGGTCACACGGGCAGGTACAGCTCTCTCACCCGCGCTGCTTGAGCTCGCGGCGACGACGGTGCAGGATGGGTTCGGTGTAGCCGGAAGGTTGCTCCCGTCCCGCCATGATCAGCTCACGCGCCGCCTGGAAAGCGATGCTCGCGGCAAAATCCGGGGCCATGCGGCGGTAGAGAGGGTCGCCGGCATTCTGCTGATCGACCACGACGGCCATGCGCCGCAGCGCAGCTTCCACCTGTTCCTGCGTGCAAATGCCATGATGCAGCCAATTGGCCACATGCTGACTGGAGATGCGCAAAGTGGCGCGGTCCTCCATCAAGCCAACATGGTGAATATCGGGCACTTTCGAACAACCGACACCCTGATCGATCCAGCGCACGACATAACCGAGGATACCCTGACAATTGTTGTCGAGCTCTTCGTTGATCTCCGCCGCGGTCCACGCCGGATGCGCTTGAACTGGCACGGTCAGAATGTCGTCGAGAGAGGCGCGTGGCCGCGACTTGAGTTCATTCTGGCGCGCGTGCACGTCAACCTGATGGTAGTGCATGGCGTGCAGAGTCGCGCCCGTCGGTGACGGCACCCAGGCCGTATTGGCACCCGCCTGCGGATGCGCGATCTTGCTCTCGACCATTTCACGCATCAGATCGGGCTTGGCCCACATTCCCTTGCCGATCTGGGCCTTGCCCTGCAGGCCGCACGCCAGACCGATATCAACATTCCAGTTTTCATAGGCGGCGATCCACTTTTGCCGGCGCATATCCTCCTTGCGCACCATGGGACCGGCTTCCATCGAGGTATGGATCTCATCACCAGTCCGATCGAGGAAGCCGGTGTTGATGAACATCACCCGATGCCGCGCGGCGTGGATGCAGGACTTGAGATTGACCGTGGTCCGTCTCTCCTCATCCATGATGCCCATCTTGACGGTGTACGCCGGCAGACCGAGGGCAGCCTCGACGCGCGAGAAGATCTCATCGGCGAAAGCCACTTCCTGCGGACCATGCATCTTCGGTTTGACGACGTAGATGGAGCCGCTGCGGCTGTTGTGCAAGCCGCCCAGCCCGCGCAGATCATACAAAGCGATAGTGATGGTCACCATCGCGTCCATGATCCCTTCGGGAATTTCCTCGCCCTTGTAAAGAATGGCGGGAGAAGTCATCAGATGTCCGACATTGCGCACCAGGAGCAAGGAGCGTCCATGCAGGGTCAAGGTTCCACCCTGCGCCGCGGTAAAGACGCGATCGGACTGCATGCGACGCACGATTTGGCGGTCGCCTTTGCGGAAAGATTCCTGCAAGTCACCGCGCATCAACCCCAGCCAATTGCGATAGACCTCAGTCTTGTCCTCACCATCGACCGCAGCGACCGAATCCTCGCAGTCCTGAATGGTGGTGATCGCCGCCTCCAGGCAGAGATCCTTGACATGGGCAGGGTCGGTGGCGCCGATCGGATGCTGAGCATCGATCTGGATTTCGATGTGCAAGCCGTGATTGCACAGCACGACACTGCTCGGAGCCGCCGCATCACCAGCGTAGGCGACGAATTTTTCCGCTTGCTTAAGACCGCTGCCGGCGCCCGCCGCCAAAGCGACATGCAACTGACCGTCGACGATGCGATAAGCCGTGGCGTCGGCATGACTGCCGTGTGCCAGCGGCGCGGCCTGATCGAGCAGGCGCCGGGCATAGGCGATGACCTGACGGCCACGCACCGGATTGTAGGTGGCGCCTTTTTCAGCACCGCCGCTCTCGGGAATGACATCGCTGCCATAGAGCGCGTCATAGAGCGAGCCCCAACGCGCATTGGCGGCGTTGAGGGCATAACGCGCATTCTTGAGCGGCACCACCAGCTGCGGGCCGGCGATGGTCGAGATCTCGGCATCGACGTGCTCAGGATCGACCGCAAAATCATCGATCTCGGCGACGAGATAGCCGATCTCCTTGAGAAAACTCTTATAGGCATCAAGGCTATAGCCGGGGTGCGCGCGATACCAGGCATCGATCTGCATCTGCAGTTCATCACGTCGCGCGAGCAACGCCTGGTTCTTCGGCATCAAGTCGGACAGGATGCTCTCGAAATGCGTGAAGTAATCCTGTGCCGAGATACCCAGTGGCGGCAGGACGTCATCGACGATCAACTGATACAGATCGCGGCTCACCTGGAGGTGGCCCACATTGACGCGCTCGGTCATAGCTCTTGGCCTCTTGAAAAAACGGTGCCCTAGTTTAGCGAAAAGCACCTGAATATTGAAAACAAATTAAGGATCAACAAAGTATCCACAAAGGATCAATGAAAGCAAACGGGGCCCGCAGGCCCCGTCGACAAGACAACGAAGTCAAAATTCCATCAATGGAACTGTTCTTCTTCCGTCGAACCCGTCAGAGCCGTCACCGACGACTGGCCACCCTGGATGACGGTGGTCATGTCATCGAAGTAACCAGTGCCCACTTCCTGCTGATGCGCCACAAAGGTGTAGCCACGATCAGCCGCAGCGAACTCGGCTTCCTGCAGGCGGACATAGGCGCTCATGTCTTCACGCGCATAGTCGTAAGCCAGCTGGAACATGCCGTACCACATGTTGTGGATACCCGCCAAGGTAATGAACTGGAACTTATAACCCATGGCCGACAGCTCACGCTGGAACTTAGCGATGGTGGCATCGTCAAGGTTCTTCTTCCAGTTGAACGACGGCGAGCAGTTGTAAGCGAGCATCTGATCCGGAAACTTGGCCTTGATCGCCTCAGCGAACTTACGCGCTTCGGCGAGGTCGGGCTTGGCCGTTTCACACCAAAGGAGATCCGCATAAGGTGCATACGCCAGACCACGGCTGATCGCCTGATCGATGCCGGCACGGGTACGATAGAAGCCTTCTGCCGTCCGCTCACCGACGACAAAAGGCTTGTCGTTTTCATCGAAATCCGAGGTCAGCAGATCGGCCGCATTGGCGTCGGTACGCGCCAGAACGATGGTCGGCACATCGGCAACGTCAGCCGCCAAACGTGCTGCCGTCAGCTTCTGCACGGCTTCCTGGGTCGGCACCAACACCTTACCACCCATATGACCACACTTCTTCACCGAAGCGAGCTGATCTTCAAAATGCACACCCGATGCACCGGCGAGAATCATCGCGCGCATCAGTTCATAGGCGTTGAGCACGCCACCAAAACCCGCTTCAGCGTCGGCGACGATGGGCAGGAAGTAGTCGACATAACCCTTGTCACCCGGCTTGAGACCCTTCTGCCACTGGATCTGGTCGGCGCGACGGAAAGAGTTGTTGATACGTTCGACCACGGCCGGGACCGAGTTGACCGGATACAGGGACTGATCCGGGTACATGGTCATGCCGGTGTTGTTGTCGGCGGCAACCTGCCAGCCCGACAGATAGATGCCCTGCACACCTGCTTTGGCCTGCTGCACCGCCTGGCCACCGGTGAGGGCGCCCATGCAGTTGACGAAATCCTTCTCCGGACGGAAGCTCGGCTTGGCGCCATCGGTCAACAGCTTCCACAGCTTCTCGGCGCCACGACGGGCCAAGGTGCTCTCCACTTTCACCGAGCCGCGCAGACGCACGACGTCTTCGGCGCTGTAATTGCGGACCACGCCCTTCCAGCGGGGATTCTCAGCCCAGTCCTTCTTCAAACGGGCAATTTCTTCGTCACGATTGTAGTCACCGATCGCCATGCTGCATCTCCTCATCAGGTGGGGGGCGTGGAACATTGGTCGATTTTACGACCTGTGCCATAATTTATCCAATTTATGAATATTATTTAGAATATACACCAAACAAATAATACCCCCGCCCCTTCCTGATCAGGGACGGCTGTACCCGGCCACGAGGACGCCCATGAACATCGACCGCATCGACCTCAATCTGCTCGTCTACCTCGACGTCCTTCTGCGCGAGCAGAGTGTCACGCGCGCCGCCTTACACCTCGGCATTTCGCAGCCGGCCATGTCCAATGGCCTCAAACGCCTGCGCGAACTCTTCAACGACCCCCTGCTGATTCGCTCACGCACCGGCATGACGCCCACCGAACGGGCGCGGCAACTCATGCCACAGCTACGTCTCCTCCTCACCGACATGAATCGCCTGCTCGAGCCAGTGCAGGAATTCCGCCCCTTCGGCAGCCATCGCGTCTTCCGCATCATGGCCTCCGACTACGCCGAAGCCACTCTCATTCCGCCTCTGGTCAAGGCCATGCGCTCGGAAGCCCCGGGGGTCGTCCTCGACTTCCTGACTCCCTCCGACGTCTCCGCCCAGGACCTCGAACAAGGCAAGGTCGATCTCGCCATCAACCGCTTCTTCGATCTCCCACAATCCTTCTACCAGACCTCCGTCTGGAGCGACACCTTCTCCTGCCTGTTGCATCGCGATGCTCCTTTCGCCAACCGCCTCAGCCTAAAGAACTATCTCAACGCCAACCATATCTGGGTGAGCAAGACCGGCATGGGCATGGGCTTTGGCATGGACCCCGACAAATCGGATGGTCTCGGCTGGATCGACCAGGCCCTTGAACGCATCGGGCAAAAACGCAAGATCGTCATCTTTACCCGGCACTACCAGATGCCGGCCATGCTCGCCCTGAACAAGGACTTGATCGCCACCTTGCCGACCCGTGTCGCGCGACTACAGGCAGAGAACCCCCTGCTCGTGCTCAAACCAACCCCCTTCTTCATACCTGAATTTGAACTCAAGATGGCCTGGAGTCCGTTGCTGCACACGCATCCAGCGCACAAATGGCTGCGCCAGCTCATCACCTTCGTCGCCCGCACGGTCCTTAAACACGAACAGGAGTCTCGTCCCGAAGGCGCCTGAATGTTCGCTAGCACCCCAGCAGGAATACGCGCAGCAGCATGACGCGTGTTAGAATGACGGTGCCCTATCGTCGATGGAACCATGGTGAAACGGATATCAGCCTGGATTTTGAGCGCCTGTTATTGGCTGGCCTGGGGACTTTGCCTCAGCTTTTTCCACGTCATGCAGGTTCTCGCTCTGCACACGCGCGGCGAGTCGGCGCGTCGACGCGTCGCCGATGCCTTGAACCGTAGCCTGTTGCTCTGCCTGCGCCTGCTTGGCATACGCACGCACTTGCACGTCACCGCTCTTCCGCCCACCGGACGCCCCTTGGTCGTCGTCTCCAACCACCAGAATCAGATCGATATTTCCGGCATTTCCTGGCTGCTGCGTCAGCACGCCCCGGCCTTCGTCGCCAAACAGGAGCTCGGGCATGGATTGCCCAGCGTCTCGTACAATTTGCGCCACAGCGGCGCCGCCCTCATCGATCGTGCTGATGCCCGTCAATCGCTACGCGAGATCGCCCGCCTCGGGCGCATGATCGGCGAGGAAAAACGGGCAGCGGTGATCTTTCCTGAAGGAACGCGCGCGCGTGACGGCAAGATCAAGGCCTTCGCCAGCGCCGGCGTCAAAACCTTGCTCAAAAATGCTCCAGACGCTCTCATCGTGCCAGTTTGCATCGATGGCGCCTGGAAGATGAACGCCGATGGGATGTTTCCCCTTCATATCGGCCATGACATCCACTGGACCCTGCTGCCGGCGATCGACCCGGTACAAGCAGGCGGCGCTGAAGCCGCCCTGGCGATGGCCGAAACCGTCATCGCCACGACCTTGCAGGCAGCACGCGAAAGCTGAGCTCAGGACCAGGCGGCATTGAGGATACTGAGCAGATCCTCCAGGTTCGCTTCCCGCGGATTGAACATGATCGAACCATCATTGAGCGCGAGCTCAGCGAGCTGCGGCAACTGTTCGCGCTTTACCCGTCCCGTCTCCTGCAGGGTGCGCGGTAGCTTGCAGCGGGCATACAACTCGTCACGCAAGATACGCAGCGTGCTCACCGAGCGCGCCGCACGCGCTGAAACCGGTGTGGCCGCATAGACCTCGGCGCCAGCCAAAGGCAGAAGCAGCTCAGCCAGCCGCGGCGCAATTTTTTCCATATTGTATTCAAGCACATAAGGCAAAAATAGATTCATGCACAGGCCATGCGGCAAATGGCAGGTGGCGCCGAGTGCGTGCCCGAGAGAGTGCACCAGACCGACCATGGCATTGGAAAAAGCGATACCCGCCATGGTCGAAGCCTGCGCCAGCTCGAGACGTCCAGTCGCATCCGCCGGATGATCCATCACCGCCAGCAGGTGCGTGGCGATCTTGCGCACCGCCGAGAAGGCATAGACTTCACTGATGGGGTTGCTGGCGATACAGGTGAAAGACTCGACGGCGTGCGTCATCGCATCCATGGCCGTCATCGCCGTCAGATGCGGCGGCAGGGTCTGCGTCATACGCGGATCGAGCACCGCAGCATTCGGCATCAGGAAGTAAGAGGTGAAGGGAACCTTGGCGTGCTTTTCCGTGTCCGAGACGACCGCCACCATGGTCACTTCGGAGCCCGTTCCAGCCGTCGTCGGGATGACAAAGAAGGGGCGCAGCGGGCGCTTGAGATTGTGGGCGCCGGCATAGACATAGAGATCGTCCCCGCCTTCGGAAACGAGAATATTGACGCCCTTGCTGGTGTCGATGACCGAACCACCACCAACGGCAAGAATGGCGTCGCAACCCTGTTCGCGATACAGGGCCGCAGCCTGTTGCACCGCCTGCATGCTGCTGTCCGCCGGCACCTCCTTGAAGATGGCTGCAGCCTGTAGACCAGAGGCGGCCAGAGCCTCCTCGACATGGCGCAGCAATCCGACCTCGACGACGCCGCGATCGGTGATGATCATAGGTCGTGATGACTGCAGGGTCGCAAGCTCGAACGGAATGTGCTCGAGAGCCTTGTACCCGGCGATGACTTTGACTGGACAGAAGAACTCATAAAAAGACGTACTCACGCGCTTCACTCCCCACGGGTCATGTTGTAAGCCAAGCGGCCATAGATCTTTCCAGCGGCCTGCCATTTATCGATGAAGGAAATCTCCGGGTAGCGCTTGATCGCCAGCCGCGCGACCATCTTGGGAAGGATCAAGGCTTCCATACGCGTCAAGCAGCGCACCAAGCGTATCGCCAAGGAGATATCGCCGGTGACATACATGCGATCGTGGGCAAAGGCCTGCGCCGTGCTTTCCTGAAAGGAGAACACCAGGAAGGCGTGCGTCATATGCTTGAAGCAGATACCGAGATCGACGCGCTGCGGGCGTTCATGCAGAAGATGGAAACGCCCACCTTCGACGCGCAGCGCGAAGCTGGGGCCGTCAGGCAGCACCATGAATTGCATAACCATCTGCTCGGGAAAGCCACGCAGTTCGCGCGCCACTTCCGCATCTTCCAGACTGACCGCGACCAAGCCGCGGCCGATGACGCCCATCATCAATTCGACGTAAGCCCGGATGGCTTTCGCTTGCAGCCTTTGCATCAGCGCCATAGACTTGTAACCTCCTTCAACCCTAGAGCTTTTACTCTAGATGCAGCATAACGAACTTATCCAGGGTCTGGCAATGCCGACACACGCTTTTACGCCCGCATCATGATCTACGCACTTCTCCTCCTCGCCCTGCAGATCGCCTTGGCCGCGCACGTCCTGCGCAGTGGTCGCTCCCCATGGTGGATCGTTGCCTTTGTCTTCTTTCCTGGTCTCGCCTCTCTGATCTATCTGCTCAGTCTGACCCTCGACTCGACGCCGACACAGCGGCGCACCCGCGCCCCTCTCTCGCTCCGCCAGCTCGAGCGCGACTATCAGCGCACGCCGACCATCGCCCAGGCTCTGGCTCTTGGCGCCGCTCTTGAAGCACGCGGGCAAATCGAAACCGCGCTGCATCTTTATGAACAGCATGGCGAGCGCGACGCGCTCCTGCTGCAGGCGCGCGCCACGGCCCTGTTGGCACTCGGGCGCATCGAGGAAGCGAGTGCGATCGTCGACAAGATTTACAATCTGCCAGGTTCCACCCTGCCGGAGCAGACACCTCTGCTGCGCGCCCGCCTCCTGGCAGCGCAGGGCGATCAACGTTGTGAACAGGCTTACCGTGATCTGCTCGCCCGGCCCGGACCTGAGGTACGCTGCCATCTCGCCGACTGGTTGCTGCAGCAGCAACGCACGGAAGAAGCACACACGCTGTACCGCAGCATACTCGAGTCGGCACGCGACAACGGTCACGCCTATCGCGACCTCTATGCGCCCTGGATCGAGCGTGCCCGACAGGGCCTGACCTTCAAGCGATGATGCCGCGCCGGCGAAAGGCGGCGAGATCGTCGGGCGAATAACCCAGTTGCGTCAGGATACGTGAACTATCGGCGCCGAGATCCTTGCCGGCATGGCGATAGGCGACCGGAGTGCGCGAAAACCGCAAGGGACTGGCTACCTGGGTGAGATGGGAACTGCCCTGCGGCACGTCGACGAGCATGCCGCGTGCCTGAAGCTGTGGATGCTTGGCGGCTTCCCGCAGACTCAGTACCGGCTCGACACAAGCGTCGCAAGCGGCCAAGACCTGCAACCAGTGCGCTCGCGGCTGCGCCAACAGCGTCTGCGCGATGCCTGTCTTCAAGCGCTGGACGCTGCTGGCGTCAGCGTGCGCCAGGGTCAAGTCCTGCAAATCCAGCCGGTCGATGGCGCCGAGAAAGCTTTGCATAAAGACGGGTTCCAACGCCGCCACCGACAAATACGCGCCATCGGCGCAGACATAGCAATCATAAAAACCACCGCCATTGAGCGTTTCCGTCTCCAGTCCGGGATCTTCTCCCGCCATCAAGGCCGCCGGCGTCGCCAGCGGCTGCAAGGCGAACGCGGCGTCAGTCATGCTGATATCGATACTCTGCCCTTCACCCGTCCGCTGGCGATGAATCACCGCCGCCAGCAGGGCGATGACGGCATGCGCTGAACCGCCGGCAAGGTCGGCGAATTGCACCGACATCGGTTGTGGGCCGCTCGCTTTGCGGCCGTTGTAGCTGAGGGCGCCGGCGATGGCGAGATAGTTCAGGTCATGGCCGGCACGATCACGATAAGGCCCGCTTTGACCATAGCCGGTCAAAGAGCAATAGATCAAACCCGGACAATGCTGACGCAGACTCGCCTCATCGAGACCCAGTCGCTGCATGACTCCAGGACGGAACTGCTCGATGACGACGTCATACTCCTGCAGCAGACGAAAGATGACAGCACGACCCTCTTCGCTCTTGAGATCGAGCGCGAGACTGTCCTTGTTGCGGTTGAGCTGGGCATGAACCAAGGACACACCCTGGACAAAAGGCGGCATCCACCGCACCAAGTCGGCGCGCTGCGGCGATTCGATGCGCAGAACGTCGGCGCCCATATCGGCCAGCATCATGCTGGCAAAGGGACCGGGCAACAAGGTGCTGAAATCGAGAATACGTAAACCCTGCAAAGGCCCCGGCATGACGAGCTCTCCTGATGACGTTACCGCGACAGCTTAAGGCGCCCGTGCATGGCCTGCCAATGACGGCAACTGCCACGGCATTGACCCGGATTGTTCACGTCACCAGGAGATGATCAACAACTCAAAGGCCCGGGATGGACCCGCTGATGAATCTTTGGGACGGACTGTATCGACGCCTCCACCCGCGCACGTTCTTGCGCATCGACACCAAGGATCTCAATGTGCGGCCGGCTCACATCGCGGCCATGCAGGCGGACGTCGGCCGTTTGATCAGCGCCGGTGTTTTACGCTCCCCAAGCACCGCACAATGGCAGATGATCCTCAGTCCGGCGACGGCCTGTCGGGTTCTCGCCGGCGCCGGGTCCGGCAAGTCCAGCGCCTTGTTGCTGCGCCTGATCTTTCTTTTGCGCCATCTGCAGATCGATGATCAGCACGTCAGCCTGTTCAGCTTCACCCGCGCCAGCTGTCAAGATCTACGCACCCGGCTGCTACATATGGCCAGAGTGCTCGCTTGGCCATACAGCGAGCCACAGGCAAGGCATCTGATCACCACCTTCCACGCCAGACTGCTCAGTGCCCATCCCCCCTGCCATATCTTCATGGCGAACAATGAGGACACCAGCTCTCCGCTGCTGTTGCGCCGTCTCTATAGCGAACTATGGCAGAACGATCGACGCTTTCGGCGCACGATCACCGCCCTGCTCGATATCCTGCGTCCGGCGACGATCACCGCCAGCGATCCCGAACGACGACGTCACGACGCGGCGGAAGTGCAAACGCATGCGGCAAGACTCGGTCCGCCACAGCGCTTACCCGGCCTCGATCTGCACGCGCACGTCTTCGTCCAGGGGCACTATCTCTTTCTCGACGAAGCGCTCTGCCCCGATGGTCCGCACATCGAGAGACGACGCCAACATTTCGTCCAACAGGCGCCCGGTCATGCCCACTGGCTATCGGCTGAAGAAGGCCAGGCTTGGCTGTGCGGACAAGGTCAAATACCGCGCGCCTGTCCACCCATGCCGAGGGTTTTCTGTCCAGGCGATGCACAGCCACGCCCGCTGCATGAGCACCTCTGGCTCTACGCGCAATATCTGCATGCCCTCGGCGAATGGATTCCACCGCGGCGCGCGCGAAGCGGAGCGCAGGCCGAGGAGAAGCTCCTGCTCACCGCCTTGCATCTCTTTATGCGCCACCTGCAGCGTCGTCTACAACAACTGCATCGACCGAGCTATGACATGCTCTTTCTGCAGGCGTCAGCCTCGACACAGACCGCCTTGTGCCACCTTCTGATCGATGAAGCCCAGGACATCAATCGTCCCACCCTGCTTTGGTTGCTGCGCCAGCAACAGGATCTGCAGCAGCACGGACACGCCATCAGTCTGATGGCCATCGGTGACGACTGGCAGTCCATCTATGGCTGGCGCGGCGCCTGCAGTGACTTGCTCCTCGATCTACACCAGCATGTGCGACGGGCCGGGCAGGACTTGCAGGACATCGTTTTACCCGACAACTTTCGCAGCACGACGACCATCGTCAGCGCCAGCCAATGTGCCTTGGAAGACGTCAGCCGGCGCAGCCAACGCCACACCCAGGCACACCGCTGCGCCGCGAACGGCCCCGACGTCCTCTACTACAGCCATCCGCACATCCTCGGCGTGCATGTCGCCGATCCCGCCTGGCGCAGCATCCTGCAGCTCCTCGAACGTCTTTTGCAACCATCGCCCAAGCCTCCCGACCTGCTCCTGATGAGCGCCCGACAGTCCCTGCTCGCGGAAGCGACGAGACGTATCCCCCTTTCCTGGCGCCAGTACATTCGCCTCTGCAGCCTCCATGCCGCCAAAGGCCTGGAGGCCGATACCGCCGTCATCCTCGGCGACATCCCACGTGCCCAAGGCCACGACTGGCGCGACCGGCTCTTACGCGCCCACCTCGGCCTGTCGGACACGCGCCGCCCCTATGCCGAGCAACAGGAGGATGAGGCGCGACGCCTAGCCTACGTCGGCCTGAGCCGCGCTCGCACAACCTGCCTGTGGATCGGTCCACCACCGCCACAAGCCAGTCTTTTGCTGCAACGCTGGCTACAAGCAGCGCGCCCGAAACAGCACTCGTTGGCAGAAGCTAAGATGATAAGTTGACCCTATGCGCCTACACCCGACTATAATCGCGCCAGAGCAATCGTGATGGCGAGTCATCGTTCATGGCATCCCTGCGCGGCATGTTTTTTCTCATCGTGGGCTTTCTCAACACGGCACTGCACGGCAGCCTGATCGTGCTGGTGTCGCTGCTCATTCCACTGACCTCGCGTCCGCTGCAGGTGCGCATGAAAGCATGCGTCGAGAAAATCGCCGAAGACTGGGTGCGCACATGGTCACGCATCCTCCGCATCTTGAATCCATCGCTACGCTGGTCGGTGCACATGCCCGAGGAGCTGGACCCGCAAGGCTGGCATCTGCTGCTCGCCAATCATCAATCCTGGGTCGACATTCTCGTCCTTTTTCACATCTTTCACCTACGCCTGCCCTTCCTGCGTTTTTTCCTCAAATACGAGTTACTCTACTTTCCCTTCCTCGGCCTCGCCTGCAAGGCCTTGAACATGCCCTTCATGAAGCGCTATTCCCACGCCTACCTCGCCCGTCATCCGCAACAACGTGGTGCCGATCTCGCGCGTACACGTGCCGCCTGCGCCCATTTTCAGGATCAGCCGGTGGCCATCGTCAATTTTCTAGAGGGGACGCGCCTGAGTGCCGACAAGCATGCACAACAAAACTCTCCTTACCGACACCTGCTGCGCCCCAAGACCGGCGGGATCGCCTTTGTCCTGCAAGCCCTGGGCAACAAGATGGATCGCGTCCTCGACATCACCATCGCCTACCCGGAAGGCACCCCGACGCTTTGGGACCTGGCCTGCGGTCGCCTACATCATGTCGTCGTCGAAGTCGAACAGCGCCCCATCCCCATGGATTGCCGCCATGGCGACTATGAACGGGATAAAGATTACCAACAAAGATTCCAGGCATGGATCGCCGGTCTCTGGCAAAACAAGGATCGTCGTCTCGCTCGCCTCCTCGGCACGGAGTAGTCATGCTTAATCTTTTCCTTCGCCCGCGCTGGGATAGCCCGAAAGCGCAACTGCGCATCCAGGCCTTGCTCGGTATGCCTGATGGCGATGCACGCTTGCAAGTCATGGCCGAGAGCGACAGCGAGCCCCTGGTCCGCGCCCAGGCCGTGCGTCGCTTGCACAGTCTTCCCAAGCTGCTCGAACTGGCACAGCGCGACCTCGACGCCCAGGTGCGCGATGCTGCCTGGGATCACGCGCTCGAGCTCTTGTTACGCCCCCAGGATCAGGCACCGGAAAAATCACAGCGGCTCGACTTCATCGCCGCCGCTCGCCTAGCGACTATCCTCACCCGCATCATCAAAAGTCCGGCCGATCTCGAGCTGCGCCGGGCCGCCGTGCACGCCCTGAACGACGAACTCCACCTCGAAGACATCGCCCTCAATTCGTCGGTCGCTTCCCTGCGCTTGGCGGCGGCGGAGAAGATTCATAGCGAGCCGCTGCTACAGACACTCGCTGAACAAAGCCGTAATCGTGACAAGAATGTGCATCGCCTGGCGCAGCAACGACTCGACACCTTGCTCTCGGCGCGCCGCGCCGAGGAAGAAGAGCGCCTACGCCGCGAACAACTGCAGGAGCAGGTGCGGCAACTCGCCTCCGCCCCCGAGCACCCCCTCTACGCCGCCCGTGCCGCCCATCTGGAACAGCAATGGGAAGCCCTGGCGCCGGATGAGCGTCCCGTCGAACTGACCCAGGCCTGGGAGCTCATCCATGCCCGCTGCCAGCAGATGGCGCAGGCCCAGGAACAACGCCGCGTCCTGCATCAGATACAGTCGACCCTGCAGAACCTGCGGGCCACCCCCTTGCAGCCGGAACAGCTCCTGAGCTGGGCTGAAAGCATCAGTCGCGTCGAACAGCTCATCGACAGCCTCGACGATTCGCTGCCGACGGAGATCGAATCGCTACGCGCGAGTCTCGCCATTTGGCAGGACTGGTGGGGTATCTGGGTACAGAACGAGTCTCGTCTCGCCATCAGCAGCGATGCCAAGGAACGACTCGAACTGATCGATCGACTGCTCGCCGCCCCCCTGCCCGACTGGATCGACGCCACGGCTTGGCATCAAGCCCTGCGCCAGGAGCGCCAACAATACCTGCCGCCCGCACCGACACCGATACCGGTGCATGAACCACAAACCGCGCACCGGCGACTCTCCGAACGCCAACAGTCGGCGCTGAAAAAATTGGAAGCCTTGATCCTACAGGGTCAATCGCAGGCCGCGCATGAACAGGGCCAGCGCATGATGCACTGGTCCAGCGACGAGGAGACGGAGCAAAAGCGCCTCGAGGCCATCCGCCAAACCCTGCAGGAATGGCAGGACTGGCAGACTTACGCCCTGCTGCCCAAACAGGACGAACTCATCGCTGCCGCGACCGAACTGAGCCTGCTCGCCGCTGAGCCGGAAGAATTGCATCATCGTCTGCGCGCCCTGCGCCAGGACTGGAAGAGCCTGGGACATTTCGACCACGCTGAAACGCGCGCCCGCCATGAGCGCTTCTGCGAGTTGACCCGTGCTGTCGACCGTCGTTGCCAGGACTGGCTACGCCAGAAAGCCGAGGCGCGCAAACAATGGTGTGCGCATATCAGCGCCTTGACCTGCGAACTGGCCGACTTGCAGCCCCCCCCTAGCGGCGACCTTGCAGCTTGGCGGGCCCTGCGGCAACGCTTGCCTGAGCTACGGACACAGCTGCGCCAGCCATCGACTGAATCGACCCGCGAGCAACGCGCCCTCCTCGCGGCACTGCGCATCCAGATTCAGCGTCTCGCCGCCTGGGTGCAGGTCGAGGAGTCGGCGCAGGAAAAGCGCATGCAGGAACTGGTGGCAGCCGCTCAGCAGCTCAGCCAAGCGCAAGAACTGCGTGCCTTGCAACAGGCTTGGCGACAACTTGGCATCCACCGCCATCAGGACAATCAACGCCTGTGGCCGCAGTTCCAAGGCGCCATCGCCGCTTGGCAAGCGCGACAGGTGGATGCGCAGGAAAAGCTGCTCGCGCAGGTGCGTGATCTCTCCTGCGATGACCCCGGCTTCCTGGCGCAACTTGATGCCCTCGCCCAACAGCATCCGGGCCGTTCCCCCCTGCAGAACCTGATCAACCAACGTCGCCAGGACTTCCTGGCACAGCGCCAACAGCAGCAGCAAAAACGCCGCACTGATCTCATCGAGCGACTGATCGTCATCCTCGACCAACGCGATACCGGCCACACCATGGTCAGCCTGGACGACCTGCCACGTCCGTGGCGACAGCACTTCGCGCAAACTTCTCTGGCCTGCTCACGCGGCGAAAGACAGCGCGCCCTGCTACTGTGGGAAGGTCTGCTTGACATCCCGGCGCAGGCAGCAGAAAGCGATCTGCAGCGGCAGCTCCTGCTCGAGCGCTGGACGCGCGGCGAGCGCCGTGCCGACGCTGACACCTTGCAAGCCCTGGCGCAAGCCTGCATGATACCTTGTGAGACGGCGACGCCGGAGCTGCACCAACGCATCGCTGTCTGTCTGCACAAGACCTTGAAACCTTGAAACTGTAAAAAAGAGGACCGCTGATGGCGCTGCAACAACCGGCCCACTATGATGAACCGTGGAGTGACGAGCGTATTCTGTCCTGGCTTGGACGTGCCGGTGCCGCTGGCGAATCAGGTGACTTCAGCGTACTTTGGCGCGCGTATCAGGGCATGCGTCCCTACGACTTTGAACGTTTCATACAGATCTACGGCGATGCCGGCCGCGACGTCAATGCGCGTAGCCTGCTCGGGGAGACTTTGACCGGCATCGTATCGCGGCATGCCCGTGGCGGAGTTTTTTTGCAGATCCTCAAAGACGCCGGTGGTGTCATGTGATTTCTCTTGCGCGGAGGCCTGACGTATGAAGTTATGGTGCCTTTCCTTACTCGCCTTGCTCGCCCTGTCAGGGCCGGTTCAAGCCGACAACGCCGATGCCTGGATCGGACGATCCGCTCCCGATTTTCATCGTCTCGATCAATTCGGCAATGCGCACGACCTCCGCGATTTTCGTGGCCAATGGCTGGTGCTGTATTTTTACCCGAAAGATCGCACCCCCGGCTGCACCCAGGAAGCCGAAGGCTTTCGCGACCTCTACCCCTTGTTCAAGAGTCACCACATACAAGTTCTCGGTATCAGCGTGAACACGCAGAGTTCACACGCTGAATTCGCACACGCACTGCAGCTTCCCTTTCCGATTCTCGCCGATCCGCACGGTGATACGGCGCACGAGTATGGCGTACTGCACCACATCATCCTCACCTCCTACGCCGCACGCCAGACTTTTCTCATCGATCCGAGCGGCAAGATACGCCGCCACTATACCCAGGTCGATCCGGCGACCCATCCAGGTCAAGTCCTGCGCGATGCAGTGAGCTTGCAAAAGACACACGACTAGACTCGACCGAGGCTCTCCCCCATGCGTACGATCTCCTTCAACCGTATCACCGTGCCCGCCGACCTCTCGTCACGCCGAAGCATTGCGCCTGACGAAGCCGCCGCCGAAAGCACCGGATTGCCGGCCGGCAGCGTCGCCGCCATCTGGCAGGCGGTCGAAGATCTGTATCGCAGTGGCGTTTTCCCCGCCATCACCTTTTGTTTGCGCCACCGCGGCGCCATCCTGCTGCAACGTGGCCTCGGGCACGCGCGTGGCTATGGCCCCGGACAAGAAGACGAAGCCGGCGCCGTCGCTGTTCGTTATGACGACCCCATCTGTCTGTTTTCAGCGTCGAAAGCCGTGACCGCCATGCTGATCCATTGGCTCAATCAGGAAGGGCTGATCGACCTCACCGACCCTATCAGCCGCTACATTCCTGAATATGGCGTACACGGCAAGAAAAACGCGACGATCTACCATCTGCTCACGCACCGTGGCGGCATCCCGCGCCTCGAGGGTGATTTCGAACCTGAACTCCTCTTCGATCATCCTGCCATCGTGCAACGCCTGTGCGCCGCCCGCCCGGTGTCGCGTAGCGGACGACGCCTCGCTTACCATGCCTTGACCGCAGGCTTCATCCTCAGCGAGTTGATCCAGCGCGTAACCGGCAAAGACGCCCGCCATCTGCTCGATCGTGTCATCCGCCAACCCATGGGCATGCGCCATTTCAGCTTCGGTCTGCCAACAAGCGAAAGATCCCGATGGATCACTCACTATGCCACCGGGGTACGGCCGCTCTTCCCCCTCGACGCCTATCTACGCCACGTCCTCGGCGCTTCTCTCGAAACCGCAGTCGACATGAGCAATGATCCGCGTTTTCTCGACGCACTGATTCCCGCCGGAAACATCTATGCCAGCGCCGAAGAAGCCTGCCGCTTCTTTGAGATGCTGCGCCAGCGTGGCCGCTACGGCGATGTGCAGGTTTTTGAACCAGCGACGGTGCACCGCGCCATCCTCGAGGCGCAAGGACCGGAACTGGACACTTCACTGCTGCTGCCGATGCGCTATTCCCTGGGCTTCATGCTCGGCTCCCGTCCCCTAGGCCTGTTCGGACCACAGACTTCGCTGGCTTTTGGCCATCTCGGCCTCACCAGCATCTTCTGCTGGGCGGACCAGGCGCGCGACAGCAGCGTCGCGCTGATGACCTCGGGCAAGGCCTTGCTCGGTCCACACCTGCCCGCCCTCGCCAAACTGCTCTACACCATCTCGCAACGACTGCCAAGCGGAGCGGCACAGAAGTAAGCAGGCACTCGGCTGGTCGCTGAAAGCAGCATCAATAGAGCCTGCGCCCAATAAAAATACTTTCGCGTCACTGCAGCCAAGGTGCGCTCGGAGGACATGTGCCTGAGTTCCTGAGAAGGGAAGGCAGTGCAGCAAGTATGGATGAGATCAGGCACAATGCCAGGCGACCGGACGCTATCCGCAACTTTAACCGCTTTCCTGCATTCAGCGCGCGGTGACAGAGCGAGTTCCCGAGGATAAGCAAGCCGACGTCATCGAAGAACTCCGCAGGCTACACGCGGGAGTGACATCAGGAGTATGGCGGGATGTCTCGTCCATCGAGATCGAGATCGATTTCTGGGGTGGCCGCAAGTTCCACGCTGATGATCAAAATTTGACTCTTCGCACTTGATTCACGATTCGCGCAACGCCCATTGCCTTCGAATATTTGCACGCAAAGAAGAACGCCCCGAGAGATGATCTCGAGGCGTT
>JAJZBU010000048.1 GCA_021851865.1 Pseudomonadota bacterium | reverse complement strand
ATTCAGCACATGAAAATCACCACGGCGGGGGCCTCCTGATGAAGCCATTCATCTCCATAGTCATCAGCGCTTTGCTGCTCTTGTGTCCATCGGTCCATAGCCAGCCGGTGGCCATCGACGATGCTGGCATGGCGAAGGTGGTCGGCCGCGACGGTATCGCCCTGCAGATCGAACTCGATCTCAATGCCCAGGGCGACAGCAGCAAGACCGCGACCCTCAACAATGACATGAAGCCTCTGGCGTCGTTGAACGGTTGCACCGGCGTCGGCACAGCGACCACGCCGGGCAATCCCTGTCGCGTGGCCATCGAGGCCGCCAACCACACCTATAACGGCGGCGAATGGCTGGTGTTCAAAGATACTTACGCCAGCTTCCGCATCTTCACCCTGCTCCTCGATGGCTCGACCTTAGGCTCAGCCTCTTCCAATACAAGCTATTTTGACCCCACCCGTTTTGCAAGTAACACCGGCTCCTGTCTCCTGCCGGTCGGCTGTGCTTCGGCGACGGCGATGAATGGCCTGAATGCCCTGGTCTTCTCTTATCCGGCCGTGAGCACTTCCTATAACTCCAGCACGGGAGTCAGCTCCGGCTACACCAGCATGCAGATGGGGCTCGACATCGGGCGCATGTCCATGGAATTCGGCCCCACGGGCTACAACAATGACGCCAACCCCAATGGCTTCCTGGGCGTCAGGATGGCGGATAACAACGGACCTATGGCCGGGATCGCTGTCCAGGGCAAGGCCTTCGTCTATGGATTCTAAGACTATGATCAGACAACTGACCCTCGTGCTGCTACTCGGGATGTTCAGCCTGACCGGCTGGGCCATGACCAGCCTCGATGACAGCGCTCTCTCCAACATCACCGGTCAGGCGCTTATCCAGATGTCGCAGATCACCGGCACCGGCACCAGTGGAACGACGGGGACGGGCAGTAGTGGTTTGACCTTCTATCGTCTCGGCTTTGATGGCAGCATCGATCTCAACGCCAACATCAACAAAGTTCGCCTTGGTTGCGGCGGCATCAATGGCGCTGGCGGCTGTGACATCAGCATCAATCAGTTGAGCATCAGCGGCAACGGCTGCGCCAACCGTGCGCTCAATTGCGACGCGGTGATGACCAACCCCTACATCGAACTGGCCATCGCCAATAACAACTCACCGACGACACGCAGCCTGGAGGGTTTTCGGGTCAGTGCGCAGAACATGAGCGGCCTGCTCAGCTTCGGTCAGAATGGTCCGACGCCGAGTGGCATCAATACCTTCAGCGGCTATATGACGACGACACCGATCACCGGTACGGCGACGACCATGGCGACCAATATCGGCGGCAGGACCGATCCGCAGCATACGCAACTTCAGTTCTATGTGAATGTCACCTCGACAGCCTTTTTCGGCATCCCCATCGATCTGGGTACGACCCTGGCCACTTCTAATCCATCGACCTCACCGGGTATCGACATTCCGTCGATGAGCGTGCCCTTTAGCGCGCCCAACGGCGCCACGATCAATGGCAATCGCCAGACTTTGACCAGTGTGACCACGATAGCTCCCATTCCGACCATCAATCTGGGTAATGGCAGCGGCTCGGGGACCTTAACCCAGAATCCGGCGACGGGGAATGCAGAACTGCTCACCAATCTCAATCCCTGTCTGGCTCTTGTTGTCTGTACGGCGAAGGCATATACGCAGGGCTACATCTCCGGTCTGCAGGCGGACATCGGTTTCCAGGAGAATCTCGGTTATATCCACAATGTCGTCGTCAACAGCCCGTTTTACCTGTCTTTTGAGCAGAGAGCCCTGCAATGGCCGGGGGCTGTCGCCGCCGATGTCGCGCAACGCGGCTGGTGGATGTCTTTCGCTGATCCCGTCAATGTCGGCACCTTGAATCCGGTGCAACAGATCGACATCAGCCCGACGTTTCAGCAGATGGCAGGGATATTTTTGAATTACTTCAATCAGAATAGTCCCATTAATGTGACCTTGGGTTTCGCTGCCACCTTCAATGCCCTGTTTAATCAACCTATCACCGTCAATGTTGGCTCGCAAAATATTGCCGCATCGGTGACGATGCAGCTCGCCAACCTGCAGCTTGACTCGCATCAAAATGTCGTTCCCAACTGTATGGGCAATTATAAATTCTGCTAGGGCACACATCATGAAAAGATCTGGATTCGTGTGGTGTGTGCTGGGTGTCCTGGGGGCATCGCCAGTATTCGCCATGCAGGCGATCAGCGACACCGATCTCGCGGCGACAACCGGGCAGAGTGGCCTCACCTATGTGACGTCCTCCAACACCTTGCTTGGCGGCAGCAGCAGTGTCCTGCAATGGAATCCTGACGCCGGCAATTCGAACTCGGCGACCCTCGAAGTGCAGGGCCTGCAGTTCAATGGTATCGGCGGGCAGGGCGTCGGCATCGGCGCTTCGGGTAGCTCGCTCAGCGGTCCTTTCTCCGTCACTACCAATTTCGACGTCGGCAGCAATGGGTCGACGCCAGCCCTGGCGATCAATTCGTCGTGGACACAGACACGCGTGCTGGTGCCGACGGTGCTGCTGCTCAATGCTTCGGGTACGGCCTCGACCTATGGCTATGGTAGTGTCGCCATGGATAGCAGCGGCAGCCTCAATTTCACCAATGTCGGTGGTCTGCTCAATGGCTCGAAGATGAGCCCATCCACGCAGCTCTACCTGACCTTGGGATCACCGCAGATCGGCATGGGCAATACCGCGCCCGGCAGCTATGGTCAGATCTATTATCGTCAAGGTGGCGTCGGCTCACCCGAGATGATCATCGATAAGCTCTATATGGCGACCGGTTTCAATCCACAGGTCGGCGGTGTATTCGGCGCCTGTGGCACGACTACGAGTTGTGGCGGCACCGCCGCCGGCTTGGCTGCTGGTGGTTTCGCCAGTGGTTCGACCGGGCTCTATCTCGGTTCGCCGAAGCTCGATTTCAACATGACCTACGTCCTGGCTTACCGACCTTCACCGAGTAGCACCGGCTTCACCACCGCGACCTCGGGTTCCGATGTCATCGAAAACCTCGGCACCTTTGGCTGGACCGGTAGTTTCGACAATGCTGAGCTGCTCCTCTCCAGTGGTGGTATGTGGGCGGATACGGGGGCCTATGACCCTCTCAACCCGAGTGGTCGCAGTCAGGGTCTGAACATCGATTTTCATGCCAATTATGATCCCAACTTCAACTGGGTGATCGGTGATGGCAGCGGCCAGGAAGTCCTCGATTTCGGTGGCTGGAAAAATTTGACCGGGGCAACCTGGGGTTTGAACGTGCCTAATTTGACCATGGATGTGGTCAATGCCAATCAAGGCGTGGGCGGCCTGTGCTGGGGCGCGCAGTCCTATGGCGTGGCGTCGGGTTGTACGGGATCGACCACCACCTGGGTGAATGGCGGTGGCAGCACATCAGGCTCTTATCTCGATCTCGAGCCGACGAGCACGGCTCTAGGCTTGGCCATCCGCGACATGTCGCTGCAGGCCTATTCGACGACGGTGACCTTGTCCGACTACTTGGCGAACTCGACGCGTAGTTTCAACTGGGGCCTGATGTATACCCTGGGCCAGGTCGATGGCAACCTCTACCTCTACCCGGGTAATTCGACGGGTACCGGCAATGGCTTGACGGCAGATGTCCTGTTCATGTCGCAGTCCTTCGCCAACAATGCCTATCCGCTACTCAATAACACCAACTTCATGATCGTCGATACCAATACCAATCTCGGTTTTGGTCTGGCACAGGCCAACTTGCTGCTGGCGGCGCATCAACTCGCCATCAATCTGACGACCGCCGGTATTCAGCTGTCGTCGCCTGATATGCGCATGGAAGTGCAGGGTGTTCTCGGCGGCGGGCCGGTCTACTCGATGACCTCTTCCTCCTTCGAGAAGATGATGTACGTCGACGTCAATCTCGAGAGCAACAACTTCAGCCTGACCTTGTCGCAAGGCACGCAGAATGGCTTGCCCTATCTCGCCTACACAGGCCATATGACCCTCGCCGATACGACGCAGACGGGCAGCACCATTGGTGTCGGTGGCAATGCCAACTACATCTCTCTCGCCGAGCCTTCCGATCCGGGCGCCAGCTTCATGCTGTCTAACATCACTGGCGACATCAATGTCGTCAATGGCCAGATCTTTCTGATCTCGGCGGCGGATACGGTTGACGCCCCCGATGGTATTCCGCGCCTGCAATTGGCCAATACCATCCAGGTTGGCTCGACGGCGGGTGGTCAGGCCTTGACCGCCGATGTCAAATTTGGCGGCGCGCAACTGGCGACCATCGCCATCCCGAGTGGCCAGATCTACTCATCGATCATGCTCAAGCCGCAGCACTAGATCGCACAACGACCCGGGCACGGACTTCTTCAGTCCATGCTTGGGTTGTTCGATCATCCGCCCGCACGCACTGGCTTTTTTTCGGTATGATAGACCCTTCGATCTGCACCTCTGAAGGACTTTGAGCATGCTCGATTTGAAGCTACTCCGTCATGACCCTGAGCATGTCACCAAGCGCTTGCAGTTGCGCGGTCTCGACTGGGATCGTGCATTGTTTGCCGATCTGGAAGCTCGGCGTAAGAGCCTGCAGACCGACAGCGAAAGACTGCAGGCAGAGCGCAATGCCCTCGCCAAAAAGATTGGACAATCACGCGCCCAGGGTTTGGACGTCAGCGACTTGATGCAACAGGCACAAGCGATCAATGAGCGCCTGCAGGCGGATGAAGGGGCGCTCGCCGTTGTGCAAGGTCAGCTCGAACAGCATTTGCTCACGCTGCCGAATCTGCCGCATGATTCCGTGCCGCCGGGACGAGGCGAGGAGGACAATGTCGAGGTTCGCCGGCACGGCCAACCGCGTGCAATGAATTTCACCGCGCGCGATCATGTCGACCTCGGTGAGGCTCTTGGGCTGCTTGACCTGGAAGTGGCCGCCAAGATCACCGGGGCGAGGTTCTCTGTCTTGAAGGGGGGCTTGGCGCGCCTGCAGCGCGCTCTGACCCAGTTCATGCTCGATCTGCATAGCGTAGAACATGGCTATACCGAGGTCTATGTCCCTTATCTGGTGAATGCTGATAGCCTGCGCGGTACCGGACAATTGCCGAAATTTGCCGAAGATCTCTTCGTCCTGCAGGGAGAGCGGCCCTACTATCTGATCCCGACGGCAGAGGTCCCTGTGACCAATCTGCTGCGTGACAGCATCGTCGATGCGGCGCAGCTGCCACTGAAGTGGGTTTGCCACACCCCCTGTTTTCGCTCCGAGGCGGGGGCTTATGGCAAGGACACACGCGGCTTGATCCGGCAGCACCAGTTTGAGAAGGTGGAATTGGTGCAGATGGTGCCCCCCTCGCAATCCTATGCGGTTCTTGAACAATTGACCGCGCACGCCGAAGAAGTCCTGCGCCGCCTCGATCTGCCTTATCGCGTCGTCAGTCTTTGCGCTGGCGATCTCGGTTTTTCAGCGGCCAAGACTTATGATATCGAGGTCTGGCTGCCGGGCCAGTCGCGTTATCGCGAGATCTCCTCCTGCTCCAACTTCGAAGACTTCCAGGCGCGCCGTCTGCAAGCGCGCTGGCGTACGTCGGGCAGCAAACCCGAACTCCTACATACGCTCAATGGCTCGGGTCTGGCGGTTGGCCGCACCCTGGTCGCCATCCTGGAAAACTATCAGGATGAATCCGGGCGTATCGCCATTCCGGACTGCTTGCAGAGTTATATGCGAGGGCAGACGCACCTGAGGTAACGTCCTATGGATTACTTGCCTTTGGCCGTGCAGTTGAAAGGTCAAGCGGTGCTTTTGGTTGGGGGAGGGCATATCGCCCTGCGCAAAGCCAGCCTGCTCTTGCGAGCGGGGGCGATGCTGACTGTGGTGGCGCCGTCCATCGAAGGCGAGTTG
Source organism: Pseudomonadota bacterium (assembly GCA_021851865.1). Taxonomy (GTDB): domain Bacteria; phylum Pseudomonadota; class Gammaproteobacteria; order Pseudomonadales; family Moraxellaceae; genus JAJZHK01. The sequence goes on along the minus strand of JAJZBU010000048.1, from coordinate 3,547 downwards.
ATGCAAGCGGTCGAGCGCCAGGGCGGATGCATCCAGCAACGGCCATTTGAGGAAGCGGATATCGCCGATCAGCGTCTGATCGTGGTGGCGACCGATGACCCTGTCGTCAACCAGCGCGTCGCCCAGTTGGCGCAAGCGCGTGGACTCTACGTCAATGTCGTGGATCATCCCGCCTGGTCGAATGTGATTTTTCCTGCGATCATCGATCGCTCGCCGCTGCTCATTGCCATTTCATCCGCTGGCACTTCGCCTGTTCTCGTACGGCTCCTGCGCGCCCGCATCGAGTCGAGCATACCCGCCGCTTATGGCCGCCTCGCCGTACTGGCCGGTGAACTGCGTCAACAGGTGAAAGAACGGCTGACACCGATCACCCACCGGCGCAGATTCTGGGAGCACCTGCTGCAGGGGCGTTTTGCTGAACTCGTCTGGGCCGGACAGGAAGATGCCGCGCGTACCTACGCACAAAAGCAGCTGGCGCAGGTGGACCCTCTGGAAAAATCAGGCGAAGTCTATCTCGTCGGCGCCGGTCCCGGGGATCCTGATCTTTTGACCTTCAAAGCTTTGCGTCTGATGCAGCAGGCCGACGTCATCGTCTATGACCGGCTCGTCGGTGAAGGCATTCTCGATCTCTGTCGCCGCGATGCCGAGCGCATCTATGTCGGCAAAGCCCGCGCTGAACATACCCTAGCCCAGGACGACATCAATGCTGTGCTCGCCGAGCGCGCTCTCCGCGGGCAACGGGTCTGCCGCCTGAAAGGTGGAGATCCTTTCATCTTCGGGCGAGGAGGTGAGGAGATCGAGCATCTGATGGCGCAGGGCATCCCTTTTCAGGTGGTACCGGGCATCACGGCGGCGAACGGCTGTGCTGCCTATGCGGGCATTCCCCTGACGCACCGCGATTATGCGCAGTCTGTGCGTTTTGTCGCCGGTTTTTTGCGCGACGGGCGAGTCGACTTGCCCTGGGCGGAACTGGTGCATGAGCGCCAGACTTTGGTGCTGTACATGGCGCTGATCAGCCTTCCCCTGATCGCGGCACAATTGTTGGCGCATGGCATGCGCCCATCGATGCCCGTCGCTCTCATCGCGCGCGGGACGCAACGTGGTCAAATGGTTGTCACAGGAACCCTGGATACTGTCGAACAGATCCTCCAGCAACCCGGATTGACGGCTCCGACGCTGGCGATCGTGGGTGATGTCGTGCTTCTGCGTGAGCGATTGCACTGGCCATCCGTGTAAAATCCAGACGGAATGAATACAGGTCAAGTGATTGGGCTTCATAGCGACTTTTTTGCACAAGACCGTTGCGTAGTGCGTTGATATATAAGGCTAATGTCTTATTCTGTCGCGCGTTTTACAAGAAATATCACGGAAGCCTTGAGAAGTTTACAGGGCTGTTTATGCTGTAGATACGGATGGTGAACAGGGGAGTTGCAAGATGATTTCAACTGAGATCGATATGATGCACAATAATCCTGTCAGCATGCTCGATAGCTGGCGTGACATGGTCGGGCGATCCTTTGTCCTGGGGCGTCCCAATGCTCGTGGCGAGCACGTCGTCATCCTGGGTGACAAGCGTTGGTTGATCGCGCAGGGTGAGGCGGGAGCGGGCGATCGTGTCCGGGTGACTCAGATGCTGGACGAGGTCCTCATCGTTGAACGCGCCTGATACGCATCTGATACGCGCTGAATATGAGTGGTGCTCATGGGCCCAAGGCCGATGAGCAAGCTGATGAGAATGAAGCCATAACCTCAAGGTGAGGAAGCTGCATCGACAGCGCCTCGTATCACCTATCTTTTGATCCTGCTCCGATTTAATGGATCGTCGATGAAGCGATCCCATGCCACCCGGGTCGTTGCCGACCATCTTCCACGGTGCCGCTGGTGAACAGGCAGCCCACGATGTGATCGAGACGGCCGCGTCGCAATGCTATGCTGCCCAAGGCTATGTGGCGACACGATCGTTGAGGATATGATCTCTCATGTTCGCTGTGGGATTTGCCGTGGATGACAAAAATGACCGATGATCATTGCACGGCGCGGGCGGAAGGCATCGATCCTGGAGTCTGGAAAGTCGCGGCAGTCGTGCTCGTCGGTCCATTCATGACGCAGATGGATTCGACGGTCGTGAATGTCTCCTTGCCGGTGATCCAGCAAAAGCTGCATTCATCCCTCGCGACCTCGCAATGGATCATCAGTGGTTACCTGCTCGCCTTGGCTTTGATGCTGCCGCTCAACGGCTGGCTGGTGGACCGTATTGGCGCCAAGCGACTCTATCTGGGCTGTTTCTCCGTGTTTACGTTGGCCTCGTTGTTGTGCGGCTTGGCGCCGACGATGGGACAACTCATCGGCGCGCGTCTCATCCAAGGGGGGGCTGGCGGCCTGATGGCGCCGATGGCACAAATGATGATGGCGCGTGTCGCCGGTCGGCACATGGCTCGCGTCATGGGTTACGCTGCCATGCCGGTGCTGATCGCTCCGATCCTGGGACCAACGCTGGCCGGCGAAATTTTAAAACGTGCCGACTGGCGGTGGTTGTTCTATCTCAACCTGCCGATCGGGATCTTGGGGCTTGCATTGGCGACCCTGCTACTGCAGCGCGACCTCGCCCCAGTCAAGAGGCGTCCGTTCGACCATGTGGGATGCCTGCTGATCTCTCCGGGTTTGGTGGCCTTGCTCTATGGGCTGCCGCGTTTTAGAGCCTGGGATGGGCCGTCGGTTTCGCTCGTCGGAATATTGCTGTTGGCGGGCTTCGTGTGGCACGCGCAGCGCAAGGGTAGCGATGCGCTGATCGATCTGCGGCTGTTCAAGATCCGCATCTTCTCAACCGCCGCAGCTACCCAGTTCAGCGCCAATGGCGTGTTCTACGCCCGACAGTTTCTGGTTCCGCTATATTTGATCACTGGCTGCGCGCTGTCCGCTGACCAGACTGGACGCATGATGGCGGCGATGGGGATCGGTATGGTGTGCTCGTTTTCCATGATCGGCACCCTGACGGAGCGCTTTGGTTGCCGTGCGGTCTCGGCAAGTGGCGCGCTGCTTTCTCTTTTGGGTTTACTGCCTTTCGCCGGGATGCTCCTAGAGCATTTTTCTTCGGTGTGGGCCGTCGTCAGCCTGTTCTTGTCGGGTGCCGGGCAAGGCATGATCAACATACCGTCCATGTCGGCCGCTTATGCGGCGGTTCCCAAGGAAAAGCTCGCTGTCGCGAACACGGCCATCAACATCGTCCAACGACTGGGTGGGCCGTTGGCGACGACGGTCATGGCCCTGGCCATGTCGAACGTGGCTTCCGATGTCCCGACGCCGGGACCGAGCTCATTTTTGTTCGCTTTCGGATTGTTGATCGGGTTGCAAGGGATCGCCGTGATCTCGGCGAGTCTCTTGCCCCGGAACATCCATCGTGAGGACGCCGTGGTCACCTAAGTGTTGATGCTCGTTGAAAATTGACCCTTTTATGAGGTTTATGCGCGCCGAAAATTGACCCGGGCAACTACCCTCTTCTGTTCATTATTTGAGCAGGAGCTCTGGAGGTGATTACCATGAACGTCAT
>JAJZBU010000023.1 GCA_021851865.1 Pseudomonadota bacterium | reverse complement strand
GCGAGGTCGAAAAAAACACCGGTTCGATCAAGGCGAAATCACCTTCCTCCTGCATGCGCTGCATGAGCACCGAACCGACCATACCGCGCCAACCCACCAGACCCGTACGCATCATCCCCCCTCACGTCGATCAATGCGCTCTGCTATGTTCCCGCAGAGCCGCCACCACCGCCTGCCCCATGGCCTGCGTTCCTACCACCGACTCTCCCGCAGCTGCGATATCCGCCGTGCGCAAACCTCGATCGAGCACGCGACCGACAGCTTTTTCGATGGCCACCGCCGCCTCTTCCTGGCGCAACGTGTAACGCAGCAACATCGCCAAGGACAAGATCGTCGCCAGCGGATTGGCGATATCACGTCCGGCGATGTCGGGAGCCGAGCCATGACAAGGCTCATACAAACCCTTGCCCTGAGCATCCAGGGATGCCGACGGCAACATACCGATAGAGCCGGTCAACATGGCCGCCTCATCGGACAGGATATCACCAAAAAGATTGCCCGTAACGATGACATCGAATTGCCGCGGCGCACGCACCAACTGCATGGCGGCATTATCGACATACATGTGCGATAAGCTGACCTCGGGATAGTCACGCCCAACCTCACTCACCACTTCTCGCCAGAGTTCGGTCACTTCGAGCACATTGGCTTTATCCACCGACAACAAGCGCCCCTGCCGCAAACGCGCCATCTCAAAACCAACGCGGGCGATCCGACGAATCTCCGATTCACGGTAGACGTCAGTGTTATAGCCCTCGCGTTCGCCGTCTTCGCGAATACGCACACCACGCGGCTGACCAAAATAGATACCACCGGTCAGCTCACGCACGATCAGCAGATCAAGACCGCTGACCACCTCAGGCTTCAGGGTCGAAGCCGCCGCCAGCTGCGGGTAGAGCATGGCCGGACGTAGATTGGCGAACAAGCCCAGATCGGCACGGATAGCGAGCAGGCCGCGTTCAGGACGCAAGGAACGCTCGATGTTCTCCCAGCGCGGCCCACCGACAGCGCCGAGCAGAACGGCGTCGGCGGCACGCGCCGCTTGGCGGGTCGCGGCGGGATAGGGCTCTCCGGCCTGATCGATGGCAGCGCCACCGAGCAACTGATGTTCATAGGTGAGCGGCAAGGCAAAGACGTCCCTGACCGCCTCAAGCACCGCCACGGCCTGCGCCATGATCTCAGGACCGATACCATCTCCCGGCAAAACGACGATATGCGCCATGCTGATCTCCTCTCAAAGGCTGTCGATGTCGTGAAAAACCCAAGGTGCGCGCGCCTGGTGAGTGAGCTCGAAGGCGCGAATGGCGGCGCTGCGCTGCAGGGTCAGGCCGATGTCGTCCAAACCCTGAAGAAGGCAGTCGCGGCGGAAGGCGTCGATCTCGAAAGACCACTTTTCCCCGGCATCCGAGCCGACTTCCTGAGCCTGCAGATCGATGGCCAGGTGATAGCCGACCTCCCGCGTGGCGCAAGCGATCAGCTGGGCGACCACTGGCGCCGGCAAGATGATCGGCAAAAGACCGATCTTGAAGCAGTTATTGAAGAAGATATCGGCAAATGAAGGGGCGATGATGACCTTGAACCCGTATTCCTGCAAAGCCCATGGCGCATGTTCGCGCGACGAACCGCAACCAAAATTATCGCCGCTGACGAGGATCGAGGCGCCCTGGTAGCGCGCCTGATTGAGCACAAAATCAGGGTTCAGCGGCCGCTGGCTGGCGTCTTGGCCTGGGTAGCCGGCGTCGCCATAGCGCCATTCATCGAAGAGATTGACGCCGTAACCGGTGCGAAAGATGCTCTTGAGAAACTGCTTGGGAATGATCTGATCGGTGTCGACGTTGACCCGATCCAAAGGCGCCACGAGGCCGCGAAAAGCTTGAAACTTTTCCATGGGTGCTCTCCTCAGAAACTGCGAACATCGACAAAATGACCGGCAATCGCGGCGGCAGCCGCCATCGCTGGACTGACCAGATGGGTTCTCCCACCCTGCCCCTGGCGCCCCTCGAAGTTGCGATTCGAGGTCGAGGCACAGTGCTCTCCCGCCCCGAGGCGATCGGCGTTCATCGCCAAGCACATCGAACACCCCGGCAGACGCCACTCGAAGCCCGCCGCCAGAAAGACCTGATCGAGGCCTTCTGCCTCGGCTTGCTGGCGCACTTGACCGGACCCTGGCACGACCAGGGCCTGCTTGACCGAGGCGGCGACACGGCGACCACGGATGACGGCGGCAGCCGCGCGTAGATCCTCGATCCGCGAATTGGTGCAAGAACCGATGAAGACGCGATCGACACCGATATCACTGAGCTGCATCCCTGGACGCAACCCCATGTATTCATAGGCTCGCCGCCAAGCGGCAGCGCGAACCGCATCGGCCTGCGCCGGGTCAGGCAGGGTGGCGCCGATCGGCAACACCATCTCCGGCGAGGTTCCCCAGGTCACCTGCGGCGCCATCTGGCCGGCATCGAGATGGACGACGCGATCGAAGCGAGCGTCAGCGTCGGAGTGCAGCGTCCGCCAATAGGCCTGCGCCGCCTCCCATGCCGCGCCCTTGGGGGCATAAGGACGGGCGCGTACATAGTCGAGGGTCACCTCATCGACTGCGACCATGCCGACTCTCGCCCCGGCTTCGATCGCCATATTGCACAAAGTCATGCGCCCTTCCATGCTCAAAGCGCGCACGGCGGAACCGGCAAATTCGATGGCGTAGCCAGTGCCACCGGCGGTGCCGAGATGACCGATGATGGCCAGGACCATGTCCTTGGCGGTGACCCCGGCGGGCAAACTGCCTTCGACCCGCACCTGCATGTTGAGCGATTTTTTCTGAATCAGACATTGCGTGGCGAGGACGTGCTCGACCTCGGACGTGCCGATGCCGTGCGCCAGACAACCGAGCGCACCGATGGTGGCGGTATGCGAATCGCCGCACACCACCGTCATACCCGGCAAGGTCAGTCCCTGCTCGGGACCGACGACATGCACGATACCCTGGCGCGCATCGTTGATGGCAAATTCGGTGATGGCAAAATCACGGCAGTTGTCATCCAGGGTCTGCACCTGCAAACGCGAAGTGGCATCGACAATACCGTCGACACCGCGCCGACGCTGTTCTGCATCGGTGGGGACATTATGATCCGGCGTGGCGACATTGGCCTGACGTCGCCATGGCTGACGCCCGGCCAGCTTGAGTCCCTCAAAAGCCTGCGGCGAAGTCACCTCATGCAACAGATGACGATCGATATAAAGAAGCGCTGAACCATCGTCACGCTCCTCCACCAAGTGGTCTTGCCACAACTTATCGTAAAGCGTCTTACCCGCCATCATGCTTCTCCTTGGATGGCCATAGCCGGCCTCTTGACAACAAGCTAAGGCAAGGCGTCAAATAAATCAAATTCATATTTTTAATTCAATTGATTCCAGAAAGGAATACATGGACAGCAGTTCCCTGCAAGCCTTGGTGACCGTCGTCGACAGCCTGTCCTTCTCCGAGGCAGCACGGCGACTGCACTTGACGCAACCGGCCATCAGCAAGCGCATCGCCAACCTTGAAAGCCAATTGAACGTGCGTCTGCTCGAGCGTCTCGGCCGCCGCGTCAGGCTGACCGAGGCGGGACGCAGCTTGCTGCCGCAGATTCGCCGTATTCTCGATGACATGGAGGCCTTGCGCCGACACGCTGTCAGCCAGCTGCCCGAGGTCAGTGGCAGCTTGTTGATGGGGACCAGCCACCATATCGGCCTGTATCGCCTGCCCCCCGTCCTGCGCGAGTATCGCCAGCGCCATGCCCAGGTCCATCTCGATCTGCGCTTTATCGACTCCGAGGACGCCTACGCCGCCGTGCGCCGCGGCGACCTTGAGCTGGGTCTTCTGACCTTACCGCCCAATCCCGATCCGCGCCTGCATAACCACCTGCTCTGGCGTGATGACCTGATCTTTGTCGCCGCCCATGGTCACGCCCTGGCGCAAGTACCAGGACGTCTGCACATCACTGATCTGGCCAACTGGCCGGCACTGCTGCCCGCACCGCTGACCTTCACCCGTCAGATCGTCGAGGGCGTTTTTCGTGCACGCCAACTCCGCCTGCAGGTCGACATGACGACGCACCACCTCGATACCTTGCGCATGATGGTCGAGCTCGGCCTGGGTTGGAGTGTGCTGCCGGCGACCATGCTCAGCGCCGGCCTGCGCGTTCTCGATGTCGACACGCCAGCGCTCTACCGACAGCTCGGCATCGTCTACCATCCCGAACGCAGTCTATCGCGCGCCGCTCACGCCATGCTGGAGCTGCTCGCGGCGTACGGCGATACGCCGACACCGGAGCGACCAGGATGACCACGACGCTTGGGCTTTCTCAGGAATACTTGGCGAGAAGTTCACGCACTTCCGACATGACGGCGGCCTGCAACTGTCCGGAAGACTCCGACTGCAGAACATTGTGCTCGATCACACAAGCCATCATTTCGAAAAAAGCCCGATCTAGCGCCTTGCGTGCCGCCGTCATCTGCTGCAGGACTTTCTCGCATTCCACCGTCTCATCCATGAGCTTTTGTATGCCGCGCAACTGCCCCTCGATACGCGCCAGTCGCTTCTTCATATCGGCGCGATGTTGCGGGTCGCTCATCAATTCGATCATGGCTACATTCTCAAAACATACCCCCGCTAGTATATCACGTCCTTCGCCCAACGCATCCTGCGTTCAGACGAGTCCTTGCAGCAGGGGCTCCCAGGCGACGCTCTCCGCCTGACTGGCAGGACCGAGAAGTTCGAGGGCATGGCGCAGACGTGCGCGCACGACATCGTTGCCGAGGATGGCCATAGCCTCCATCACGGGCGTGCTGGCTCGCTGACCGGCGATGGCGAGAAAGATGGGCGCCATGAAGTCACGCAACTTCACTTCCATGCGCTCAGAGAGCGTCTGACACAAGGAGGTGATGAATTCATGCTGCCAGGCCGGCGATCTTTCACAGGCCCAGAGCAGGCATTGCAGGATGCAACGCACCTGTTCCGGCGACAGCTTCTTGTGCTCGAATTGCTCGGCCTGCAGCGTCAGCAGACCACGAAAGAAGAAGCCGCCCCAGTCGACGATGTCCGACAGGCGCTGCAGGCGCGGCTGCACCTGCGCCAGCACCGACTGCAGATAGTCCGGATGGAAGCGCCAATCGACGAGCGCCTGCAGCAGCTCCTGCGGTGACAGTTCCCTTAGCCACAAAGCATTCAGCCAATCGAGCTTGTCGATGGCAAAGATCGGACCGCCGAGAGAAACACGACTGATATCGAAATCGGCGATCATCTCGTCGCGACTGAACTTCTCTCGCTCATCCGGCATCGACCACCCCATGCGGGCGAGATAGTTGAGCAATGCCTGCGGCAAATACCCCATACGCTGGTAGTGCAGTATCGACGTCGGATTCTTGCGCTTGGACAGCTTGCTCTTGTCGGGATTGCGCAACAGCGGCATGTGACACAGGGTCGGCATCTGCCAGGCAAAGTATTGATAGAGCAACTGGTGCTTGGGCGCCGAGCTGATCCACTCCTCACCCCGAATGACGTGCGTGATCTGCATGAGATGATCATCGACGACATTGGCCAAGTGATAAGTCGGCAGCCCATCGGCCTTGAGCAAAACCTGCATGTCGACTTGCGACCATGGAATCTCGATGCGCCCGCGCAGGAGATCGTCAAAATGACAAACGCCCTGACGCGGCACTTTCATCCGGATGACCGAACTCTCCCCCGCCGCCAGACGCTCACTCACCTCGGCCTGCGACAGCTGCAAGCAATGGCCGTCATAGCCGGGGTTCTCTCCGCGCGCCATCTGCTCACGCCGCAGGCCATCGAGTCGATCGGCCTTGCAAAAGCAGTGAAAAGCATGCCCTTCATGTACCAGACGCTGGGCATGTTCGAGGTAGATGGCGCCGCGCTCGCTCTGCCGGTAGGGTGCGTGCGGACCGCCGATATCGGGACCCTCATCCCACTGCAAGCCGACCCAACGCAAGGCTTGCAGGATCTTTTCTTCGGAAGCGGCGCTTGAACGCTGCTGATCGGTGTCCTCGATGCGCAGGATGAACTGGCCGCCATGCTGGCGCGCGAAGCACAGATTGAACAAGGCGATGTAAGCCGTACCGACGTGGGGCTCTCCCGTCGGCGATGGGGCGATACGCGTGCGCACAGGGATCATCGATCAACTCCGCTAAGTCAGGCCGGCATTATACGGGCTGCACAGCGCCGGGCGGTAGGCCGGATCGTTGTTGCGCGGGGATCAGCTCGGGTCGGACAAAAGCTGACGCAGCTCGGTCAGAGCGAGATCACAAGCGTCATCAATGGCGCTCAGATAAGCGGACACGTCGAGGTCGCCGCCGGCGGTCAATGCGTCCTCCAGTTGTCGGCAGAGATCGCTCAGACAACGCGCCCCGATATTCGCGCTCGATCCTTTGAAACTGTGGGCTGAACGGCGTAAAGCTTCCCGATCATCGCTACGCTGCGCCTGCGCCAAAGCCTCGCGCCGTTGCAAGGAGTCCTTGATGAAGGTCTCGATGAGATCGACAAAATCGTCCTGCATGATCTCACGCAAGGCAGCGATGACTTCAGCATCGAGCCCGGGAAGATCACTGACAATGACATGCGGCATCAACATCACTCCCAATGGTAGACAGCACGCACCCGGTTCCCTCGCCCAAGATATTGCAGATCGCTGCACAAAGATTTGATCAAGGGCAAACCACGCCCACAATAGCCTTCCTGGCGGGCGACGAAAGAAGCGTTCTGATGGTCAAAACCTGGCCCGTTGTCCTCGATCTCGAGGTACAAAACACCTCCCCGGCCCTGCGGACGATGTTCGAGCTTGACCTCGATACAGGCTTCCTGCAAAGCCGCCATCTTTTGGCTACGCTCCTGATAATAGGCGGCAAATCCTTGCGGCGAGCCTTTCAGCGCGGAATCAAGACGAAGAATGCCATGATCGAGGGCATTGGAGTAGAGCTCAGCCAGCAGGGTATAGATCTGACTGAAGCGCTCACGCAAACCTGGCACCTCCATGAGCATGTGCACGAGCAAGGGCAAAGGGTCAAAATGCGCCAGCGATTGGTTGCGCAGAGCGAAAGAAAAGCTCCAGTCACGCGCCCCCTCGGTATGACCGCGGCCAGCGATACAAGCCTCTTCATCCGCCAGATCCGCCGATGACAGCATACCAATCTCGAGCAAAGTATGATCGTCGTGCCGCTCACCATCGCTGGCGAAATCCTGTACGTCGGCGACGATGGCATCAAAAATACGCTCAGGCTGCACTGGATTGATGAAATGGCGCATCAGGCTGGCTTCGCCATACATCTGGCCTTGTGCATCGCCGGTCTCGACGATGCCATCCGACCAGAGATAGAGCACATCGTCGCTGTCCATGCTGAAAAAATAGGGCTCATAGCGAAACCGCTCGGGCGACAACACCCCCAGCGGCAAATGCCGCGACTGCAGCACCTGAACCTGGCCGCTGCGCCGATTGAACAGGACATTGTCGGGAAGCCCGCCCGTCCATACCTCGATGGTGCGATTGCGAAAATTGAGATCGATGACATTGGCGCAGCAAAAAAGTCCCGTCGGCAGAATCGTCTTCAACTTGCGATTGATCTCGATGGTGATCTCGCGCAGGGCAAAACCCTTGTGGATCATGCCGTAAAAGATCTCAGACACCGGCATGGCACCGATGGCCGCCGGCAGCCCATGGCCGGTGAAATCACCGAGAAGAACCGACAGGCCGCCGGAAGGCTGACGCGCCACGAGCATGACGTCACCATTGAAGATGGACATCGGCGAGATCAGATAGCGCACATTCGGCAGGTGCATGGCACCATGATGCACAATGCTGTCAAACACCGATTTGGCGACCGCCTGTTCGCGCACCAAGTGCGCCCGCTGGCGCGCCACTTGCGCATGCAAGGCGCGCATGCGACCAAAAGCCTGGATCTTCGCCTGCAGAATGACGCGGTTATAGGGTTTGGAGAGAAAATCGTCGCCGCCAGCGTCGAGGCAATCCGCCAGTTCATCGGCGGCATGCAGGGAAGATAAAAAGATGATCGGCACAAGATCGTCACCGACGCGCTGCTTGATGATCCAAGCCGCCTGCTGACCATCCATATTGGGCATGAACACATCCATCAGGATGATGTCCGGATGATGGGCATCGAACATCGCGACCGCCTGTTCGCCGTCGGCGGCCTCGATGACTTCATGCCCGAGGTGTCTGACGATGGCACGCAGGATCATGCGATCGCTGGTGTTGTCATCGGCAATCAACACCGTCAAGGCCATCGCACCACCTCCCGACCGAAAAAGAAGCGCTCACTGAATGGTGAACAGTTCCTCGAAGTTCGAGATCGTCAAAATCTTGCGTACGTCCGGATTACAGTGGGTGATGCTGATCTGGGCGAGGTCTCCACCGGCGTGATCACGCAGCAACAACAGCATGCCCAAGGCAGAGCTGTCGAGATAAGTGGCCTCTTTCAGGTCCACCTCAAAAGCACGCGTCCCAGGCGCTGAATTTTCATAAGCGGCGCGAAACTCCTGATGCGTGCTGAAGTCAAAACGCCCACGCACACGAATGACCATACCGCCCCCATTAGCCGCCGCCGAGGCCACAACGCTCATATCCACCTCCTTGATATCTGTACTCCAAGCATAGACCAGCCTGGCCAAATTGCTCACTGCTCGCCCTGGCGACGGTGGATTGTGCGCCCACAAGTGTCATAAAACTGCGCACCGCCCTGCTCTAGGGTCTCGGCATGACCGAGCATGAGGTAGGCGCCTGGCCGTTGCATGCTGGCAAAACGCGCGATCAGCGCACGACGGTGCGACTCGGCGAAGTAGATCATGACGTTGCGACAGAATATGACGTCATGGAACTCGCCGGCCGCGCAGGGCTGGATCAGATTGAAGGGACGAAAACTGACCATGGCGAGCAGTTCATCCGTGACCCGATAACGCCCATCGTCGAGACGCGAAAAAAAACGCCGTTGACGTTCGACCGACATACCGCTGACCCGATCCGCGCCATAGATGCCGGCACAAGCCTGGGTGAGCATCTCGGTATCGACGTCCGTCGCCAGGATGCGCACATCCCAGTTTGCAAAACGCCCGTATTCATGCACCGTCATGGCCAGGGAATAAGCCTCCTCGCCACTGGCACAGGCGGCTGACCACAGACGCAGGCGACGCCCCGTCGCCATGCTTTTCTCGATCTGCGGAAAAGCCGTCTCAAGGAGAAAATCGAAATGATAGGCTTCCCGGAAGAACGCCGTCAGATGTGTGGTGATGGCATGGATGAAATAGGCCACCTCAGCGCTTTGCGCGCGCGCGAGCAGGCGACAATAAGCCGCAAAATCGGCGAGCCCAAGACTGCGTAAACGCCGTGCCAGGCGGCTGTAAATCATCTCGCGCTTGTCCAGACTCAGGACGACACCGACTTGAGCCTCGGCAAAATCGCGTAAAAAGACGAAATCCTGCGTACTGAGTGGAAACTCACGCCGCATGAATTCATCGCTGGAATCGTCCGCCACGCTACTCCCTCATCCGCATCATGCTCACTTTAGCTTAGTCAAGGCTCGGGTCGCCGCCAGAATGCCGTCGCCTTTGTGCGAACTCATCGGCTTCTTTCTGCTCGCGCCGCCGCTGTCGCTGCTGCCCTTCAGCGACCTGACGTGCCGCGAGCAGGTCCAGTGACTGCGCCTTCGCCTGCGCCGCCTGCCAGCGCCGCCGCTGCTCCTGCAGACGTAGTCCGTAAGCCTCGCACTGCTGTCCCTGCTGGGCGATGGCCTCGCGCAGCTTGACCAGAAAAAGGCTCTGTTCCTGCAGTTGCCGCACGCTGCTTGCTATCACCGGCGGCGCCTGATAGTAAGCGCGCTCATAGGCCATCAACTCCTGGCGCCGCTGTTCCTCGGCTTGCAACTGGGTCTGCATGGCGGCGACACGCCGCCCCTCGCCATCAGCCTGGGCATGCGCCATCTCCTGTAAACGCCGCAGCGTCGCTGGCTGCATCAGGCCGTACCTTGTTTGAGCAGACGCTCAAGGCGCAAACGCGCTTCCTCGAGCCCTGATTTCTCAAGCATGCCCTGGCGCAGAAACTCCAGGATCTCCTGGCGATGATCGAGATAAAAATCGGTCTCCAGATCGGAGCCGCGCACATAGGCCCCGATACTGATCAGATCACGATTTTGCTGGTGGTGCGACGAGACCTGCTTGAAGCGAATGGCTTGCGTCAGCGCCTCTGGCGTCACCAGGGCCGGCATCAGTCGTGATATCGAAGCCTCGATGTCGATGGCCGGAAAATGCCCTTCATCGGCCAGTCGACGCGAGAGCACGAGATGCCCATCGAGGATAGCGCGAGCGGCATCGGCGATCGGGTCCTGCAGGTCGTCGCCTTCCGTCAGAACAGTGTAAAAAGCTGTCATCGACCCACCACCCTGCCAGCCATTGCCGGCACGCTCGACGAGAGCCGGCAATTTGGCAAAAGCGGAAGGAGGATAGCCCTTGGTCGCCGGTGGTTCGCCGATGGCCAGTCCGATCTCGCGTTGCGCCTGGGCATAACGGGTGAGCGAGTCCATGAGCAGCAGAACGTGCTGCCCCTGATCACGAAAATACTCAGCCAAGGCCGTCGCCAAGGCCGCCGCATGCAGACGCAGCAAGGGCGGATCATCGGCAGGAGCCGCCACGACCACGGACTTGCGCAGCCCCTCCTCACCGAGGATGTCGTGAATGAACTCCTTGACCTCACGACCACGCTCTCCGATCAGACCGACCACGATGACATCGGCCTGGGCGTGACGCGCCATCATGCCGAGGAGGACGCTCTTGCCGACACCGGAGCCGGCGAACAACCCCATGCGTTGACCTCGCCCCACCGTCGTCAGGGCATTGATGGCGCGCACACCGACATCCATGGGCTGCGTGATCGGTTGACGCTGCAAAGGATTGATCACGGCACCTTGCAGACCGACGAAGATCTGTGTCGACAACGGGCCACGACCATCGAGAGGACGCCCACGACCATCGATGACACGTCCGAGCAACGCAGGTCCCGCCGGAAAACGCGCCACACCCGCCGCCGGATGCACGGGCGCACCCGGGCGCAGTCCTTCGATACTGCTGACCGGCATGAGATAGGTGACGTCGCGATGAAAACCGACCACTTCAGCTTCGATCGCTTCTCCTTCGTCGCGCTGGATCAGGCAGCGGCCGCCGGTGACACAATGAAGACCGACCGCCTCCAGCGTCATTCCCACCATGCGCGTCAGCCGCCCTGCCACCTGCAGGCGCGGCGCCACGATGGCGCTGCGCCGGGAACGCAAGGTCTCAAGCAGGTCCATGCGCCGGATCCAGAACGGCAAACACCTGTTCCCGACGCAGATCGATACGCGCGTCGACGTAGTGCATCGGTGTCTCGATGATGCAGCCACCCGGGCTCAGCAAGGGGTTCTCGATGATGCGCCACGTCGCCTGCCAGCCCTGCGTCGCCAGTAGCTGCGCTCGCAGCAGCTGCGCATCCTCAGGATTGAGCTGCAGGCTCAAAGATAGTGCCTGGTCCGCGATCTGTTGCAGCGTGCGAGCGATGATCGTCTCCAACCCCGCCGTCGACGACTGCAGTTCCTGCTCGATCACCACCTGCGCGAGTTGCCGGGTCAGGGTCAGCAATTCGCTGGCGATGGCTTGCTGTTGCTGTTCAACAGGATGCGTATAAGCCTGGATGATGGCCGCCAACCGCGCCGCCTGCGCCGTCACCTCAGCCTGTCCTTGCTGGCGACCTTCGTTCAGGCCCTGCTGCAATCCCTGGGCGTGACCGCTGGCATAAGCCTCGTCGTGCACCTGCCGTCGCAGTTGCTCGAGTTCCTCGGCCGTCGGCAGACGTGGGCGCGCCTTCTCCGCCGCCGCTCGCACCGCCGCATCCAGACTCGGCACCTCCCAACGTTCATAAGCCGTCAGACGCCCCGGGGATTTCACCTCATGATCATCACCCATTCCATCCCCCCCGCCTGTGCGAAAACTCAGAGCATCTGCTCGCCACCTTTGCCACCGAGCACCAGTTCACCGGCATCGGACAGGCGGCGGGCGACCGCGAGGATTTCTTTCTGCGCAGACTGCACGTCACTGACCTTGACCGGCCCACGATTCTCGAGGTCATCCTTGAGCAATTCTGCAGCGCGTTTCGACATATTGCGAAAGATTTTTTCGCGCAGTTCTTCATCGGCGCCTTTGAGCGCCACGATCAGCGTCTCCGACGCCACTTCCCGCAGCAAGGTCTGGATGCCACGATCGTCGACTTCTTTCAGGTTTTCAAAGACGAACATCAGATCAGCGATCGCCGTGGCCATGCCCTCATCTTGGCCATTGAGATCCTCCATGATCTTGGCTTCCACCGCCGTATCGAGGAAATTCATGATATCCGCCGCGCACTTGACGCCACCGAGTCCCTTTTGTGGAGCATTGCTGGCGGAGAACTGCTTCTCGAGAATGTCATTGAGCTCCTGGATCGCCGTCGGCTGCACCGAGGTCAGCTTGGCGATGCGCAAAATCAGATCGACGCGTACATTCTCCGGCATGCTCTGCAGAACCTCGGCCGCTTGATCGGCTTCGAGATAGGAGATGACGATGGCCTGGATCTGCGGATGCTCGTAGCGGATGAGTTCACTGACACTGCGCGCATCCAGCCACTTCAGCGTGTCGAGTCCCTTGGTATTACCGCCGAGCAGGATACGGTCGATCAGTGAGCCGGCGCGATCTTCGCCGAGGGCGGACACCAGCATCTTGCGGATGTACTCTTCATTGCCGACACCCAGTCCGGTTTGTTCGCGTACCACTCCGATGAAGTCATTGAACACCCCTTCGACACTGCCGCGCTGGACATTGGCGAGAGCGGCCATGGTCGTACCGATGCGCTGTACTTCGCGTGGCGACAGATGCTTGAGGACGGCCGCCGCATCCTGCTCGCCGACGGTCATCAGCAAGACCGCAGCGCGCTCGAGAGGCGTCATTTTCCCCGATACCAGACCGGTCTCACCGGCTTTCTCTGCCTCAGCCATGATCAATCACCTCAGGATGCATCTTTATTGACCCACTCCTTGACGACCTGCGCAACACGGCCTGGATCTTCCGCGATCATCGCCTTGACGGCGGCCAGTTGGCTCTCGAAACCATCATGGGGTCCTGGCAGCATAAGGTCTTCTGCCGCGCCACTCAAGGTGACTCGCCCCCCTTCGCCGACGCCGCCGCCCGACCCACCATCCAGTCCGAGCTCGTGCAAGGCGGCTTCTTCCTCGGCGACTTCGACGGCGCTCTTTTGCGACAGATTGCGCATGATCGGCCGCAGGACGGCCAGCACCAGCACCAGGATGAAGAGCCCCCCGAGAACTTGGCGCAGCAGGGTGAGAAACCAAGTCTGCTTCCACCAGGGCGAGCTCTCCTGAACCGACGTCGCCTCCAGGGCCGACATGTCGACAAAGGGCTGATTGACCACCGACACCTGATCGCCACGCGTGACATCATAGCCGACCGAGTCGCGAATCAGGGTCGTCAACCGCTGCAGTTGCTGTGCATTGAGCGGAACGCGCTGGGTCTTTACGCCCTTGCTCGTCTTCACCGTCGTAAACATGTTGTCGACCACGACCGCCACCGACAGGCGTTTGATGGCGCCGACCTGCTGCTGTACATGACTGACCATGTGATCCAGCTCGAAATTCTTCGTCGACTCCTGCCGCTGACTCCCCGGCGAACTCGTCGTCGTGCTGGCGCTCGCCGCCCCACCCCCCGTATTCCCAAAACCCGCGGCGCCCGGTCCTGTTTTAGGCAGGCTGGCGGCATTCGTCGTCGCCGGTGCGCTCCCACCATTGGGCGGTTGGTTCGACAGCGCCCCCGGCACTCCGACCGCCCCGCTGCCGGCATTTTGCATCTCCGAGACCGTCTGCTCACTGCGCAAGGCCGGAAGATCGGGATTGAAATTCTCGGCCGTCTGCTCGACTTTGTTGAAATCGAGATCCGCCGACACCTCGACATGGAACCCGCCCGGCCCGAGGATGGGCGTCAGCATCTCCTGGATACGCCGCCGCAAGTCGGTCTCGACGCCTTTTTGGTATTGCAGTTGATGCTCGGAGAGCAGCGCTCCCGGATCATTGTCGTCACTAGACAGCAAGTGACCGCTCTGATCGACCAAGGCGACATCCTGTGGCCGCATATTGGGCACGCTGGCGGCGACGAGATGGACGATGGCCGCCACCTGTGAACGATCCAGAGGCGAGAGACCCAACTGACTGACGAAGACCGACGCCGAAGGGTGGCTGTCATCGCCGACAAACACCGAATGCTTGGGAATGGCCAGATGCACGCGCGCCTCGCGGATGCCCGCCATCGCGCTGATGGTGCGCGCCAGCTCACCTTCGACGGAACGGTAGTAGCGCGCCGTCTCCATGAACTGGCTGCTGCCGAAAGGCTCATTGTCGAGCAGTTCATAGCCGGGATTGGGGTGCGGCGCCAAACCACTGCTGGCCAGTTTCAGCTTGGCCTCCTCGAGACGGCGACCATCGACCATGATGACGCCGCTGTCCGGATCGATACGATAATCGATATGTGATTGCTCCAGCAGGCTTCCTATCTGCGCCGCTGCTTGTGCATCCGGCTGCGTCACCAAGGTCTGATAGGGGGTATCACGCGACCACAGAACGACCGCCACACCGAGAGCGACGCTGGCTGCCAGCCCGACCAGCAGGCCGATCTGCTTGAGAATGCCGAGACGGCCGAGGCCGTCCATGAACGGTAAAGACAGGCTGTTTCCCTGTGCCGAGGTCGCAAGTTCGGCCATGATTCAGACTCCTCAGATCGACATGCTCATGATTTCTTTATAAGCATTGATGAATTTATTACGGACCTGGATCATGCCTTCAAGTGACAGATTGGCCTTCTGCAGAGCCACCATCACCTGGGTGAGATCGACCTTGCTATCCCCCATCTCAAAAGCCTTCTGCATGCTTTCAGAGCGCTGCTGCAGCTCATTGACATGACCGATGGCGGCCTTGAAGACTTGGGTAAAATCAGCACCAGCCGGTGCCTGCGTCGCACTGGGGGCTGCGGCCGGAGCGCCGGCGCCCACTTTCATGCGATCCATTTCAGCCAGCAACTGCGAGAGATGTCCCACGCCCTGAATCATGATCCTGGCCTCCAGCGAGTCATTTTTATGGCGCCGCAGCGCCTAGCCCATCACTTGCAAATTTCTTGCAAATTACGCGCCAAACCGCATTCAAACGGCATATCCCTGTTCCCGCATCTGCGACAGCTTGTAGCGCAAGGTGCGATCGCTGATGCCCAGGCGCTGCGCCGCCACTTTCTTGCTCGCCGCCTGCACCAGGACCTGCGCGATGAGTTCAAACTCGCGTTGCTGCACATCGCTGTGCAGATCATGCGAAGGCGACACTTCGAGGACGCGTGGACGCGCTCCGAGCGTATCGAAGACGATATCCTCGGCGTGGATCACGCCGCCCACATGCAAGACGAGAGCGCGTTGCACGACATTGCTCAGCTCGCGCACATTCCCCGGCCAGTCATGCTGGCACAGGCAGGCGATGGCGTCGGCGCTGAGACGCGGCAAAGGCTGGTAGCGCTGGGCATGTTCGGCGATGAAATAGTCGGTCAGTTCCGGGATATCGTCACGGCGCTCGCGCAAAGGCGTGCACTGCAGGGGAAAAACATTGAGCCGGTAATAAAGATCCTCACGAAAACGCATCTGCGCGATCTCTTCAGCGAGGAGACGGTTGCTGGTCGCGAGGATACGAACGTCGAGTGCAATGGGGTGCCGGCCACCTAGTCTTTCCACCTCGCGTTCCTGCAAGACACGCAACAGCTTGGCTTGCAAAGGCAAAGGCATCTCGGAGATTTCATCGAGCAACAAGGTCCCGCCCTGGGCCTGTTCGAACTTGCCCGGCTGCGTCGTATAGGCACCGGTGAAAGCACCTTTTTCATAGCCGAAGAGCATGGACTCAAGCATGTTTTCCGGGATGGCAGCGCAATTGATCGCCACAAAAGGCCGGTCGGCACGCGCCGAATGCCGATGGATATAACGCGCCATAACCTCCTTGCCGGTCCCCGATTCACCGGTGATCAGCACGCTGACGTCAGCTTCCGCCACCTTGCGCGCCATGGCCAGCAAACGCTGCGTGCTGGCGCTGCTCGCCACCGGTTCCTGTCCTCCCGGAGTGCGCCGGGCATATTGTAGGACGCGGGTCATGAGGACATCGGGGGTGAAGGGTTTGGCCAGATAGTCGACCGCACCTTCCTGCAGGGCATCGACGGCCGCGGCGATGCTGGCATAGGCGGTCATCATCAGAACCGGCAAACCAGGATCGATCTGACGCAAGCGGCGCAAGAGCGACCAGCCATCGCGCCCCGGCATATTGATGTCGGAGACGACCATGGCATACGTCGTCGCTAAAACCATCGCCTCGGCCGCATCGCCAGTCGCCGCCAGATCGACCTCGATTCCAGCCAGCATCAGGGTATCGGCCAGGGCTTGGCGCAAGGCGGCGTCATCTTCCACCACGAGCAAACGCAAGCCACTCATGACTGCTTCTCCTCCAACAAGGGTAAAACCAGGGCGAACACGCTTCCCTCGCCACGTTGACTGCGCACCCGCAGGCATCCTGCATGGGCGGCCATGATGCTGCGCACCAGGGCCAGACCGAGGCCATGCCCATTCGGTTTGCTGCTATGGAAGGGGCGTTCGAGCGCGGCCAAGTCAGCGGCATCGAGCCCGGCGCCGGCGTCATGCACCTCGACATGCAGTTCGCGCGCGCACCGACGCAGGACCAAGCGCACCTGTCCAGGCGAGACTTCCTCGGCATTGCGTACGAGATTGTCCATGGCCTCGATCAGCGCCTGAGCGTGCACCAGCACCTGCGTTCGCTCGAGATCGCTCGGCAGTGGCGCGTGCTGCAGCCGCGGCCAGCGTACCTGCCAGGAGGCCGCCAGTGCCGGCAGGGTCAGACGATCACACAAAGGCAGTTCGCGGCGCGCCAGCAAGAGCAGGGTTTGAATCTGACTTTCCATGGTGGCCAACTGGGTAAGCAGCTGGCGTGCGAAATATTTTCCCTGATCGCCAGACCATTGCCCCTGCGCCAGATGCGAAGCGTAGAGCGTCGCCGTACTCAGCGGTGTCCGCAATTGATGCGCCAAGGTCGCCGCCATCTGTCCAAGCGCAAAGACGCGTTGATGGTGCGCCACTTTGTCCTGCCAGGCACGCGACTCAGTCAGATCGATGAGTTGCACCAACTGCCCCTCTCCGGAGGACAGGGCCTCAGTGACGATGCGGACGCGCCGGCCATCGCACAGGGACACCTCATGCCCATCGTCCTGACGCGGCAGGAAGGCCCGCTCGATCACCGCCGACCATGGCTCATTGAGCAGGGGCGCCCCAAGCATGTCGAGGGCCAGGGTATTGCACTCACCCACCCGGCCGTCACGGCAGACGATCAAGGCACCGCCAGGCAAGGAGGTGACCAGGGACACTTCCCGACGGACTTTTGACGGAAGAGGTCCGGGTGGCCCGGAAAATTCATGGATCTGTGCGCGCATGGAGGACGATCTCATGGCTTTTGACACCTTCTGGTGATCTCAAGCCATCCGCTTGCAAGGGCTATACCAATTCACTCAGAACTGGACAGAACCTGCGGTGAGCCGTGCCGCCAAGCGCGGTAAACGCGCGCGATGTAGCGTCTACGCTCGTCTTGCGAGCCACCATGATAGACCCCGACGGCGGCCCAGCGCGCCCCCGTATGCGCGATCGCCTGCGCCAAAATCCAGGCGCCGACGTGAATACAGACGCAGGCATCGAAAAGATCGTTCGGTTGGATGCCAGCACGCATCAGGCGCGGCCACCAGCGGCTATTGACCTGCATGAGGCCGCGATCGATGCTGCCGTCATGATTACGGTGCCAGACCTCGCTGCGACCGCCACTTTCCACCTGTGCAATCGCCTGCAGCAAGCGCGCCGAAACAGCAAATCGCTGCGCCGTCTGTTGCCAGCAATCGGCCCGGCTGCTCGCCATAGAGCCTAGAAGAATCAGTAATAAACCCAGGCGTCGCCGCATGGCCTCCTCCCGATCATGAGCGCCGCTTTCAAACTAGGCCGAAGCGATGACAAGGGGATGACTCAGTGATCGTCGGGGGCTGCCTGTGTGGCCTTGGTGGCGGCATCAGACTCGTCAGGTGCGTCGGACTCCTCCGATACGACCAGGGAACGCGCCTTGTTGAGCCGCGCCTTATGCCAGGCGATATAGGCCATGGCCAACACCAGCAGAAGCAGCGCGCCGGCCAGCACGGCGATCAGAATCGAACGCAGCAGGTGCTGCGCCGGTCGGGCATGGGGGGGCGTGCGCGGCACAGGCTGCACCGCCGCCGACGCGGGCGGCGGCAGATCTTCGCGATGCGCGGTGACATGCACGAGCTGATCGAACTCACGGGAGAAACCCGCGCATTGCAAGGTGATGCGCACGATATGATCACCGCCATGTCGCCATCCCGGCAGCTGTGACTGAAAGTGCCCATCGTCGGGGATCATCACCGAACCTTGCTGCGGCCCATCGTACAGCAGATCCTGATCGAGCAACTGACCGCGCAAACCACTATGTCGTGTCAAAACACAACGACCGAGCAGGGCGGGATCGACGACCGTGCCATGGGTATCGTTCAAACTAATGTCAAGATCCACAGGCTGTTCACCGGCGGCATTCATCGGCACCCCATGCACCTGCAAGGTCAGGTCGCTGAGCACACTCAAACGGCTACGCGGCCCGAGGTCAGCATCGAGATGCCAGATCCCAGCCATCGGGTTCTTGACCTCAATCAGTTCGTAGTCAGGCGTTCGCGTCCAGCTCAGCGATGCCGGATGTTTCTGCGGCGTCCACGCCTCCCCCTGCGGGGTGAGCAGTCGTGGCAAGCGCTCCTGCGAGCCGCCCAAGAGCAGCAGGGTCATGGCATGAATGCTCACATCGACCTGGAAAGCCCGTCCCTGCACGGGCAAACGTTGCGCCGGAGCGGCAGCATCAAAGATGTCGAGCAGCGCCGGTGTCAATTGCCGCACTTGCGCCGAAACAAAACGCCCGTCACTGCCCAGGGCCAGATGCCGTAGCAAGGGCAGATCAGCTTCTCCACCCAGGGCCAGGGTATGCAGATGCACCCCCTGCCGACGCGCCTGCGCCAGATCCTCATTCCATACCTGAGCGCGCGACACGGCATCGGCCGCGCTACCGTGCCCCAATTCGACAAATCCATCGGTGAGCAAAATCAAATGCTGCCGCCCGCCAGGCTCGCTCGCCAGCGTCTGCAGACCCTGCCGCAACGCCGCATCGATATCCGTCCAGGCGCCGTGTTCATCGATCGCCGTCAGGCGGGGCAAAACCTGCACCAACTGCGCCGACTGCCAATTGCTGCTACTCCATAAGGAATGCGGGTGCGCGGCAAAGGTCAAAAGCGAGAGCTCGCTACCGGCCGGGAGAAGGCGCAAGAGCAAGCCCAGGGCATGCTGGCGCGCCTGTGTCGGGTCGTTGTGCCGCATGCTCCCGGACACATCGATCAGCACGACCAGATGCAAAGGTGCCGCCACCGGCGGGGCGGCCATCGCCTGCCCCGCGCCGGTCCAGGCGATGAAAAAGCCTGCAATGATGATCGTGAGATGACGCATCGGCACCTCATCCAGCCAGAAACCGCTCTTCCTAAGTTATAGCAGAGCGCGTGGTCAAACGTCGCTCGGGCGACGCGGAAAGATCCAGGCGAGCACGCTGGCGGCGAGTGTCGCCGACACCGCCAGCGGCAGGAGGGCGCGCAATACACCGATACGGGAATGCGCCAAAAGATCAAACAGCAGAGCGATCGTCGCCGGGCCAACGTGCTGCATCGTGGCATCGGTGGGGGCCGGCGTCAGCAAAAGCACGAGCAGTGCCGAAAGAACAGCGCGCGGCATACGCCCCAAAAAATGCAACATCAGGTGATAACTGAGCAGAATGATCAAAGTCGCACTCAGCAGATAGATCAGCCAAGCGCCGAGCAAAGACATCATCATAAGCCTTTCCACCTCACGACATACGCTTCAAGCTCATCTTCGGCGACGGACGTTTCCGACAAACAACGCCCGACGACACTGATGCCGGCACGCTGAACACTGAGCGCCGTTCCTGAAATGAGCGGGTGCCAATCGTACAATGGCCGCCCCTGGGCGCGCAAACGATAGGCGCAAGTGCGCGGCAACCAGGGTAGCGTCGCCACATTCTCCGCCGTCAATACGACACAGCTTGCGACTTTTTGCTGCCGGTGCGCGTAATCACCACAACCTCCAGACGCATGCCACAATGCGCAGACGACGCGGGTATAGACGACTTCACCACTGTCTTCGTCTTCAAGCTTGTTGAGGCAGCAACGACCGCAGCCGTCACAAAGCGCTTCCCATTCATCTGGTGTCAGGTCGGCTAGCGCGTAGCGCTCCCAAAAGCGAGCTCTCATGTCCGCGCTTCACGCTGACGTCGTTTCAGGGCGACGACCTCGGCCTCATCCTGAGGCGGCAATTGCAGGTAATAGCCCTGCTCACGGAGCGTCTGGCGCAGGGTATCGGCATCGATACGCGCCAATTGCATGCCCGATCGCAGGGGAATATCCATGACATGGCGTGGCCGCTCCCCGATGAGCTCACGCAACGCATCGGGGACCCGCGACAAGGCCTCGCGACGCTCGACGAAAAGATAGGTTTGCGCGCGACGCTGCGCTTCATAGACCGAACAGATCATCAAGGTCATGACGCATACCGCTCCCGATTCCAGGCCAACAAATCAACGCGATGCGTGTCGAAGACCGCCATGACGGGAAGAAAGACCGCCTCATGACGCCAACCTTGCCAACGTTGCGATGGTTCGCTGGCAGCGACGTAGACATCGAGCAACTCATCGTACTGTCTTTTACGGATCAGGATATCGACGGGCAGATCGAGGGCCTGTGCACGTAATGCAACCGCCTCCCGACACTCGCTCATGATATCACGAATCTCCCGCGGCCATGGCCGCGGCAGGGCCGGCGGGCAGAGCTCGATGGGCGTCGCCCGCGCCGCCTCGATCAAGGCAAGGAGACTATCCGCCTCACGCCGCAGAATCCGCGGATTCATGCCTTCGATGCGTTCCAGCTGACGAAAATCGCGGGGCTGTAGACTGGCCAGGGGATACAGACTGACATTTTTGAGCAGAAAACCGCGCGGGACATTGCGCTCGCGCGCCTGTCGTTCACGCCAAG
Source organism: Pseudomonadota bacterium (assembly GCA_021851865.1). Taxonomy (GTDB): domain Bacteria; phylum Pseudomonadota; class Gammaproteobacteria; order Pseudomonadales; family Moraxellaceae; genus JAJZHK01. The sequence continues at coordinate 23,712 of JAJZBU010000023.1, read as the reverse complement.
TGCACAGGGCCTGGAGGACCGCCAGCTGCGGCCGGCTGAGACGCCAGGCGGAAGGTAGATCACGCCAGAGCGACTGCGGCTCGGGGGTGAGCGACCACTCGGCAAGCAGAAGATGATTGTCCTCGATCACCCGGTCCCAATGCCCAAGATCCTGTAGACGCCGCTGCAGCACCGCATAAAGCGGCAGAAGATAGCGCACGTCCTGGACGGCGTATTGCAGCTGTTGCGCGCTGAGTGGGCGGTGCAGCCAGTCCGAACGCGTCTCTTCCTTGCTGATGTGGATGCCGAGTTCCTCATACAACAGTCGCTGATAGCCGACCTGCAGACCGTATCCAAGGTAAGCGGCCGCCAGTTGTGTATCAAAGACCTGGCGCACCTGCAGGCGCGACAACTGTTGCATGACCTCGATGTCTTCGTAGCAGGCGTGCAGGACCTTGACAATGTGATGCGCATAAAAGATACGCGCCAGTTCGATGGGCTGCGACAGCGCCAGGGGGTCGATCAGCCAAGCCTGCTCGGCGTCGGCGATCTGCACCAAGCCTGGGATGGGGTAAAAGGTGTCGACACGGAGGAATTCGGTGTCCATCGCCAGCATCGACTGGGTTTCAAGCTGGCGCACCAGGGAACGCAAGCGCCCTGGTGTTGATATCCACTCAAAATCCATGCCCACCCTTCGCCCTTGCGCACTGTCCCCGATAGCATAGCCTTTTTTTCCAGCTTCTGCCCTCAGAGCCCCATCTGACGCGCGATCAGCTCATTCATGATCTCGTGCGTCCCGCCGCCGATGGAAAGGATACGACTGTCACGATAGAGTCGCTCGACCAGGCTGCCGCGCATATACCCCGCGCCGCCAAAGATCTGTACCGCGGCATGGGTCACGCGATCACAAACGCTGGTGGCAAAATTTTTCGCCATCGACACCGCCATGACCTGATCCTGGCCTTGCGCCAAAGACCGCGCCACTTCGCGGTTGTACTGCCGACACACCGCCACTTCCGTCGCCATCTCGGCCAATTTATGCTTGAGCACCTGGAAGGAAGCGATCTTGCGACCAAAAGCCTGACGTTGTTGCGCGTACTCCAAGCTGGCTTGCAAAGCCATGTCAGCCGTCGTCGCTGCCATCACCGCCAGATTGAGCCGTTCCATCTGAAAGTTGCTCATCAGCGCATAGAATCCTGCATTCTCCGGCCCGATGAGCTGATCGACCGGCACGCGCACCGCATCGAAAGCCAACTCCGCCGTATCACTGGCCCACCAACCCATCTTGCGCAAAGGCGCGCTGCGCGAAAACCCGGGGCGATCGGCTTCGATGAGCAACAAGCTGACACCGGCGGCACCCTCCCCGCCCGTACGCACGGCGACGGTGTAATAGTCGGCTCGACAACCGCTGGTGATGAAGGTCTTGTTGCCGGTGACGACGAGTTCATCGCCGACACGCTGCGCGCGCGTCTGCAGATGTGCGACGTCCGAACCACCACCCGGCTCAGTCACCGCCAACGCCATGATTTTTTCACCGCGCAGCACAGCTGGCATGATACGGCTCTTGAGCTCGGGGCTGCCCCAGCGCGCCAAGGGCGGCAAGGCGATGCCTAAGGACCCTAAAGACGCCACCACCCCAGCGCTGCCGCAGCGCATGATTTCCTCGGTAAAGGCGAGAATGGTCAGAGGATTATCGCCGCTGCCGCCATCCTCCTGAGCAAAACCCAGTCCCAAAAATCCAGCCTCGCCCGCTCGTCGATAGAGATCACGGGGGAAGCCGCCTGCTTCCTCCCAATCCTCGACATGCGGCAGGATCTCCTTCTGCACGAATCGACGTACCGACTCGCGCAACAGGCGATCTTCGGTGCTTTCTTCATCCATCATGCTGCCCTCGCTCGCTACAAATCGATGGAGTCTTAGTTTGCCACCTTACATGATGGACGTCCATATAGTTTAATAATGATGCCAGGAGGACTCGCGGGCGGCCAAAATGAGTCGATGGAGCATGGACTTCGCAGACACAGGAGAGCGACGACCTGCGGAGTCGTCGGCTCAGTATGAAGGAAGACGCAAGATCAAGCACGACGCCCAGGCTCCAGGAGGAGAACCCAGGCGCCCTGGCCGTACGGAAAAAATCAACCCACCATCTTTTTGAAGGCTTCGAGCACCGCCTCACCTTTGAAGGGTTTGACGATCCAGCCCTTGATCCCTGCCGCTTTACCCCGCTCCTTCATGCTGGGGCTACTCTCCGTCGTCAACATGATGATGTTGATCGTCGAGTTGCCGAGCTCGCCACGTATCTTCTCGACCATGGTCAGACCATCCATGTTGGGCATGTTGACGTCGCTGACCACGAGCTTGAGCCCTGGATCGGCCTTAACTTTCGCCAAGCCATCTTTCCCGTCGACGGCCGTCGCCACATCCAGACCGGCGTTGCGCAAAAAGCCAGCCACCTCGTCCCTGACCGTACTCGAGTCATCCACGATCAAAATCTTCGCCATACCAAATCTCCCCTTCGATCAAAAGAATTCGAGTTCACCTGAACTCACCAGCTCATTGAACTCATGAACTTCCTTGAAGTCCTCAGGCGACCAGCTGAGGTTAAAAATAAAGCGTTGATAGAGCACGAAAGCCTCACCGCTGTTCGCGTCACGCAAGGTGTAGCGAAAGCATAGCTGGGGATTTTCCGTACCAAAGGAAATATATTTGTGCTTGTGATTGATGATCAAAGGGATCTTGACACGCGTACTGCTTTCCGCTGGTTCACCGATGAAGCGGTTCTTGAAGGCGCCCCAGATCATGTTGGTGACCTCGCCGAGGAAGCTGTTGACCTCACGGAAATCATGGTCGAAGGTGACACTGCGCCGACGCAGGACATCGCGGATGGGGCCCTCTTCGATCTGCAGCATCATATAACCCCGGCACCATGGACTTTCGATCTCCATCAAGCTGAAGACCTCGCCATAGATCAGTCGATCGCGCACGATATACGGGGTATCGACCTGAATTTGCAAAGGCGCGAACTGAGCACTGAGGACGGTTTCACTCAGCTCGGAGATGCCGCACACCAAAGCATTGGGATAGACCAGGCTGAAAATGTACTCATCGACGAGCGTATGCAGATGCGTCGTATCCTCCCAGTGAAACACGCCACAAAGATAGCTCTGCAGGGGCTCAGCGATGTCATGCATCTGCTTGCGCGTCCGGCAGCTCAAGAAAATCGGGAGTTCGCGACGCACTTGATGAATGAGGGCGGCGACGGCACGAGAGCCGCCCTCTGCCTCGCTATATTCTTCATCGAGAAGGACCGCGCCGAGATCGATATTGGAGCTGAGAACGCCGGACAAAGCCTGTCGATTGACGCGCAGCGGCAAGAGTCCACGTTCTTCGCAGAACGACTTGATCAGATGATCGCAGGCATTGCTATCATCGAGCACCAGAACCTTACTCTGCAAGACATGTTCGGTCATCATCATCCCTCTTTACGTTTACGGTCATCTGGCTCAGAACAACTCGAGTTCACCGGTATCGCTGCCGGCCTCAACGTCCATATCGACATGGATCGTCTCGATATCCTCGCTCTCACACAGACACAAGGTGGCATGCAGGTGGACATCATCGCGGATATCGATGCGGTAGCTGGCCAGAAAACCCGGCTTGAGCACGTCGATGAAGCCCATGCTCGCGCGCCCCAACACATAGGGCGTGGACATGCCAAGGTGCAGGAAAGTCTTGAGCAGTTCCCGATTCATCGCGCCACAGAAAAGATTGGCCATCTCGGCGAAAGCATCGACAAAAGAACGGTCTGCCTTGTCCTGCTGAAAATAGCTACTGGTCGACACGTCGTCATCGATGTGAAAAATCAACAAAAGACGGAAGGTGAACGAGGAAATGGTCAGGATCAAGACTTGACGCTCGGGGAAATCGACAGCCTTGCTCCCCAGCAGTGGCATGATGGCGATGGCATCGTCCGCATGCAAGGGAAGGGTCGTCCGCGCCGCCCGCAAAAAGATCGTCTCCAGACTTTTTTGCGCCGATGTACTGATCATGAGCTAATCCAACCTCTGATGCAGTTGCTGGACCAAAGCGTCGAGTGTACTGAGGGCCGCCATCATCATCTTGCCGCCCGCCTGGATATCCTGAAAGGTTGAGGTGGTCGTCAAATCATTCATGTGCAAGCTGCGGCTGTAGTCTTTCGACAGTTCCTCCGACTGATCAGCGAGTTTGCGCACCTCGTCGGCGACGACGGCAAAACCACGCCCGGTCTCGCCGGCGCGCGCCGCCTCGATCGAGGCATTGAGTGCCAGGATGATGACGTTCTTGACGATGGAGCCAAACTCCTGATTTTTGGCGTGCATATTCCGATTTTGATCCATCAACGAGATCATGTCCTCGTGCCAGCGCTCAAAGGTGTGCGCCATCTTGCGCAACTGACCTGACTCACGCAGCAAAGGTGCCGCCTGATCACGCAGATCCAGCTTAAAACTGTCGACTTGCTCCTGCGCGATCGACATCTGCTGGCGCAGGTCCTGACGCTCACGCTCAAGCGCCGCCGCCTGCTCGCGACAACTCACTTCCATAGATATCCGCTGCGACTCGAGCTCATCGTGGCGTCGACGCGCCTGATCGGCCTCATCCTGGAGACGACGCAACTGCACGAGCCGAGCCTGTGCCTGTGCCTCCATCTGCGCCCGCTGCACGGCTTGCTCATCCTCAAAACAGCGCAAACGCCGTCGATACCGCGCCGCGTCGCTGAATCCGACGAGCAGCGCAGCCAAAGCTGCTCCCAGCACGAACCCCAGCACCCCTAGCATCATGGATGAGTCTCCTCGCATCGTCTCAGGACATGCGGAGCGATGTACTTGGCAACTGAATCAGAAAGGAGAAGGCACAGTAATCAAGCCCCCGGGGTGACTGCAATTCAATGCAAATATCGCCGCCTTGTTCCTTTAAGAAGGTACGCACAGCATCCATGCCCACACCTCGTCCCGAAACTTGGCTGACCTGCTCCGCCGTAGACAGGCCAGAGCGGAAGATCAACTCGGCGACCTCAGCCAGATCCGGCTCGTCGTCAGGGGGAAAAATTCCCGCCTCGACACCTCGCGCATGTAGTTTATGCAGCGCCAGTCCTCGCCCATCATCATGAATACGCAACTGCACCAGGTCGCCCTCCTGCTGCGCCCCAAAATACAGATGCCCCTCCGCCCTCTTGCCTGCGGCGAGACGCTCGGCGGGCGGTTCGATGCCATGATCGAGAGAGTTGCGCACGATGTGCATAAAGGAGCTTTTCAGCGCCTGCGCCGTCGCATTGTTGAAGGCCAACTCGCCGTGGACGATTTCAAAAGTCGGCGTCGGCTTGCCCAATTCCTTGGCCAGGGAAGAGATGGAATCGACGGCTCCCGACGCTAGTCTCTGCAAGGGAACCAAGCCGAACTGCGCCACATGCGCCTGCACAGCAGCCAAAGATGCCGCGTCGCCAAGCTGCAAAGACTGCAAGGCGGCCTTGAGCGACGCGATCTCCTCGATGGAAACGAAAGCGCCACGCGCCGTCAGCATGTCGGAAGCGCGTCCCTTGCGTCCCAGCTTGTCTTCACTCACCGAACGGTAGTGGGCAACGGCATGCGTCACCTCGGCCAACTCGGCCAGCAAGCACGTCTGGTCCCACGCCGTCACTTCACCTTTGCGCAGAAGGTCATACGACTGCTCGGCCCGGTGCGCCGCATCGGTGATGAGCTTGAATTCAAAAGTGCGGGCATTGCCCTTGATCGTGTGCATATTGCGGAACAAAGCGGCGACGGTTTCGCTATCGATCTGCGTTTGAGCACGGATCAGCCGCTCGTTCTCACTCAGAAACTCTTGTGCCGATTCGATGAATTCATTGAATTTACCGATCGATATCTTGATGATCTGAGAAATGATCTCGAGTTCGGCACGTTGACTGGCCGCTTCGAGTTCAAGGGCACGCAGGTTGGTCACATCCTGGACGATCAACAAGACCTTATCGACGGCTTCATGATCATTCTTGATCGGGCTCCAGTGCAACTGCAGGATCTTGTCCGATCCATCCGCTTCTCGCACGACCATTTCCGACACCAAAAGGTGTGAATTGAAATCGAACATCATCAGATCTTCACCGATGATGGCAGAAAGAGCGACCACCACCTGATCGCGACGATCATCCCCGACATTGGAATGGGAAAAAAGACTTTCCATGACATCGCGACCGGCGAGGTCCGCTGCACCAAAGATAGAGTGCATATAGGCGGAATACTCGGGATGCAGAACATTACCCTGCACGATGGTGCAGACACCGAGGCTCATGTTATTGAGCATGGCGTTGATGTCATTGGTCTTTTGACTGAGTTCCGCCGTACGTTCCTCGACCTTCAACTCCAAAGTCGCATTCTGTTCGGCGATCACCGCCGTCATACGCAGATTGTTGCGGATGAAAAAGACCAGAACCCCCATGAACATGAGGTTCATGACCCCCATGGCCATGCCCATGTAGAGGTTGAGCTTGGTCGCTTCCTGGGTCTGCTTCAAACTGGAAACGAAGTTGTCATAGCTTGAATGACGGAAATCGGTGAGCTTCTTCTTCAGATCATTGAGCTCGGCATTCATCCGCCCAATGTCACTGAAATTGCCGGTATGCGCGATCATCGCCATCGATGTCTTATAAGCCAGATCACGATAGGCCTTGAACTCAGCGCGCAAGCCGATGATTTCCTTGCTTCGCGCCGGATACAGTGCGGCCATTTCGCCGAACACCTGATCCCCTTGCGTATAGTAAGCTTGCGACTGTTCGACGGTATCGCGCTCACCGGTCATGACCCCCTGCATGAAACGATCCTCCATCTTGTCGAGGCGCACAATGTTGGCGTCGACTCGTTCGAGGACAGGGAAATAAAGGTCACGGATATTGGCGAGTTTAGAATTGCTCTGCACCGCCTTTTGCACACTGAAACTGGTGAATGCCAGAAAGACGATGATGGCGACGCTGACCAAGGCGACGATCTTGCCCATGGGATTGCCCGACGTCGGCATATGCACATGATCGTGATCGTGATCGTGTTCAGCGCGGGTAGCTTGTGACTGGCTCATGGTCTGAATGACTCATTGCTGATCGGTGATAGCGGCCCTGTCGCCGGACGATACATCCGGCGCTTGCCTCCTCGACATTCAGCATAGGAGAGAATCTGTCATATGCCAGCCGGGGGGCAACATCTTGCCATCGCTAAGCGACTCGCCTAATCTTGCCCTATGAGAAAAATTTTCATCGACACGACGTGGCCCACCTCCGGCCAGCGCAGGTACTTGGCTTGTCTGTGGGGGGCATGCGTACTGGCTTGTTCACTCGCGACGTGGGCAGGGCACATCTATACCTTCAAGGATGCGCAAGGCAACATTCTGCTGACCAATCTCGTCAATCCCGATGGTCATCCGCAGGGACTGGCGTTCCACCGTTACACCGTCCTCAGCAAGGTGGCGTGGTATCCTGACAGCAATATGCATCGCTATCACAACTGGGGACGTGATGAGGCGTCGGTACAAGGCGCTTATGGCCGTAATGTCCACGCCTACGACCGCCTGATCGCCACTCAGGCGGCGGCAAATGGCCTCGACAAAGGCCTCGTCCTGGCCATCATCCATACCGAGTCGGGATTCAACCCCTATGCCATATCACCGCCCGGCGCACGCGGCCTGATGCAGCTCATGCCCGCTACCGCACGCCGCTACCACGTCGCCGATGCCTTTGACCCGGCGCAGAATATCCGTGGCGGTACGCATTACCTGCGCGACCTGCTGCAACGCTTTAAGAGTCTTGAGCTGGCACTCGCCGCCTACAATGCCGGCGAGAAGAACGTCATCAAGTACGGCGGCATTCCGCCTTTCAGCGAAACCCAAGATTACGTGCATCGCGTCATCAGCCGCTACCGCCATCTCTATGGTGGTGGCATCTACTGACCCGGTGCCCGACAAGCTTGCCCCTTCCGTGCGTCGCCGACTGAGGACTACTGATCAGCGCATAGCGCCGATGAAATTTCTGCGTTTACCGTCAGTGCGAAGACGGGGCCGCCTTCATGGAAGTGCGTGGGGGAGCGGCAAAGACGTCAAGCTGACAGGGCATCCACGGGTCAATTGACAAAAAAACTGATCAACGCCAGCACCGTCAGCACGACCATCAGGATCGCCAGATACAGACCGGCGCGCGCCAGCCACGCCTGCGCCCCCGTCGCCGCCGCCGTCGCGTCACGACTCAGCGTCGCCTGCGTCAGCAAGCGCCGTTGCGCCGCCAGATAGGCATCGGTATCGATATCACCCGATTCATGCTGCACACCCAAGGTGCGCAAGGACGCATTGATCGGGTCGAGGCTGTCGGAATCGTTCGGGCGCCTCATGAGATCTCGGTGGGTCAAAGTGGTCTGCGGTCATTATGGCGGCAAAACTGAGGATATGCCAGCTTCCCCCTAATCGACAGCGACGTCGGGCGAAGAAGCCGCCTGCGTCACCAGCAAAAAAGTAAAATTATCCGGCGCGCCGCGCTGCAGACAGCGTTCCTTGATCTGAACGAGCGCCTCCTCGGGCGGCATCGCGATGATCTCGCGCAATTCGCCGTCGTCGATCAGGGCGTGCACGCCATCGCTGCACAGGAAATAGCGGTCGTCGACATCACAAGCGAAGACCTGCACATCCATGGTCAATTTTTCCTTGGCGCCGATGGCGCGCAGAATACGGTTTTTGAACTGCCCGGGAATCTGCGCCGGCGCCTGTCCTTCGTCGAGACAGGCTTGATACATGGAATGATCGCGGCTGATGCGCTGCAGTTCCCCGGCACGCCAGCGATAAAGACGCGAGTCACCCGCCCAGAGACACACTCCCCGGCCCGGGCGCAGGAGCAGGGCGACCAGCGTCGTCGCCATCACCCGTCCCGCCCATTGTTCGGCGGCATAGAGACACATCTGGCGATTGAGCTCGAGCACTGCCTCCTCGAGTTCGAGGGTCTGGTCGATCAGATCCAGACAAACGTGTATCTGCTGACCGACCTCGACCAGAGCTTGACTGGCGCGATCTCCGGCGCACCCGCCACCGACGCCATCAGCGACCAGCCAGAGTCCCGCTTCAGGGCGAGCTAACAAGGCGTCTTCATTGACCTGTCGGCACAGACCCGTATCACTGTGGCCGACACTGTGCCAGTGCTCGGAGAATGTCGGCATGGTCGTCGCTTCCATCATGCTATCGCCTCAAATCCGTAGCAAGGCCATCATACCCAAAAGACCCGCCAGGAGGGCAGGCATCGCCGCCCCCCAAAAAGGGCTGAAGTGATAGATGAGACTGGCAAAACCAAAGAAATCCTGACCATAGCGAAAACCCAGGCCAATGAAGATCCCCGCCACCAGACGTAGTCCCATGGTCACTGAACGTAGCGGCCCAAAAATAATCGACGCCGCGAGAAGCACCATGACCAAAGTAGCCACAGGCTGCATCACCTTCTTCCAAAACTCAAGCTGATAGGCCTCGGCGCTGAGCCCTTCCATGGAGAGAAACCGGGCATAGGCGTGCAGACTGGTCAACGACAAGAACTCCGGATCACGCGCCGCCATGTCGAGAAAGCCTGGGATCAGCGCCGTGACCCAGGTCTTGCTGTCTTGCGCGAGAACGCTGACCTGGCCGTTGGCGGAAATGTCGCACTGTACCCAGTGACCGAGCTGCCAGCCGGCATTTCCTGAATAGGTGGCAAATTGCGCCGCCCCACGCTGGATCAGACGTCCCTGCGCGTCGTAGGTGTAAAAGTCGAGAAAATCGAGGATCCCGCGCTCCTGCACCAAGCCGATGTGTACGAAATTGCGTCCCTCGCGATGCCAATAACCTTGACTGGCGTCGCTGCCTCCTTGCAGGAGGGTCTTGCGCACCTGTGCCAGTTGCTCCGTCTGCGGGATCACATACTGCGCCAGCATCAGACAAATACCGGCAAAGACGATGGCCGGCAACAAGGTAAAAGATACGATGCGCAAAGGCGAAATGCCGGCAGCACGCATGATCGTCAGCTCGGAGTTGTTGGCCAGAACTCCAAGACCGACGAGCACGCCGATGAGACAGGCAACCGGAATGAGTTCATAGATCGAACTCGGGCTATGCAGGATCACCTGCCATAGGGCGTCACGCATGTGATAGGTCGCAGACAGCGCATCAAGCTCGCCGAGAAAGGCAAAGACCATCTCAAGACCGAGAAGAGCCAGCAACACCCCGAAGATGGATTGAAAAACGGTCTTCATGACGTAACGCGACAGCGTGCTCACCAAAATTCTTCCTCATCTCCCCCCTTGGCAGGGGATACAGGGGGCCGTCGCCTGTGGTAAAAAGCTCGGACCGGGTGAGGCCATTATCCCGAAAACCCATCTTTTTGTCTTGTGAGGAAGCCATGCAGCTGCACATCAAATCCGCACATGCCGCTCTCGAACGCCACGCAGCCCTGGTCGTGGCAGTCGGCCCCGAGCAACAGCTCTCCCCAGCCGCCGCCGCCATCGACCAACATACCCAGGGGCAGCTGAGCCAAGCCCTGAAAACCGCCAGTTTCTCAGGCAAGGCGGGCGAGATCCTGCCACTGTGGCGCCTGCATGACTTTCCTCAGGACTGGCTGCTGGTCGTCGGCACAGGACCGAGCAGCGACCTGCAGCTGGCGACCTTGCTCAAGATGACGCAGGCCGCCACTCGTCACCTGCAGGGCCTGCATGTCGCCCATGCCCGCCTGACCTTCGCCGAAATCGAGATCGCCGGCGTCACCGCCATCGAACAGCTGACCCATATCGCGCGCAGCGTGCTGGAGAGCTGTTATCGCTTCGATCGTTACAAGACGCAAAACAATACACCGACGAGCCTGACACAAGTCAGCTTCAGCGTCGATGAACGCATTCCTCTCGCCGCCGGCCGCGAGGCCCTCGCCTGGGCGCAGGCGGTGGCGGCAGGGACAGCCCTGGCACGCGACCTCGGCAATCTGCCCGGCAACGTCTGCACGCCGCGTCATCTGGCCGAGCAGGCGCAAGAGCTCGGCAAAGGACAACGTAAGCTGCGGGTGAAAGTCCTCGGCGAAGCCCAGCTCGAGAAACTCGGCGCCGGCGCCTTCATGGCGGTCAGCCGCGGCAGTCAGCAGGAAGGGCAGCTGGTGACCATCGAGTACCGTGGCGGACCGGCCAAACAGGCGCCCATCGCTCTCATCGGCAAGGGTATCACCTTCGATACCGGCGGCATTTCACTGAAACCTGCAGCGACCATGGACGAGATGAAGTTCGACATGTGTGGCGCCGCCAGCGTCCTCGGCGTCATGCGCATGCTTCTTGCCGCGCAGTTGCCCATCAACGTCGTCGGTGTCCTCGCCTGTGCCGAAAACATGCCCTCGGGCGGCGCCGGCCGCCCCGGCGACATCGTCACCTCGCTCTCCGGCAAGACCATCGAAATTCTCAACACCGACGCCGAAGGGCGACTGGTCCTCTGCGATGCGCTGACCTACACCCAGAAGACTTTCAAGCCGGTGACGATGATCGATATCGCGACGCTGACCGGAGCCTGCGTGGTGGCCCTCGGCAAAGTCGCCAGCGGCATCTTCACGTCCGATGACGCTCTCGCCGAAGACTTGGTGGCCGCCGGTGAAGCCAGCCTCGATCGGGGATGGCGCCTGCCGTTGTGGAAGGACTATCAGGAGCTGCTCGACTCGACCTGCGCCGACATGGCCAATATCGGCGGCCCCACCGCCGGCGCCATCACCGCCGCCTGCTTCTTGTCCCGGTTTACCGAAGGCCAGCGCTGGGCGCATCTCGACATCGCCGGCAGCGCCTGGCTGAGCGGTACGCAAAAGGGTGCGACCGGACGACCGGTGGCCTTGCTCAGCGAATATCTGCGCCGGCAAGCCTATGCCTGAAGCCACTTTTTACAGCCTGCCTGAAGCCGTCGATACGGCGCTGCGCCAGTCCTACATCCTGCGCATCGTCGAGAAAACGCAGGCGCAGGGTCTCAGCCTACTCCTGCGTTGCCAGGACCGCGATGAGGCTCTGCGCATGGATGAACTGCTCTGGGGCGGCCGTCCCGAGAGCTTCATCGCGCACGCCCTGGTCGATGAGGAACTCGGCAAAGCACCGCCCGTCCTCATCACCTGGCCACAGGCGCGGCAAACTCGGGCTGCCGTCCTGTTCAACCTCGCCGAGGATTTGCCGCCGGATCTGCCGCCCTGCCGCCTGCTCCTCCTCGTCGAGGGCGACGCCACAATGCGGGCACGCCGACGCGAACAGTGGAAATGGCTGAAAGCGCATCACTGGCATGTGCTCAACCACCCACTCAAGGCAGGAACGGCTTAACGCCAGACCTGCCTCACCTGTATAATGCCTCCCATACTCCCTGCGCGAGCACCCCCTCGATGAGCTTCGATACTGCCTATGACCCTGCCAGCCTCGAACGCGACTGCTACGATCGCTGGGAGCGCGCCGGCTACTTCAAGCCCACGGGACAAGGCCCGGCTTATTGCATCATGATTCCGCCGCCCAATGTCACCGGCTCTTTGCACATGGGGCATGGCTTCAACAATACCTTGATGGACGCTCTCACCCGCTACCATCGCATGCTCGGTGACAACACCCTCTGGCAGCCCGGCACCGATCATGCCGGCATCGCCACACAAATGGTGGTCGAGCGTCAGCTGGCCGCGCGCGGCGAGAGCCGGCAACAGCTCGGGCGTGAAGATTTTCTGCAGCGCGTCTGGGCATGGAAGGCCGAGTCAGGTGGCACCATCACCCGACAGATCCGCCGCCTCGGCTCTTCCGTCGACTGGTCGCGCGAACGATTCACCATGGACGAAGGCCTGTCGAGCGCCGTCCGCGAAGCCTTCGTGCGGCTGTACCGCGAGCAGCTGATCTATCGCGGAAAACGTCTGGTCAACTGGGACCCCAAGCTGCACACCGCGATCTCCGACCTCGAAGTCGAATCGCGTGAAACCCAAGGTTCTTTGTGGCATTTCCGTTATGCCCTGGCGGACGGCAGTGGCCATCTCGTCGTCGCCACCACTCGCCCCGAGACCCTGCTCGGAGACACCGCCGTGGCGGTGCATCCCGACGATGCGCGCTATCGGCATCTCATCGGCCAGACCTTGATCCTGCCCCTGACCGGCCGCCACATCCCGGTCGTCGCCGATACTTACGTCGACCCCGCCTTCGGCAGTGGTTGCGTCAAGATCACGCCGGCGCACGACTTCAATGACTATGAACTGGGACAACGACACCATCTGCCCCTGATCAACATCTTCGACCGCGACGCCTGCATCCTCGCGCGATTCGAAATGATCAGCTACGACGCCGGCAACCTCGGCCTGGAAGATGCCCCGGCCGGCTGGGCCGGTCTCGCTCGCATGCAAGCACGCGAGCGCGTCATCGAGTGCGCGCGCGAACAGGATTGGCTGGTCGGCATCGATGCGCCCTATGCCCTGAAAGTGCCGCATGGCGACCGTTCCGGGGCGATCATCGAGCCCTGGCTCACCGACCAGTGGTATGTGCGCACCGCGCCGCTGGCGAGTGAGGCGGTCGCCGCCGTCAGCGATGGCCGCATACGCTTCGTGCCACGCGCTTACGAGAACATGTATTTCGCCTGGATGCGCGAGCTCAAGGACTGGTGCATCTCGCGCCAGCTCTGGTGGGGGCATCGCATTCCAGCCTGGTATGACGAACAAGGCCAGGTCTATGTCGGCCGTGATGAGGCCGAGGTGCGCGCGCACTACGGCCTGTCGGCGTTGCAGGTCCTGCGGCAGGATGAGGACGTCCTCGACACCTGGTTCAGCTCGGCACTATGGACTTTCTCGACCCTGGGCTGGCCTCAGGCGACGCCCGAACTGGCGACCTTCCACCCCACCGACGTCCTCGTCACCGGCTTCGACATCATCTTTTTCTGGGTCGCACGCATGATCATGATGACCCTGCATCTGGTCAAAGACCGGCAGGGACAACCACAGATCCCCTTCAAGGTCGTCTATGTGCATGGTTTGGTCCGCGATGCCGAAGGCCAGAAAATGTCGAAATCCAAAGGCAACGTCCTCGATCCTCTGGACATCATCGACGGTATAGAACTTCCGTCTCTGATCGAGAAACGCACGCACGGACTGATGCGCCCCAAGGACGCCGAGAAAATCACCAAGGCGACGCAGAAGGAGTTTCCGGAAGGTATCGCCGCGCATGGCACCGACGCCTTACGCTTCACCTTTGCCGCCCTCGCCTCAACCGGCCGCGACGTCAAGTTCGACATGAAGCGCGTCGAAGGCTACCGCAAGTTCTGCAACAAGATCTGGAATGCAGCGCGCTATGTGCACGGCCATATCGCCGGCCTTGATCTCGCCGCGGCGCCCGCCGCGACGACGGTCATCGACCGCTGGATCGAGCACCGCTGCAACCAGCTCTGTCGACAGGTCGCTGAACACTTCGCCGAGTTTCGTTTCGATCTGCTCGCCCAGAGCCTGTATGAATTCATCTGGAATGATTATTGCGACTGGTATCTTGAGCTCACCAAACCCGTTCTCAACGGTCCGGACGGCCCGGAGCGTCAAGCGACGCTGGCCACCCTGGCGCGCGTGCTTGAGCGCAGCCTGCGCCTGCTGCACCCGTTGATGCCTTTCCTCAGCGAGGAACTCTGGCTGGGCCTCAGACCGATTCTGCAGCTGTCAGGCGACTCCATCATGTTGCAGGCCTACCCCGTCTACACCTCGGCCGCCGAGGACGTCGCGGCTGAAACCGACATCGTCTGGTTGCAGGCCGTCGTCGGCGCCGTGCGCAATATGCGCAGTGAGCTCGCGATCGCGCCGGGCAAACACGTGCAACTCCTGCTGCGCCAGGGCCAGGACGAGGATCGCGAACGCAGCCAGCGCTTGGCGCCGTGGCTGCACAGCCTCGCCCGCCTCGAATCCTTGCGCTGGCTCGCCACCGAGGAAGCTTTGCCAGTGACGGCGACGCAAATGATCGCCCAGCTCGAGATCCATATGCCCCTGGCCGGTCTCATCGATCTGAAGGCGGAAGCACAGCGCCTACGCAAGGAATTGCAGCGCATCACCCAGGACATCGCCCGGGTAGAGAGCAAGTTATCGAGCAGCAGTTTTATCGAGCGCGCCCCGGCCGAAGTGGTGAACAAGGAAAAAACACACCGCGATGAGCTCGCGCTGGCACAGCAGCGCCTGTCGGCACAGCTCACGCAGATCGAGTCGACGCTTTGAGTGACGAGGCCTCCATGTACGGCTGCGTCCTTTTTGCAGACATCAGCGGCAGCAGTCGCCTCTATGAAGGGCTGGGCGACCGCCGCGCCGCTGAACTGATCACGCACGCCCTCGACCGCATGTGCCGACAGATCGAAGGGCAGGGTGGCTGGGTCGTCAAAACCCTGGGCGATGAGGTCATGGCTGTCTTTCAAAACAGCGATAGCGCTCTCGCCTGCGCCATGCACTTGCCCGATGTCCTGAGCGACCTGCAGCCTCCCCTGAAGCTACGACAAGGACTGCACTACGGTGAATTGATCAAAGGCGCCGGTGACGTCTATGGCGATACGGTCAATACGACAGCTCGTCTCGCCAGTCTGGCGCGTGCCGGACAGATCCTGATCGGCGCCGCACTGGTCGCGACCCTTTCCCAAGCGCAGCAACAACAGGTTCGCCGTCTCGACAGCATCCCTCTGCGTGGCAAGGATCATGAGGTCGGTCTGTACGAGGCCATCATCGAAGCTGCGGACATGACCCAGCTCCTGTCGCACGCCAAGACCATCGAACAACGGCTCTGCCTGTGCTTACAACAAGGCGAGCATGAGCGTTGTCTGCACCCCGGCGCGACGCTCAGTCTCGGCCGTGCAGCGGACAATGATTGGGTCATCGCCTCCACCCTGGCCTCGCGCCGGCACGCACGCATCGAGGTCCACGGCGAACGCTGCACCCTCACTGACTTCAGCAGCAACGGTACCCTCATCCTCACCGACCAGGGCGAACGCCTTCTTTTACGTCATACCAGCCACGTCCTGCACGGCCAAGGCTGGATCGCCTGCGGCGAAGAGGCCGCGGCGAACTCTGCGCACAGCCTCTTTTTCAAAGTGCAGGGAGAGAAGCCTGCGCCACCCGCACAAAACGCGGACACCCCGGAGCGTGCTCGCTGACGAAGAGCGACAGCGGCCTGACCCAAACACCGAACTGGCCATAGAGCGCCTGATAGACCACCATCGCCTCGCCGCTTTCGCTATGCCGAGCCAGGGTGATGACCTGATACAAGCCGCCTTTGTAGTGCCGGTAAAAACCCACCTGCAGACTCTCTGCCTCAAGCACCACGGATATATTGCTCAAGCTGGTCGATCTTCGACTGCTGGTTCGTGATGATGGCTTTCACCAGATCTCCGATCGAAACCATGCCGAGGAGCTTTCCTTCATCGACCACCGGCAGATGCCGCAGGCGACGCTCCGTCATGATCGACATGCATTGCTCGATGGTAGCTTTACTGGAGACCGTCAGCACATCATGCGTCATGATGTCGCGCACTTCGGTGTTGTAGGAGGAGCGCTCCATCAGAGCCACCTTGCGGGCATAGTCGCGTTCGCTGAGGATGCCGACAACCCGTCCCTCTTCGAGCACGACCAAAGCCCCGATATGACGCTCGGCCATGATGTGCAAGGCTTCGAGAACCGTCGCCCCCGGCGTGATGGAATACACCTGCGACACTTCTTTGACACGAAGAATATCCCCGGCGCTCGCCATGATGACCTCCTGTACATGCTATGGAAGTTATCTTTTAGCACAGGCTGATGTTTCTGGGAAAGCTGGCGCCGCGAACGGCGGCGGCCAACGCTGCGGCAACAGTGAGTTGTCTCAGCGCCCCTGGTCAGAATCAATCTTGCCGACTAGAGTGAAAGCTCGCAAACACCCGAGGATTTCATGATGAGCAAGATCTGTGTCGTGTACTACAGTGGCTACGGCCACACCGCCAAGTTGGCGCAATCCGTTCTCGAAGGCGCCCGCCAGGTGAGTTCGCAGGTGCAAGAGTGCCGTATCGATGCGGAAGGCCAATTGTCTGAGGCCGATTGGCAGGCGCTGGCAGAAGCCGACGCCATCATCTACGGCAGCCCGACTTATATGGGCGGCCCGGCTTGGCAGTTCAAGAAATTTGCTGACGCCTCCTCGAAACCCTGGTTTTCCCAGCAGTGGAAGGACAAGATCGCGGCGGGCTTCACCAACTCGGCCTCGACCAATGGCGACAAATACGTCACCCTGCAATATATCTGGACCCTGTCACAACAGCATGGTCAGATCTGGGTGGGAACCGGCCTGATGCCGTCCAACGCCATGGCGCACGGCCCCGAAAGCGTCAACTGGACCGCCGGCTTTGGTGGCCTGATGTCGATTTCGCCTTCCGATGCCAGTCCGGAACAGGCGCCACGTTCGGGCGATCTCGAAACCGCTCGCCTGTTCGGCGCACGTATCGCCGAAGTAGCAAAGCGCTTGCGCTGAGCCCTGCGCCAAGCCATGACAGGGGGGGAATCCCCCCCGTCACGAACACCGCGTTCATCTACAGAATGACCATCTCGAAATCGCCCTTGCTGACACCGCAGTCGGGGCAGAGCCAGTCTTCGGGAATATCTTCCCAGGCCGTTCCAGCAGGAATGCCATCCCAGGGCATGCCTAGCGCTTGGTCATAGGTGAAGCCACAGACGACGCATTGATATCGTTTCATGCGCCCGCCTCCGCTGCCACCAGAGCCTTCTTCTCGCCTTCCTCTGTCTCGCTTCTGGCCGCCCCCCGCGCGCAGGCCTCAGCCTGAGCGGCGTAACGCTGCAGAAGTTCTTCACGACGTTGCGGGTCCATGTTGATCTTGCTGAGATCGCCGCGATAGTGCTCGATCACCTTCGGATCCATCATGGCGAACCACAAGGACGGCAGATAAGCCGGCAAGAGCATGGATGCGTAACCACCAGGAAGTTGCGGCGCTTTCGGGAAGTGCCGCAGTGCCTGAAAACTGCGCGTCGGATAGGCGTGGTGGTCCGAATGGCGCTGCAGTTGATAGAGCACGAGGTTGGTGACGGTATAATTGCTGTTCCAGCTGTGTTCGGGGCTGGTGCGCTCGTAGTTTCCCTTCTCGTCTTTCTGTCGCAACAAGCCATAGTGCTCGATGTAATTGACCACCTCGAGCAGACTCGCGCCGTAGGCACCCTGCGCAGCCAGGAAGGGTAAGGCGCGCAGACCGCAGATGACGGTGGTCACGCCGACAAAGCCGGCGGTGATCGCCCATCCCTGCAACAGTTCATTCTCGATACTCCAAAAGCTCTTGCCCTTGCGCGCCAGCCGCTGTTTTTCGATCTCGATCGCCGACTTGAAGCCCCCAGCGACAGAACGCGGTAAAAACTTCCAGAAGCTCTCTCCCATGCGACTGCTGGCCGGATCCTCCGGTGTCGATACGCGCTTGTGATGGCCAAAATTATGCTCAACGGCGAAGTGGGTGTAGAAGGTCGGAGCGAGGGCGAGCATGGCGCTGATACGGCTGGCGCGATCGTGCTTATGACCGAGCTCATGCCCGGTGACGATGGCGATACCATTGAGCGCCCCCACTGAAATGGTGAGACCGAGCCGGTCCATCATCGGAACGTCATCACGTGTCGCCAGCCAGCAACCCAGGATGGTCATGATGTATTGCGAAGGGATAAAAGCCTGAGTGATCAGCTTGTAATAGCGATCATTTTCCAGTTCCTGCATCGCCTCATCTGGCGGATTGCTGGCGTCCTCACCGAAAAAACGATCGAGGGCCGGAATGACGCCGTGCACCAAGACCGGCCCAGTCCAGGCCAAAGCGCGTAATTTCTTCGGCGCGATGGCATAGGCACTCATGGCGGCGATCCCGATGACGGGCAAGGCCGGGCTCAACAGCCACTTATAACGCTTGGGATCTTTCCAACGCGAAGTCTTGCCGGTTTGCGGCATCGTTGCGAGCGCTTGGTCTGGAATTTTACTGCCCATGGTGTCACTCCTGTTCATTGGCCAAGGCGCGTAGCCCGTGCCCTCATCCTAGCCCGAGGCCGAAAAGAACCCGAGAGGGAAGATTGACATTGTGAGGTCATTTTTTGACAATCATGTCTATGATGGACAGAACCTGGGGGGTATGCACATGCACCAAGTCCACATCAACCTGCCTGCCTACTACCTGCTCCAGCTCGTCGACACTCTGTCTGCGCTCGGTGTCGATACCGAAAACTGGCTGCGCGATCACCACTTGCAAGCGGCACAATTTGAAGAAGGTTCCGTCGAACTCGGCCTTGATCAATTTCGCGACCTGATCGAAGACGCCTTGCAACGCAGCCAGGAACCGGCGCTGGGCTTGCTCGTCGGCGCCAGCCTGCAGGCGCATACGCATGGCATCCTCGGTTATGCGGCGATGAACAGCACGCATATGCGACAAGGTCTGGAACTGCTCGAACGCTTCATCAGCCTACGCACCGACCTCGTCCGCATCGAAAGACACACCCACGCAGGACAACTACAGGTACATTTCATCGAGGCGGCCGATCTCGGGCAGGCACGTCGCCACATCCTGCAAGCGATCATGCTCGCCATTCACAACATCATCGGCCTGATCAGCATGGGTTCGCCGCTCGCCGCCGTCGTATTCCCTTTTGCCGCCGGCCCGGAAGAGTCTCTGGCGCAGGATCTTTTTGCCTGCCCGGTGCGTTACGACCAGGACTGGGCCGGCTTCATCATCCATAGCGACGCCCTCGAGCGCGCCCTGCCCATGGCTGATCCTGCCATGTTCCAGGAGGCCGCCCGGCTCTGCCAGCGCGAATTCGACCAACGCCAGCAGAAGGCGGCGCTGAGTCAAAAAATCATGCGCCTGCTTCTGCAGAAACAGGGGCACTTTCCCTCGCTGACGGTCATGGCGCGCCTGCATCACATGAGTGCCCGCACCCTGCATCGCCGCCTCCTCGTTGAAGGCACGAGCTATCGCGCCATCCTCGACGAGGTGCGACAGAACCTAGCGAATGAATACCTGAAAACCGGCAAGCTCACCCAACAGGAGATCGCCTACGCCCTCGGATACAACGACAGCGCCAATTTTCGGCGCGCTCTGCGGCGCTGGCGACTGCCTAGCGGCAGCACAGAGTCTTCATCTTGAGTCGATGCGCGGCAAAGGCGATCATGTCGTGGATCATCCATGTCATCCTCGGTGTGGTTGATTTTGCGGGTATTCGTAATTGATCGTTGAAACACGGTCAAAGCTCACCCGCCTCGATCATACGGACAAGTGTTGATATGTCTGCTCCGTAGTTCTTCGGTGGCCCTGACGGTTCGTGTTGACGCTCAGCTTTTGACGCTCCTTTTCTTGGCGTCAAAACTGCCTTTCCAAAGCTGCCAGGCGGCAGTCCGTAGCCGATGGCATCCTCTGGCACACCGAAGCCCATTTCAGCAAACTCTGGTTCACGCTTACGCTCAAACTTTGGCCGGGTCAGCGTGCGCTTATGTGCGCCCTCAGTGAACAGAATCTTTGCCCTCAGTGCCTCGAACGAGTAGCCGCGCCCCAGCCGATTCATTACCCGAATCAGACTGTTCAAGCTCTCGGTGTAGGCATTCGTCACCGGATGGTCGAAGTAATTGAGAATCCACGGTTGCCAGTTGGTGAATGCCCGGATCAGGTCAGAGTAAGCATCGCGCACCTCGGGCACTACGGCCTTGTTCCAAGCCTCGTAGGCGCTCAGGGCGGCCTGCGGGCTAACTGCCCCTTCGTAGATTCCATAGAAGCCTTCCTTGAGCTTGTACGCTGCTCCCAACTCGGGATAGTTGGCCGTCCAGCCATCCAGCAGCAGGCGTTCCCGGTCGTTCAGGTCGCGTTCGCGCTTGAGCAGCACGAAACGGTCGTGCATCAGGCCCCTGCGTTGCTTGAGCGTCAGTTGCTCGCGCAGCGACTTCCTGACCTTCTCCACGGCATCGTTGGCCATGCGGACAACGTGAAACTTGTCGATCACGATTCGGGCGTCTGGAATGACGGCCTGCACCGCATCACGGTACGGCGTCCACATTTCCATCGCCACGTACTGAACATCCTTCTTACCTTGCAGGTTGTAGAGATAGTTCACCACCGTTTTCTTGTCCCGGTTCGGGAGCATGTTGACGATGGTGTTGTTCTGGATGTTGCTGATGACACAGCGCGGCTTGATGAGGTGGATTTCGTCGATGCCCATCCATTTCGGTGTCTCGAAGCGAACTGTTTTCTCCAAGTCGGCAACGAAGTCCTTGAATATCAGCCGAACAGTTCCCTCTGTGATGCCGACTTCTTCCGCGATGCTGGTGAAGGTGCGTTTCAGGCTCTGCTGGCCGATCCACTTCACCAGTCGGGTTGTCATGGCTCGGCGCTCATCAACATCGGGCAGGCACTCGAAGAACGTGCGATTGCACTCCCGACACTGGAAACGCCGGGTATCGACGTAAATGCCCACGCGCTTGCCGTGAATCGGCAAGTCTTTGACAAGCTGTTCGCGGCGACCGAAGCCCACGGTGTTTGCTGATTGGCAATGCGGGCAGGAGCGCCGTGGTTCAACAGGTTCGGCGACAATGTGGTAGTCATGCTCGGTCGAATCGACCTTCAAGACGTTGTACGCCGGGAGTTGAAGAATCGTCAAAACTCTCCCTCCATCCAGAGCTTGACGGCTTGCTCTGTCAACAGCCCCAAGTCCCACCGCGCCAGGTCAAGCGTGGCCGTGTTGTCCAAGATGATTCGATCTTTTTCCGGGTCGGTAGGGCTGGGTTGAACACGAGCCGTCACGCCGCTTTTATGGACAGCTGTGCGGCTCACAGGCTCAGGCGTCCATTGAGAACGCCATGAGCGATTGCGATGGTTCTTGGACATTACGACTTGACCACGGCAGTGAAGTCCGACCACTGTTCAATTCGGAAGGCGCGAATGTCACGCACTGACTTCGGGAACCACGTCCGGGTTCGCAGCGCCTGAATGGCGAGAAACAGGTTCGCCATGTTTTCGTCGTCGGTCACGTACAGGCTACCTTGCACGCGCCGGAAGCCGTGTTCACCAAGGACTGCGCCAATCTCGGTGTATGCCTGCGCCACACCCTTGGGGTGGTGCTTCTCCGTGTCGGCTACCACCAGGTCAAAAGCGACGGCATACATCAGTGCGCCTCCGGGTCATCGCTCAGGTGTGTCCAGCGGTATTCCGCCTTCTCGCCCGTCTCGATCATCGTGACCTCAATCATCCAGTCACCATCGTCCAACTGGCGAAGGACGTGGCCAACCTCGTATTTCGGGCCGAACGGCCCAAAGCTCTTGATTCTGCCGACCGGAATGGCGGGCGGCGCGATTGCTGCTTGCATGGCGTTTCTCCTATGAAGAAGGCCCCAGTGTGTGCCAGGGCCTTGCTGATTACGAATTGAACTTCTCGACGATGGCACGGGCTTCGTCATCAAGACCGTGGTATTCGGCTGCTTCGATAAAGGCCGCTGCGCCTGCTTCGTCGGTGCCGAATGTGGTGTACAGACGCCGTCATCGCCCAACTTCTCGAGGCTCAGGACAAGAACTTCGTCATAGGTCAATTCACGGGCGGGCTGCATGTTGCCGTCCGCATCTTCGATCCACTCGACGCCTGCCATGTCTTCCAGCGATTCACCGCTGCAGGTTCATTTCCGAAGCTGCGGCTTTAACGATGGTCTTGTCGAATGTCCACATGACCTGTGGGCGCAGACCAGTCATGCCGTTGCGACTGGTGTTGCTGTAGATCACGAAGTAGGTGGTGGAAGTGCTCATTTGAATCTCCTGTTTTCACAAGGCCCCTGTGCTCCGAGGTGCGAGTTGGTCAAAACGACTGTCAACTACTGACTACGATTTAAGCATAAGCGACATGCGGGCACTTGTCAACAATAAAATACGATTTATTTGTAAAGTTCACGCCAAGAGAAACCCACTCGATCAACGATCAATTACGAATACCCGATGATTTCAAGTGGTGCACCGCCGCAGGTCAGAATGCAGTAGCTGCGGCTCCAAAGTACCGGCTTCTTGTAGACGCTTGCCAGATGCTCCTTGAACTCATTGCGAAGTCGGCGGCTGGTCCCTGTTTTGAGGGCATTCACAAAATCGGCCAGCGCCACCGTTGGCGGCAACTCCAACAACAAGTGGATATGGTCGGCTTCCCCGTTGACCTCCAGGAGTCTTCCGCCCAAAGCCTCACAGCGCTCCTTGGCCTGCCTCTCGAACGACGCCAGCATGGGTGCGGTCAGACATTTTTTGCGACATTTTGTCACAATAACTAAATGGTATTGCAAAGCATAAACGCAATGATACAGTGATCGTAGTTCAGTTTTTGGCATAGCAACCAAATCATGCAGACTGAAACGCAAAAACGCAAGGTGAATGACCGCCTTTACCCAACGCCTCGACAAGCAGAGGCGTTGGGCATTTTGCTGCGCTCGCACCAACAGATCTACAACGCTGCGCTGGAAGAGCGTGTCAGTGCATGGAAAAGGGCCCGCCAATCGATCAGTTATGCCAATCAGTGCGCTTCGCTCACTGAAATCCGGCGTGATCTGCCCGAGTGGGCCGAAGCGAATTGCTCCAGCCAGCAAATGACCCCGCGTACGGCTTCCAGCGCCACTTTCGCCTTGAACTCGGCGCTGTAGCTCTTGCGCTTTTTGCTCTCGCTCATCTGTCTATCACCCTCTCGTGGACGACAGCTTAAACTCTTGTCTCAAAT